>JAHEBJ010000020.1:0-29915 GCA_024642285.1 Sphingobacteriales bacterium
GCTTGGCGTTACTGTAATGGTAGCTACCTGCTGCACTGAAGTTGGGTTCTGGGCAATAAATGAGGCTATATTTCCCTGACCTAAAGCCGCCAGCCCAATTAAAGTATTATTATTTGACCAGGTAAAGACAGTGCCCGGTACAGTGCTCGTAAAGTTAACAGCATTCGTAGGCTGACCTTGACAAACTACCTGATTGGGAACCTGATTTACCTGACCACTTGGATTAACAGTAATAGTAAATGTACGGGGGGTACCTGTACAGGTTGTACCACTACTAGTATATACTGGCGTTACCGTTATATTTCCTGTAATTGGAGCTGTCGTAGTATTGGTAGCTGTAAAGTTCAGATTACCCGAACCACTGGCTCCTAATCCAATGGTGACATTACTATTTGTCCAATTATAAACCGTTCCAGGAACTGATCCGGTGAAGGTTTTAGAATATAAAGCACCATTACATACTGTATCATTTGTTGGCTGGTTAACAGTAGGAACAGGAACAATTGTAATAACCGATAAACCAGTAGCCGTACAATTGTTCAAAGTACCTGTAACAGTATATATTGTTGACGTATTAATCGTTGCAATTGGATTTGCTATGTTAGGATTTGATAATCCAGTTGTTGGTGACCATGAATAACTGGCTGAATTGCCCGAAGCAGTTAATTGAATGGGAGAACCTGCACAAGCAACCACGATGGCCGGAGTTACATTCAATACCTGGTCATTGGTCTGCGTTATAGTTACAGATTTAGTAAGTGTTCCGCAATAAGAATCAACTATTGTAATATTATATGTACCCGCTGTCAAACCACTGAAAACATTTGATGCCTGGAATGGTCTGGCATCCAGTTGATACATATATGGTGCAATTCCACCCGTAGCATTTATGGTAATACTTCCGCCGTTTGGTGAAGTACAGGAAGAATTAACAATCACTTCTGTGGAGTTAACAACAGTATTAGCCGGATTACCATACTCCATCAAAGGTGCACCAGTAGCACCAAAACCAGCATTTACTCCTGTTACAAACATTTTACGATTAGCCATTGAAACTCCCGGTCCAACTGTTTTTGGAACAAAAGCAGCTGTTGTAAACAGGTTTGAGGTAGGGGCTATATCCAAAGTCCATGATGCGCCACTGTTATTGGTAATAAATAAATAACCACCAGGCGAAAAGGCATAACCATTGTTAACATCATGCATGTTAATGCCGTTAATATTTCCACCCCCAAGCGAAGTAAGGTTGCCGGTAACGTCAACCCAGGTAGCTCCACCGTCTGTTGTACGGTAAATAACTTTTGCAGGGAAACCGTTTCCACATGCAAAAACAGTGTCTTTATTTAAAGCCTGAAGACCAGTAAAGCTCATATTCGCACTTAAAGAAGGAACCGGACTGATATCAGTCCATGTTGCACCTCCATCAATAGTTTTCCAAATATTGTTTTTATTACCAGCTGCGTAACCAATTAAGCGGGTTGGCATTACAATTTTGTTGAATGTAAAGAAGGTACTGCCAAGCGGGCCAACTTTTACCGTATCCCAATTTGCCCCATTATCGAAAGACCTGAATATGGCAGCGGATCTTGAAGCAGTAGGCGCCGAAAAACCAAAAGCACCACATGCCCATAAGCTGTCGTTACCAATTGACGCCAGATCATTTACCTGCGTAGTAGGCTCACCAAAAACCGGGCTTATATTTGCACCCTGATTAGCCGAGCTGTATATATTACCAATATTGGTTGTAAAATAAACTTTAGTTGGATTTGGATAAGTTACAGAAGTGATATTTGCAAAAAGTGCTTCCAATACCAAATTCTTATTGTCTATCCAGGTAGCTCCTCCATCGGTAGTTGCAGTAATACTTGCCCCCCCGGCTGCTATTCCATTATTACAATCTGCAAATTCCATATCATTATAACCTGCATCATGAGGTACTGCTAAATAATTACTGAACCATGAAGAACCGGGCAAACTATCAGCAGTAACTCCGTAAGCACCCATGCTTAAAAATCTGCCGTTTGGTGCAATATCAAGTGCCCAAACCGCATCATTACTATAATTCTGACCTTGCGGTAAAGAAGCTGCCTGTACCCAGTTTCTGCCTGTATCAACAGATGTAAACATGCGGCCAAAATTTCCATTGGCTATCAAAGTTCCTGCACTTGTTCTCTTTATCTGGTAGGGATTTGAAGCCGATAATACCTGTGGAGTTGGAATTGACGGCCCCGCATTAGGCCCTTGTGTTGGAGGGAAAGGAAAATTCAGAACTTCATATTTTCCCTTTTCAAACATTCCAGGGGCATTAACATTGGCAGTACTGTCATTTACTCCGGTGTTTATTTTTACAACTGTATTATTATTAAATGACATGATCACAACAGTGGAATCATTAATAACATTCATTGCCCTGTATGTTTGTGTAATGGGCGTAATAGTTGCAAATGATGTATTACAAGTTATGGTATTTGTATTTATACCGGTATAACCAAGCCGCTCTTTACTGATTGAATAATCAGTAAGAACACCGCTTTTAAATTTCCACACCAAACTTGCACTAAATGAACCCGATGTAAGGAATGTAGTAAGTGGTGTGCAGACTGTAGCACTGGTTGCCCTTAAGCTTACTGGGGGAAAGAAAGTTACACCCCCTGCACTTGAACCGCAAATATATCCAGTAGAGTCGTTTATAAATTCAATGCGCTGTATAGATTTCATTTTTGCATCTACAGGCCATAACACGGAGGGGATTAATGGATTATTAATATAACCAACACGGGAAACACCGTTAACAGCCGGTGGTGTAATTGAATCCCAAGTTGCACCTCCGTTTAAAGTAACATATAATTTAGGGAGAGAGTCTGCCGCATTATTAACCTCACCTCCAATATATCCCTTATTGGCATCTAAGAACCAGCAGGAATAAATAATTTTAGAAGCAGGATAAAGTGGTGTAGTTACAAAGCTCCACGTAGCACCACCATCTGTTGATTTTGCCATAGCGCCTAAACTTCCTACAGCATATACAACACTTGAGGTTACATAATGAACATCGTAAAACGAGGCTTTTGCCAACAAACTAGCTGATGTAAGATGTGAAAAAATACCGTATGTCCAGTTGCGACCCCCATCGGCAGATTTTGCAATACCGCCATCAGAACCTACGGCAATTACATTGTTATTATCAAAATAATCTACATCCAGCACAGTAAATCCAAATTGTTTAGGATTGCTGAATTTCCAGTTGGTCGTATTGTATCCCTGTGCAAAAACAGCGGAAACAGACACCAGCATTACAATCAGAAGAAAATAAAATTTCTTTAAGTGGAGCTTGTTCATTTGTAAAACAGTTTAGTTATGGTATAAAACGTTGGCAATATTACCAAATTAAAAAAACTAATTTTGTAGAATTAATTCTATCAGTTCCTTTATTTAAATTGGAGAATATTGTAGTCTGAAAAAATCTGCATGAGAAGAATCATTCCCATATTAATAATCGCTCTAATTTACAACTTTACTGCGACGGGTCAAAATAAATCGAACCGGGGAAATGAATTTTGGTTGGGATATGGTTTCAATTACGGGTTCTTTAATGATCCCCCCGTTAACCAACAGGAACTTGCCTTATATATAAGTACTGTACAGGCTGCAACAGTTACTGTTTCGGTAAATTCTACAGGTTGGACACAAACACTTAATATTCCGGCCAATACTGTTAATGCAACAATATTCATCCCAAAATCAGGACCAAACGATGCAAGGATATTAACCGACGGACTTTCTACCAAAGGGATTCATATTGTCAGCGATGTACCTGTTGCTGTATATGCTCACGTGTATGCACTAATGTACTCGGGCGCAACTATGCTGATGCCTGTTGAAACCTGGGGATATAAATATTTTTCGGTTAATTATTACCAAACCACTTCTCAAAGCAACCCACCAGAATGGTATTCCTGGTTTTATGTAGTAGCTACCGAAGATAATACAAGGGTTGAGATTACACCATCTGACAGCACTAAAAACGGTTGGTTACCCGGCCAAACCTATACCATTAACCTTAACAAAGGAGAAACCTATAGCGTTTTTGGAAAAGCTGGTCCATTCAATACCACCAATTATGCCCTATGCAGTAAAGATATGACTGGTAGCAAGGTAGTTTCAGTTGCCGGGAATGATAATATCTGTCATCCTATCGGGCTTTTTTCCGGCTCAGGCGGTATAAGGCTTTGCCGTGGTGATGGCGGTGAATTTATGCAGCAGCAAATTTTTCCGGCACAGGCCTGGGGAACAAAATACCTTACCCATCATGTACTTAATAATACCAGTACCAATATCAACTCATCTTTTAGAAACTATTATCGGATTTGCGTGCAGGACCCCAGTACCGTAGTACTCCGAAACGGAGTGCCTATGACAGGTTTGATTAATAATTTCTTTTACGAGTACATGGATTCTACAGGCGGTGATTATTATACTTCCGATAAGCCCATTTTAGTTTCTCAGTATACACCCAATAAAAACCAGTGCTGGAATTATCAGAACAACCAATACGGTGACCCGGAAATGATATACCTGAGCCCGATTGAACAGGGCCAAAAATCAGTACTGTTCTATACTTCAGACAAATTTGGTATTGATTATGTTTATAGTAATATTACTTTACCAACTGCCGGTCTGACTTCACTACGTGTTGATGGAGCGCCGGTACCGGCTGCACGGGTTAAAGTTCATCCAAACAATCCCGCTTATTCTGTTGCATTTGCAAATCTTTCAAACTTGCCGATGCAGCATACCATTACCAGCGATTCGACCTTTACCGCCATTGTTTATGGCATAGGTTATTTCGAGAGCTATGGTTACAATGTAGGTACTAATATCAATAACCTAAATGCCATCGGTCAAATAAAAAATACAAACAGTACGATAAGCGCACCGGATTCATTTACCTGTAAAACAACCCCATTCAGGGTTTCCATAAAAACAGCCTACCCACTTACGAATATTCACTGGAAGCTGAGCCAGGTAGCTAACATGACACCTAACACAGATTCCATTATCGCAAATCCCGTTCCCGTTGCAACAGAGATTATTAATTTCAGAACGTATTATACATACACCCTTCAACAGGATTTTGTAATATCAACACCGGGCACTTATTACCTGCCGGTTACTTACCAATCGCCAACTATAGATAATTGCAATACTGAAGAAACATTTAATATTGAAATTATAGTTTTACAGGGACCCGTAGCCGATTTTTCTATTTCGTCAGCTACCTGTTTAAAAGATACTGTTTTCTTTACCGGCACTTCGGTTCCGGCACCTTACAACATCATAAATTATTTATGGAATTTTGACGACGCATCAACACAAAATACTGTAAATGCTGTTAAGCTTTTTGCAACCGCCGGTCCGCAAAATGTACGGTATCGCATTTATGCTGATAATGGTTGTGTAGGTGATACAACAAAGCTCTTAACTATTTCTCCGTCGCCAACAGCAGTTATGGGAGTTGTTCCAACTACTTGCGCCGGCGATTCCGTTTTAATTTCCGATACATCCTCCATTGCAACAGGTACCATCACCAATTGGCGTTACGCCTTTGGTGATGGCAATACCCTGGTGAGATCAACCAACACAAATTTTTATCACACTTACACTTTACCCGGCACTTACACCATCAGCCTGGTTACCGTTTCAAACAACGGCTGCTTTAGTGATACTGCATTTAAAACTGTAAATGTTTTTGCAAAACCAGTTTCGCTGTTTGGCACAACCAATAATATTTGTATTGGCGATTCGGTGCTAATTACCGACACATCTTCTATCAGCATAGGCAGCATCAACAGCTGGCGTTATAATTTCGGTGATGGAAATACTTTGGTGAGAACGACCAACACACCTTTCTATCATACTTATAATTCACCTGGTTCGTTTATCATTTCACTGGTTACTGTGTCTGATATGGGCTGCATCAGTGATACTTTCAGTAGAACAGTTATCGTTAACGACAAGCCGCTTTCAGATTTTTCAATTTCTGCGCTTAACTGTTTAAGTGATACAATTGACTTTACACATATTCCACCTCCAGGTGTTTTTAATATAACCGGCTACCTTTGGAATTTTGATGATGCCACTACGCAAACAACCATCAACGCCAGGAAGAAATTTACAACTGCTGGTGTTCAAAATATCCGTTATCGCATTTTTACGGTTGAGGGATGTACCGGCGATACAACAAAAACAATGACAATCTCTGAAAACCCAATAGCCAGGCTGGGTGTAACTTCTGCTATTTGTGTAGATTCAGTGCTGGTGAGTGATACATCATCTATTGTTGCTGGTTCTATTAGCAACTGGGAATATAATTTTGGAGATGGTAATACTTTGGTGAGAACTACTAATACTAATTTTTATTACCGGTATTTATTACCGGGCACCTACACTATTACTTTAGTAACCACATCAAATATGGGTTGCAAAAGCGATACTTCAAGGCAAACAGTTTCTATATCTGCAAAACCACTTACTGATTTTACAAACGGTATTACCAATTGCCTCAGAGATACAGTTTACTTTACCCATGTAGTTCCGCCCGGCATATTTAATATCACCGGCTATTTGTGGAACTTTGATGACGCCACTACGCAAACAACCATTGATGCAAAAAAGAAATTTACAACAGCAGGCGTTCAAAATATCCGTTACCGCATTTATACTGCAGAAGGATGTATAGGTGATACAACAAAAACAATTACAATTTCACCAGACCCAATTGCCAATTTTGGTGCAAACAGCCCGATTTGTCTGTCCGATTCGGTTTTAATTTCTGATACCTCTTTTATTACAAGCGGTATGATAAGCAGCTGGAGATATGATTTTGGCGACGGGAATACACTCGTAAGAAACAATAGTGGCAACTTTTATAAAACCTATGCTGCAGCAGGCACTTATAGCATTTCGCTGGTTACAACATCGGCATTGGGATGTATCAGTGACACTATTCGAAGAACAATAACCATTGCTCCGAAACCACTAACCTCATTCAGTTATGCTGGTAATTTATGCACGGGCACTCCCATAACATTTACATCAAGCTATGCCCCTGCACCCGGATCAAACTGGTATTGGGATTTTGGCGACGGCAATACTTTGAACACAATGGCTGGAAATACAACAACCCATACATATACAACAGCACAATCTAATATTTCGGTAAAACATGTTGTGACCAGTGCATCAGGCTGTAAATCTGATACTAGTATTACCATTATTCCTGCTGTTAATTTGTTACCCGTGGCGTCTTTCAGCATAGCTAAAGACACCGCCTGCGAAACAACGCCTATTTTATTTTCTTCGGCTGCTGCAGGAATAACTGCATGGGATTGGAATTTTGGAAATGGAACAGGTACTTCTGCCCCACCATTTTTCCGTACTTATAATACAGCAGGTAATTATCCTGTAAGTTTAATTGTAACCGGAAATGGAGGCTGCAAATCTTCGGTTGTAAATGATATACTGGTTGTAAATGCAATGCCGGTTGTAAATGCAGGCCCCGACAAAAATATTATAGGTGGAAATTCGGTAATTCTTAATGCATCGGTAAATCCACCGGCAAACTACAGTTATTTGTGGACGCCATCAACAGGATTAAATGATGCCAATATATTACAACCACTGGCGAGACCGCTTACAAATACTACCTATACTTTAAAAGCCGAAAACGTAACTACGCATTGCTCGTCGACTGATGATGTATTGGTAAAAATAATTCCGGAATTGTACATACCAAATTCCTTTACGCCAAATGGCGATAATTTAAATGACAAATGGATGATACCTGCTCTTGTAGCCTATCCAAATGCGTTAGTAACGGTTTTAAACAGGTATGGAGAGATGATCTATGTGGTAAAGAATTATTCCGCTAATCCATGGGATGGCAGTTATAAAGGAGTACAGCAGCCAAATGGAGCCTATGTATACGTCATAAAATTAAATGACCCACGTAACCAGATTTTTAAGGGAACCGTTATGATAATTAGATAATCAGATGAGAACAGATATGCAGCCAGTTATTTTAA
Source organism: Sphingobacteriales bacterium (assembly GCA_024642285.1). GTDB lineage: Bacteria > Bacteroidota > Bacteroidia > Chitinophagales > Chitinophagaceae > Ferruginibacter. Next base: position 8,085 of record JAHEBJ010000020.1, read on the forward strand.
TTGTAGACGATCACAGCATGATCCGAAAGGGATTAAAATTAAACATTCAACTTAATCTCCATTATTCGGATATCAGCGAAGCCGGTTCCTGTAATGAATTGATGAGGGAGCTGGTAAAGAAAAGATTTACTCATCTGATACTGGATATCATCCTTTCCGACGGGAGTTCGTTGGAAATTATTCCTAATATCAGGAGGCTTTATCCTGATATGAAGATCATGATCTTTTCAATGCAGCCTGCTGAAGTTTATGGCGAAGCACTGAAACAATATGGTATCAAATTTTATCTGTCCAAATCGGTTGGCGAAGAAGAAATAATTGAATGCCTCAATAAATTCCTTAGCAATGAAGAAGTGGAAAGAACCAACGAAATGCAGTCATTCAAAGGAAACCCATTTGCTACTCTTGCTCCACGAGAACTTGAAATTCTGCACTATGTCTTAAAAGGGTTTGGAACTAAAGAAATTTCTCAAACACTCAACCTGAAAATGAACACCATCTCCACCGTTAAGACCCGGATATTTGAAAAGACAAATGCGGGCAATGTTAAAGAACTTACCGAACTGGCCACACTCTATAGCGTAAACTATTAATATTTAGCAGTAAATTGTTGAATAATCTGCTATGCAAAAATTATTCACTTTCTTAATTGCCACAGTTTTTTTTGTGTTACAAAGCTGGGCTCAAAACCCTGCCAGTTACCAGGCACATGAATATACCACCGAAAATGGCCTGCCATCCAATTTGATAAGAGGCATGCAATGGGACGACAATACAGGTTTTTTGTGGATCATAACCGAAGGTGGATTGGTGAGATTTAATGGTGTTGATTTTTATTCTTACAGTAAAGAAAAGATTTCGCCGATGGCTCCTGAGAAATCCATTTATGCTGTTAAGAATAATGCTGGCAGTATTTTTATTTCGGATGGCAGTGGAAATATTTTTGCAGTTAAAAAAAACAAACCGGTATTATGGAAACCGGCCTGGCTGAGCAATTCATTTATTAATTATTATTTTATTGCTGTTTCTGATACTTTTTTTAATGCTAAAATAAAAACAGATCCGGCATTCTCCAGCCCTATTGAGAAAATTATCTGCCTCAGCGATACATCCTGTCTCATACTTTACCAAAACAGTATTTACCTGTATTCCTTACACTTTAAAAGCCCTGTTGAGCTTCCATTAAAAAAAGGTCAGGTAAGCACTGTTTTTAAAATCAATAACACTTGTTTTTTGGTAGATACCGATCAACAGGCCTATTCAATTAACACTAATAATTTCACCCTTAGTGCTGCCGGATTAAAAGCAGATGATACAGAACTTCTAAATCTGAATAGCGGCGCCAGAAAACTATTTTGGAAAACAGGGATGATGAAACCTATAATTATCAGTGCTAACAAGGCCTGGGCGATGGACTATTCGGGTGGCAGTATTACGGCAAGTCTTGTAACAGACATTGTTCCCGTTGATGCAAACATTTCTGCGGTGGAATATACTGAGAAAAATAAATTGTTGTTTTTGGGTACTGAATCCACGGGAATACTAGTTATTAGCCAGGATCTGGTATTGCCGAAAAAAAGAGAAAATGCTAATCCAAAAAGCAAGAATGCCTATTTTTCGCAGATTTTACTTGACGATGGCAATATTTTAACTAACGAAGGTGATATTGTTGGCAAAGCTAACTCAGCACCTGTAAGTTTACCCATTAAGGGAAAATTTTCAAACCGCATTTCGTATACTGATAACAGCAATCTGCTATGGTACAATGCACAGGATGCAAAATCGGGTGAAAATTATTTTCATCAATTTAACAAGACCACCGGTTTTACAACCACATTTGAAAAAATAAAACTGACAACCCAGGTGCTGGAAACTGGATCGAAAACCTACCTCGCAAACAATATCGGTATAGGAATTTTACAAGGTGACAGTATAGCCTACCATTACGAATATCCCAAAGGAATTCCAAACCTTAACACCTACGACTTTAAGGAAATAAGTCCGGGAATATTGGCAGTGGCAGGCTGCAGCGGATTGCTTCGCTTTAATACTTCCAATAATAAATTAGACACTATTCACAGCACACAAAACGCATGCTATGGCAGTATTTGGAAATATAAAGATTATATTTTTTGGGGAAGTTATGGTTTTGGCTATTTCGTATACAAAAATGGTGTGATAAAGGAAATGCCGGTTGACAAAAATGGTTTTCTTCAATATTGCCACTGTTTTGTGCTTGACGATTTTGGCTTCTGCTGGATTAGTACAAACAGGGGGTTATTTAAAGTAAAAATCGATGAGATTATTGCACATTTTGAAAACGGTATCACACCAATTTATTACCATTATTTTGGGAGGAAAGACGGTATAGAGATGACTGAATTGAATGGAGGTTGTACACCTTGTGCAATTGAACTAAAAGATAAAACCCTTTCTTTTCCTACGATGGATGGCCTTCTTTGGGTAAACCCGCTTACTGCAAAGCCACTTTTGCCAGAGGGAAATATTTACATTGATGAAATTTTAGTAGATAACAAATATGTAAACCCCGATTCAATTAAATATGTAAAACTTCCGTCAGCTATTAAGGAAATTTCAATTAAGCTTAGCTACTCAGCCTGGTGCAATAAGGAAAATATTTATATCGACTACCAGTTGAATGATACGATGCACTGGAAAAAACTAATTGCTGCCGACAACGACCGTATTTATTTTAGTAACCTGCCTGCCGGTAAATATGTATTGCGTATAAGAAAACTAAACGGATTTGGAATTGGGAATTATTCATACAAAATAGTGGAGTTTACAATTGAGAAGCAGTGGTACAACCAATGGTGGTTGTACTTATTGATATTTTGCGCAATAGCTGCAATAGTGTATTTAATAGCCAAGATAAGAACCAGACAGTTTGAGCGAAGGCAGAAAAACCTGGAGCAACAGGTTGATGATAAAACAAATGAACTGCAGCAAAAAAACATTGTGCTGGAAAAAAACAACAGCATTAACACACGCCTGATCTCCATAATCAGTCACGATATTATAACACCTTTGAAGTTTCTAAATGTTGCCGGAAAAAATTTATTGGAAAAGAAAAACCTGATGAATGAAGATTTGAAAGACGAAACGATTAAAGAAATAACAACCACTTCAAAAGAGCTGCAGCTCTTATCTACCAATATCCTTAATTGGATAAAGTACCAGAATGAAAACAGGAGACTCGCAAAAGAGGAGTTTAAGTTATATGATATGGTACAGCAAATATTCGGAATTTTAAACTCAATGGCAAATCAGAAAAATTTAAAGCTGATCAACTCAGTAAAACAGGATTTAGTGATCACACAGTTTTATGAGCCGTTAAAGATTCTTGTTTATAATCTGATTACCAATGCTATTCATTTTTCTGAAGAAGGAAAAGTAATCGTGGATGTTGAAGAAACTGATAAAAACTTTATAGTATCAGTTGAGGATGAAGGTGAAGGTATGACAGCTGAGCAGATCAAGAATATTCTTGCCGATCAATTTATCATTTCATCGGCCAACGTGGACAATAAAAAAGGAAACGGACTTGGTTATTTAATTATCAAGGACCTTATTAAAATGATGAATGCTAAAATTAAAATCAGCAGCGAAAAGCGAAAAGGCACAAAGGTTTTTATTGAACTTCCAAAATAAAAAAACAATCTTTACTCCTTTTCTGACAATGCAGTTTTTTCTTTAACGTTTTGTTTATGTGGAATTGCAACCTCCCGGCATCTGTATCTAAACTCAGTTATGGTACAGCTATTCAAATTAATACTTCTTCAGTTTGTAGTAGTTACCTGCGGTCAAACGCCAACCCCTTTAACCACAGCTACGACTGTTTACGAGAACAAACCAGGGAACATAAAACAAGGAATTGGATCTATTATCCTACCCGCAGGATTTCGAAGGCAAAATGCCTCTCAGGGGAGCTTTACCATTTTTCTTCGCAATGTTAAACTCAAAAAAGATAACACGGTTTATTTGTATAACGGACAGCCAAAACGAAATCAATTTGCACAGTATGCTGTATTGGATATTTCGATTGGCAATGCCGATCTTCAACAGTGTGCAGATGCGGTAATGCGCCTGAGAGCTGAATATTTATTTGAACAAAAAGATTATGAAAAGATCGTTTTTTACGACCACAATAAAAAAGCCTACCCTTTTGCTGCTCCTTTTACCCCAACGCATTTAAGCTCCTATCTGAAAAGAGTTTTTGGTATGTGTGGCAGCGCTTCGCTTGCCAAACAGTTAAAGCCTGTTACATTTTTTAAAAATATCCAGCCCGGCGATGTTATTATCCGTGGCGGGTTTCCCGGGCATGCTGTCATTGTTATGGATGTGGCTTCAAATACTAAAGGAGAAAAAATATTTCTGCTTGCACAAAGTTATATGCCGGCACAGGATATTCATGTGCTGGTTAATCCCACAAACCCTGAACTTTCTCCCTGGTATGAAGTAAACGATGACCTGTTTATACAAACACCTGAGTATACTTTTACAAAAAACGAATTGAAAAGCTGGTAGTAACTCTTTGTTTATAAAAACAAAGAGAAAAACTAGAATAGGTTGTTTTTTTCTGTTCTCGAATCGCTAACCGGTCTGCTGTCAATTGTTGCCTGCCGGGCAATTTCATTTTGCTCTTTAAGAGTAAATTTATCTGTCCCAGCCGTTTGCACCCAGTTTTCACCATGTAACCTGAAAACCTGAACATTTAGATCAAATTTCTTGCTAAAGCTTTGCTCCAGATCGCCTGTGCGATACCAGGAATGGATTTCCAGATCACCATGATCATGTTGTTTTCTTATATCGCCAATTTTATAACTTGCCCCATAGGCTGTTTTTTCTGGTGATTCTTCGTACCAGTGATGAGGTTGATCATAAAACTCGATTTTCAAAAAAGGAAAAAACTGGCTAAATTTTTCTTGTAAATCAGCTATGGTTTTAGTATCATGAATTTGAATGATCATCCGGTATTCAATTTTTGTTGAATAAATATTTCGTACAATTTAGTCAGTATTAAAACAATAGTTTCTCTCAGGTATTGATAGCCTGCCAACAAAACAAATAGCGTTACCAACCACACTGCCTGTGATTTTATTTTTGTCCAACTGCTATCGTTTGTTCCTAATTTCATTGTACCTATTTCTAAAAAGGTTTTATTAGCTGAAGCCCCTCGCCCTGTTCTGGTTCTTTATGGTTAAAATTTCCAGATTCTTATCAACAACCGGCAGCTTAAAGGTCTCTGTGTTTTCTTATCTAAAGCTGGAAGTTGATACTGTAAAATACTTTTGTTTTTGCTTCTATAAGATGAGAAAAGTTATACCCGGCAGTGATTATCATCATTAATTGACTAACCCTCAAGTAATAACTTTATCTATTATAAAAAGACTATGATCAGAGATTTAACCGAAAGCGAAATAAAGAACCTGTTATCAAGCCAGATTCTTGGCAGGTTGTCGTGTACGGATGGTGAAATACCGTACATAGTTCCTGTTACTTATTTGTACGACGGTAGATATATTTACGGCCAAACCAATATTGGAAAAAAACTACGTATGCTCCGTAAAAACCCTAATGTTTGTTTTGAGGTTGACACGCTTACCGATATGTTTAACTGGAAATCGGTTTTAGTTTATGGAGAATTTGAAGAACTTGAAAAGAAGGAGGCTGAAAAGGCCAGAGAAAAAATGTCTGAAAATGATTTTACCTTGATGACAGGCTGTGCAATACATCCCCATCAGCACGCTGTTGTGTCGGGCATTGACGACAACAACCGGAAAAAACTGATCATGTACCGGATAAAAATAAAAGAATTGACCGGAAGGCAGGAAACAAGGTAATTGCAACCTCCATTACTATCCCATTATAAATAATAAAAAAAATCCCCGTTGTTCTCAGCAACGGGGAATAAAACAGGTGTGTTATCTGTTTATTTCACGGCAATATGTTTTGCCGCCAGTTTCTTGGTTTCTTCGGTTTTGGGGAGTGTAAGTTTCAAAACTCCATCTTCATACTTGGCATCAATCTTGTCAATTTTTGTTCCTTCGGGAATCGTAAAACTGCGGCTGAAAGAAGTGTAGCTATACTCTTTTCGAGTGAACTTTTTATCATCCGTTTCCTTTTCTTCCTCCTTTTCGGCACTGATGTGCAGCATATCGCCTTCCAGATCAATCTGAAAATCGCTCTTCTTCATACCCGGTACAGCCAGCGAAATTTTAAACTCATTTTTTTCCTCCACAATGTTTACGGCTGGTACTGTAAGCATATTGTTCCATACACTGCCGCCATTGTTTGCATCAAACCAATTATTCCAGGGTTTCATAAAATCCCCAAAAACAGATGGTATTAAATCACCTGTTCTGATTAATGTTTTTGTTGTCATGTCAGCCTCCTTTGTTTTTAAGTGAATAATAATTTTTACAAAATAAATGTAAGGTTGCTCCTGGCTTAAAAACAAGGATTTCTGTCAATCCAAAATATGAATTTCGTCAGTAAAAAAAACGGCTAGTCATGTAAAACCAGCAGGGGAAGCCGGGTTTGGTAGGCCATTAATTTAGTGTGAACTTTACCAAACAGCCTTTCAAAAAGATTATGATGATGGGAAACCATTACCAGCATATCAACCGGGTTTTCTGCAATAAACTCATCGAGGCCGCTTTCTACGGTTTCGTTAATGATAGTATGAAAGCTATGATTCAGTTTTTCAAAGATTAAACTTGCTCTTATTTTTCCCGAAACCTCGTCGGTATTCATCAAAACAGCATCCTTTTGCACATGCAGAATTTTTAAAATCGCTTTGTAATGGTTTACAAAATCTACCAGTATTCTACTATCGTCGGAGGCAGGCCATTTACCAAAATCTGCTGCAAAGCATATATTTTTTACCGGGCTATAGTGTGCAGTTTCGGGAATAATCAGTAACGGTCTTTTTGAACTTCGAATGGCTGCAATCACCGTACTGCCAAAAATACCGCCGGTTTTTCCGGCACCTTTCATGCCCATAATGACAAGGTCAGCGTCTATATCGTTTGCAACATTGTTTATTTCACCCGAAGCGGTTCCAGTTCTCACATAACCATCGGCAGGCACACTGTGTTTCGCAGACAGGTATTCTAACTCACGTTGAATAAGAGCCTCGTTTTCTTCTTGTACTTCAGCAAAGGAAACCGGAATATAGCCTGGCATATCACCAACCGGCACCGGAAGCAAAAAAGAATGAAGCAGAACAATACTGCCATCAAAAGATTTTGCCATCAATGCTGCGTAGTCAAGCGCATTTCTTGCCGCTTCCGAAAAATCTGTTGCTACAAGTATTTTTTTCATCTCTGATCTATTTTAGAATTTATCTTTTTTTCTTTTTAATAATTTTTTCTATCTGTAAATTTGATTTTGAAGGAATAGCGATCTCATTACGACCATTCTTTTTTACAGATACTTTCTCATCATCTTCAGGTATAACGAGTAAAAGCCGGTTGGTTATGTAAGCCATACTTTTTGTAAAACTTCCCAGGAAAAATTTCTCATAAAACCCTTTTTGCCTGCGAACCATAGCGATCAGATCATACGGTATTTTTTTGTCCAAAGATTCCATTGTTTCAATTACCGAATCTGTTTCAATCATTTTTATTTTCAGTTTTTGATCGCCGGCAGCTTTTTGCATCTTATAAGCATAGGTATCAAATATTGTTTTTGCTTTAGCTTTTTCTTCAGCATTTAAATATGCATTTAACAGGTGCAGTAATGTCACTGAACTATCATAAGCATTTGAAATGGAAACCAGCAATGACAGTGCCTGCTTATCCGATTTGGTGTAATTACAGGCAAACACCAAATCCCGGGGATCTTTCCAGTCATATTTTTCCGGAACCAGCAACACCGGTATATCTGCGTTTTCGGCAATCTTTGCAGCAACCGTTCCTATTATCGTTTTCTTTAAACCGGTTGCTCCTTGTGTGCCCATAATAATCATGTCAACCTTGTTAGCCTCTGCAAAACCAAGTATATTAGTAACTACCGGAGCCCGGCCTAAAATAGCCGACACCGGCACAACATCTGTATCTTTTGTAACCTTCCTTTTAAGCCGGTGCATCTTCTTCACAAGATTGACCTCAGTTTGTTTGTTATACATATCTCTTTCATCAATTGTACCAACAAATTCATTATCCAAAGGTTTGTGTACGTGATATAGAATGACAGCGCCTCCTGCTTTTGATGAAAAGTCCATCGCCAGGCGTAAGGCCCTTTCCGCGGTTGCTGAAAAATCGGTTGGTACTAAAATTCGTTTCATGACATTTATTTTAATTCCACGATCTGAAAATTGGCTACGCAGATCAGGTGTGTGCAATAAAAATTGGTGTTTCCAGTCTTTTCATCAGTCTATCGGCCATACTCGTTTTAAACAAACGCGACAACTCACTGCGGCGATAGGCGCCCATTACAACCAGTTCGTTTTCTTTATGATTTTTAAGGTACCCATTTATTTTTTTCTCAGGGTCTCCTTTGTCAACCACAATCTCTGCACCGGGATAATGTCGTTTGATAAACTCTCTCATTAATTTTTGACCCGGCAATCGAAGGTTTGATCTTATATCTTCCTTAACTGTGTAAACTACAATGGGCAAAGTTTTTAAAGTCTTCAGCAAATAGCTAAACATTTTTATGGCGTATAACGAAGATGGTTTTCCATCATATAACAAAATTATTTTGTCAATAGGGCTGAACATGTCCGGCACCACCAAAACCGGGCACTGAACATCGGCCAAAAGATTTTTAATAAAATGAGTCGGTGGTTTTTCCTTATATCTTGTAAACGTTTCTGATTTATTAATAATTATTAGGTCGGCAAACAAACTCTCCTGTTTCAATTCCTGGATAGCGATATTTTCATCACGGTGAACGGAATAGTTTACGCCGGCTTGTGTGCAGGCCTTCTGAAACACAGAAACTGCTTTATCACGCTTTTGTTTATCTTTTTTATCCAGTTTATTTATTACGTTATCAGCATCCACAGCCTCGTCAAAAATTTGGCTGTAGCTGTATGTGTGGTAAATAAAATCATCCAGAAAAACGCCAACAAGACCGGCCTCATGCAGCTTTGACAGCTGAATGGCATAGTCCATTGTACTTTTCGAAAATTTATAGCCATCGAAAACGGCTAGAAACTTTTTCATTTCATTGATTTTAAACTGAAAACTGAAAGTATCATCTATTCGAATAGAATAAAATGACAATTGTCATAACGTAAGATGATATTTATAACAGGTAGTCTGGGGCATTTTCTTTTTCTTTCAAAGATTAAGCAACGGGTTTTGGTAAAAAAACTATCGTTACTTAATTCAAATTTGAAAAGAAAGTTTTAATGCCTGAGTATTTAAAACAAACGGGAGATGAATTTAATTCAACCAACCGCCTAAGTCTTGTGTGTGGAGGAAAGCCATTTTTTAATATGCTTATAGACCTGATACAAAAAGCCACGGAAAGTATCCATATACAAACTTATATTTTCGATGACGATGAAACGGGTAAAATGGTGGCAGCTGCGTTAACTGATGCAGTAAAGCGGAATGTACAGGTTTATTTGCTGGCAGATGGCTACGCATCGCAGGTGATGAAACGTTCATTTGTGACCCAAATGAAATCCGATGGTATTCATTTCAGGTTTTTTGAACCCTTGTTTAAAAGCAAATATTTTTATTTTGGGAGAAGAATGCACCACAAAGTGGCAGTTGTGGACGCCAGGTGTGCACTTGTAGGGGGACTGAATATAGCCGATCGGTATAATGACCTGCCCGGCAAGCCTGCCTGGCTTGACTTTGCAGTTTTTGCAGAAGGTGAAATTGCCCGGCAACTTTGCGTATTGTGTTGGAAAACATGGAATGGTTATCCTCAAAACATGAAGCTAACTCCATGCGAATTGCAGACAATCAACTTTTCATTTCCTGCAGGTACAACCAGCAAAGTCCGGATGCGCCGCAACGATTGGGTCAGGCGAAAAAACGAAATTTCTGATACCTATGTTGAATTGTTGCGAAACGCAAAAAATGAAGTGATCCTGCTATGCAGTTACTTCTTGCCAGGTCGCTTAATTAGAAGGGAAATGGTCAATGCCATTAATCGCGGAGTTTCTATAAAAATTATTGCAGCCGGACAGTCTGATATTATGCTGGCAAAACATGCCGAACGCTGGCTTTATGACTGGTTATTACGCAAGGGTATTAAACTTTATGAATTCCAGGACAAAGTGCTGCATGGTAAACTTGCTGTTGCCGATGATGAATGGATGACGATTGGATCTTACAACATTAATGACATTAGCGCCTACGCCAGCATTGAACTGAATTTAGACGTAGAAAACTCTCAGTTCGTAACTGAAGCAAAGAAAACATTGCAATCAATTATTAACAAAGATTGTATACTCATCACAATGGCTCACCACAAAAAGACCAAAAACATTTTTATACAATTGGTTCGGTGGTTTTCATATCAGATTATAAGAATTATGCTGCATCTCTTCACTTTTTATTTTAAGCACCAGCCGTAGGTGTGTATTTACAGATTGATCAATTTGTAAGCAAACGATAGATCAACATCAATATAATAATTCCTAACAAACTGGTATAAATAAGTTTATTGTATTTAGCTAACCAGTTGGGTAAATAAATATCGAAGTTGGCCTTTGGTGAATCAGAATATCGACGTGCAACCACTGTTAACGGACAAAAATTCTTAAAAATAAGCAACACAATGCCTTCCAAAAAGAAGCAGCCCAAACCAATCCAAACCCATTTGTCAATTTTATTTGCAACAACAGCGTACAAAAGATAAAATATGACAACATTGAAGAATACCCAAACTAAAGTATGCACAATCTTTATGAGAAAAAGTTTTCCTGTTGTATTCATCAGGTTTTATTGCAAACTTACCTAGCGGATTTTACCGTTGCAATGATCTTAGTCAAAATTAAGAATGATGCCTGTCACATGATTTTTGAATTCTTATTATTTGCAATTACATTTGCGCTTTGGGTTCGGGATGTAGCGCAGCCCGGTAGCGCACACGTCTGGGGGGCGTGGGGTCGCAAGTTCGAATCTTGTCATCCCGACAACTAATCTCTACTTTTGTAGAGATTTTTTTGTGCCTCATTTTGTTTATTTCAATCGCTTTTTATTTAAAAACATACTGTAACTTCGCCCCTTAATGAACATACTCATTAAACAAGCCTGCATCATCTCCCCTTCAGCTCCCTTTCATGGGCAAATACAGGATATTTTAATCAGCGGAGGAAAAATCAAAAAAATAGCGAAAACGATATCAGAGAAATCTGACAAAGTGATTGAGGCAGATAATCTCCATGTGAGCATTGGCTGGATGGATATTTTTGCTGATTTTGGTGATCCGGGGTTTGAGCAAAAGGAAAGTGTTGAAACCGGCGCAAAAGCTGCTTCTGCCGGCGGTTTTACGGATGTAATGTTGATTCCCAACAGTAGTCCTGTTGTAGATAATAAATCGCAGGTTGAATACATTGTTCAAAAAGCGAACCAGGTAACGCAAACGATTCATCCCATTGGAGCTGTATCGAAAAATGCAGCAGGAAAAGAGCTCTCCGAAATGTACGATATGCGTCAATCAGGTGCGATAGCATTCGGCGATGGCATCAATTCGATTCAAAACTCGGGGTTAGTACTTAAAGCACTTCAATATGTAAAGACATTCAACGGAACGGTTATTCAGGTTCCCGACGATACCAGTATTGGAACTGGCGGGCTGATGAACGAAGGAGTCATATCAACCCAAATGGGATTGCCCGGTAAACCAACCATGGCTGAGGAACTGATGGTGGCACGTGACCTTAAGCTAGCCCGCTATGCAGATAGTAAAATACATTTTACCGGTGTATCGTCGCCAAAAAGCCTGGAGTACATAAAACGCTCCAAAGAGAGTGGGATAAAAGTTACTTGCTCAATTGCGCCCTATCAGGTATTTTTTTGCGATGAAGATTTACAAGAATACGACACAAATCTAAAACTGAATCCTCCGCTACGTAATCGCAATGATATGATGGCATTAAGGCAAGCCTTGCTGGATGGTACTATTGATTGTGTAGCATCGCACCATATGCCGCAGCATTGGGATAATAAAACCTGTGAATTTGAATATGCAAAACCGGGGATGATAAGCCTGGAATCTATGTTTGCGGTTTTAACAAGCGCTGGTTTGCCTGTGGCAGATTTTGTAAAAATGCAAACCGTAAGTGCACGGCAAATATTTGGCTTGCCTGTTCCTGAATTAAAAGAAGGCGAATCTGCTTCGTTAACATTATTTTTACCCGACGCTGAATTTACATTTGATGAAAAGATGATCAGATCAAAATCAAAGAACAGTCCTTTTATTGGGAAAACTTTAAAAGGAAAAGTATTCGGAATCATAAACAAACATTTACTAGAACTTAATAACTGATGAATTCTATTTCTGCCAGAAATAAAGGTTTGATGACTGGTGCCCTGATGGTAGCCTTATCAATGTTTTTTTACTACGGTTTAAAAAAACCGTTTGAAAGCAATTTTCAATATTTTATTTACACCGTTTATTCTGCAGGTATTATTTGGGCCTTGTTAGATTTAAAAAAGACTGCTGCTGCTGACGCAACTTTTAAGTCCTATTTTGCTGAAGGCTTCAAAATGTTTGTAGCAGCCACATTGATCATGGTAGTATTTGTGTTTATCTTTTACTACCTGAATCCACAGATAAGAGATGCAAAATTTGCAGAAAACACTAAACTGCTTTTGCAGGAAGGAAATCATACACCTGATGAGATTGCAAAGAATACTGAGCAAATGAAAAGAGTTTTCATTCCCATGATGCTTGGTATAACTACATTTATGTATCTTTTTTTAGGTGCCCTGATAACAGCCGTGACAGCAGGCTTTATCAGCCAAAAAAAATAAAATGGATATAACAATTGTCATACCGCTTTTTAATGAAGATGAATCATTACCCGAACTATCTGCCTGGATAGAAAAAGTAATGGCAGCAAATAATTTCACTTATGAAGTGATTATGATCGACGATGGCAGTACTGATGATTCCTGGAAAGTAATTGGTAGTTTGGCTGCTGCAAATAAGAATATCAAAGGAATAAAATTTCAGCGCAATTATGGAAAGAGCGCTGCATTGAACGAAGGGTTTAAAGCAGCACAGGGAGATGTAGTAATTACCATGGATGCTGATATGCAGGATAGTCCCGATGAAATTCCTGAACTGAGAAGGATGATTGTGGAAGATGGTTTTGATATGGTGAGTGGCTGGAAGAAAAAAAGATATGATAATACGCTGACTAAAAATATCCCCTCAAAACTTTTTAATGCTGCTGCACGCCGAAGCTCCGGTATCAAACTCCATGATTTTAACTGCGGATTGAAAGCATACAAAAAGAAAGTCATCAAAAGTGTAGAGATCTATGGCGAGATGCACCGGTATATACCAATCCTCGCCAAATGGGGCGGATTCAGAAAAATAGGCGAAAAAGTTGTGGAGCACAGGGCACGTAAATATGGCGTTACTAAATTTGGCTGGGAGCGTTTTGTAAATGGTTTCCTCGACCTGGCGTCTATTATGTTTGTAGGTAAATTCGGTAAACGACCCATGCACTTCTTTGGGCTTTGGGGTGTGCTTTGTTTTGCAGCAGGTTTCAGCATTTTTCTTTACCTCACGATCTCAAAATTCTTTTTTGATCAAACCGGTTTAACACAGCGGCCACTCTTTTTTGTCACTTTAATGCTGATGGTCATAGGTTCGCAATTATTTCTTGCTGGCTTCATTGGTGAATTGATTGCCCGTAATTCGCCGGAAAGGAATAACTACCTGATTGAAGACAAGCAGGGCTTATAAACTCCACAAATAATTATGAAAGTAATAATCATCGGACCGGCACACCCATTACGTGGCGGCGGAATTACAACTTTCAACGAACGGTTAGCTAAACAGTTTATTCAGGAAGGCCATCAATGCAGCATCTTTTCCTTTTCGCTGCAATACCCCGGTTTTTTATTTCCGGGCAAATCTCAATTTACTGATGAGCCTGCGCCACTAGAGTTGGAAATACAATCCCGTATTAACTCCATCAATCCATTCAACTGGATCAGAGTTGGAAACCAAATAAAAACATTAAAGCCCGACATCGTAGTTGTCCGCTACTGGCTTCCATTCATGGGGCCATGTTTGGGGACCATTCTCCGCAGGATCAAAAAAAATAAACATAGCAGGATCATCAGCATAGCAGATAATATTGTGCCACACGAAAAAAGAATCGGCGACAAATTATTTACCAAATATTTCATCAAACCTGTTGATGCATTTGTTACCATGAGTGAAAAAGTGATGAAGGATCTGCGTTTATTTACTACAAGCAAAAAAGCTGTCCTCGTCCCCCACCCTTTGTATGATAATTTTGGAGAGAAAGTAAATAAAGTTGACGCAAGAAAAAGATTGGGAATTAGTAATTCGGAACTGGTAGTGCTGTTCTTTGGCTTCATCCGGAAGTATAAAGGGCTGGATATTTTACTGGAAGCTGTGGGCATGATAAAAAATTCGAAAAATAATGTTCCACCTGTGAAGCTGTTAGTTGCCGGTGAATTTTATGATGACCGGAAATCATACGATGAATCAATTGTAAAATTGGGAATAAAGGATAACCTGCTGTTAAATACTGATTTTATTCCCGACACCGAAGTTAAAATTTTTTTTTGTGCTGCTGATGTGGTAATACAACCTTATCGCAATGCTACCCAAAGTGGTGTTACCCCACTGGCCTATCATTTTGAAAAACCCATGATAGTAACCAATGTGGGCGGCTTACCAGCAATGGTGCCCGATAATAAAGCCGGATTGGTTGCTGAACCCAATGCAGAATCTTTAGCAGAAAAAATAATTGAGTTTTTTGAAAAGGGTGAAAGCCATTTTATGCCACACATTCTGGAAGAAAAGAAAAAACTAAGCTGGACAAAAATGGTGGAAAATATCATAGAACTGTCTAATAGTAAGTAATACCATCTTTTCTTTATTTAACAGAATTAGATGGTATTGTGCCGATAGTGAACAGCAATGGATAAAAAATCCGCATAATCGGCATAAATTGCGGCATTAATATTTTTACATGATCTACAGAAGTAAAGCACCATTACGAATTGGATTGGCCGGAGGCGGAACAGATGTAAGTCCGTACAGCGACCAATTTGGCGGTGCTGTTTTAAATACAACCATATCTCTTTCGGCTTACGCTTCCATCGAACCACTCAACGAAAATAGAATTATTGTTGAGGCTTTAGACAGAAATGAAAAACAGGAGTTCGACCTGCTTCCCAAGTTGCCTATTGACGGTACACTGGATCTGTTAAAAGGAGTTTATAACCGTATTCAAAAAGATCACGCCAGTCAAATTCCCGGTTTCAGGCTTTCAACCTTTGTGGATGCACCTGCCGGATCAGGACTTGGAACTTCATCAACGTTGGTGGTGGCAATTCTTGGTGCCTTTGTTGAGATGCTTAAACTGCAGCTTGATGAATATAAGATTGCACAGTACGCTTATGATATCGAACGCAACGATCTGCAGTTGGCTGGTGGAAAACAGGATCAATACGCCGCTACATTTGGCGGCGTAAACTTTATGGAATTTGCAGGAGATAAAGTGATTGTAAATCCGTTGAGAATTAAGCCTGAGTACCTGAATGAACTGGAAAATAATTTAGTATTATTTTTTACGGCTACCTCCAGAGAGAGTGCTCTCATTATTAAAGAGCAGGTACAGAATGTAGAAAACAAGAATGAAAAAAGTATTGAAGCCATGCATCACCTGAAGGATCAGGCCCGAATGATGAAAGAAGCTCTGTTACAGGGCAAGCTCGACGAAATAGGTGTGATACTCGATTATGGTTTCGAACAGAAAAAAATGATGGCTGCAAATATCAGCAACAGCAATATTGAAAAAATATATAATGCCGCTAAAAATGCAGGTGCTTTGGGAGGAAAAATCAGCGGCGCCGGCGGGGGTGGATTTATGATCTTTTATTGCCCTGGAAATACCCGTCATGCCGTTATTAAAACATTGAATACATTTGGAGGAGTAGTGAGAGACTATTCATTCATCAAACACGGTTTAACCACCTGGAGTGTATAAATAAATATCATGGATCAGATAAAAAATATAGTGCAGTCTTCTATTAACGTAAAACAGGAAGTTTTAGAAAACGAAAACTTACTAAAAACTGTGCAGGATTGTATTGACATTATAGTTACGGCGTTTAAAAATGGCAATAAGGTTTTGTTTTGTGGCAATGGTGGCAGCGCCGCCGATGCACAACATCTTGCTGCGGAATTCAGCGGCCGTTTTTATACCGACAGAGATGCATTGCCTGCCGAAGCGCTTCATTGCAATACATCCTATCTTACTGCTGTGGCCAACGATTACAGTTATGATGTGATCTACTCAAGGTTGCTTAAAGGTATTGGCAACAAAGGCGATGTTTTGGTAGGATTGAGTACATCGGGTAACAGCAAAAATATTTACAACGCTTTTGTAACCGCCCGTGAAAAAGGAATGACAACAATTGCATTTACAGGCGCAAGCGGTGGCACAATGAAAGAATTATCCGATTATCTGTTGAACGTTCCCTCCAACGATACGCCCCGTATTCAGGAAAGTCATATTCTATTAGGTCACATCATTTGCCAGCTGGTTGAGGCTGAATATTTCGGATGATCCATACAGCAATTATATTAGCCGGCGGACTTGGAACAAGATTAAGATCGGTGGTTAGCAATGTACCCAAATGCATGGCGCCCGTTGCTGGAAAACCTTTCCTGTATTATGTTATCAACTACCTGCAATCGCAGGGAATTGAACAATTTATTTTTTCGGTGGGGTATAAAAGTGACATGATCGTAGAATATGTAAGCGAGCAGTTCCCTAATTTAAATAATCAATTCTCCATCGAAGACGAGCCGTTAGGAACAGGTGGTGCCGTTAAACTTGCATGCCGTTTAGTAAAAGATGAAAATGTTTTGTTATTGAATGGAGACACCTTGTTTAAAATAAATTTATCTGAGCTGGCAACGCTTCATATTGAAAAAAATGCAGATTGTTCCCTCTGCCTTAAGCCAATGAAGGATTTTGACAGGTATGGTGTGGTGGAACTGAACAATGACCTGGCTGTTTCGGCATTCAAAGAAAAAAAAGCTTATAAAACAGGGTTGATTAATGGAGGAGTGTATCTATTGAAAACATCAACTTTTCTTAATGAAGACCTGCCAGAGAAATTTTCTTTTGAAAAAGAATACCTTGAAGCTTTTGTTGGCGAACGAAAAATGTACGGCAAGGTGCAGGATGAATATTTTATTGATATTGGAATACCTGAAGATTTCGAAAGAGCCAAACGTGAATTTTAATTTATGATCGATCTAAAGAAAATAAATAAAGACTGGACCTTATTCCTGGACAGGGATGGTGTAATCAACCACGAAAAACACAATGATTATATACATACCTGGGATGAGTTTACTTTTTATGACGGTGTAATAGAAGCGTTGCCAATTTTTTCAGGCTTTTTTAAGTACATCATTGTAGTTACCAACCAGCGGGGAATTGGAAAAGGAATCACGAAACAGGAAGACCTTTTCACTATTCATAAAAATCTGATTGCAAAAATTACTAAAGCAGGCGGACGAATTGATGCCATTTATTTTTGTCCGGATATTGACAACAGCAGTCCTAATCGAAAACCCAATCCAGGCATGGGTTTGCAGGCCGCAAAAGATTTTCCGGAAATCGATCTCAACAAATCGATCATGATTGGCAACACCATCAGCGATATGCAATTTGGCCGTAACCTTGGCACCAAAACTATTTTTCTTCCAACTACAAGGCCAGAAGTTGACCTGAAAGATGAACGAATTGATGCTGTTCACGAATCACTCATAGACTTTGCAAACGACTTGAACAATCTGCATTAATCAGTTTTTTCAATTTGATCAGTAACACATCCTAAAGTTTTAGTTAATTTTTTATCCCAAACAATAAAATTCGGGGTTACATGTTTAAGGAATGACTATTTTTAACGCATGAATAAATTGATTCCCTTACCTCTATTACTTTTAATCAACAGCTTTTGTATTGCCCAGGGCGTAAGCAAAGCTGATCAAAAGTTCATGCAACAAAAAGAAGATTCCATCAGGGAGCAATCAGTAAAAATTATACAGGGCATCAATGCAAGCGATCGTTTTACTGCCGACAGTTTATTTACCCGCATGCTTGTAAGGGCATTAAAAACAAAAAACTCCTTCCACTACCCTTTCGAATCTTTTCAAACAATTTCCATTTTGTATTCGCCAGATAGTGTGTTCCGCATTTTTACCTGGCAAATGGTCATCAATGAAAATGTGATCCGCCAGCATGGCACCATACAAATGAAAACCTATGATGGTACGTTAAAACTATATCCACTAATTGATAAATCGGATGTTACCGGCAATGTGATGGACACCATTGGCAATAATAATGGATGGATCGGCGCTGTTTATTACAAGATTGTTCAGAAGAAAAGTTCTAACCAGGATTACTATACCCTGTTAGGTTTTGATGAAAACAATATCCGCAGCAGCAGAAAAATCATTGAGGTATTGACTTTTCAAAATGATGAACCTGTTTTTGGCGGCCGCTATTTCAGTTACGAAGATGACGCTGTATTTAAAACATCTCATAGCAGATTTATTCTGGAATATAAAAAAGAAGCTGGGCCAAGACTTACTTATGATAAGGATCTGGACATTATTGTTGTTGAGCACCTTGTTTCAGAATCGAATGAACCTAACAAAAAATGGACGTTGATTGGCGACGGCGATTATGAAGGGTTTAAATGGAAGAATGGGAAATGGGTGCACGTCGAAAAAGTTTTCAACCTCGTTACGCCCGATGGTGCGCCACCATTGCCAAATCCAATACGTGACCCTGCCGGTAATATTGATGAAAATAAATTAAAAGGCGCTGAGACGGAAAAAGCTCCGGCCAAACCAAAAGGAAAAGGGAACGGATAAATTTAACCTTCAACTAAATAGGATCCTAAGTCGATAACTTCTCCTTCTCCCATTTTGAATTTTTCCAGGCTGTCCAGATCGAGGTCTCTCATTACTTTACTTTGAAAGATCAAAGCTTCGCTTCTATACAATGCAAAGTAGAGATCGGGATTGGATTCGGGATTTAAAAAATCTCTAAAATCTTTTTGCTTAAAAGAAACTTTTGCAATACCCTGTTCATCGAGTCCGCTTTTGCCAAGGTAATCATCTTCCATCAGGTCTTTTTCAAAGAGCCTGAATTCATACTCGTTGCCGGTTAAAGGCACATCGTTGCCCTTTTTTATAAATCCGGCTTGTACTTCAATATCCATGTCATCATCTAAAGAAAATTGGCTCATAGTTTTTTATTTTAAAATTACGAATTTATAAAGAGATATCCGGTGTGTTCTTTGTGCCCTTTGTGACAACCTTTGTGTTCTTTGTGTTTATTTTTTTACCTCAGAGAACACTAGGAAAGTATTTTCAACTTCCTCAATTTCATTTTATGTAAAACAAATCCGAACGTATTAACTACAATTCCCCAGCCATACCTGCAGCTGCGGCTGAAGTTGATGGATGACGCATCATCAAAATATTTTGCCGGGCAGGAAATCTCCCCTATTACATACTTCTTTGCGATGATCTGCAGCAAGACCTGATTATCAAAAACAAAATCATCGGAATTAGCCATATAATTAATCTCCTTTAAAACATCTGATGAATAAGCTCTGAATCCTGTATGGTACTCAGATAATTTTTGCGACAACATCAAATTCTGAAATAAAGAAAGACAACGGTTAAAAAAATATTTGTAGGCAGGCATTCCGTTTGACATAGCGCCCTTTCCTAAAATACGACTGCCAATAACTACAGGGTAAACATTTGCCGCAATAAGATTTACCATAGATGGTATTAACTTTGGATTGTATTGGTAATCGGGATGTAGCATCACAACAATATCTGCATTCAGCTCCAGCGCTTTATTATAGCATGTCTTTTGGTTGCCGCCGTAGCCTTTATTTTGGTCGTGGGCAATAATATGTTTAATGTTGAGGGCTGCCGCAACCTTTACCGTTTCATCTGTACTGGCATCATCAACCAATATAACCTCATCTACAATATCAAAAGGAATATCAGCATAGGTTTGCTCCAATGTTTTTGCAGCATTGTAAGCAGGCATCACCACTATTACTTTTTTCCCTTTTATCATTAACTATGGATCAATATCTTTTTGTTGTACATCAAACAATAAATAGCTATGGTGAACATGCCCTGCTGGTTTTAGTTTACGCAACCATTGGTATTGCCCGGTATTCCAGATATCAAGATAACTGTCTATCACCAAAATAAATTTTCCGGTTTGGGCAGCCTCCGGTGCTTTTCTCACACCAGGATGTTTAAACAGATAATCATCCACCAAATATTCAGCCTGGGTAAAATTAATATTTTGAGCGCCTACATATTTATACGCTGCTTTTTTCTGACTGATAAACTCGTTGGTATAAGGATAGTAATTATTAAAATACTGCCCAATGCTTATCAACAGCCACAAACTCAAAAAGATTGTGAAAAGCTGGTCACGTTTTTCTGTTGCATATTTGATAATGACTCCGCAAAAAATAAAAATCAAAGGATAAATGAAAATAAAATGCCTGATGCCGCACTGAGCATTGTACATAAAACTCAGCAACAGTAAAAAGTAAAATACAGGTGCGACCAGAAAGAACTCGTTTTTTACAAAACCTTTAAGTCCTTTTTGCTTAAACCAGATAAGTTTTGCCCAGCCCAAAAGGATAAGGTAACTGATTGGCGTTTTAAAAAAGAAACTCACCAGATAATAGTACCAGAAACCACTTCCGGTGCGGCTTTGACCAAGGATAGTTACATTACCAAATGAACTTCGGGGATAACCTCCTCCAAGTTGGTCAAAATATTTTGCCTGGTCCAGCCCTGTTATAAACGACTCAGATAAAGGAACAGGCAACCAACCGGGTAATACCTGTTGCAGGTTTTTAAAAAGCGAACTCATAAAATGGTAATCGCCAAGCTCCCGGTTCATATGCCAGAACAAAAACCCTGCATTGATGATAACAAAACTAATGCTGGCTGCTATCAACAACTTTGTAAACAGAGAGCCCCATTTTATTTTTTCTTTTTCGGCGATAGCATAAACCAACAAACAAGCAGGCACAAGTACATACAAATGAAACAACGATTGTTTTACCAGCTGCGACAAAGCGAGCATAACCGCCATCCACAAAAAATCTAAATTCCTTTTGTTGTTACAGTATCGCCATAGGAAATACATGGTAGCTAAAAGAAAGAAAACCGAATAGGTATCGGTAGTTACCAACACAGCATTGGCAATATTATTAGGGCAGCAAACAAATAGAAATGCGGAGAACAATCCTGCATTAACACCATACAAATCGCTGCTCCACTTAAAAACCAGCAGAATGATCAGCACAGAAAAAATTAAAGTGAAATACCTGCCGTTGATAATATCGCTTATACCATTATCATTTTTTACAAGATTTTTTTTAAAGGCCTGCTCCACTGCTCTTGGTATGGCATTGAGGATAGAGACCGGCATCTTGCTGTTATCTTTTTCGGGATTGGTGCGGGTAGGCTCGCCTTTAAACATTTTAATTCCGAAAGCAAGGTGAGACCCTTCATCAGCCGTTACCGACAAAGTATTGATGGAAT
>JAHEBJ010000020.1:30015-34303 GCA_024642285.1 Sphingobacteriales bacterium
TCGTTCAACTTCAACACCGCCAAAAACGCTTCCTGCGGCACTTCCACATTACCGATCTGTTTCATCCGCTTCTTACCTTCTTTCTGCTTCTCCAAAAGCTTTCTTTTACGACTGATATCACCTCCATAACATTTTGCAGTAACGTCCTTTCGCATAGCGCTGATATTCTCACGGGAAATAATCTTGGCGCCAATAGCAGCTTGTATTGCAATTTGGAACTGCTGACGTGGCAAAAGCTCTTTCAGCTTCTCACAAAGTTTACGGCCAAAATCCTGTGCACGGGCACGATGTATCAAAGCACTCAAGGCATCCACCCTTTCGTTGTTTAAAAGAATATCCATTTTTACGATATCGCTTTCGCGGTACTCAATTGGATGGTAATCGAATGAGGCATAACCACGGGTCATGCTTTTGAGTTTATCGTAAAAGTCGAAAACGATCTCGGTCAACGGCATATCAAAACTCAACTCTACACGGGTAGGTGTTAAATAATGCTGGTGGGTAAGCGTACCTCTTTTATTAATGCAGAGGTTCATGATATTACCGATGTACTCAGGCTTTGTAATGATCTGTGCCTTAATAAAGGGTTCATCAATATGATCTATCCTTGTAGGATCGGGCATTTCGGTAGGATTATTGATCCTCACCGTTTCGCCTTTTACCGTAGTGGCAATAAAACTTACGTTGGGTACAGTTGTTATCACCGTTTGATTAAACTCCCTTTCCAAACGCTCCTGTATGATCTCCATATGCAGCATACCCAGGAATCCGCAACGGAAACCAAAGCCTAATGCCTGTGAAGTCTCCAATTCAAACGTAAGTGACGCATCATTCAGTTGCAGCTTATCCATGCAATCACGTAATTCCTCAAATGCATCGGTCTCCACCGGGAAGATACCAGCAAATACCATTGGCTTTACATCTTCAAAACCTTTGATGGCTTCTTTAGATCCGTTTACTGTGGTAGTAATGGTATCACCCACTTTCACTTCTTTGGCATTTTTAATGCCTGTGATAATATATCCCACATCTCCCGCCCTCACTTCGGGACGTGGGCTCATTCCAAATTTCAAAATCCCCACTTCATCGGCACCGTACTCAAGTCCGGTATTGCTGAACTTTATAAGATCATTCTTTTTAAGTGTTCCGTTAAAAATGCGGTAATATACTATGATGCCACGGAAACTGTTGTAAACACTATCAAATATCAATGCCTGCAGCGGAGCAGCAGGATCGCCTTTGGGCGGAGGAATCCGGTCGATAATAGCGGTAAGTATCTCTTCAATTCCAATTCCGCTTTTTCCGCTTGCATGGAGTATTTCTTCGGGCTTACAGCCAATCAATTCAACAATCTGGTCGGTCACTTCGGGTATCATCGCCCCATCCATATCAATCTTATTGATCACCGGAATGATCTCTAAATTATTTTCAATAGCGAGGTATAAGTTACTGATTGTCTGCGCCTGAATACCCTGACTGGCATCAACCAAAAGCAATGCCCCTTCGCAGGCAGCCAGTGCACGGCTCACTTCGTAGCTGAAATCCACGTGGCCGGGTGTATCAATCAGGTTAAGGGTATATTCTTCTCCCTTCCAGGGATAATTGATCTGTATCGCATGGCTTTTAATGGTGATACCCTTTTCTCTCTCCAGGTCCATATCATCCAGTACCTGCGACTGCATTTCCCTTTCACCGATGGTTTTTGTAAACTCCAGCAGCCTGTCGGCAAGTGTACTTTTTCCGTGGTCAATATGGGCAATTATGCAAAAATTTCTGATGTTCTTCATGTACGTTCACTCGCTTTTTAAGGGTGCAAAAGTAGTTTAAAAAGGTGGAAATGGAACACTGATTACACTGTTTGAACGGATTTAAACGGAGCTGCCGGTCGGCAGGATTGCTGCACTCATGAATGATATGACTTTTAACTATCGGTTGGTGTCCTCACCAATCGAAATACATACTGCCGAGGTTTAAAATCAAAAATGACCGGGTTTTAAAAGATCATAGCTAATAGGATTATATTAAGCAGTAGTAATGCGAATTTCAGTAAGTGGAGACACTAACCGATAAGCAGTCTATACAGAAAGGGCTTAATCCTAATTCTAACATAACCTTCACTTTTCAAATATTAGCTTTAGTAATCCTTTCACCCCTCAAATTTTTGTACAATGAAACACGCCACCCTTTTCCTTGCATTAAGCATCAGTATTTTACCGGTAAACAATATTATCAACTCAGCAAATGATGACGCTAATGCCGTTTTTAAAGAAAACAGGATGCTCATAAGCGAATCAAATACGCTCAGTCTTCAGCAGCCCGGAGAAGAAAAAATGACTGCTCTCATGTTTAAACGACAGGAATTCTGCCGGGCGGAGTTAAAAGATTTTGAATTTGATATCGAATACAAAGTAATGAGTGCAACGGTTTATTTTTCCGGCACTAATTTCAAAAGTGTTGAAGTGGGCGAAATTACCAGCAACAGCCTTAAGCCAATTAAAAAATACATGGATCGCTGCGCTGCTGGGTCAATGATCATTTTCGACAATGTAAAAGTAAAAGGGCCCGATGAATTGGTTCGTCCTATAGCAGGCATGAGCATCATATTGCATTAGAGCAATCAGCTTTTATTTATAGACGGCAGCTGGTATTAACTGCAGCAGATCCACTTGTATAGGAATCTGCCACATCAATTGTATATTTATACCAACCTTATCTGCTAAACCTATGCGTGGTACAAAAAGAATCTGCCTAATATTACTTGTTTGCTGTTTTACTTCCGGTACAGCTGTTGCCCAAATTGTAAATATTGAAAAATCCAGGATGCAGTCAGATACTACCGGGTGGCTAGGCAGCGCAGGAGCTGCTTTATCGTTGATAAAAAATACCCAAACGGTTTTTTCAGCAGGCGTAGATGCACACCTTCAATATAAGTCCGAAAAAAGCCTTTACCTGATACTCGCCAATTATGGTTTTTTAAAGGGCGCCGGAAATAAATTTGTCGACAATACTTTCCTCCACCTGCGGTATAACTACAAATTAAATTCACTCATCCGGTGGGAAGTATTTACCCAGTATCAAAAAAACGTGATCACTAAAATAAAATCGAGGTACCTGATGGGCACAGGTCCAAGGTTTAAAATACTTTCAAACAAGATCATTAGAATGTATGCTGCTTCTTTGATTATGTTTGAACATGAGAAGGAAAGCACGCCTGCTAAAACAGAACACAACGATATCCGCAGCAGCACCTATGTTTCTTTCACCATTACACCAAATAATTACCTGGAACTTATCAGCACCAGTTTTTTTCAGCCGCGGCTGAATAATTTAAGTGACTTTCGTATCTTAAATCAGATAGGTGTTATTGCAAAAGCAGGTAAGAGACTCTCGTTGCGTATTAACTGGAACTATCTTTATGATAGTTCGCCGGTGCCCGGTATCCCGTCTGATAATTATGCGTTTAGTACCGGCCTGGAATATGAATTTTAAAATAAAGTCATTCTGACAAACACATGAATCAGGACAGAAAAAAATTTCTTAAACAATTGGGCAGTGGTTTGTTGATTGCCGGTTTACCCGCAAATCTACGTGCAGGTAATTTTTCTATGTCGTCTATTGACTCATCCGATTTTTTGGGTGATGGCGCTCCTGATGATGAAAAATACTGGAAGCGTATTGCTAAGAAATATTACGATGTTGCAACAGATCATATCAACCTTGAGAATGGATATTATGGAGTGCAACCAAAGCCTGTATTGGACGCCTTTCAAAAAAATATCGTCATCGCCAATAAACAGGCTTCCAGATTTGCCAGGAGAGAATATCCCGGAATTGCGAAAGCAGTCAAAAAAGAGCTGGCCGATTTTCTGGAAGTGAGTGATGAGGAGATTATAATTACCCGTAACGCAACAGAAGCACTGAATATAGCGATACAGGGTTATCCTTTTAATGCTGGCGACGAAGTGCTGCTAAATCAGCTGGATTATTTCAGTATGATTGAGGCATTCAGAATGCTGGAACAAAGAGGACAGATAAAAGTGAAAGCATTTGAAATGCCATTGCTGCCAGCCAACGAAGATGAAATTGTAGAATTGTATCTCCGGCAACTCACCCCAAATACAAAAGTTATTTTATTAACCCATGTTTCAAACATAAACGGGTTGATCGTTCCTGTTGCAAAAATTGCCGCTATGGCCAGACAGAAAGGTATTGATACAATCACCGATTCGGCGCATGCGCTTGGACAAATAAAATTCAGTCTGCCACAGCTCGGATCAGATTTTGTTGG
>JAHEBJ010000020.1:34403-38786 GCA_024642285.1 Sphingobacteriales bacterium
GGCAGATTTGATGAGTT
Organism: Sphingobacteriales bacterium; assembly: GCA_024642285.1. GTDB lineage: Bacteria > Bacteroidota > Bacteroidia > Chitinophagales > Chitinophagaceae > Ferruginibacter. The sequence goes on from JAHEBJ010000020.1 coordinate 34,421, forward strand.
CATTACCCGCCTTGAAGTTCATTTAACAGATGAAAATGGCGATAAAGACGGACAGAACGACAAGAAATGCTTACTGGAAGCCAGGGTTAAAAACAAGCAACCCATTGTAGCTACTGCTTTCTCCGATAACTATGAACTGGCTGTAAGTGCTGCATCGGTAAAACTTAAAAAACTACTTAATACAGTAGTTGAAAAGTTACAGGACAGGTAAGTATTCTAATCACACAACTTTAAAGCATCGGTACCACGGTTGGCAATTTGAATTTTATTTATTTTACCGGCCTTGTTATAATATAATACCAGGGTACCATAACCTGTTTGAAAAGCATCCCAGTTTACATCTTTGATTTTAGGATGGCCTAGCATACCAAACAGGTCTGAGCGGTTTGCTCCCATGAGAGCAGGTGTAATTTTACCTTTAAACTTCTCTCCAATTTCAATGTATCGCCTGTCGGTATAAAAATTTATATCACGGTCTTTATAAAATACACCGCCGCAGGTAGAATCGGTATCTTTTACCTGAAAGCTGGTAAAACAGGGAAGTGTGTTTTCAATTTCGACAATGGCAGACTTAGGTACCAATTCATTTACTGTACCAGCCAGTACATCAACTTCAATTGGCGGACAAGTAATAGTAGTTTTTAATTGGCTATAAACCGGTTGGCAGAGTAGTAAAATAAGGGCGATCGAAAAAAAGTCTTTCATATACATTGTTTTAAGATTCTGAGAAATGGTAAGGTTAATATACAAACTACTGCAAATATCCTGCTAAATTTTTCAAAATTATGCCTGTATCTTAGTTTAAAAAATGAAAGAAGAAAACGGTGTAGCAAGTATTCCTGCACAAACAGATATTTACCTGATTGACCAGATATTAAAGAATCGGTACAACCCGGGTGAAACAATTTTGGATGCCGGCTGCGGTAGCGGAAGGAATATAGAATGGTTTATACAAAATAATTTTACCAGCTACGGCATTGATATCAGCATTGATGTGATCTCACAAATAAAAGAAAAGTACCAGCATCTGCCGTCGGAAAGATTTTTGGTTTCAACAGTTGATTCAATAAGTTTTGCAGACAATTTTTTTGACCATATTATTTGTGTTGCAGTTCTTCATTTCGCAGAAAACAAAGCACAATTCCTTAACATGTTAAAAGAGTTGCTGAGGGTTCTCAAGCGGGGTGGCAGTCTTTTAATCCGTATCGCTTCTGATATAGGTATCGAGACGAGGGTGATACCTGTTGGAAACGGTGTGTATTTTATCCCCGATGGTACAAAACGGTTTTTATTGACAAGAGAATTGTTACAGGATTGTTTTGAAAATCCCGGGCTTTCTTTTGCTGAACCTTTTAAAACAGTTAATGTTGATGATACCCGTTGCATGAGTACATTAGTATTGATCAAAAATTAATAGATGAGTCAAACACTTCGGCATTATCTGCTTATAAACTTTCAGGTTTTGCAAATCATTTGGATGCCATGAGTAAAGGTTGATGGTGATTTAAAAAAACAAAAAAATCGGCCAAATAGTTTTAATAAGCTGTTGCAGAAATAAAACCTATTTTTTACTTTTACCCAAGCCTGGCTCTTTTACTTTTTAAATTGTATTTAATGAAAATTTTTTATGTTATTCTGATAACCATCGCAGCGTATTTTACCGCCGCTTCCTTTCACATGGCAGATAAAATGATTGATACCGGTTCTCCATTAAAATCAGTTACAGCTAAGAAAAAATTTGCGATTCGCTGTTCACCATTATATATCCCATCAGTCGACGAAAGTATACCTCTGCTACCCGGCTGGGGTAATTACAGTTGGAAGATAACTACCAAATCAGACAGTGCACAGATATTTTTTAATCAGGGAATTAACATGTACTATGCCTTTCATATTATTGAATCAAGGGCATCTTTCGATAAAGCCACCCGTTTTGATCCCAACTGTGCCATGGCATGGTGGGGTAAAGCTCTGGCCTTTGGCCCCAACATAAATGATTTTGAATACAATCGTCCATCAGAAGCTTATGAATCGGCAACCAGGGCCAATACATTTAAATCAAATACTACCGAAATTGAAAAAGCGCTTATTGAGGCGATGGTTGTCAGGTATATTGATGACAGTACAGCCGATCAAAACAAACTGAATGTTTTGTACAAAGATGAAATGCAAAAAGTTTTTTCCAGGTTCAAAGAAAATGAAAATGCAGGCGCTCTGTATGCCGATGCATTAATGTTGCTTCATCCCTGGGATTTGTACAACCACGATTTTTCGCCTAAGCCATGGACGCCTGAAATTGTTTCTGTTATCAAACACACGCTTTCAATCAATCCAAAACAACCGGGCGCTAATCACTATTTGATTCATGCAGTTGAGGCATCTGCAAAACCTGAGGAAGCAATTGCCAGTGCGGCATTTTTAGCCAAAGCCATGCCAGATGTGTCGCATCTAACACACATGCCTTCACATGTTTATATTCGCACCGGAAATTATCAAAAAGGCATTGGCGTAAACGACCAGGCTGTAGCAGGGTATAAAAAATACCTGTTGTATTTTCCAGCCACCGAGGAAAACAGTTTATTGTACGATTTGCACAATGTACATATGAAATTAAACTGTGCTCAAATGGCAGGTAATTATAAAACAGCCATGAAAGCTTCACTGGACGTGCAAAGTAAGATTCCGGCTTTCTACCTTTCATTACCCGGCTCCTTGGGTAATTACGTTCAATACATACATCAATCTCCTTTATTTACACAGATACGATTTGGTAAATGGAATGATATTTTGAAAGAACCAGTAGTTGATAGCTTAGCCTACACTCCCGTTTTACAATATTTTGCAAGAGGATTGGCACTTGCCAGAACAAATAAAATAGCTATGGCAAAAGAAGCACTGGCTATGATGAAGAAAAAAATGATGGGCCCGTCGTTAAAAGAACCATTGGCGCCATTTAATGCAGCCTACGACGGAGCGGTAATTGCACAACATATTCTGGAAGGAGTAATTGCCGAAGAAAAAAACGATTTTGAAACTGCAATTGCTCAATTTAATGAAGCCGTTGTTGCTGAAGACAAATTGATCTACACTGAACCACGTGACTGGCTGCTGCCTGCCAGGCAATACCTTGGTAATGTTTTATTGAAAGCTGCAGATTATAATGAAGCAGTCAACGTGTTTAACAGCGATCTGGTTATAAATCCAAACAACGGCTGGTCGTTAACGGGGCTATTGAATTGCTATAAACAGTTGAAAAATGTACGGGCAGGCTCGGCGGCTGAAAGAAGGTTAAAAAATGCCTGGTTGATAAAAGATGTACCGATCAAATCAGCTGTATTTTGATATATAGCTCAATCAATATCGCAAGCTGAATAAGCTTATGCTATTCTGATCTATAATTCGAAAAATTAATCCTAATAATTCCGCAAATAATATTTAATTCCGTTGGCATTGAGGATTTGAGCACCGGCTTTTATACTTCCGGCATATAATTCAAAAGAAGAATAGTAGGTTATGGTGAAACGATCTATCGATCTGATCTTACCACGAAAAGCTATGTCTTCAAAAGATCCATAGTAAGTGAGTATTGTAGGGCCAATAGTTTTTAATTTACCTCTTATATCGCTGTTCTCATAAGAGCCATACCAGGTAATCGTTTTACGGCCCATCATTTTAATATTTCCTCTGAATGCTTCATCGTCAAATATCCTGTAATAGTCAAATTTAATTGAACCGATCGATTTCAATTTCCCTTTAAGTTCGTCGTTCTCATAAGATGGATACCAGGTAAGCAGTGTACGGCCTATATATTTAACTTTTCCACGGAGGGCTTCGTCATCGTTTTGAGTGTAGTACTCTATCCTGCCAACATAGGGATCCAGATCACCATTGTAATTTTCCTGAAAGCCAATATACCGGTCAAATCCCCATTTACTGATATGCCCATCTTTAGATACATAGATCTGTACATTTTCATCAAGTCCTATCGCAAACATATCGACGTGCCCGGACCCGGTAATAGAAATTCTGGAAACTGTTTGTCCTGTTGCGGATGAAAGTGCAAAAAACAAAGCAATGGCTATAAATATTCTTTTCATTTTTAATCGCTGAATTGTGCTGGTAAAGATACAACACATTCAGCTTAAACAGAAGCAGCAAACAATACTAACTTAAAAGATATTAATTTGCAGGCATGCCCAGATTTTTTATATCACTTTGTTGCGTTCTCCTCTTTTCCTGTGGATCACCTGATTATAAAAATCCGCACCTGATTATTGAGACCCGTTTGGGCGATATTGAAATTGAATTATTTCCCGATCAGGCTCCCAAAACCGTTGCGGCTTTTCTAAACTATGTTGATTCAGGA
>JAHEBJ010000082.1 GCA_024642285.1 Sphingobacteriales bacterium
AGGAAAATAGTTGTTAATTTCATTACCAGCAGCGTTTTGTTCAATGTTCTCCGGCAATAATCCGAAGGATAACAAAGACTTTTAAAATTCATAACTTTGTTTAGTTTAGGTTAACGATTAGCAGTCTGAGACGACTTTTTTTATTAATTGGTTAACCCTAACGTTTCGCCGTCCCGATTCGCACTCGGGGCGGTTTTTGTTGGGATTAACCTGATTTGTTATTTCTTTCCTGGCATCACAATTACTTTTCTACCGGTCAGCTCAAATTTTACAGATCCGGTTTTTTCCAGAGTATTAAAAATTTTGGAAACATTTACATCTCTTGGTAGCGATCCGCCAAGGTGTTCATTTATTTCTCCTTTTATTTCTACATCAATATCATACCATCTTGATATCTGCCTCATGATTGCCGCAATGTCTGTTGCTTCTCCAAAATAAAATTTACCATTTTTCCATGCCATTACTTCCTGCAGGTCGGGTTTTTCATTTAATATCAGGCCGGCATTTTTACTAAGCTGTGCCTGTTGGCCAGGCAAAAGGGCTAAAGAAGCTTTCTTATTCATGTTTGTACCCTGCAGCAGCGTTATATTTACGCTGCCTTCTAATAAAGTTGTATTTATTGACAATTCATCAGGATATGAATTGATGTTGAAATGAGTACCTAAAACTTTCACTTCGGCTTTATCGGACACTACTACTTTAAATGGTGCTGATTCAAGTTTAGCTACTTCAAAATAAACCTCACCAGTTATCTCTACTTTTCGTTCATTTGAGGGAAATGAAGCAGGGAAACGAAGTGAAGAAGTTGAATTCAACCATACCTTGGTGCCATCGGAGAGTGTCAATTGGTATTGACCTCCCCGTGGCGTTGTGATTGTATTATAAAGAACTTGTAGGGGTTTTTCATTTAAATCGTTATATGCAATTCTGCCGTCATTCAGTTTAAGAATTTTTGTATTTCCCTGGCTGGCAATTGTTCCATTTTGAGCATCGTCTAAAACAATTATTGAATTATCGGCTAAAGTTAGTACCGCTTTATTACCACCGGGTCTGATATCGCTGGGTACTTGTTTTTCTACCTGCTTTTGTGCAATTTTTGCAGGAGGTTTATCTGAAAGTAAAAAATAGGCTCCGGTTAAAAACAGAAAAAAAACAGCAGCAATCGCTGCTATTCGTTTCCATAAATTAATATTTATAACCCTCCCGGGTGTTTTAATTATTTCCTGATGTATAAATTCTAGCAATTGCTTTGCCCTTTCATTATCTAAAGTTTCTCCGGTGCCAATATTTACCGAAAACTCGTCATGAAGCAACTTTTGTAGTTCCGAAGTGTTGCTGCTTTCCAGGTATTGAAGCAGCCACGAACGGTCAGCCTGCGACCATTCAGTTGTTTCGAGTATGTGATACAATTGTTTTTTAATCTCTGGCAAAGTAGTGTCTTTAATATAAATACAACAAATTAGTTAAAACGGGGGGGGGGTAAAAGAAAATTATAGATAGCATGATATTAAAAATAGAAGCAAGCCTTCTCCTGAATGCCTGGCAGCATAATCTTTAACATTATGAACGGCTTCTGACAGGTATTCTTTAACCGTATGTTTTGAAATATTCATTTCTCTTGCAGCTTCTTCGTAAGTTTTTGACTGGATCTTACAAATTTCAAATACTTTTCTTTTTTGAGGTGACAATTCTTTTACCGCCTGCTCAAGTATTTCAATCTGAATTCCGTGAATATCCGGATCGCCTTCAATTTCAGCATAGGAGGCTGTGTTAGCTATATCTTTTATAACCAAAGATTCTTTAAGTTTCTTTTTGAGCACGTTAACAGCCCTGTTGTAGCAGGATACAAAAAGCCATCCGCCAACGAGCCGGCTTGTATCAATAGACTGTCTTTTTTCCCAGAGGCTAATAAAAACTTCCTGCACAATATCTTCGGCCATCAAGGAATCATGAAGTAGTTTGAAAGCATTTTGATATACAGCTTTCTGGTATTTCCAGTATAATTCATCAAATGCGTCAATATCATCCTGCTTCAATAAAGTAAGCAGTTCCTCCTCTTGTCGCAATTGCATTCTTTTTCTCATGCCCGGATAAATTAACAAAACAAAGCTATCTAAAAAAAGCCGAGCTGTACTTAAAAAGGAATACCAATAATACTAATTGAGTGACGCAATTGTTTTTTTGCATTTGTTCTAAAGAGTTTTACCACTATTTATATAGCATGGTAAAACACTTTAAATAACAACTTGCAGTAATAGAAACAAACATTACCTCAATTTGCACGGCGAAATTTAAATTCTTATAGTAGGTTTTGGTTACTTTATTATTGTAATATATCCCGTAAAATTCTCCCTGCCATTGCCCGGTTCAATAATGTAATAGTAGGTATCAGTGGGTAATTTTTTACCATTCATTGTTCCGTTCCATGGCCTATAAACACCGCGGCTTTCATACACCCGCTGACCGGTACGGGTAAATACCTGGGTGCGGCTGTTGGTATATTCATCAAGGTATTGTATCTCCCAAAAATCATTGATTCCATCATTGTTAGGAGTAAAAGTGTTGGGTATCTTCGGAATCTTCAACACGTCAACAAACATTTCATCACTAGATGTGCAGCCGCCGGCAGATGTTACTGTGATGGTATATAAAATATCAAATTTGGGATCGATACATTTTGGATTCAAAATCTTTTCGCTGTTCAGATATTGTGCTGGCGACCACAAATACTGAAGCCCATTTCCGGTTGCTATTGCGTCTATGGTAATTGTAGATCCTTCAAGTACTTTCCTGTCGGGCCCTGCATTTACCACCGGGTAGGGGTAAACAGTAAATAGTTTTGTAACTACGTGACTTTTACAACCATGACTGTTGACTGTATAGAGACTGATATTGAATGTTCCATTTGTAGCATAAGTATGATCCACATTTTGCGAATTGGCAATAGTACCGTCACCAAGATTCCAGTTCCATTCAACAGTAAATCCGTCCATACTATTGGTTGAGTCTGTGAGGCCAAAGCTATTACCAAGACAAACCGACGGATCGCTGAAAACAAAATCACTGATGGGTTGCGGATGAATTCCGGTAATTGAAATGGTTGTATCTTTTATACAACCGGCATTACTCGTCACCTCGAGCCGTACATCAAAAGGCCCGGTACTTGTGTAATTGTGTGTTGGTGTTTTCAAATCTGACATATTAAGCCGTCCGCTGGCCGGATCTCCAAAATTCCATAGGTATCTGAAACTGTTCTCGGAACCATCGCTGATGGTAGAGAAATTGCCAAATGTAATTGAGGCATTTGGCATACAAAGCGATGAAGGAAAACCGAAACTGGCTACCGGTTTTGGTTTAATGGTGAAAGGAACTGCTGAACCAGCGACTGATGGTGTATCACATTCACTTAAAAGTGTATTGCCATCGCTTCCTGTTCGCAACACAATTTGAAAATTACCTTCCTGCATAAGAGTTGTTGTAAAATGAACAACGATCCGCCTCGTTAATCCATTAAAACATACTAAAGGAACTGCATTCGCAATTGAAACCGGGTAAGTTCCGGTGATAAAAAAATCACTACCATCGGGCGCCACTGAACTACATTTAAGCAGATCAGGAAAAATCAGAACTATAGAATCTGTACTGCAAATATTATTCAACAGACTATCCATCGGCACCGGCTGAGGCGATAGTACTGTAAAAGCAATGCTTTCACCAACCGGAATTCCATTATCGCAAAGGTCAAGCAAGGTATTGCCATCAGTTCCGTTTTGAGCAATAATTTGATAATTGCCAAGTGGCAAAGGAGTACCAAAAGTTATTAAAACCGAATCCATATCAAAAGAAGAGGTACAACCAACTCCGGTAACATTTGTTATGGTTGCAACAGGTGGACTCAGCATAAAATCAGATCCATCGGCCGCTAGACTAATGCATCGCATTCGTTTATTGAGTTTCACCAATATCTGCTGACCAAAACAAGTTGCAGGTGTTGCTGCAAACATATGAGGAGGCAGGGTATCGGTAATCACCGCAGTATTACCTGTGCCGCCAAATGAAAGACTGTAACCATAATTGGTAGTTTCAAAATGACTGATGAGCAACAGGTAATTGTGCCCTGCAATCAGATCGGGCATGGTACTGAAACGATTTACTCCAAAGCCCTGGCATTCTACCAGCGATACTCCACCCGAATCGATGGAAGCACCGGTAGCACCAGGTTCTGCCGACCAATTACAAACAACAAACATGCTCAAATCGGTATAAACATTACGTGGGTCTTTTCCCGTAACATCAAATATCTGCCAGTCATAATCCTCTTCAAGGCTGTCGGGCACGATCATGAATTCCAGTTTGCCGCTTTCAAAACAAGTGAACTTATACCAGAAAGGATTTACATCGGTAATGATGGAATCAAGATCAGGACAAGGAGAGGGGATAAGCCTGCCCCCGCAAAACGGAACTGTACTTTGAACAAAAACGGCTGTACCGCATACCGGAAAAGCAGTCTCGGGGTTTTGTCCCAAAACAGAACAGGGAGGTTGGGCAGACAGCTCACCTGAAAAAACGAAAACAAAGAAAAATAATATGGAAAATTTTTTCAGCAGCATAATTTTTAGATTAATACTGCCTGCAAATGATCAGCAGGGTGCAGTACTTTCTAGCTTTTAAAAAGCACCAACAAGTTACCCAATTTTTCTTTGAGTTCATTGCGGTGAACGATAAAGTCTAAAAAGCCGTGTTCCAGTAAAAATTCGCTGCGTTGGAAACCTTCGGGAAGATCTCTTTTAATGGTTTCTTTAATAACCCTGGGACCGGCAAAACCAATCAGGGCATCGGGCTCGGCACATATCACATCACCAAGCATAGCAAAGGATGCTGTTGTTCCACCAAAGGTGGGATCGGTACACAAAGAGATATAAGGAATCTTGCTATCGCTGAGTTGCGAAAGTTTGCCGGACGTTTTAGCCAATTGCATCAATGAAAAAGCACTTTCCATCATACGGGCTCCACCGCTTTTATTGATGATCATAAATGGAATTTTATGCTGCAGGCAATAGTCACATGCACGGCTTATTTTTTCACCCATAACACTACCCAGACTGCCACCAATGAATTCAAAATCCATACAGGCGATAACAAGGTCGTTGGTATTTACCTTACCATGAGCAACGGTCATCGAATCGTGGATGCCTGTTTTAGCATATGTTTCTTCGAGCCTTTTACCGTAGGCTTTCAGATCCACAAATTTCAGATGATCTTTTGATTTGATTTTGGCAAACAGTTCGGTAAATTTTTGATCATCAAATAATATTTCGAAATATTGCATACTGCCTATGCGGTGATGGTATTCGCACTTTGAGCATACAAATTTATTTTCGCCAAGCTCTGAAACGGTACAGGTATATTTACAGGAGGGGCATTTAGACCATAGTCCTTCGGGGGCATCTTTCTTATCTTTTGTTGAAGTAAGAATGCCTTTTTTCATCCGTTTAAACCAGTTGGCTTTCAATTGTTCTTCAGCCCCTTCTTCTCCGGCCAGATTGGCGTCAAAATCTTCTTCTTTACGCATATTTTTCTTACTCCACTTATTTTCTATAAAAAGAAAATCACAGGAGCCTTGGTGTTTTAAGATTTACGATTTTAAGGTGCCGGAAAAATTAAGCGTTTCTATTTATACAATTCAGATCATCAAATGCAACTTCCAGCCTTTTGCTGAAACTTTCTTCGCCTTTTCGTAACCAAACTCTTGGGTCGTAGTATTTCTTATTGGGTTTGTCGTCGCCATCGGGATTACCCAACTGCGCCTGCAGGTAGGCTTCATTCTTTTTATAATTTTCCATTATTCCTTCCCAGAATGCCCACTGCAGATCGGTATCAATATTCATTTTTATTGCTCCATATCCTATGGCTTCCCTTATTTGATGTTGCGGAGAACCACTGCCACCGTGGAATACAAAGAAAACGGGTTTATCACCTGTTTTCAATTCCTTAGAAATATAGTCTTGGCTGTTTTTTAAAATGATTGGTGTTAACTGAACATTACCTGATTTGTACACTCCGTGTACATTTCCAAATGCTGCCGCCACGGTAAACAGTTTTCCAACCTTACTTAACTCAGTATAAGCATAGGCCACATGTTGAGGTTGGGTATATAACTTTTCGTTATCTATATCGCTGTTGTCAACTCCATCCTCCTCACCACCTGTTACACCCAGTTCAATTTCAATACTCATGCCCAATGGTGCCATGCGTTTATAAAATTCTACTGAGGTTGCAATATTTTCTTCAATCGGTTCCTCCGAAAGGTCCAGCATGTGCGAACTGTAAAGAGGGCGTTTTTTTTCTTTGTAAAACTGCTCGCCTGCATCAATTAAACCGCTAACCCAGGGCAACCACTTTTTTGCTGCATGATCGGTATGCAAAACAACGGGCACACCATAATGTTTTGCCACATTATGAATGTGCAATGCGCCAGATACACCACCGGAGATATTTCCCTGTAATTGATCATTGGGCATTCCTTTACCCGCAATAAACTGTGCACCTCCGTTACTGAACTGGATAATTACCGGGGAATTTACTTTTGCCGCTGTTTCTAAAGTGGCATTGATAGTATTGGTTCCAATTGTATTTACGGCGGGCAATGCAAACTGATTGTCTTTAGCATCGTTATACAATGCTTCTAATTCGTCTCCAAATAATATGCCTGAACTATATTTACTCATAAGTTATTAGTTTTTTACAAAAGTAAGAAAGAAGGTTGATTTTTTAAAGGCCATAAAAATATGCTCTTTAGGATTGAATTTGAGTTATTAACTGATTAAAATACGTGGCAGATTTTAATAGTCTGCTACCGTACCAACTAAACAATTCGCCGTCTGCCAACATAATTTTGGTGCCGGGCAGATGAGAGGCCAATTCGTCAACATGTTTTTGTTTAAAAGGGTAGGGCTCGCTGGAAAGCAGCAGCAGCCGGCAATTTCTGGATCTCAAATCTTCAAGTGTAATAACAGAATACCGCAAGTGATCGGCAAAAACATTGTGGAAACCACATCTTAAAAGCATGTCGTTGATAAAGGTATCGCTGCCAACAGTCATGTACGGTTTTTGCCAGATCAGATAAGCTGTTGGTATAGATGGGTTACAAATTTTAATTGAGCAGAAATTTGTTTTTAATTGTTTAATCAAATCCGCAGCAGCATTTGTTCTGCCCGTTAAATGGCCAATATCTTCAATCATTTTAAAGGCATCTTCCAGGTTATTTACATCAGTTACCCAAACCGGAAAACTTTTGGCCAGTTGTTCAATCTGGTCTCGATTGTTCTCTTCTTTGTTGGCGATTATAAGGTCGGGTTGCAATTCCTGTACTTTCTTAAAATTTATTGTTTTTGTGCCGCCTACACGGGCTTTTGTATTAAACCAATCTGCGGGGTGAATACAGAACTTTGTAATACCAATGGTTTCTGTGTTCAATTCTAAATAATACAACAGTTCAGTAAGAGAGGGAACAAGGCACACAATTCTTTTTGGTATACATCCAGGATGTTTCAGGTCTTCGAAAATCATGTGGTAAAAATAAGCAGGCATTGAGTAGCCGCATAAAAAAACTTCCACAGGATAAGATATGATCTCATTTCCGTGGAAGTTTAATTTTTTAACCAGCCAAGCACGTGCTGGTTTTTCAGGATGAACCTTGGTTTCGCTTTCTTAAGGGGGTTACCTTTATGTTAGCTGTTCCAATTAACGATTTTATCCTGGTTTCAGTGTTCTTCATTTTCGCCATCGTCGCTTTTTAGGGCATAGGCAGGATATTGGTTTCTTTCGGTTTTTTTGCCATCATCGCTTTTTAGGGCATAGGCAGGATATTGGTTTTTCGAATTTGGATCCCTTTTGATCCTTGGTTTTTTCATAAGAAAAAGAACTTCAAGCGTTTTTTTTGGTTATCTAAAAACAAAAATAGAAGTTGACTGATATTGGATCGTTTGTTGGTTTTTCACAAACATCGGATAGTGTCTTTGGTTTAAATCAGGACTTTGGATAATGATTGATATTTAATTCTATCAATCAACTTCTGGTACAAAGATGCGGCAGATTTTTATAGTGTAACAGAGCGATAATGCCCTTTTTTTAAGCTATTGTAATTACTGTAGCATACGTAGTAATCCATCTTTAACCATAGGATAGTTACTTGAAAAGCTTTAGTAAAACTACGTACATAATATATTGTATTATTTGCAAATATAAAAGTGCTGCATCGTTAAAATGCAGCACAGCAGGTAGTTTCAGCCTATAGTAAATTAACGTGCATTTACTTAGTTAAACTTTGTATAATGTCGTATTTAGTCACAATATGGAAAGTTCCACTTTCATCTTTACTCAGAACTGCACCATTTTCTTTCGTGATAAAACTGCTTAATCTCTCTACCGGAGTTTCAAATGCTACCTGGGGATATGGTTTTTCCATTACAGATTCTATAGTTTGCGATTTAATATCGGGATTACTTAATATTTTATTGAAGAGGCCGCCGGCAGATATAGCGCCAACGCTTATTTCAGCATCCATTACCGGTATGTTTTCAATATCGTATTTCTTCATCAGGTCAATAGCTTCCGCTACTGAGTCGTCTTTTTTAAGGTTGATTAAACGTTGTGCCCCACGACCACCCACAAGATCTTTAAAGGTTTTAACATCGAGGAATCCTCTTTCGAGCATCCATTGGTCGTTATAAATTTTTCCTACGTACCTGCTGCCATGGTCGTGGAATATCAGCACCACTACATCATCTTTTTTCAATTCATCTTCTTTTGCCAGTTGCAGCATGCCCTGCAAACAACTGCCGGCACTATAACCGCAAAACAAGCCTTCTTCTTTGGCAATACGACGTGCCATCACTGCACCGTCTTTATCTGTAACTTTTGTGAACTTGTCAATAACAGACATATCGTAGTTGGCAGGTACAAAGTCTTCTCCAAAACCCTCACTTATATAAGGGTATACTTCTTTTTGATCCAGCTCACCCGTCTCAAAATATTTTTTTAGCAAAGAGCCGTAACTATCTATAGCCCATATTTTTATATTAGGATTTTTTTCTTTTAAATATTTAGCCGTTCCTATAATTGTACCTCCTGTTCCGGTAGCCACAACCAGGTGGGTAACCTTTCCTTCTGTCTGTTCCCAAATCTCCGGGCCTGTTTGTTCGTAATGCGCCAATCGGTTTGCCAGGTTATCATATTGATTAACATACCAGCTGTTGGGAACCTCCTCTGCCAGCCTTTTGCTTACTGAGTAGTAGCTGCGTGGATCATCGGGTTCAACATTGGTAGGACATACAATCACTTCAGCGCCTACAGCTTTTAAAATATCAGCCTTTTCCTTCGATTGCTTATCTGTGGTTGTGAAAATGCATTTGTATCCTTTTATACAGGCTGCCAAGGCCAGGCCCATGCCGGTATTTCCGCTGGTGCCTTCAATGATCGTACCGCCGGGTTTTATCTTTCCTTCCTTTTCGGCAACTTCCAGCATTTTTAAAGCCATTCGGTCTTTAATACTATTGCCTGGGTTAAAGTACTCAACTTTAGCAAGCACTGTTGCCGGGAGTTTTTTAGTTATACTATTAAGTTTTATCAGCGGAGTATTGCCTATCGTCTCTAAAATATTGTTAAGCCACATAGTGTATGTTTTTTTTGCCGCAAAGGTAAGAAATTGAAACGAGTGGTTAAAAGGCGTTAGGGGCAAGTTAAATAGAGTTGCTTCCACAAAAATATTGTGCTGTAAACACGGTTCATAACTTTTTTAAAAAGGCAACTTCGTATTAAGAAATAAGGCTAAAAATTATTTTGTGCATCCCGTTTAATATCCCGTAATAAACCTATTCAATTAGATGCTGCTATGGTTTACCTGCTAAAACCAATAGCTTCCCATAGCAACCGACATTTAACCACCGAA
>JAHEBJ010000157.1 GCA_024642285.1 Sphingobacteriales bacterium
CGCTTACGTCCATTCCTGCAAGGTCTTCATCTTCCACGCCTTTTGCGGTGTATGTTGAAGTGTGAGCTGCTGCATTATAGGTAACGCTGTAAGGAGTAACAACGATTACTGCATCAGCTTTACCGATTGCATTGTCCACTGTTCCAGCATCATCATTGTAGTTGCCGGTCTCGTCAGTAAATGTCCAGGCGTCACCGGTATAATCACCGGCATTGGTATGCGTTGTTGCGCTTACGTCCATTCCTGCAAGGTCTTCATCTTCCACGCCTTTTGCGGTGTATGTTGAAGTGTGAGCTGCTGCATTATAGGTAACGCTGTAAGGAGTAACAACGATTACTGCATCAGCTTTGTTTACCACCAATGTTGCATTCCCATCACTTGTTGCTGCAGGGGAACAAAAGCCATTTACCACACAACGGTATGTATTTCCGCTCATGGCTACAGTTGGTTTTGTAAGTGTTAATGTAACTGTGGTTGCTCCGGAATAAACTCCTGCATTAGAAATATTATTCCATGAACCAGTATACTCCTGCCACTGATAAGTAAAAGGGCCCGTACCTGTTGCTGCAACAGTAAAACTTGCATTAGCTCCATAAGTTATAGATTGGTTTCCTGGTTGAGAAGAAATTGATGGTAACATATTCAGGCTTACATCCACACTACCCGTCATTGTTGACATACATCCGCCCGATGTTTTTGTTCCTATCACTGTATATGTTCCGGCTGCAGTCTGCAAACTAAAACTGATTGCAGCGCCTGTACCTGCCACAGGACTTCCTGTATTAACATTATTAAGTTGTAATTGATAATTCACTCCTGTTTCAGAACCACTAAGTCCTACAGAAACACCGCCATCTCCTGGACAATAAGAACCACCACCTGTTACTGTGAATAACAAAGGTGCTGTACCATTTCCTATAACAACACTTCCACTCATTGTGCTGATGCAGCCACCCGCACTAGTTGCTACTACTGTATAGGTTCCATTATCACTTGTTGGTGTAAAATTTAAATCGCTTCCTGTTCCAGCCGCCGTTTCTACTATTGTATTACCTTTTTTTAAATCATAACTGACGCCTATCTCTGAACCACTTAAAGTAATAGTAGCTGTAGCACAGACTGAACCAGTATAACTGACATTAAAAATTGTTGGTGATGTTTTTACAGTAATTAATGCACTTGTTGTGGTATAGGTAACACCTACGGCAAGTCCACAATTTGTAGTATTTGATGAAATTGTTATTTTGCACCTATAATATGAATTGCTTAATGGTGATGCTGAATAAGTGCTATTGGTGGAAGTACCTGTAGCATTACCCCATGTAGTATTATTTGAAGATTGCTCCCATTGATAATTAGCAGTATAACCATCATTTCCACCACCAGGTGTAGTGGTACATTTTGTAACTGTAAGCGATAAAGGAACGGAAGTTCCACTACAAATAGTTACAGGAGCTCCGCTAACAACTGCACTAACGAATCCATCATGTTGACCATCAGTAAACGTCCACTCTGCATGCAAGCCACTAGTTTGTCCATCGGCAGTTAATAATAAGGTTGCTCCTAGCTCATCCTCATCTAAAGGTACTAGCCAAGATGAAGAAATATTGCCATTTGCATCTGCTACTACATCCCACGGCGCATGTGCGCCTGTTGGACTGGAAAGGTTATCTCCATTTTCATCCACATGCAAAACCTGCAAGGTCACAGTTTCACCAGCTTGATAACCTGAACCTGATATAATTACCGTTGCTCCTGGAGGATAGTCCAATAAATCTGTGGAGACGGTAGCTTCAACACTTATCATCGTGTCAACTGCACCCATGCCATTAAGCATGGTTTTAGAGTCAAGGCTTCCTTTTGAAAATGCAAAAGATGCCATTGAGAGCACAAAAAGAATTAAAAAATTGGGGTATTTTACTTTCATAACATAACGTATTTAGTTTGTTTCTAATAAGATTTATAGGTTAAAGTGAGGGAAGTGAAACCTATTTATTTGCATTACTTTGAGTATTGCATTTCAATAAAAAATAGATTTAAAAATTTGGTTTAAATTGATTTTTAGCAGAATAAAAGTCATACAAAGAATATTATAAAAAAAATAAATAAATGAAAAAACGATGTAGATATTAAAAAAAACGTTTAGAGGTTTAAATTGTGGGGTTTTGCAATAATATTATTTTTAAACATCTATATATCAAATAGTTAGTATTTTAAAATTGTTTTATTTTTATGATTAATCGGATGTCTGGTTTACTTTTCTGGATGAATTGCAAGAATTTATTGTTCAAATTTTTTTGAACTATTATTTGATGCTACCAATATATTATGGCCACCATATCTTGAAAAAAGATATTTTGATTAAAATAAAAAACCTCTTGAGTTTATCAAGAGGTTTTTTTGTTATTCAGGTCACGGAATATACAATTATATTAATCATCATCATCTTTTTTGGGAGCTCTACGCTTTGGCATTTTAAGACTATCCGCAGGATAATTGGCTTTCAAATAGGCCATTTGCTCTTTTGCCCAAACGATTATTGATTCTCTTTGATCGTCGGTTAGATTTGCACCCGAATGCAAGCCCATATACGTATAAGATTCTAAAGGCATTTCCTTTTTTTCAACTTGCTCAATAGTTTCTTCTAATTTGTGATTTTGAAAGGCGATT
>JAHEBJ010000021.1:0-23316 GCA_024642285.1 Sphingobacteriales bacterium
CGTTGGATCGATTTTAATATTTTTTCCACTTCGGGTATATCCATTGCCCAGCATCTGGTCGGTATACTGATTTCTCTTTGGAAAAGTATCTGAGTTAATCCATATTTCATGAAACTGGGGTTGTTGATAATAGGCCGGCCAACCCGCCACGTTAGGAGGATCTCCCAGGTATTGTTGAAAAGTGAACGCCAAGGAATTAAGCAGGAACCAGGTATTGTATGCCCCGGTGTAATCGGTATTCACATTAGGAAATGTTACATTGAACTCCCGGCAATTACCCACTAAAATATCTACCGGGCTTTTAATTAAACAACCCTGGTTAAGTACATCAAAAAAATGTTCACTTTTAAACAGAGCTGACAAAACAGGTTTTATTTCGTAATTATTGGTACGGAAGATCTGCGCCAGCGGAGCTATTACATTTAATTCGGTGGCCCCGTCAATTTCATAATATACAAACCAACGATAAAGTTTTCTGCAGATATGCATTGAAGGATCGTTGATAGATAACAGCATATTCAACAGATCATTCAATTCCAGATCGCCGGCAGTTGCACCGGTACGGCCGGTAATTACGGTATTATTGTAAAACGATGAGAATTGCTTGTTCGTTGGGTCGTGCCTGTTTGAATTGAAAAAAGAAGTATTGGTGGTTCCATTTATCTGCCAACCGGTTAACACTTTTGCCGCAGCTTTTACATCTGCTTCGGCATAGCCCTGCGTTGCATTATCGGCTCCTTTACCAACTACAAAAAGTTCCTGTAATTCCCTTCCATAGTTTTCATCAGGTGCCGCATTGGTGTTCAGGTATCCGTTTTGATAAACAAGCATCCCGGTATCCACAGTCATTTCTTTTACAAACTGCTTGAAATTACCCAAAGCATTCCTGCGCAAAACACTATTGTTCTGATAGGCCCAAATGGCTCTGCCGATAACGTCGGTTTCGGTAGCAAAATGGTTGTGCCAGAATAAAGTCATTTTTTCCAGAATATTCCTGTCCTGGTTAACCAGCTGCCCCATCCACCAGTTCTTTAATGAAATGACACGCTGAGAATTTACCGAACCGTCATTTGTATTTGTATTCACCCAGGTTTGTCCTGCTGCAACAGCATTGTCAGGATCATTGGGGTCAACGGAATTTGCATACGTTTTTACTGGCGGTGGCGGCGTGAGTTGTGCAATTGGCACATTCAGTATAGCATCAACTGCCTGGCTCATGGTCATCGAACTGAAAAAATCTATATCAGATTTTTTTGCTCCAAACATGGTCCTTTTTAAGAGATGAATCACCTCATTGGTGGTCCATGGTCCGGTATAAGGGTTTATTCCGCTTTGGGTTCTGGTTGGCGAATCAAAAGCAACCGGTTTGTCAGCTTTTTTTGCTTTGCCGGCTGTAAGAAAATCTCTTCTGTCCATAGCAGTATTTTTGGTACCTGTTATTAAAATAAAAAGTTACGACTTGAATTTACCTGTGAAGTTTAATTGGGGTATATTTTTCTATTGGATTCCCTGCTTGGTTATAACGCTGCTCCTATTGTGTTTATTTTGCTGCTATGAAGATAGTATTTTATTGAATGTTCTCAATAATACCGGCAATACCCTGTCCGCCACCAACACATGCCGTAACGATGCCATATTTTTTGTTTAATCTCTTCATATCATGCGTAAGTTGAACAGTAAGTTTGCAGCCGGTACAACCCAAAGGATGGCCCAGCGCTATAGCACCACCGTTTACATTTACTATGTCGGGGTTTAGATCGAGAGTTCTTATAACTGCCAATGCCTGGGAGGCAAAAGCTTCGTTTAATTCAAAAAGATCTATTTGAGAAAGATTCATGCCGGCTTGTTTTAAAACTTTAGGCACGGCTTCCACAGGGCCAATGCCCATAATGCGTGGATGAACGCCGGCACTTACACAATTTACCAGGCGGGCAATGGGTTTTAATCCCAGTTCGTTGATCATCTTCTCTCCCATAACAATTACAAAGGCTGCGCCATCGCTGGTTTGAGAAGAGTTACCTGCAGTAACAGAGCCACCCATAGCAAATGCGGGTTTCAGTTTCGCCAATCCTTCAGGAGATGTATCGGCTCTTACGCCTTCGTCGGTATCAACTATATAATCACGTTTTTGTTTTTTGCCTTTGGCATCTAAATAAACTTCACTGACTGTGATGGGTAAAATACCAGATTTGAAATATCCTTCTTTGATGGCATTACCAGCTTTTAAATGACTGCTGTAGCTAAACGCATCCTGGTCTTCGCGGCTTATCTTGTATTCTTTGGCAACCGCTTCGGCGGTCAGGCCCATCGCCAGGTAATAGTCCGGGTCGTTTTCTGCAATGGCAAAAGAAGGAACGGTTTTCCAACCGGCGGTTGGCACCAGGCTCATACTCTCGGTACCTCCTGCAATGATACATTCTGCCATGCCGCTGCGGATTTTAGCAGTTGCCATAGCAATACTTTCCAGTCCGCTGGCGCAGTACCGGTTAATAGTGATGCCCGGCGCATGAATGCCAACAGCTCTGGCCGAAATCATTCTGCCTACCTGCAAACCTTGCTCCGCCTCGGGTACAGCATTACCTACAATTACATCATCAACTCTTTTTGCATCCAGCTGAGGTACGCTCGCCAGTAATCCTTTAATTACATCAACCGCCAGGTCATCGGGCCTTGTGAAGCGAAATCCACCTTTTTTGCTTTTGGTGATTGCTGTTCTGTAACCTGCTACTATATATGCGTCCTGCATTTTATTTAGAATTTAGTATTCAAATTTTAAGATAGTTGTTTATGCAACTTTATAGACCAAAGTTATAATTTATGAATGAAACCAAAAAACTGATTGCAGTACTGTAATTTTGCGGCGATGTATAAATTATTACGCTCTGTTTTATTTTGCTTTGATC
Source organism: Sphingobacteriales bacterium (assembly GCA_024642285.1). GTDB lineage: Bacteria > Bacteroidota > Bacteroidia > Chitinophagales > Chitinophagaceae > Ferruginibacter. Next base: position 2,904 of record JAHEBJ010000021.1, read on the forward strand.
CTGAATGGGTTCATTACTTTTCGATGAATATGTTTAAGCTTGCCTGCAAGATTGCTTTTACAAAAAGGGCGCTGCAATGGTGGTATAAACCAAAAGGAAATAATCAATATGCACTATTTAATATTCCATTTCCAAACAGAGTTGGCCTTGGGGCCGGTTTTGATAAAAACGCCAGGTACCTGAACGAGCTTGAAGCCCTTGGTTTTGGTTTTGTGGAGATAGGAACTGTAACTCCGCTGCCACAGGCCGGCAATGATAAGCCCCGGTTATTTCGTTTGCCAAAAGATAAAGCACTGATTAACCGCATGGGATTTAATAATGATGGTGTTGAGGTAATTGCAGAAAGGCTGAAAAAAATCAGAAATCAAAAATCAAAAATCAAAATTGTTATTGGTGGCAATATTGGCAAAAACAAAATAACGCCTAACGATGAAGCGTGGAAGGATTATGAAATTTGCTTTAAAACTTTGCATGATTATGTTGATTATTTTGTGGTGAATGTAAGCTCGCCAAACACACCGGGATTAAGGGAATTGCAGGAGAAAGATTCGTTACATAAAATTCTAACTACCCTGCAAATTCAAAATTCAAAATTCAAAACTCAAAAACCTGTTCTGTTGAAAATTGCTCCCGACCTTACAACAGAACAAATTGATGATGTTATTAACCTTGCCTTGGAAATAAAATTAGATGGACTTGTTGCTACAAACACCACCATCAGCAGGGACAAACTACAAACCACATACAACAAACTACAAACCATTGGAGCCGGTGGTTTAAGCGGATTACCAGTAAAAGAAAGAAGTACAGAGATTGTAAAATACATTCATAAAAAGACAAACGGACAAATCCCTGTTATTGCAAGCGGTGGAATTTTTTCAGGAGCAGATGCAAAAGAAAAAATTGAGGCAGGTGCATCCTTGGTGCAGGTTTGGACGGGATTTATTTATGAGGGCCCAGGCATTGTAAAAAATATTTGTAAAGAAATTTAAACCCATAAATTTTTCATGGAACATTTATTCACATCAGAAAGTATCATCAGTTTCTTAATTCTTGTTGTACTGGAAATTGTACTCGGTATCGATAATGTAATTTTTGTAAGCATCATCCTCAACAGGCTTAAAAAAATAAGCGATCAGAAAACAGCCCGTAGAATGTGGATGATCACTGGCATCCTTTCAAGAAGTCTGCTGTTAATGGGTTTGGGCTGGTTGCTTTCGCAAAAAGGAAAATCGGTTTTTGAAATTTGGGGTAAGGGTTTTGATCTGGCTAGTATTGTGATGATATTGGGCGGGCTATTTCTTATTTATAAATCGGTAAAAGAAATTCACGACAAACTGGAAGGTGAAGACCCGAATGTGAGCACTAAGAACAAGCCCGGCATTTCTTTGATGAATGCCATTGGGCAGATCATGCTGATTGATGCAGTGTTTTCTTTCGACAGCATCATTACTGCCGGTGGTACAGCAAAATATGTTGCTATCATGATAGCCGCTGTAGTAATTGCTATGATCGTAATGTTTGCATTCAGCGCCGGTATTGCTGCTTTCATTCATAAACACCCCACCCTGAAAATGCTTGCTCTTTCTTTTTTAGTGATGATTGGCTTAAGCCTTATAATGGAAGGATGGAATAGTGAAGCCGCTCATCAGCTTGGACTTAAAAATTATATTTATTTTGGAATGGCCTTCTCCTTTGTTGTTGAGATACTCAACATGACCATGCGCAAACGAATGGCCAAGAAAAGGATTGTGAAGTTGAATGAACCGATGCTGGGTGAATCAGATGAGGGTTATTCGGATCAGGCAAAATAGGAGTAACGCACTGTTTTTTTATGCAGTTTTCGAAAAAACCGCTAGTTCAAAAAACAAGAACCTGCTTTTATTTTTATTTTATCTTAGCACAGTCAATCCCTTTGTCCTGCACGCCGCTGGCCGATGTGAATCCAACTTCCAAAGGACCATAGGTTCCTCCTCCGGAATAGTTCTCTCTAAGCGTAACGTTGCCCACGTAACAGCTTCCATCCGTTTTATACGCCACATAAACATGCGGATTGAAATACCTGTATTTAGGAAGCCCATAATCATCCTTTGCTATGCTCCATAATGTGCCGCTGGTTTTTTCCACAGCAAACTTTAAAATCGTACGGTAAGGAAGGTCTCGTTTTAAAATTGCGGCAATCTTTGCATTAGTTGCTTTGGGATCGGTGATAACGGCGGGATTACTGAATACGGCCGGTAACTTATCATACCGAAAAGCGTTTTCCCTGAGGGTTTCGGTAGCTGCTGTTTTATTTTTTGTTAAGCTGGCAATATCAGCCTCCTTAAAATTAAATTCAAATTTATCAATCAGTTCGGGCCATTTATCACTATCTTCTTCCTTACCCCATGCATTTTGTGAACGGTAAAAAAAACGTACCTGAACGGTATATTTTCCTGCCTCCGGAAAATGATCCTGGTCTATCATGTGATAAAGTGGAACAAAACCCAGACCGGCGCTGAAATCTTCAAGCATTGAAAATAATGTAGTTGCTTTGGAAGGTTCCGGAAGTACATCAAAATTTATCCAGGATCGTTGCAGATCGTCAGGCTTTAATAAAACATAATTATTGTTATGAGAACTGCCCACCTGTTCTCCATCTTTAAGTATAATACAATCATACATTAAATAAGGGTAAGGCTCCGGTTTACTGGGTTCTTTTATTTTAAAAACTTCTCTAATTGTGCCACCCTGCAATTCCATATGGGCGTATATAAACTCACCGGAAGAAAAGCTTGATTTTGCACCGGCATTGCTTTCGCCAAATGGCTTGTCAGAAAAATATATTTTTCCTTCTGCAGTATAATTTTCTCTCGGTGTTTTAAGTGCTATGGCAGCCAGTGTAAAAAAAATACCTGTGCTGAAAAAAAGAAATCTTTTCATGTTGCAAAATTTTAAATTCTGTATACGTTTTTTAGAAATTATATTCCTACGCTTTACCAGGCCACCAACAATATTTTTTTATGTATTACCAATACAAAAGCATTCAACCAAAAAACCATACCGAATGCAAACATTAAGATAATACAATAAATAACATTTTTATTAAAATCCTTGCTGAGTTGATTTTGTCAGATATGGGTCAGACAGTTAAGAATGAAAAAGGCAAGCTGTACAGTTCAGCCAAACTTAAATATAGTTGCGGCTACAATCCCGGCAGTCTCGGTTCTCAACCTCGTTTCTCCAAGCGAAACTGCACTAAAATGATTTTGCACAGCCAGTTCAATTTCTTCAGTTGTAAAATCACCTTCAGGGCCAATTAAAATAATTTTTGAAGACAAGGCTTCATTGTTAAGATCAGCTAAATTTCTTTTAGCTCCATCAATACAATGAGCAATAAATTTTTGTTGCTGCGCAGATGACTCAACAAGCTGCTTAAACTTTGTTGGCTCATGTAAAACCGGCAACCAACATTGTTGTGATTGCAGCATAGCACTTACCAGAATGCTCTTCAATCTATCTGCTTTAAAAGCTGTCTTTTCAGTTCTTTCGCAAATAAGCGGAATAATTTCCGAAATACCGATCTCTGTTGCCTTTTCTAAAAACCATTCAAAGCGGTTGCTGTTTTTAAGTAAGGAGATAGCAATTGAAATTTTGAATTTTGAATCTTGACTGCCGGCAGGCAGGTTTTGAATTTTGAATTTTTCCACAACTTTAACTGTACATCGTTTCCGGTTATCGTCCGTTATCTCAGCAGTAAACAAATCACCCCTACCATTTGTAAGCTGTAACTGTTCGCCATTTTGCATACGCAATACCTGCACCACATGCTTGCTGGTGGCCTCATCCAGCACAACGGAAGTATCCGATACAATTAAATCTTCTTTATAGAAAAAGGGTAATGCCATAAAACAAAAATGAAGAGTAAAAATACACTCTTCATTTTTTAATTATTAATTATTCATTTTTAATTTAAAAAGGTGCATCCTCATCAAACTCCCCATCGTTCATCTTACTGCCTTTTTGTATGTACAGTTTGGCACCATCGCCATCATCACTTTTCACCGGTTTCCAGTTGCCGCCGGGCAGACCGCTTGCAAAATCACCACCACCTTCTTCTTCAATAAATTTCTGAATGTGCAAAAGCGCTTTCAGCTTAACTGTATCCAGACTACCATTCCTGTGCTTAGCTATTTTAATAAAAGTTTCGCCTTTATTGCTTTCGCCCATTTCGTTACTTGTGATATCGTAATACTCGGGACGGTACATAAATATTACCATATCAGCATCCTGCTCAATAGCTCCCGACTCTCTCAAATCGCTTAACTGCGGAATCTTTGCGCCCTCTTTTCTTTTCTCTACCTCACGACTTAACTGCGACAATGCGATAATCGGCACTTGTAATTCTTTCGCCAGTCCTTTCAAGTCACGTGATATACGGCTGATCTCCTGCTCCCTGTTTCCATTGCGGTTTTCACCAGCTCCGCTCATCAACTGTAAATAATCTATGATGATCAATCCAACATTATGTTTGTTTTTTAAACGGCGGCACTTGGCTCGCAATTCGAAAATATTTAACGCCGCCGTATCATCTATAAAAATGGGTGCTTTAGACAATCGCTCAATACCATTTTTATACAATTGCTTCATCTCATGCTCTTCAAGCTTACCACGTGCAATTTTCTCCAGCCATATTTCACTCTCAGCGCTTAATATTCTTTGTACTAACTGAGAACTGCTCATCTCCAAACTAAAGAAACCAACTGCTGTTGGTTTGGTTGGGTCCATAGCTGCACTACGTGCAAGGTTTAAGGCAAATGCTGTTTTACCAACTGATGGTCTTGCCGCCAAAACTATAAGATCGGTTGACTGCCAACCATAGGTAATTCTGTCAAGTGAAGTAAAGCCGGTGGGCACACCAGTAATATCTTCCTGCCTGTTACGCATGTCTTCGATACGCTGGATGGTTTTTACCAAAACCGTATCTATACTGTCGAAATTTTTACGAAGGTGATTATTGGTGATCTCAAATAATTTTCCCTCGGCATCATCAAGCATATCAAAAACATCGGTGCTGTCTTCATATGCATCGCCGATAATTTCTCCGCTGATACGTATCAGTTCTCTTTGAATAAATTTTTGTAAAACAATTCTTGAGTGGGCCTCAATATTAGCAGATGAAACAACTGCATTGGTCAATTTGGTAACATAATACGGTCCGCCAACTGCATCCAGCTCTTCCCGGAATTTTAATTCCTCCACAACCGTCAATAAATCTATTGGTAAACTTTTAATAGCCAAGCCTTGCATGGCTTTGTAGATCCGCTGGTTGGCATCTACATAAAAACATTCGGGCTTTAGTATTTCAACTACGGTATCGAATGCACTTTTTTCGAGCATGATGGCACCGAGTACCGCTTCTTCCAGTTCCTTTGCCTGCGGCGGAACTTTGCCGAACATCATGTTACCAAGATCGATGGGCGCTTTACGGCGCAGCTTTTTGTCTTTATTAAAGTTAGTAAGTTCCATGTTCTGATTTCCTGATGCTTGTTAGGGTTATTACGTACAGGGTGGCTAAGGTAAAGGCAAAAGAATGATCAATTGTCATTCATTTTTATCCACATACAGTCCTTAGCTATTTTTACATAGGTTTTCCCCATTTAAATTCACAGCAAAGATAGCTTATTAAGGTTTACCGAAATTTACCCACAGGCAATTCACAGTCCAAAAATCAATAAAATTCGCATTCTCTATGCTTTTATTAACAATTAAGAATTCCCAAAATTTCTTTTTTGCACTATGTGCTTTTTCAGGACTCTTGTAAGAACTGAAATCAATGCTTAGTTTAAGCGACTTTTCTAATGCAACCTTTAGCATTCAAAAAACTATCTTTGCCCATTAGTACTAAAATTTTATTACCCCGATGATCATTAGTTATAACTGGCTTTGCGAATACCTGCCTGTTGGCGAAGCAGATCTTCCCGAAATTGTTGAACCCGAAAAATTAAGTAAGATCCTTACTTCAATTGGCCTTGAGGTAGAAAGCCTGGAGAAAAAAGAAGCAGTAAAAGGCGGCTTGCAAGGGCTGTTAATTGGAGAAGTGCTGACCTGCGAAAAACATCCGGACGCAGACAAATTAAAACTCACTACAGTTAATATTGGTGCCGAAGAAAAATTGCAAATTGTTTGTGGTGCAGCAAATGTTGCCGCCGGACAAAAAGTGGTGGTTGCTACAATTGGTTCTACCATCTACCCAATTAACGGCGAAGCAATGACGATGAAGAAAGCGAAGATACGTGGAGTAGAAAGTTATGGAATGATTTGTGCCGAGGATGAAATTGGATTAGGTGAAAGCCACGATGGCATTTTAGTTTTACCCCCCGAAGCTATTGCAGGCACGGCTGCCTCGGAATATTTCAATCTTACTGATGATTATATTTTTGAGATTGGTTTAACACCCAACCGCATTGATGCCATGAGCCACATGGGTGTTGCCAGGGATGTTTGTGCGTATTTATCGCACCATAATAAAAAAGATATACTGCTAAAGTCTCCGTTTAAAAATAATTTTAAACCCGATAACCGGGGATTGCAAATGGAAGTGGTTATTGAAAATACCGAAGCCTGTGGAAGATACTCCGGCGTAAGCATTGAAGGCGTTACCATTGCTGAGAGCCCAGACTGGTTGCAGCAAAAATTAAAAAGCATTGGGGTGAAACCAATCAATAATATTGTTGACATTACGAATTTCATTTTACATGAAACCGGTCAGCCGCTGCATGCTTTTGATGCTTCGGCCATTGCCGGTAATAAGGTAATTGTAAAAAAATTACCAGCAGCTTCACTATTTGTAACGCTTGACGAAAAGGAAAGAAAACTTTCGGCAGATGACCTGATGATCTGCAATGGGGAATCGCCCATGTGTATTGCCGGAGTTTACGGTGGTATACATAGCGGAGTTACTTCTTCAACAAAAAATATTTTTTTAGAGAGCGCCTGGTTTAATCCCACATCAATCAGAAAAACATCTTTGCACCATGGATTACGTACAGATGCTGCTGCACGTTTTGAAAAAGGCGTGGATATCAGCAACACCGTTAACGTTTTAAAAAGAGCAGCCACATTGATCAAAGAAATCGCCGGCGGCGAAATTGCCAGCGACATTATTGATGCATATCCAACACCAAAGGAAAAAACCGAAGTGGCGCTTAAATATCATTACCTGAAAAAATTGAGCGGCAAGAATTATCATGGCGATACGATCAAAGATATTTTACACAGCCTGGGTTTTCAATTGATAAAAGAAGGGGCCGATGAAATGCGTTTTACTGTACCGTTCAGCAAACCTGATATCAGTATTGCGGCTGATATTGTGGAAGAGATCATGCGGATTGATGGTCTGGATAATGTGGAGATACCTACCATGATCACTATTGCACCAGCTGTGGAAACTCTGGCACATGAAGCTGCATATACAGAAAGAACCGCCGAATACCTGGCGGGTTCGGGTTTTCAGGAAATATTTACCAACTCAATAACCAACAGTGCTTATTATGATGATGACGTTTTGGAACAGTCTGTAAAAATGATAAACAACCTGAGTGAAGAGTTAAATGTTTTAAGGCCAGCAATGATGGAAACTGGACTTACGTCCATCGCCTATAACCTTAACCGTAAACACAACGACCTGCAGATTTTTGAATTTGGAAAGACTTATGCCGTAGTTGAAACCGGCAAGTATGTTGAAACCAATCACCTTACTATTTATATAACAGGCAACAAAACTTCCGGTGGCTGGAAATCGAAAGCTGAAAAAGTTGACTTTTATTTTTTGAAAGGAGTTTTTGAGAAAGTAGCTGCCATTCTGGGTTTACCTGTTGATAAATATCAGCCGGCTGAAAATAATTCGCTGTTTAATTGTATTCAGGCTTGCATAAAAAATGAGGTGGTTGCACATATTGGAATGATTGGTGCTGACAAATTAAACCGTTTCGATATTAAGCAACCGGTATATTATGCCGATCTCAATTGGGACAAACTACTGGAATTGAATAAGCAACTGTTTATTCAGCACAAAGACGTTTCCAAATACCCTGCAGTGCAAAGAGACCTTGCCATTGTTGTAAACAAATCGTTGCCTTATGAAGAAGTTGAAAAGGCGACCAAGTCAGTAAGGCTAAAAAAACTAACTGCTGTTAATTTGTTTGATATATTTGAAAGTGAAAAGATAGGTGCTGATAAAAAATCGATGGCCATCAGTTTCACTTTTACAGACGAAGAAAAAACTATGACGGACAAGGAAATTGATGATATGATGAATAAAATCATAGTATGTTATGAAAAAGAATTAGGAGCCGAAATAAGAAAATAACGGAATCAGATTATTTGCAAACGGTCAGATCATCCAAATAACATGAGCAATATAGACTCAAATATCAAACGCATTAACGAGAAGCTTCAACAACTATTGAAGAATTATCAGCAATTACAAAAAGAAAATCTGCGGCAAAGTGAAATCATTAAGGAACTAAAAACAGCAAACGATAAAGACGCAAAACTTATCGCTGCCCTGCAGGAAAAGATCAGCATCCTGAAAGTTGCTGCCGGCAAGATGAATGAAGCAGATAAAAAAGCATTTGAAAAAAACATAAGCCAGTACATCAGAGAAATTGATAAATGTATTGGCATACTTAGTGAATAAAATGGCAGAACTAATACCTGTAAATATTGTGATCGGCGATCGCACTTATCGCATTAAAACAAATCCAACGGATGAGGAAGCCATTAGGCGCACCCTTAAAACCATCAACGATAAAATTGTTGAGTTTAAAACCCAGTTTGCTGGTAAGGATATGCAGGATTATATTGCCATGGTTATGATCTGGTATGCTACGCAAGCCAGCTCCGATAACAACCCTGCACTTGAAAAGGAAATGAGCGATGTGTTAAAAAAGATTGAACAGCAGTTGGACAAGGTAAAATAATAACACATATGTTTTCCCGATCATTAACGTCAGCTTTCCAAAATCTCCAAACAAATTACTTATCTTCGTTAATTACACGTCCTTACAGGTAAAAAATTCCTGTTTAGACTGGAAATTGAGTATAAGAATATGATTTTGAACCGATTTAAAAAAGAAACAATCAATGGAACCGATAATAATTTACATTATCATTGGCGCAGCTGCGCTGATATTGGGCATAATACTGGGTAAACTGGTATTTGCCAAAAACACCCAAAAACAAATTGCGGAGGCAGAGCAACAAGCTCAAAGGATAATCGCCGACGGAAAATTACAAGCTGAAACACTTAAAAAAGAAAAGCTTTTAGAAGCTAAGGAAAATTTTGTGCAGCTTAAAAGCGATCACGACCGTGATGTGTCTCAACGCACCCAGAAACTTATTGACGGTGAGAACCGTATCAAACAAAAAGAACAATCACTCAATCAAAAAGATCAGAATCTTGAGAAGCAGATCAAAGAGAATGATGGTATCAAGGAAAACCTGAACCGTCAGATTGAGATTGTAAATAACAAGCGTACCGAACTGGAAAAACACCAGGAAGAACATATCCGCAGGTTGGAAAAAGTTGCCGGGCTGAGTGCAGATGATGCAAAAGCGCAACTTATTGAAAGTCTTCGCCAGGAAGCCAATACCAAGGCCCTGGTAATTCAGCAGGAAATTATTGAAGATGCTAAATTAAAGGCAACAAAGGAAGCCCGCAAAATAGTTATACAAACTATACAACGTACGGCTGCTGAAGCTGCCATTGAAAATGCCATTACTGTGTTTAATTTAGAAAGCGACGAAATAAAAGGATCGATTATTGGTCGTGAAGGCCGTAACATACGAGCTATAGAAGCCGCTACAGGTGTGGATTTAATAGTTGATGACACACCCGAAGCAATTGTACTTTCTTCATTTGATCCGCTACGCAGAGAGATCGCACGTTTATCGCTGCAGCGCCTTGTAAGCGATGGTCGTATTCATCCTGCACGTATTGAAGAGGTTGTTGAAAAAACCAAAAAGCAAATAGACGACCAGGTGATGGAGATTGGCGAAAGAACTGCCATGGAATTGGGCGTTCATGGGTTGCACAAAGAGTTGATCAGAATGGTTGGGCGCATGCGTTTCCGCTCTTCCTACGGACAAAATTTATTGATGCATAGCCGTGAAACTGCAAACCTTTGCGCTATCATGGCTTCCGAACTGGGTATGAATGCTAAACTAGCCAAGAGGGCGGGTTTACTGCATGATATTGGTAAAGTGCCTGATGAAGAAACTGAATTGAGTCATGCCTTGCTTGGTGCCAAGCTTGCCGAAAAATATGGAGAGAACCCTGCGGTTGTAAACGCAATTGGTGCTCACCACGATGAAATGGAAATGCAATATGTTATCTCACCAATCATCCAGGCTTGCGATGCCATCAGCGGCGCAAGACCCGGTGCAAGGCGTGAGATCATGCAGCAATATATACAACGTATTAAGGATTTGGAAAACCTGGCTATGAACTATAACGGAGTTGAAAAAGCATACGCCATTCAAGCCGGTCGTGAGCTAAGAGTAATTGTGGAAGCCGATAAGGTTACCGATGGAGACAGCGATAAACTCAGTTTTGAAATTGCGCAGAAGATTCAGACTGAAATGACGTTCCCTGGTCAGATAAAAGTGACGGTGATAAGAGAAAAGAGAAGTGTGAACGTGGCAAGATAGTTAGCTGATTAGGGCTTTGGCGTAAAATGTTGGACCTTAAAATAATAAATGCATTGGCAAAATCCGGCAATAAATCCTGCCGGATTTTGCTATTTAAGGTGGTTTTGAAAAAATATTCCCATTCATTCCAAAAAAACTCATAACCCATAACTCATAACTCAATACTTTCCCCTACCTTTGCCGTCCGTAAAAAAATCATAATAATATGAACGCAGTAGCATTTGTTCATGAGCAATTGGACACAAAAGGAAAAGCAAAGCTTCCAAATTTTAAAGCAGGTGACAATATCACAGTAAATTATAAAATTGTAGAGGGAACCAAAGAGCGTATCCAAAGCTTTAAAGGTGATGTGATAAAGCGTCAGGGCACCGGCGCAACAGCTTCATTTACAGTACGTAAGATGAGTGATGGTGTAGGTGTTGAACGTTTGTTTCCGGTATTTTCACCAAATATTGACAGCGTGATCCTTCATAAAGTTGGTAAGGTTAGCCGTGCTAAACTGTACTACTTGCGTGAAAGAAGTGGTAAGAGCGCCCGTATCAGGGAGAAGAGAATGGCTGTAGCAAAAAAGTAATACGTTATAAAATAATATAGAAAAGGGTAGAAATTTATATATTTCTGCTCTTTTTTTATGAAAAGAAGTTTTTTGGTATCATTATTGGTACATATTTGCAAAATCCGAATTCCCATAGAAACTTTTACCCCTGAGTTAATTTAAATTAAATGTTAATCTAAAACCTTTAACCATGAGAAGGATTATGCTTTTTGCTTTCCTGTTATTGTCAGTTGCGTTTTTTGTTTCCTGTGCCAGGGGAATTTCGCCGGAACAAGCGGCCAATGGTAAAGCCAAATGTGGCAGAACCTACGTTCGCTAAAACCCGTTTCACATTATTGTTTTCAATTGACGTTAATCAGCGGTTAACTTTGTTATATTAAATGGCAACATGCGTTGTTTTTTAATTTATCTTTGTTGCCTAAATTAAGATTATGACTTTATCAATTTTAAACAACATCTTTTTGATATCCATGCCTGGTGGCAGTGAGTGGATTCTAATCATTGTAGTAGTGTTATTAATGTTCGGTGGTAAAAAAATTCCTGAATTGATGAGAGGAATTGGACGTGGCATGCGTGAATTTAATGACGCTAAGAATAATGTGAAGACCGAGATTGAGGATGGGATGAAAGAAAAAGACAACAAATAAAATATTACTTAAGGAATGAATCATTCCTGTATTTCGGCTGAAGTGAACCCTGTTAATTTGGGCACACTTCAGCCGATTGTTTATTAACCAACCACCAGATTCACCATTATTACTATGTTTTCTTTTCAGGATATTGAAAATTATCAGCTACAGTTAACAAACAACACTACCACTTGTGGTGATGCGGTTAACTATTACCTGAATAAAATTGAAGCAGAAAAAAAACTCAATGCCTACACCAATGTATTTGCTGACGAAGCGGTGCAACAAGCCAAACAACTCGACGAAAAAAGAAAAAATGGAGAACCACTTAAACGTTTACATGGCGTTGTAATAGCAATTAAAGACGTGCTATGTTATAAAGATCATCCGGTAACCGCTGCTTCCAAAATTCTGGATGGTTTCAAAAGTCTTTACACTGCTACCTGCATTCAACAATTAATAAATGAAGATGCCATTATTATTGGCAACTGCAACTGCGATGAATTTGCAATGGGCAGCACTAATGAAAACTCTGTTTACGGGCCTGTATTAAATGCAATAGATAATTCTAAAGTACCCGGCGGTTCTTCAGGAGGAAGTGCCGTTGCTGTACAGGCAGGATTATGCATGGCGAGTTTGGGAAGTGATACCGGCGGATCAGTCAGACAGCCGGCAGACTTTTGTGGCATCATAGGCCTCAAACCAACATATGGAAGAATCAGCAGGTACGGATTAATAGCATACGCTTCGTCTTTCGACCAGGCAGGCATTTTCAGTCAGTCTGTTAGTGATGTTGCTTTACTTTTAGAAATCATGAGTGGGCCGGATGAGTTTGACAGTACAGCCATACAGAATAATAATTCTTCTAACACATTCCATTTTGATCATTCCGCATCGCCGGATAAAAAATACAGGATTGCTTATTTTAAAGAAGCGCTTCATCATCCATCGCTCGACAAAGAAATAAAGGATAGTATTCTAAACCTTATTGAAAGATTAAGATCGAGCGGCCACACAGTCAATGAAATTGGTTTTGATTTGCTTGACTATGTAGTTCCTGCTTACTATGTTTTAACTACCGCCGAAGCAAGCAGCAATCTTAACAGGTACGATGGCATCCGCTTTGGACATCAAACTAAAGATCCAATAAAAGATTTAACAGCTTTTTATAAACAGACCAGAACCGAAGGTTTTGGCAAAGAAGTGCAGCGCAGGATAATGCTGGGTACTTTTGTTTTAAGCAGCGGCTATTATGATGCTTATTTTACAAAAGCACAGCAGGTACGCAGGCTGTTGGTTGATAAAACGAACGCTATATTCGCTGATTACGATGCAGTTATAATGCCAACCAGTCCAACAACTGCTTTTCCTTTAGGCGATAATAGTAACGACCCCATTGCTATGTACCTGGCCGATATCTTTACCGTTTTTGCTAACCTTACCGGAATACCCGGTATTTCAATTCCGCTGTTTAAACATAGTAATGGTATGCCTTTTGGCCTCCAGATTATGTGCAAAAAATCAGATGAACTAACTTTACTGCAATTAGCAGAACACCTGCTAAAAAACAAAGCGTCAGTTTCAACTTAAATGAAAAAAATATTTTCAATAGTTATTTTACAAATCCTTTTGCTTACGGCAAAAGCAGAAAATGTTTTGAACTTTCAGCAAACGCAACAACCAGTTGATACAGTTATCACCAACGATCCTGTTGAAGATGAGATCATATCTGAAGTAATAAAAACAAAGGCACCTCCACAGAAAGAAAAAGTTCAGTACGTCAGCCAGGTAACCAAATATGGTTTTAAAAATCTATTTGCTCAATACAATTACAATCCGTCGCTACCTTATTCCATGCAGGTAAATCCAAATGCGGAAAGCTATATGCAGGATTATTTAAAACTGCATAGCAAAGGTTTGATCAATATGAAAGGTTGGGGACAACCTTATTTTAACCTGATTGATAATATTCTTTCACAGTACGGATTACCCCGTGAATTAAAATACCTCGCCGTAATTGAAAGCAATCTAAACAGCCGTGCTACAAGTTGGGTAGGTGCTGGCGGACCCTGGCAGTTTATGCCCTATACAGCAAGAGATTATGGTTTGGTAGTTAATAATGTTTTGGACGAACGCAGGGATTATTATAAAAGCACCCATGCTGCTGCAAGATACCTGCTTACTTTATACGGACAAATGAAAGACTGGCTGCTGGTAATAGCTGCCTACAACGGTGGACCGGGCAGGGTTTTCAGCGCTATTAAAAAAAGTGGTAGCCGCAATTTCTGGAGTCTGCAATACTATTTACCTGCTGAAAGCCGGAACCATGTCAAGAAATTTATTGCCACGCATTATATTATGGAAGGTACCGGGGGCGTTACCACTACACCTAACATGACCGGTATGAATGACCCGAGAGGAGGTGTAAATTCGTTTGATACTAAACCCAATTTGACAGAAGAGGAACTGGCAAACACTGCTACACAAAGTATAACCGGCAAATACAACTCGCTGGTGATCGCTAAAAATCTTTCGTTGGAAATAGTTTCCTTCAACAGGTATAATCCCGACTTTGATAACATGATGAGCATTAACGGCAACTACGATCTGCGGCTACCGGCGGATAAGATGCAATTATTTCTTGCCAACAAATATGTGATACTGAATGAGTGTGTGCAACTGTTGCTGGGCGATAATCCGGCGCCACCGCCAAATCAATCTACTATTTATCCGGCGCCAAAAACTACGAAGAAAAAAGGCAGTTAATTTTATTCCAGCACTTTCATCATCGCCTCCGCCTTTAACAAACATTCCTCATACTCCTGTTCTGCATTGCTGTTATAAGTAATACCACCGCCAGCCTGGAAAGAAATATAGTTTGCGCCTTCATTATACAGCATACTCCGTATCACCACATTAAAATCAAATTCGCCGCCAGGTTTCACATATCCAATCGCTCCGGAAAACAATCCACGTTTTGTTTGCTCATATTCTTCAATCAATTCCATAACTCTTTTTTTGGGAGCGCCGGTCATTGATCCCATCGGAAATGTTGCTTCAATGCAATCTATCCAGCTAAGCCCTTCTTCAACTTCTCCGCTTACCGTACTGATCATCTGATGCACCTGCGGAAAACTGTACAAACCAAAAAGTTCATCAACCTGTACGGTGCCAGGTTTGCAAATACGGCTCAGGTCATTTCGTACCAGATCCACCACCATTACATTTTCACTTTTCTCTTTGGTACTTTCTTTTAAATACTCCCTTGCTTTTTCATCTGCGACCTTATCTTCCGGATTTCTTTTAGTCGTTCCTTTTATCGGCTGCGAAAAAACTCGATCAGCTTCTTTCTTTAAATACCGCTCAGGACTTGCACACAAACAATAACGATTGTTCAGTTTATAAAAAGCCGAAAATGGATTGGGAGATAAAGTTGTAAGCCGATTATAAACAAACAAAGGATCGATAGTTGCATTCTCTGCAAAAAATTCCTGACAAAAATTTATTTCGTAACAATCGCCACGCAGAATATGCTGCCTAAGTTTTTCTATAATGGCAATATATTGTTGCCTGTCTATCCTGTTTTGTACCGCTGCTTCTACCTTTTTATTCTCAACAACCTCTGTTGGTGACTCAAGTATTTGTGCGTAGATTCTTTCTGCATGAACATCAGAATAAATGACTGCTTCTTTTCCGCTTAACTGAATAACAACTTCAGGAACGAAAAAAAACAGGTCACTAAACCCAATTTTGTCGGGATGAGTGGACTGCACTGATTCAGATTCATTTTTTAAGTCGTACCCAAAATGGCCGAACAGCCATTTGTCTTTATTTGCCAGATTAAATTCACGTAAGGACTGAAAGGCTTCGCCTGCCTGAGCTTCAACGGACGCCTTGCTGCCAGCAGCCAATAGGCAATCAAATGCTGGTGTTGCAAAGTTATAATGATGGTTGTCCAGTAAACAAAAAATGTTGAACCGGTTTACCCAATTCAACATTTGTATCTTAAAAATATTATCGTCATCAACAGGAAAAGAAATACCTTTTTTCACTTGTTTATTTTTCCCTGTTACTGATTCCGTTCTTAAAAATCGTCATCATCATCAAAATCATCGTCGTCATCAAGGCCCAGGTCGTCAAAATCATCATCTACTTTAAAATCATCTTCATCGTCTTTTCCCTTTCCACCTTTCTTCGCGGCACCTTTCTTGCCGGCCTTGGGTACATCAAACTCATCAAAGTCTGGATCCCAATCATCGTCCTCTTCTGCCTTATCCCAGTCATCTTCCACATCATCTCCGTCTTCATCGTCGTCGTCGCCAGCCTTTTTCTTTGGTGATGATTTTTTCTTTGGCGATGGAACATTATCATCATCAAAGTCATCATCATCGTCGTCATCAACTTTTTTGGTCTTTGGTGATTTTTTTATCGCCTTAATTACAGTTGAAAAATCTACATCAACTGCTGTTGTCTTCGTGTTATCAGATATCAAAGTCATAATACAAAATGGATTAATACTGTAAAATTTCCAAAACTGTTTTAAATAGCCAAATAAAATCCTAAGTTTTTTTTATTTTTTTTATGCTACCACCAGCTGATCACGTCCCGGCCCGTTACTGATGTATTTTACAGGCACTCCTAAAAATTCGTTCAGGTAGTTGATATAGCTTTTCATTTCCTGTGGCAGAGCCGAAAATTCAGAAATTGCGGTAATATCTTTTTGCCAACCGGCAAAAGATTTATACACGGGTTCAATATCAACTTTATTCATTTGAAAAGGTACATAATTTTTCTCTTCGCCGTTTACTTTATAGCTGTTGCACACTTTCAATTCTTCCAGACCATCCAGAATATCAGCCTTGGTCATTATTATTTGTGTTACACCATTTATCATACAGGCAAACTGCAATGCCACTAAATCAATCCAGCCGCAGCGACGTGGCCTGCCGGTTGTACTGCCAAACTCGTTACCAACTGTGCGGATCTTTTCACCTGTTTCATCATGCAATTCGGTAGGAAAAGGACCACTGCCCACTCTTGTACAATATGCTTTTGAAATGCCAAATACTTCCTTGATCTTTTGCGGCGCTATCCCTAATCCGGTACAGACACCAGCCGATATGGTATTGCTGCTTGTAACAAAGGGGAAGGTTCCAAAGTCCACATCAAGCATACTGCCCTGTGCCCCCTCAGCTAAAACCTTATTTCCTTTTCGGATTTTTTCGTTGATGAAATATTCGCCGTTTACTATCTTAAACTCCCTTAAAAATTCCATGGCTTCAAAAAATTCTTCTTCCCATGCATTTATATCTTCCTGAAAATTAAAATTATCAAGCAAGCGCTGGTGCTTCATCCGAAGTTTAATATAGTCGGTAGTAAAACTTTTATCTAAAAGATTTCCAACTCGCAGACCGTTGCGCCCGGTTTTATCCATGTATGCCGGGCCAATACCTTTTAATGTACTGCCTATCTTCTCGTTTCCTTTTGATAACTCACTGGCTTTATCAAGCGCCCGGTGCGTAGGTAAAATAAGATGAGCACGCTCACTGATGAACATATTTTTTTTGTAATCAACACCGAGGGCAGCAACATTGGCGCATTCTCTTTTCAAAGTAACGGCATCAAGCACCACACCGTTTCCAATCAGGTTTGTTTTTCCATCATGAAAAATTCCGCTGGGTATCTGGTGCAGAACAACTTTTTTTCCATCAACATATAAAGTATGTCCGGCATTGGGACCGCCCTGGAACCTTGCAATTACATCATAGTCTTTTGCGAAATAATCTACAATTTTTCCTTTGCCTTCATCGCCCCATTGCATGCCCAAAATAACATCTACCATTTTTTTCTTTTAATCTGATTTTAAATAATATTCCACAAATATACTCAGAGAACTTTTACAGAAATTCGCAAAGAGAGGCTCTGTGTGACTTGCCGATTACTCAGCGCAAATTTGTGTTACTTAAGCCGTAAAAATAAAATGAAATAACTCAACCACCTAATATGATATTTGGTTGTTTGAAAAATGGGGAGAAATGAATTAGGTGTAGTTTTCGGAAGCACTTAAGCAACTTTCAGCATGCTCAGCTTACTACTGCTGAACTTGCGTTCGGCATATTCCAGGGTAACTTCAAAAACCTTTACTTTTTGAGAAGGAAGC
Source organism: Sphingobacteriales bacterium (assembly GCA_024642285.1). Taxonomy (GTDB): domain Bacteria; phylum Bacteroidota; class Bacteroidia; order Chitinophagales; family Chitinophagaceae; genus Ferruginibacter. Next base: position 20,941 of record JAHEBJ010000021.1, read on the forward strand.
TCATACATGGCATCGGTAAGAATACTTTCGCAAATGCTGCGCAGGCCACGGGCACCCAGTTTGTACTCCAGCGCTTTTTCAACCATAAAATCAAAAACTGGTGGCTCAAACTTAAGTTCAATACCTTCTATTTCAAACAGTCTGGTGAACTGTTTTACCAGCGCATTTTTTGGTTCGGTCAAAATGCTGCGCAGCGTTGCTTTGTCCAGCGGGTTCAAATAAGTTACAACCGGTAAGCGGCCAAGCAATTCGGGAATAAGACCAAAGTGTTTCAGGTCAACTGCATTTACAAAATGCAACAGATTATCCTGTTGATATTCCTGTAGTTCTTTGTTTACATTAAAGCCAATGGCATTTGTATTTACCCGGCGGGCAATTATTTTATCTACACCATCAAAGGCGCCGCCACAAATAAAGAGGATATTCTGGGTATTTACTTTAATTAATTTTTGCTCGGGATGCTTGCGACCACCCTGTGGCGGCACCAACACTTCGGTACCCTCCAGCAGCTTTAGTAAGCCCTGCTGCACACCCTCGCCACTTACATCACGTGTAATTGAAGGGTTATCACTTTTACGTGCGATCTTATCTATCTCATCAATAAAAACAATTCCCCTTTCTGCCGAAGGCACATCGTAATTACAAGCCTGTAACAATCGGCTGAGCATACTTTCTACATCTTCACCCACATATCCGGCTTCGGTAAATACTGTTGCATCCACAATGGCAAACGGCACGTTCAGCATTCTGGCAATTGTTTTAGCCAGCAATGTTTTTCCGGTACCGGTTTCACCAACCATTATGATATTGCTCTTCTCAATCTCCACATCATTCTCCACTTTCTGGTTAAGTCTTTTGTAATGATTATAAACAGCTACAGCCAGAATCTTCTTAGCATCTTCCTGTCCTATTACATATTCATCAAGGAATTTTTTTATTTCAATAGGTTTTCTAACAGATAATTTATTAGCAGTAGATGGATTTTGTTTATTCTCTTTGGCACTGCCCAACTCCTGTTCAATTATTTCTTCGGCATGCTCAACACAATTTTCACAAATATGCCCATCCTGACCGGCAATGAGTATCTTAACCTCATCTCGGTTGCGGCCGCAAAAAGAGCAATGTAAAGTTTGTTGTTTAGCCATAATTCTTTCAGATTACCTGATTCCGTCTATATATACGTGTAAAGTTAGCAAAAAGTAGCTTACTGACTCAATTAGACAGTTTACCAGCTTATAACGTTGCTTTTAAAATGTTATGATATTAAAAAAGCCTCTTCTGAGGCTTTTACTATGAGAATTGAAATTTTCGCTCTATAATTTTTTCATTACTGCATCTACAATGCCGTATTTGATCGATTCTTCTGCATCCATCCAGTAGTCACGGTCAAAATCCTTCATCACTTTTTCTACTGTTTGTCCGCAATTTTTTGCAAGGATCTCCGCACCCATAAATTTGGTTTTGATGATCTGGTTGGCCATGATCTCCAGATCGGCACTGGTACCTTGTCCGCCACCACTTGGCTGGTGAATCATAACCTCGCCGTTAGGAAAAATAAAACGTTTCCCTTTTGCTCCGCCACTTAATAAAATGCTGCCCATGCTGGCAGCCATGCCCATACAAACCGTACTGACCGGCGAACTGATCATTTGCATGGTATCATAAATAACCATGCCACTGGTTACCATACCGCCGGGGCTGTTAATAAAAAAAGTAATTTCTTTTCCCGGATCGATGGATTCGAGATACATCAGGCGGTTGGTGATATCCTTTGCACTCTTATCATCAACCACACCCCATAAAAAAACCTTACGGTGCTCAATAAATTTTTTATCGAACTGCCAGCTGCTCATCATTTTCTCCATTGGATTGTCAGGCAAACCTTCTGGTTTATCATCATCTTCAAAACGGGTATTATTGTTATTATAAAAATTCATGTATTGGTAATTTATCGTTTGAGTTAGGAGAAGATTTTTATTTTTCTTTTTTCTGCTTTTTAGGATTCATTAATAATACTTCATCTATCAATCCATATTCTTTGGCTTCTGTAGAAGTCAACCATTTGTCGCGGTTACAATCTTCAGCCACTTTCTCAACGGGTTGTTCGGAATGAAACGCTATGATCTCGTACAATTCTTTTTTTACTTTGATCACCTCATTAACAGTGATCTCAATATCGCTTGCCTGTCCGCCTGCACCTGCACTTGGCTGATGCATCATAACGCGGCTATGCTTTAATGCTGTGCGTTTCCCTTTTGCTCCTGCACACATCAAAACGGCGCCCATGCTGGCAGCCATGCCTGTGCATATGGTTGCTATATCCGGCGTTATAAACTGCATCGTATCATACATACCCAGCCCTGCATACACACCACC
>JAHEBJ010000021.1:23416-38330 GCA_024642285.1 Sphingobacteriales bacterium
TTGCTCCTGCACACATCAAAACGGCGCCCATGCTGGCAGCCATGCCTGTGCATATGGTTGCTATATCCGGCGTTATAAACTGCATCGTATCATACATACCCAGCCCTGCATACACACCACCACCCGGACAATTAATATACATCTGAATATCACGTGAACGATCGGTACTTTCTAAAAATAATAACTGCGCTGTTACTATATTGGCCACCTCGTCGCTGATGGGATAACCCAGAAAAATGATCCTGTCCATCATCAACCGGCTGTACACATCCATTACCGCAATATTCATCTGCCTCTCTTCAATGATATTAGGCGTAAGGCTGGTAACGTTACCCATTTGTCCGTTGTTTGGGTCTATGTAAGCAGCAGCCTTTGGGATACTTTGTTTTAAATAACTATCCAGCGTATTACTGCTAATGCCTTTATGTTTTACAGCATATTTTTCAAATTCTTTTCCAAAATTCATATTGTTAAAATTGCTTTATTTAATGATTTTCTTGCTCTGGCAAATATAGTTGATTGTAATACCTAAAAAAAAGGAACAATTTATTTGTTTTTCACTGATTTAATCTCTGCTCCGGCTTTGGTAAATAAGTATATATTGAACCAGCATAGCAATAGAAGCTAATGCAGCAACCACATATGTTAGCGCTGCCCATTTGAGCGCATCTTTTGCTTTTTCATGTTCTGCATTTGTTGTAATGTTAGTTGAGTCCAGCCATTTTAATGCTCTTGCTGATGCGTCAAATTCAACCGGTAAAGTAATAACGGTGAATAATGTGGTAACTGCAAATAGTATAATTCCAACTAATAAAATTGTTGGATTACCTCCACCAAAGCCCAGGAAACCCAAACCGATGATGATTATCCACTGCGACAGAGAACTGCTGATCTTCACCGCAGGCACCAGTTTGCTGCGAAGCGTAAGCATAGAATATGCTGTGGCGTGTTGCACGGCGTGGCCGCATTCGTGGGCTGCCACTGCGGCAGCAGAAACGTTTGCACCTGAGTACACATCGGGGCTGAGGTTAACAGTTTTGTTTACCGGGTTATAATGATCGGATAAAAATCCATCAACAGAAATTACTTTCACATCGTAAATTCCATTATCGCTCAACATCTTCTCTGCAATTTGTTTTCCGCTTAACCCACTGCTGGTAGGCACTTGACCGTACTCTTTGAATTTGCTTTTTAAGCGGTACTGTACCAGCATACCAATGCCCATAAAAAGCAGGAACACCAATATAATTTCAATTGTCATGGTTATTTTTTGCAATAGAAAACACAAACAGCACGCCAAATAATTTTTATGCCAATTCGGCAAATTTGAAAACAAAAAAGGAGAGAATTTCTTCTCTCCTTTTTATAATTAAGTTTATCTTTTTACTTGTACTGAGGCGTTAACCCTGCTGCCATTTCCGTCATCTTCTTCAGGCTTTCCTCATTTAAAACACCTTTCTTAAACTCAGCCATTATCTCTGGATGTTTATTGTCCATTTCCATTAAGAAATGATCTTCAAATGCTTTTACATTTTTAACGGCAACATCTCTTAATAAACCTTGTGTACCCAGATAGATGATTGCTACCTGCTTTTCTACCGTAAACGGAGAATATTGAGGCTGTTTAAGGATTTCCACGTTACGGGCACCTTTATCAATTACGTTTTTAGTAGCCGCATCTAAATCACCACCAAACTTACTGAAAGCCTCAAGCTCACGGTAAAGTGCCTGATCTAATTTAAGTGTACCAGCTACTTTTTTCATTGATTTTATCTGTGCATTACCACCCACACGGCTTACCGAAATACCCACGTTAATAGCAGGGCGGATACCAGCGTTAAACAGGTTACCTTCCAGGAATATCTGTCCGTCTGTAATAGAAATTACGTTTGTAGGAATATAGGCTGATACGTCACTGGCCTGTGTTTCAATGATTGGCAGAGCTGTTAAAGAACCACCACCTTTTACCAAATGCCTGATAGATTCGGGCAGGTCATTCATCTGCTGTGCAATTTCATCTTTAGAAACAACCTTAGCAGCTCTTTCTAATAAACGGCTATGCAAATAGAATACGTCTCCCGGATAAGCCTCACGGCCCGGCGGACGACGAAGTAAAAGAGATACCTCACGATAAGCAACTGCCTGCTTACTCAAATCATCATAAATGATCAAAGCCGGACGGCCGGTATCACGGAAGTATTCGCCAATAGCAGCTCCGGCAAAAGGGGCGTAGAACTGTAGTGGAGCAGGATCGGATGCAGAAGCCGCAACAATAGTTGTGTACTCCATGGCGCCATACTCTTCCAAAGTCTTCATGATACCTGCAATGGTAGAAGCTTTCTGACCAATCGCCACATATATGCAATAAACAGGTTTTCCTGCCGCAAAAAATTCTTTTTGGTTGATGATGGTATCAACTGCGATGGCTGTTTTACCAGTCTGACGATCACCAATGATCAACTCACGTTGTCCACGACCGATAGGAATCATCGCATCGATGGCTTTGATACCTGTCTGCAAAGGCTCTTTTACCGGCTCACGGAAAATTACACCCGGCGCTTTACGCTCCAGTGGCATTTCATACAATTCGCCTTTGATAGGGCCTTTACCATCAATTGGTTCTCCCAATGTATTAATAACGCGGCCGCTCATTCCTTCTCCTACTTTAATAGAAGCAATCTGACCGGTACGCTTTACTTTATCTCCTTCTTTAATTTCGCTGCTATCACCCATCAATACCACACCTACATTATCCTCTTCCAGGTTAAGAGCTATTGCTTTAATTCCATTTTCAAATTCTACCAGTTCACCCGACCGAACATTGTTCAGTCCGTAAACACGGGCAATTCCATCACCTACCTGTAAAACTGTACCTACTTCTTCTAAACTTGCACCTGCGTTAAAATTGCTTAATTGCTGGCGAAGAATCGCTGAAATCTCATCTGGTTTTATTTCTACCATAATTATAAATTGAAATTTTTATTAAAAGGTCTTTTTTGAGGCTGCAAAGGTAGGGGAACAAGGCCGGAATGGCAAAAAAAGGGCCGTTTCTTATTTAAAAAAATAGAGAATATTTCTTTAAAAATTACGTTTATTAAAATAATCCGTCATAAAGCGGTCATCTAAATACATTTTACAGGATTTGAGTGTATAAAAAAAAATTTGTCCGATATCCAATTTTAAAAATACGTACTATGAAACGCCCCAATTCAGGACGAGCAAATTATTCTATTTGCATTCTTCTCTTCCTTTTTTTATTGCCTGGTTGCTTACAAAAAAACAGTTCCGATAAAGAGGGCTATGACGGACCGGGCTTGGCTGCTGAGTTTGAATTTAAGAGGACTAAAGATCCTGCGACCGGAAAAGTGCCCAGGGAAAAACTGATGTATGCTCTGAAATACACTGATTCGCTAAAAGATGTTATTCCGTTTCAACTGATAGGAGGTTATGGCGATTGGACAGAACGGGGCCCCAGCAGCGATGTGGTTGGTACATCCAATGGAAATACAAGGGCTAACAGCGGAAAAACCGCTGGCCGCATCAGGGCAGTTTGGGTTGACCTGGCCGATGGAACGGGTAATACTGTTTGGGTTGGCGGTGTTGCAGGTGGAATTTGGAAAACAACAAATATTACGCTCTCCACACCTACCTGGACTTTGGCAAACGATTTCTTAAGTAATATGGCGATCACCGGGATTTGTCAGGATCCCACAAATACAAATATCATGTATGCCTGCACCGGAGAAGCTTATTACAATGCTGATGGTGTAAGAGGTGATGGTGTTTTTAAAAGTACTGATAATGGAGTTAACTGGGCTCAGTTGGGATCCACTACCGGAACCAATTACGACTATTGCTCCAAAATTTTGTGTGATGCCTCTGGCAATGTATATGTATCAACCCGATCGGGTATTTTCAGATCAACAAACGGAGGCACATCATGGACAACAATAACGCCATCGGGATTGTCGAGCAGCAGAATAAGTGATATGGAATTAAGCAGCACGGGTAGACTGCATATCAGTTCTGGTATTTTTTCAACCAGTGATTATAGGTTTACAGATATTCCTTCTACAGTTGCATCGGGAGGGTGGACATCGCCAACTGTAGGATTTCCTGCCAGTCCGATTAGAGTTGAATTGGGCTGCAATGGCTCAACACTTTATGCGTTACCCTCTAATAGTTCCTATCAGGTTCCAACAATATATAAATCAACTAATGGAGGAGCCAACTGGGCAGCTACTTCAGGGCAACCTACTTCAGGTTGGGGTTCTGGTCAGGCCTGGTATAATCTGGCTATTGACATTGACGGGTCGGGCAATGTAATTGTCGGTGCATTGGAACCTCACAGGTCAACAAATGGAGGCAACAGTTGGGCCAAGATTGCCAATTGGGTTGGTACAACCGGTCAATATGTTCATGCCGATATTCATAATATTAAAATGTACAGCACTAACCGGGTGTTATTCGGCTGCGATGGAGGTATTCATTACAGCAGTGATGGAGGCACCACCATTCGAGACAGAAATGATGGGTTGCGCTTAAAACAATTTTACAGTTGCGCCATTCATCCTACACTAACTAATTATTTTTTAGCAGGCGCACAGGACAATGGCAGTCACCAGTTTTCGACAGCCGGGTTGGGATCAACTGTGGAAGTAACCGGTGGCGATGGGGCTTTTGTACATATTGATCAAGACCAACCTGAATACCAATTTACTTCCTACGTTTACAACCAATACCGGCGAAGTACAAATAGCGGTGCTACCTGGTCCTCAATAAATTTAGGCAGTTCAACAGGTCAATTCATTAATCCTACTGATTATGACAATGCTGCTAACATAATGTACTGTTCAAACTCAGCAGGCACATTTCTCAGATGGACAAATCCGCAGACTGGTTCCACCAGAGCCTCGGTTACCATAACAGCATTAAATAGTAATACAATAACTGCGGTTACAGTTTCGCCTCACACGGGTAACAGGGTATATTTTGGGACAGAAAACGATGTGGGTACCAGCCGGCTTTGTTATGTTGACGGTGCGAATACAATTGCCAGCGGATCAGCCGGTAACAATATAAGTACAGGATTACCTACTAATGTAAGTACTTCATGCGTTGCGGTAGGTACTGACGATCAAAATTTATTAGTTAGTTACTCCAACTATGGTGTTGCCAGCATATGGCGCAGCACAAACGGAGGAACAAGCTGGACATCGCTTGATAATAATGGAGTAAACCTGCCAGACATGCCAATTCGTTGGTGCATGTTTGCTCCAAATAATAATAACTCGGCAATTATTGCTACAGAAGCCGGAGTTTATTTTACTCATTCATTTAACGGTACAAGTACAGTATGGACTCCCAGCCCTACATTTCCTACGGTGAGAACAGATATGTTGCAGTACAGGCCATTAGATGGTTTGATTGCAGCGGCAACACATGGCAGGGGTTTATGGACGCAGCCGTACCTTACTATTGTACCATTCAATAAATTTTTATTAAGAGGAAAATGGAGTGGCAGTAATACCGATCTCCAATGGGAATACACAAAACCTGCAAGTTCGGGTGCAAACCTGGAAGTTGAAATATCTACCGACGCTGTGCATTTTACAAAAGCGGGAACCGTTTCGGCATCTTCAAATAACTCCTATTCATTTATTCATAAACCCGGGCAACAAAAAGTTTACTACCGGATAAAAGCCATTGAGGCAAACGGGCTCATTAAATTTTCAAATACCATAAAACTATTTAAGAATACTGCGTACAGCAATCTTCAAATCACCAACCTGTATCCAAACCCGGTAAAGAACGATTTGAATGTGGCATTTATAGCCGATAAAGGAATTGCTTCCTTCTCCATAAATTCTTCCGGCGGACAAACCATTTGGAAAAAAGATGAGGATCTTGAATTCAGCGGAGCATGGTTTAAAAACTGGGATATGGACCATCTGAAACCAGGACTGTATTTTCTCTCGGTTAGATCAAACGGTAAAACAGTAACGCAGCAATTTGTAAAAAAATAAGAATTAAATAAAAAGAAAGACTGTAATTAATTACAGTCTTTCTTTATCTAAATTAAACAAAAAAAAATTTATCCTCTCCGTTTGGGCCTTTGCTGATTTTGTCTCGGATTATCATTCATCTTGTCCATTAACTTTTTCCTGAACTCTCCTTCCATGCGGAAAAAACGTTCGCAGCGGTTAGCACCAATTATTTTGTTGAAATTTTCCTGGTACTTTTTTTTGATATCAAGACGGGCCTGTTGTTTATCCAGCTCCGGCAATTCTCTTTTAATAGATTTCAGATCGGCAGCAAATTGGGTATGCACCGGCCAGAATTTTTGTGCCTCATCAGGAGTAAGCTGCAACTGTTGAGTTACATATGCAACGTAAAGTGCCTGAATCCTCTTCTCCTGGTTTTGTGCATCTCCCCCACCATCTTGTGCAACAGCCACGGTAAAACTACCGGCCAACAAACATACTATGAGTAAATATTTTTTCATCAGTTCTTTTTTTAATTTTTTAGATTATCAAGGTTGATGCTGTTCAGGTAATCGTCCAATGCTTTTTCATCAAACAGGTAATCTTCCTGGGTTGGTAATTCATTTTTATCTACACTGTTGGCAACCAGGGCCGCTTTAACATCGGTTCCGTTTGATTCCAGATAATTAACTATATCGGCATTTGAAAGTTTATCAAACTCTGCGTTCAGATCATCTATGTGCATTCCAATAGTAACATAGTCTGGTAATACACTATCGTTACTCGAACCCGTGAATTTAAAAACACCCAAAGCCATCACGCCCGTAAAAGCAGCAGCCACTGCATATTTAAAAAAAGCACTTGTGCGAGTTTTCATCGCTACTACTTTTGGCTGCGGTTTTGCCTTTTCTAAAACCTCATCGCTTAAATTTTCAAAATATCCCCTTGGCACTTCAAAAACATTTTCGTTTTGAATACTGTAGAGCATTGGTGATAAAATTCTTAATTCAGTTGCAACATTGTCACCATCACTAGTTTTTATCTTCATCATTACACTGTCAGATAAAGTATCGAAATATCCATCGGGAATTTCAAAAACGGATTTATGCCGAACATCAGCTAATATTGCAGAAAGCATTTTTATTTCCGCTAAAGCGTCTTCAAGCTCCAGTGTTTTTATTTTGTTCAGGATGGAATTGGATAAGGAATCAAAATATCCAGCTGGCACATCAGAAGGAGATAAATATGAACCATCCGTTAAATGACCTTCTTCATGCTGAATTCCCATCAGGATGCTGCTGCTCAATTGCCCGAAATAACCTTCCGGAACCGTAAAAACATTTACTTTCCCAATTGAAGCCACCACGGCACTCAGCTCTTTTAATTCATTTAATATGTCTGCTTTGTTGTTCATTTACCTAGTTCAGACTGATTTTTTTCTAAAAAGTTTAACTATTGAGTATATAATTCTCTATTTTTTTTACTGCGTGATGATAACTGGCTTTTAAAGCTCCCTCACTGGTTTCCAATACCCTGCTCATCTCCTCGTATGGCATTTCATCGTAATACCGCAAATTGAACACGGCCCGTTGCTTATCGGGCAGTTGTTGTATGGCTGCCTGTAGTTTCCATTCTGCTTTACTGGCATCAAAATGTTTTTCGGCCTGCAACTTATTACTCAATCCGGTTTCCACATCGCTAAACGAAACTGCCGATCTTTTTTTCTCTTTCTCAATAAAGGTGAGGCTTTCATTAGTGGCGATGCGATAAAGCCAGGTATATAGCTGACTATCCTCCCTGAAATTCTCTAAAGCATTCCAAACTTTAATAAACATATTTTGCAACACATCATTGGCATCATCGTGGCTAACCACCATACGCCTGATGTGCCAATACAATTTTTCCTGGTATTTTTTTATAATGAGCGTAAAGCTGCGTTCTTTGGTTGCAGGCTCCCTGAACTGGATTAACAGTTCCTTATCGTCTAAATTTTCAGTCATAGATGTTGAGCATTAATAAAGCCAATCTCACGTCTTCGTTTCAGCAATTTAACTAAAAACTGCAATTAACAAAGCACAGGTAAGATTGGCTTTTATACAAAAAGTTTAAATCGCTTATTTTCTGGAAATGACTTTCTCGGCAGCAGAAACAATAAAATCGGTATCTAAACCATATTTTTTTAACAACTCTAAAGGCTTTCCGCTTTCTCCAAAAGTATCGTTGGTACCAATATACTCAATTGGAATCGGGCAATGTTTTGCAGCTACCTGTGCAATGCTGTCGCCAAGACCGCCGATAATATTATGTTCTTCGGCGGTAACGGCACATCTGGTTTTGCCGATAGATTTTACAACAGCATCAACATCCAGCGGTTTTATGGTATGAATATTTATTACTTCAACACTGATCCCTTTTTCCTCCAAAATCTTTCCGGCCTCAATTGCCTTCCAAACCATGTGACCACAGGCAAAAATAGAAACATCGGTTCCTTCGGATAATTGTTGTGCTTTACCAATTACAAAATCATTTTCATTTAGAAAGATTGGCCATGATGGGCGACCAAACCGCAGGTAAACCGGCCCCTGATAATCGGCGATCGCCATGGTAGCTGCTTTGGTTTGATTATAATCTGCAGGCACAATCACTGTCATGCCTGGTAACATTTTCATCAGTCCAATATCTTCCAATATCTGGTGTGTTGCACCATCCTCTCCTAAAGTAAGACCGGCATGCGAAGCACAAATTTTTACATTTTTTCCGCTGTAAGCAATGCTCTGACGGATCTGATCATACACTCTTCCTGTAGAAAAATTTGCAAACGTTGTTGTAAATGGAATCTTACCTCCAATTGTTAAACCGGCAGCAATACCCATCATATTCGCTTCGGCAATTCCACATTGGATAAATCTTTCGGGAAACTCTTTAATAAAACCATTCAGTTTTAAGGAGCCGGCCAGGTCGGCAGTTAGCGCTACTATATTTGGATTTTTACGGGCGGCTTCCAGTATTCCATCACCAAACCCGCTACGTGTATCTTTATTACCGGTAACCTGAATTTCGTTGAGCATAAAATATATAGGTGTTTTGAAATTAGAATTGCCGCAAAGTAAAAGAAAGATTTGGAGGCTGGCAAAAGAGATTGAAAAAGTTGCCCACAATGTTTCAGCCCCGCAGAGATTTAAAATCTATTGCTAATTGGATATCTCTGAGATGGTATAATATTGCAAGCCCAGTTGATTAACATGGGTAAACATTTTCCTTAAGCGTTCTTTGGTAACACTGAGTTTTATGGAAGTATTTATATCATGTGCCACAAATATTGCACAATTACTATTATCGGCAGCAGATTTAATTAATTGTAATACTGACTCATCGGTTCTTTTACTGCTTTTATCGATTCCTAAACCAAAAAGCAAATCGTTCTTTTGTGTTGGGGCCAGGCTTTTGGCAAAATCTGATGTGCCGTTTAAAGCTCTTACGCTTTTAAAATAACGCATTAGTTTCTTATCAATGATATCATTATGTGCACCGTAAGGATAGGCAAATGTTACCGGATAAAAACCATCTCTGTTCATCAAATTCAGCCCGGCTACCACTTCATTATTTATTAACTCGTCCAGAGTATATTTATATTTGTAAACATAGTCTGGCATGTTGTAATGATTGAGACTGTGAAAAGCAATCTCGTGGCCATGATTTTGAATTACAGACAATTTTTGTTTTTGCTCCGGTGTAAAGCGGTTGTATTTGCAAACGTAAAAAGTAGCTTTTACCCCGAAAGAATCCAGAAATGGCAGATACTGATACCAATTATCAATCCTATCATCATCAAAAGTTAAGGCAATGCCGGGCTGTTTCATATGCCCATCTTTCGCATACTTGGTACATCCTGTAATGAGGATAATTACCAAGATAAAATATAGCGACAAAACAGGAACAGAATACTTCATAAAATCAATCGCATTTAAGAAAAAAAATTATTAGGGAATTGATTAAGCAAGATAGGGGACTCAGTTTAAATTTGCGTTAGGATCTACAAATATATTTTCATCATATTTAAGTTTTAGTTCCCATTTCCAGGCAGTCGCCATCATTTCGGACAAATTGAATTTCGGATACCAGCCAAGGCGTTTTTTAGCTTTATCATTATTGGCGTAAATGGCAACTACGTCTCCTGGGCGGCGTGGTCCCATTGTATAATTTAGTTTAACACCACTTGCTTTTTCAAACTCATTTATGATTTCCAATACTGTATGTCCGTCGCCTGTTCCCAGGTTAAACACATCGCAATTGGATTCATTTTTGTTTTCGAGCAAATAGTTAAGCGCTAGTGTATGAGCATGGGCGATATCACTAACGTGGATATAATCCCTTACACAACTGCCATCACGGGTTTCGTAATCGCTGCCCCAAACCTGCATGGTGGATAGTTTACCAATGGCAGTTTGGGTAATAGCCGGCACCAGATTTTCGGGTTTGCCCAGTGGCAATTCGCCTATCAACGCAGACGGATGTGCACCTACCGGATTAAAATACCTTAGTAATATGGCTTTGCTTTCGTTGCAATTAACAGCTTCTTGTACGATCTGCTCTCCCATTTGTTTAGTTGCGCCGTATGCCGATTCTGCAGGTTTCATGGGTGTTTCCTCGGTTACCGGAATAGCATCTGGATTACCATAAACCGTGCATGACGAAGAGAAAACAAAGTTTGGAATATTAAACTCGTCGGCACATTTTAAAATATTGATGAGTGAGTTTAAATTATTTTCAAAATAGAATAAGGGTTTTTTTACAGATTCGCCTACTGATTTATATGCGGCAAAGTGAATGATACCGGTAATGCCCGGGTTTTCCTGAAAAATAGCAACCGTATCATCGTAAATGCAAAGGTCAACTTTGTAATTCTTTACCAACTTGCCGGTAATTTTTTCAATCGAATCCAGGATGGACTCACTGCTTCTGGAGTTGTTATCGGCCGAGATAACTTCAAATCCGTTCTCAATAAGGTCAACGATGGTGTGTGCTCCTATATAACCACAGCCGCCGGTTACCAGTATTTTTTTCATGTCACAAAGAAAACAAAAAATCACTCATGATGGTGAGTGATTTTTATTGGTTCTCTTTATTTGTAAATTTTATAATATTCTGCTGGCAATCAAATAAATCAGGCCCGCCAGTAATCCACTTACGGGAATTGTGATAATCCAGGCCCACAATAAGTTTACCGTAACGCCCCAACGAACAGCTGATAATCTTTTTGTAGCACCAACACCAATGATTGAACCGGTAATAGTATGAGTTGTACTCACAGGAATCTTTAGTGCCTCTGTAACAAATAAAGTGATGGCACCCGCGGTTTCTGCGGCCACACCTTCAAATGGAGTAACTTTTGTAATTCTTGTACCCATAGTTTTTACAATCTTCCAACCTCCGCTCATGGTACCTAATGCAATGGCGGTATAACAAGCCAACGGAACCCAGGTTACCATATGATCTAAACTATATATCTCGGGATTATAGGCAATCAATGCCGCCATAATGATACCCATTACTTTTTGTGCATCGTTACCGCCATGCCCAATACTGAAAGCTGCCGAAGAAACCAGTTGTAATCTTTTAAACCAAAAATTAGCTCGGTTTGCATTCAAAGTATTTAAAAACAAAGTGAACGAGGCCATGATTACGAGGATTGAGCAAAGCAGTATCCATTTAAAATTTTTACCGTAAAAAATCACTTTCATTGCATAGGAATCGTACTGCGACTTTAATTTCGCAGGATTAAACTCCATATTCTTATAAAGAAAAAGAGCAACGCCAGCAAAAACTATCAACGCAATAATTTTAGGCATCCACCCTTTTCTAAATGAATGAATGAACCAAAGCGACATAATAAAAGCAATGATCATACCGACAACAGGTGCCAATAAAATAAATGCCGCCGTTTTATAAATTACGGTTGAGTTAACAGCTTCAAATCCTCCATAAGCAACTGCTGCACCAGAAAAAGCACCTACCAAAGCATGTGAAGATGAGGAGGGAATACCAAACCACCAGGTAAGTAAATTCCAGAAAATGGCAGCTATTAAACCCGAGAAAATCACTACCATCATCTGATGCCCGAAAACAATATCGGTTTTTACAGTTTTAGCAATCGTATTAGCAACACCATGATCTTTAAAAATAAAATAGGCGACAAAATTAAAAACAGCAGCCCAGATAACTGCCTGCGTTGGTGTCAACACTTTAGTAGAAACTACAGTTGCAATAGAGTTGGCAGCATCATGAAAGCCATTAATGTAATCAAATATGAGTGCTAATGCTATAATTATTATGAGAAAAGTCATAAGCGTTTTATAAGTTTTGGATGAATCTTGTTTTAAGACAGCTATTAAGCATACTTAACAATAATAGATTCAATTACATTAGCTGCATCTTCACATTTATCAGTAACGATTTCCATCACCTGGTAAATTTCTCTTTTTTTAATCACCTCCTTGGCATCTGGTTCCGTCGCAAATAGTCGTTCTATGCTCATATCAAAAATATCATCACCCTGGTTTTCTATACTGTTTATTGAAACCAGTGCATCTGTAATAAGTCGCATATTCTTCATATTTCGTAATTCCTTAACTGCAACTTCAACCTGGCGGGTTCCCAACACAATAAGATCAGCCATCTTGTTAAAGCCAATGTCATTTGGATTAACTCTGTAAAAATTTATTTTTTTAGCAGAGGCGTAGATGTAATCAGCTATATCGTCAAGTGAGGTAGCAAGGTAATGTATGTCTTCCCTGTCAAAGGGTGTTATAAAATTCTTACCCAATTCAGTAAATATGGTATGTGTGAAATCATCATTCACATGTTCCAACTCTTGTATTTCCTGAATTAATTGTCCCCGTTTATCAAAATCAGGCTCATTTACTACATCTTTTAATTTGTCTCCCATTTTTACTAGGACTTCTGAAACATTTTCAAATAACTGATAAAATACCCGGTCTTTTGGTAAAAATATCTTAAGCATTGTGTTAATTCCCATGATTATTGATTTTGCGTAAAAATATAATTATTAGCAAGTCATCTGCTTTAATAACGAAAGGTAATAATTTCTTAACATTGAATTACTACTGGGTAATAATTTCTTAACCTTGGGTTAATATGGAATTGTTATTCCTTTGCCAAAAATTCCTAATCATGCTTAAGAAAAAACTGCCTTTACTGGTTTTACCTCTAGTACTTTGCCAGATTTTGTATGCTCAGAAAGTACTGAATGCTGAAGATAGCGCTAAACTCTCCAACAAAAGTTTACTTTCCTTTTTTAATAAATTCAACAATCTTTCCATAACCGGATATATACAGCCCCAGTTTCAGGTAATTCAGGAAAAAGGCGCTCCCACATTTGGTGGCGGCGATTTTGAACCGGATAGCAAAAACCGGTTTAAGATTCGCAGAGGCAGAATAAAATTTGCTTATACTGGTCACAATAAAAATAATTTTAAAACAGTTGATGTAGTTTTTCAACCAGATATTACGGAAAAAGGGGTTGTGCTAAGAGATCTTTATGGTACGATATATGAAAATAAATTCAGCCTGTTTTCATTAACTTTTGGAATGATGAACCGGCCTTTCAGCCATGAAGTAATTTATTCATCATCTAAAAGAGAATCACCGGAAAGAGGGCGTATGACGCAGATTTTAGTGAAAGACGAACGTGACCTGGGTGCAAAAATTACATTTGCTCCTCAAAGAAAAGATCATCCTCTATATAATCTGAACTGGGATTTTGGATTTTATAATGGCCCTGGGCTTGCAAATCCAACAGATTTTGACAGTTACAAAGACCTGATCACCCGTTTAACTTATACAAAGATCAAACTCAGCAATAAACTGGAATTGTCTTCAGGTGTTTCTTATTTCAACGGAGGTTTTATTCAAAAAACAAAATATATCTATCACGAAGAGAATGTGAATAATATAAAGACGAATGTTTTAGATTCTTCATTGAGTAATATTAATGGCAAAGCCCCCCGAATTTATTACGAAGCCGATTTCAATTTAAAATTGAAACAAAAGGCCGGTATTACTGAATTACGTGGAGAATTCTGGGCAGGGACACAAACGGCAACTCAATTTAATTCTGCAACACCGGCTTCTATTCCTATGTCGGGCGGCCGACCTTCTCCTTTGTATATACGTAATTTTAATGGCGCCATATTTTACCTGCTGCATAATTTTATTAATAGTAAACACCAAGTGGCTCTTAAATATGACTGGTACGATCCCAACTCAAAAGTTTCAGCGTCCGATATCGGCAAAGCCGGAAGCAACCTTACCGAAGCTGATATAAAATATACAACCTGGGGCCTGGGTTACTCCTATTTATTTAATGATAATGCCAAGGTTGTTTTCTGGTACGACATTGTTAAGAATGAAACAACACAATTGCCAGGTTTCACAAAAGATTTAAAAGACAATTTATTTACCTGCCGCCTGCAGTTTAGGTTTTAAGCAATTAACAATTCAGTGATATTTTTTTAATATTACCGTAACATGTAATTCATGTTACGGTAACATTAAAATTGTCATTTTGCTGTAAATATTTACAGCATGAAATTATTAGTTTTACTATTTGCTTTTTTCAGCTTTACTTTCAACATTTTTGCACAAACCGGAAAGGTTGAAGGAAAAGTTACCGATTCGAAAACCGGCTTTGCATTATCAGGCGTATCTATTTCTATTGACGGTGCCAAAACAATCACATCAACAAATATTGAAGGCTACTTTGTAATAACTGTTGATGCCGGAAAAAAGATAAGCATTCATTTAACTTCTGTTGGATATCAGTCCAAAGAAATAACAGAGATCGAAGCCACTACCGGGCAGGTTGCACATATAGAGATTGTTTTAGACAAAGAAACAAAAACCGAAGAAGC
>JAHEBJ010000158.1 GCA_024642285.1 Sphingobacteriales bacterium
CTACAAAAAAAGGTATCGCCTGCCGCTTTAGCTGCAAGTTTATTTTTGAAGAAAAAGTTATCCTTGAGTATGAAGCGGCTGATAGTTATGTGATAGACCTGGAAGACATCATTGACATTAATGAGCTGCAAACCATGGTCGGCAATTCCTATAACAAATTCAAAGAGAAATTCGATTTCAGAAAACTGGGAACCGTTCTGCAGAATCAGGCAATGGTACCATTTAATGAAAAAATGTACGACCTGTTCCCCATTCTGGCCCTGGTGAATGAAACCTGAATTCTCATCCTGCAAATGAACGCATACACTCTTTTTAAATGCTGAGGCGCAGGCAAAATACTTGCCGGCACAATTTCAGATAAATGCCGGTGGTTGATAAAAAATAAACTACAACTCAGGTTTATTATTTTTTGCATGGCCTGTATGTTTCCAATCCAGCTCGTAACTGATGCCTGCAAGTACAAATTGCTGGGTTAACTGGCCAACGGTAAGACTGTATTCAACAAACGGCATTATGATATATCCTTCAAGATATAATCCGGCGCCGGTATTAAATGAGTAAAAGCGGTGGTAAACAGTTTCCTGATTGTGCAGATTATATTCTTTTTCAGAAGTATGGCTTATGCCGGTAATGGGATAACAGATCAGTTTTTTGTAAAGCGGCAAATCATAATGAAAATTAAGGTCAATATCATTAGCCGAAAGTTCAAACTCTTCCTTGGTGGATCTATGCAATTTTGGAAAGAAATGGTTTAATTCCAATCCGCCCGAAAAATGACGGGTAAAATGATAAAAGCAGCTCATATTGTATCCGCTAGCGGCCTTAACAATATCCTGATTGGCAGCTACATTAAAACTTAATTTGTGTTGTGCACCGGCATCTTTTGCAGGGGTTGTAATCAATGCCAGTATGAGGAGCGGTTGGAGCAGGTATCTTTTTTTCATACCGCAAAGTGACATACAAATGCCGGCCTGAAAAGTGATAATCGTAGCAGCAGCTAATGACTTTGGTCATTTTTTTCTGCTTTTCTGCGTTGGCGTATCTGAGCCGGTAACAGAACTGCCAGGGCGGCAGCAACGCAGTTAACCGAACCATTTATTCCATTTATACGTTTATCTGCTGATGAAGGTGCTGATTCAAATTATGTATTGTTTGGTTATGCTGTCATGTACAAAAGAAAAGTACACCGGCAGCAGAATAACTGCACCTGTACCCACCGGGCCGGTAAAAACCTGGCTTGCCCTGGGCGATTCCTATACCATTGGCGAGGGGGTTAACCCCGCACAACGTTTTGCCGCACAAACCGCCAATCTGCTAAAACAGGACAGCATCAACATGAATACACCCGAATATATTGCTACCACCGGCTGGAGCAGTTACGACCTGGCTGCCGCTATTCCTGCGGCCATGCCCGTTGGTTACGATGTGGTGAGTTTGTTGATTGGTGTAAATGATCAGTACCGCTTTCATGATACCGCCGGTTACCGGCAGCGGTTCAGCAACCTGCTGAGCAGGGCCATACAATTAGCCAACGGAAAAAAGGATCATGTATTTGTACTCTCTATACCCGATTACAGTGTAACACCCTTTGCCGCTAATTATGATACCGCTCAAATACGCAGGGAGATAGACTGGTTCAATGCCATCAACAAAAATGTAACTGAAAGTTTTAATTGCTCTTATCTGGATATTACTCCCTCTACCCGGCAAGCAAAGAACGATCTTTCCTTATTGGCTGCTGATGGGTTACATCCCTCGGCTTTGGAATACAGGCGGTGGGCAGACAGGTTAAGGCAAATGGCAATGCCGGTGCTTAAGTAAAAAGCCTAATCATCTGCCGGCGTACTATTTTCAAAAAATTATTTTATTGTTTTGCCAAAAGGCATCATCGAAATTTCAATCAATTTAAAATGCTGCTTTGCAAAAGGAATACCAATAATGGTAATGGTTAACAGCAGCCCAAAGAAAACATGTACTAACGCTGTGTACAGCCCGCCGCTTAACAACCATATTATATTGAAGAGTATAGAAATACAACCTGAATTTTTTGAACTGCTCACCACTTCTTTGCCAAAAGGCCAAAGCACCAGTCCGGCCAGTTTAAAACATTGCAACCCCCACGGTATGCCCACCACAGTAACACACAACATTACACCGCCAAAAAAATAACCCAGCGCTGAGAAAAAGCCGCCGAAGATGAGCCAGAGGAGGTTGCCGAGGAGATTCATGTGGTTTTTATAAATGAAAGCATTTTTCTTAGTTTATATCACAATTCCAAATTTCTTCAATTTCTTCAATGATTCATAAGCTTTAATTAGAGATTGTTCCTTTAATATTTCCTTTTTAAACAAAGCCGTTTGAACGGATTTTATATTACCTAATTCCAAATTATTGAAAATTTTGGTCTCGCTAGCTAAATCAATAATTCTTTTCCAATCATCTTTGTGTAGAAGTAATAGTTTATCGTAAATGAATTTGATTTCTACAACTTCATTTTCTTCTAATTTAGATAACGATTTTATTTCCTCCACAATTGTCGGATTTGATCTTATAAAATCAAGAACTTTTCTACCAAAATTAATATCCCTTGAAGTTAGATTTTTTTGCTCTTTCAGCTTTTTGAGCAAATCAAACATC
>JAHEBJ010000083.1 GCA_024642285.1 Sphingobacteriales bacterium
AATCGGTAACTTTTAAAGTACTGTCTTCAATTGTCTGATAAGGAATCTGTACATAAGAAATAGTAGCAAATTTTTTATTTTCAACCGAATCTTTTGCTTCCATCCATGCCGGGTAATATGCACTGGCGTTCAACATTGCAAAATATTTAGTTGAAATACTGGTTAGTTTTTGAGGTTCGATAACCTGTGAGTTTACTAGTTCCCACTGTTCGCCTTTCATTTTTTTAAGGTTCGCAAGCGCAGGACCCACTTTACTCATATCAAGTTTTCCGGTAGCCGGGTCAATCATAGATTGATCCTGCATGAGTGGGTTTGAGGGGTCATCGCTCTTTAATATATTGTCCAGCTCTTTTGATGTAAACTCAATTCCTAACTTGGTAGCCTCGGCATAAAAAACACGCTCGGCAACTATCTGGTTCCATACCTGCTCACGAATTTGGGCCGACCTTGTATTCGTGGGTCTTGAACCTGACTGTTGTTCTTCCTGGGCTTCCAAAGCATTTACCTTTCTGGTAAATTCATTTTGTTCTATAACGTCGCCATTAACCTTACCAATACTGCCACCACCTGAATTTAAGTTGTTTCCTCCCTGTTTGGCATCCATTAAAATAAAACCTATTAAACTGAGTGAAATAACTACAATTACAATTGCAGCGCCTTTATCACGAATTCCCTGAATAATTTGCATAGTTGTATTAAATTAAATTTGGACGGCAAAAATAGGGTAAAATTAAATATAAACTAGGTTTTTTAAGTTGTTACAGCTTTAATTTAAAGGGTTTGGGGAGGTTTTATATAACCGCTTTTTTGCAACATTAAAATTATAATATGAAGAGGTTTTCAGGTTTTGAACACCTGTTTGTTAATAACAAGGTTTTTGTGTTCGTAAACACGGTTTTTACTTTTAAAATCTATGCATAATTTGAAAGTAAATAATGTTCGCTTTGTTTTTAAGAACTCTTACTGTTATTAAACTATAATTTATACCATTATTATCAACAGGGTTTTTTAGGTAATGTATCAAATTTCTTTTCAGGCAGATAATTATCAACCGTTGTTTATAATAAAAATTTGCTCTATGGATAGTATGATTGGTATTATATATGGTGGTTAATCATCGAAATAATTGAATGTTAATTTCCTGTGGATGAGCGTTCATAAACTAAAGGTTTTAATTTTGCATCAACTGTTGATTTTTTTCTTTCCACTAATTAACAGCCCTAATAGTAATAGTTGATTATAAAAATAAGTAGTATTAATACATATTATGGCAGATATTAACAGTGCTGTTGAAGCAATTAACGAGATCGGTTTTTTAGATATTGATATAGATCCTTCAATTGATTTATTTGCCGAAATTGAAAAGCTGAAAAAAGAAAAGAACGCCGTAATTCTGGCGCATTATTACCAGGAACCGGATATACAAGATGTAGCCGATTTTATTGGGGATAGTTTAGGGTTGGCCCAGGAAGCAGAGAAAACAAAAGCCGATATTATTGTTTTTGCAGGAGTACATTTTATGGCAGAGACCGCTAAAATTTTAAACCCGGCAAAAAAAGTATTACTGCCCGATTTAAAGGCTGGTTGTTCTTTGAGTGATTCTGCACCGCCTCCTTTGTTTAAATTATTTAAAGAAAAACATCCCAATCATAAAGTAATTACTTACATCAACTGTAGTGCTGGTATAAAAGCTTTAAGTGATATAATCTGTACTTCCACAAACGCTCAAAAAATCGTTGAAAGTTTGCCGGCTGATCAACCTATCATTTTTGCACCAGATAAGAACCTTGGAGCTTATATCAACAAACAGACTGGTAGAAATATGTTGTTATGGAACGGTGCCTGTATGGTGCATGAAATTTTTAGTCTGGAAAAAATAACGAAATTAAAAATAAGACATCCAAAAGCAGAAGTGATTGCTCACCCTGAATGCGAAGAACCAATATTAAGAATTGCTGATTTTATAGGAAGCACAACAGGTTTATTGAATTATACCAGGAAAAGTGGAGTACAAGAATTTATTGTAGCAACCGAAACCGGAATTTTACATCAGATGCAAAAATATAGTCCGGATAAAACATTTATTCCGGCACCACCAGATAATAGTTGTGCATGTAATGATTGCCCTCATATGAAATTAAATACACTGGAAAAATTATATTTGTGCCTCAAATACGAGTTACCGGAGATTGAAATGGATGAAGAATTAAGAATTGCTGCAAGAATACCAATTGATGAAATGCTTAAAATTAGTGCGGAATATGGTCTATAATTTAAATAGAATGAAAAACATTATTATTGTTTCTGTTATTAGTTTGCTTTTTTTTATTGGTTGTTCTAATGAAAAAGATAATAAAATCGAGAATACTTTTTATATAGAATTAGTGAATTTTACATTTGATAGTTTAAGAACCAGTATTGAAAATAATATTTTTGGAAAAGTTACATTTTATAGAGATGGTAAACTTGAAATTGTATCTGAGAATTATGTTACTGAGAATTTACCAGAAACACATAATTTTTATAACGCAGCGGGATTACAAAATAAAATAAAAGAAGGGACTAAGAAGATAAGGATAGAGTTTTCCGGAGATTTTTCTTACGATACAGTAGCTTACTCCTTGCAGAAATACAAGTTTTCTAAAAAGCAATGGGTTAAAACCTCTGATATGGGTGTTTTAAAAAGTTTTACCAGGATGGTAGATCCGGAATACCAAATTAAGGATCTTGGAAAGAAGATTATTATTAATACAGTTGAATATTCTTATAATTAATTGCTGTTAAGAAAAGCGGTAATTCGCTGTTCCACATTTTTCCTGATGTTGACATAAAAAAGATTAATATCTCCAATATGATAATTGGTTCGGGTAAAGAAGATTTTACCAGGAATATCAGGTTTACTTGACCATAAGATGTTATTATGAATTTGAGCATTAACAACCCCCGGAACAATTTTTTTAAAGTTTTTTAGAACACCGCCAAGGTTATTTTGTGCGGATATTAATTCGGTGCCTGTCGCCCAGGAGAGTGGATTAACCACTATCGAGTTATAGTTCTCGTTCGCAATAAATTCAGGCTCGATGGAGCCACTTTTAAAAATTCGCCAGCTGATAATACAGCCAGTAGCTGTTGGATCGGCACAAGTATTTATATCAGTAAAATAATCAACAGGAACAGATAGTCCTAATAAATACGCACAAACTAGTTGTTTCTGTAAAGGTTTGTTTTCAAAAAACTCTTTTAGTAGTCTTGTTGTATGTTTAGTTCCCTGGCTGTGTGAGGCAATTATGATCGGGCGACCATTATTGTAATTCTGCAGGTAAAATAAGAAAGCTGTTTTCACATCTGTATAGGCTAATTCAAGAGCCTGGTCAGCCTCCACCCCTTTTTTGTAAAAAGATTTAATATGGGCCTGACGATAACGTGGCGCAAAAACCCGGGTTTTTTCATTAAATACGCTTGCCTGATATAAGATAGGTGAGTAATCTGTTTTAGCATTTATTTCTGCGTCATCAATGTCAGCATTCCACCGGTCGTCTTTAAGGGAGGTAAGTGTGGTAGGATGAACAAAAAAGACATCGGCTAAACTATCATACTGAAAAGAATATCTTAAGGCCTCCGGTATACTATCACTAAGATCTTTTTTCCATGGATGTGCTGCCCAATAATTTAAATCTTGGTAATTCGGTAAGCCATTCGCACTTTTAAATTGATAATTTTTAGAGTGAGAATAGTTTTTACTTGAACAAGAAATAAAGAGAATAGAAAAAAGTAAAACGAATATTTTGTGTGACATCAACAAAGAAATTTTGTATTTTTTCATAATCAAAACTACATTCGTTACAAACAACGGTAAAAAATAATTTAAACCGCTTTAGATTTTTTTGACAAAACTATTAAGGCATATTCCTTTTTTGAAAGCTGTTTTTTTTCACAGCATTTCCGCTTTTGGCGGCCCTCAGGGACATGTAGGGATGGTTTTAAAAACGTTTGTCGACCGGCGCAGAGATTTGACCAAAGAGGAATTGATGGAGTATATTTCATTCTGCCAGCTTTTGCCGGGGGCATCTTCTACCCAAACACTAACACTAATAGGTTACAAACGAGGTGGAATCAGACTAGCTGTGCTCACATTGTTAATTTGGATATTCCCGGCTTGTTTACTTATGGGTGGCCTGTCTTTCATAGTTGGAGATATAGGTGAAGGAGCTGTCCAAACGGGGTATTTTAGATTTATTCAGCCCATGGCTATTGGTTTTTTGGCTTATGCAGCATTTAAAGCCCACAGGGTAAGTATTAAAAATACCATTACTCAAATTATTATGCTTGTTGCGTTGATAGGTACCTACTTTCTTTTTAAGGCGCCATGGGTTATTCCTTTACTAATTGTGTGTGGAGGGGTTGCAACAAACTTCAGCGATAAAAGGATACCGGAGAAGGAAGTGGTGAAGCCGAAGCAGATTAAGTGGACCAACATCTGGCTGTTTGTGCTGATTTTTGCAATGGCCGGGTTGCTAAGTGAAACAGCAAGGAAACAAAACTGGGAGAACAAGAAACCATATAACCTTTTCGAAAACTTTTATCGCTTTGGGTCTCTCGTGTTTGGTGGTGGCGATGTTTTAATACCAATGATGCTGGATCAGTATGTAGTTCGCCCTACATCAGAGCGGGTAATAAAAAAGAACCCGAACCTTATAAAGGTTGATAGAGAGGAACTATTGACCGGGGCCGGGATGGTTAGGGCAATACCGGGTCCTGTGTTTTCAATTGCATCATTTATGGGTGGTGTAGCTTTAAAAGATGAGGGCCCCAGGATACAGTTGCTCGGTTGTATAATCGGGTCTGTTGCTATATTTCTTCCAAGCGCACTATTGGTTTTATTTTTCTTTCCGGTTTGGCAGAAGTTGAAGAAGTTCGTTGTTGTATTTCGATCGCTAGAGGGAATAAATGCGGCGGTTGTTGGAATTATGATTGCTGCAACCCTTTACCTGATCAAAGATGTATCCATTCTTTCTTTCAACCCAATAAGCTTGATGAATATCGGAGTTATTTGTGGTACATTCCTGATTCTGCAATTTTCGAAGATTCCGCCGCCTTTTGTTGTGTTGTTTTGTCTGCTGCTTGGCTTTATCATCTGATCAAATTCTGTAATAGCCAGCCAACTCTATTTCATCCTTAACTATATCCGGAACTAAGAAGCGGATTGACTTCTTATTTTTAATTAACTCACGAATATGTGTAGACGAAATATCCAATAGCGGCGCATTTAATATTGTTGTTTCTGCGCCATATGTTTCTTGTGTTTCAAACCCCGGCCTTTTGTAAATGTATATTTTATGATTGCCTGTAATTATTTCGTAATTTTTCCATTTGTTTAGATTTTGAAAACCATCACTGCCCATCACTAAAGAGAATAGGTGATCTGGGTGCTTCTCTTTGAGGTATGTCAAAGTGTCGACGGTAAAAGAAGGTTTTGGTAAATTAAACTCAACACTACTTGCCCTCAAGTTGTTTTCTCCGTCAATTGCAGATTTGATTAAATGAAGGCGTTGGTATTCGTTTAAAAGCGTGACGGATTGCTTAAAGGGGTTTTGCGGCGAGACGACAAACCAGACCTGGTCAAGGTCCGTTTCGTTTGCCACATGGTTTGCTATAATTAAGTGACCAACGTGAACCGGGTTAAAGGAACCAAAGTAAAGGCCTATTTTCATTGATAGATAGCGATTTATTTGTTGTTGATAACAGCCTCTTCAACCCATATCATTTCAGCCTCATCCAAACGAAGGCTTAAGCTATAACCAGCAACAGTTATTGAAATTGGATCTCCGAAAGGTGCGAAGTGAATAATTTTTACTTTTTCCCCTGGAATGCAGCCCATTTCCATCAACTTTAAGAAAATGTCATCATTTTCGAATTCTTTGATAATTACAGTTTTTCCTACGGTTATTTCCGATAATCTTTTCTTCATCTAAATCATGTTCATTTGAGCAGGATACAAATGTATCAAATCAATATTGTTATATAATTTCGATATCAGAAATAAAGGCATGCAAAAAATACGATTTACATTTCATGACAGAACGATTCTTTTGGGCGAACGAAAGAAACTAAAGGCTTTCCTCGAAGACCTTTTTAAAAAAGAAGCAAAACCTCTGAATAGTGTGTCATATATTTTTTGTTCTGATAGCTTTCTTTTGGGTATAAATAATCAATTTTTAAATCACGATTATTACACAGATATAATCACATTTGACCTGAGTCCAAATGATTCAGGAACCGAAGCGGAGGTTTATATAAGTGTAGATCGCGTAAGAGAGAATGCTGAGAATTTACGAGCCTCAATAAAAGAAGAGCTTCACCGGGTAATTTTTCACGGTGCGCTTCACCTTTGCGGCTATAAAGACAAAAAGAAGAGCGAAATACTAATTATGAGACAAAAAGAGGAGGAGTGCCTTAAAAACTATTTCCGATAAGCCTTGGTTCCACGTGGAACCGGCAAGAGTATTCATGTAAGCTTTATTGTAAAGCTCCACGTGGAACAAAATGTAAATAAAGTTGCAAATACCCGTTTACTTACCTTTGCGCCTATGTTTCAGGATTATGATATTATCGTTGTAGGGGCCGGTCATGCTGGTTGTGAAGCTGCCGCGGCGGCTGCAAACCTGGGTAGTAAGGTTTTGTTGGTTACAATGAACTTGCAGACAATTGCCCAAATGAGCTGCAACCCTGCAATGGGCGGTATTGCTAAAGGGCAAATTGTAAGGGAAATTGATGCCATGGGAGGGTATAGTGGCATTGTTACCGATAAAACCATGATTCAATTCCGTATGCTTAACCGCTCAAAAGGACCCGCTATGTGGAGTCCAAGGGTACAAAGCGACCGGATGCAATTTGCCGCCACCTGGCGGGAAATGCTTGAAAACACACCAAATGTTGATTTTTACCAGGATACAGTTAAAGCGATTTTAGTAAAAGATAATAAGGTTACAGGTGTAAGTACCGCCCTTGGTCATGAAATAAAGGCAAAAGCAGTAGTGTTAACAAATGGTACTTTCTTAAATGGAATGATTCACATTGGAGAAAAGAATTTTGGGGGTGGAAGAATGGCGGAGAAGCCTTCGGTTGGTATTACAGAACAGTTGGTTTCACTTGGTTTTGAGACAGATAGGCTAAAAACCGGCACACCGCCAAGGATTGATGGCCGCAGTCTTGATTATTCCAAAATGGAGGAACAAAAGGGAGATGACGATATTGTTGGTTTTAGTTTTTTAGATGTAGATAAAATTAAACCTGAACAACAAAAAAGCTGCTGGATTACCTATACCAATGAAAAGGTACATGAACTTTTAAGAACCGGGTTTGAACAAAGCCCAATGTTTCAAGGGAGGATTCAAGGTACAGGGCCAAGATATTGCCCAAGTATTGAGGATAAAATAAGTCGGTTTGCACAAAGGGACCGACACCAACTATTTGTTGAGCCAGAAGGAAATAATACTATTGAGATATATGTTAATGGATTTTCAACTTCTTTACCCGAAAATGTTCAATTTCAAGCACTTAGATCTATACCCGGCTTCGAAAAATGTAAAATGTTTAGACCCGGTTATGCAATTGAGTATGATTTTTTTCCGCCAACCCAACTAAAATTCAGTTTAGAAACAAAAATAATTGAAAACCTGTTTTTTGCCGGACAGATAAACGGGACAACTGGCTACGAAGAAGCTGCCTGCCAAGGCCTTATGGCGGGGATTAACGCTCACCAAAAAACTAAGGAACTCGAACCTGTTATCCTAAAACGGAGTGAGGCATACATTGGAGTCCTTATCGATGACCTGATTAACAAAGGAACAGATGAACCCTATCGCATGTTTACAAGTAGAGCGGAGTTCAGGACTTTATTAAGGCAGGATAATGCAGATCTCAGGCTTACGGAAAAAAGTTATCGTCTTGGCCTTGCTTCGCAAGAAAGAATGGATAAGGTGAGAACCAAGAAAGAAAATGTAGAGAAAGTAAAAAATATACTGAAGTCAACAAGCCTGGATGCGCCGGAAACGGAGGGTTTCTTAAACAGCGTTCAATCGTCAACGTTATTAACTAAACAAAAGGCCTCTCAGATTCTTCTACGGCCCATGGTAGGACTAAAAGAAATGATCAGCAATGTTCCCAAGCTGAAAGAAGTATTGTCCGTATTTGATAGTGAAACGCTGGAGCAGGCTGAGATACAGATCAAATACGACACTTACATTGAAAAAGAAAAGGAATTGGTATCTAAAATGAGTCAACTGGAGGACCTGATAATTCCTGATAATTTTAATTATGAAAAACTTGTTTCGTTGAGTAATGAAGCCAGACAAAAATTTAACAAAATAAAGCCCAGAACACTTGGACAGGCTTCTCGTATTTCAGGAGTTAACCCGAGCGATGTTCAGATCTTAATGGTTTTTATGGGCCGATAATACGGATAAACATGGCATTAAATTTTTCAGAAAACACGCCAAAAGAATTGGTA
This sequence comes from Sphingobacteriales bacterium, assembly GCA_024642285.1. Lineage (GTDB taxonomy): Bacteria > Bacteroidota > Bacteroidia > Chitinophagales > Chitinophagaceae > Ferruginibacter. The sequence goes on from JAHEBJ010000083.1 coordinate 8,510, forward strand.
TTTGAGCATATCGCCGAATATCTTCACCATCAGAATCTAAAAATAAATAAACAGGATAATACACGGCCCTGGGGCGGCTTTTTTGTAATTGAAGAAGAGGAATCAGAAAAATTTATAAATATTTATTTTCCGCTTTTAACTAAAGAAAAATTGACGATCTCAGGGAAACTAAGCCCTAAAATATTAATAATTGCTCCAAATAAGAGACTAAGCTGGCAATACCATCGCCGGCGTGCTGAAATCTGGAAACTAATAGCCGGTAAAGTTGCTGCAGTAAAAAGCGAAAGTGACGAAGAAAAAGAAATTATTAATTTAAACATTGGCGATATTGTTCAGTTGAAACAGGGAGAAAGGCATCGACTTTTCGGTCTGGCTGGCTGGGGGATAATTGCAGAAATCTGGCGACACACCGACTCGGAAAATCCCAGCGACGAAGACGATATTGAACGTCTGCAGGACGATTTTGGCAGATAAACACCAATCTTAACAAAAACCTCAAATGGTAAACCTGCTATAAAATAAGTGCAGTAGGTTGTTGGTCGTTATGTAATCATAGGTTATTTTCTTCTTATGAAAAAAACCAGATTATATCATTGCAAACCAACAGCGCTTAGATGAGATATTTACGGGTTGCTATCCCGACTAATTGTATAATCTTAATAAATACCTGAGCCGCAGTTTTATACCGCTGCTTTTTTAGTTGCCAGTACCATGCGCAAAATACCATAGCTGATATCTTTTGGTAAGTTATTTATTATGGTAGTGTGGCTTTGAGAGCCATGTATTTTTAGCGCATCATTAACCAGTTGCTGTTTTTCTTTGCTTAACAGCTCGTCAATATCTATTTCTCCTGTACCTACAAAATGGGTAAGATGGTTTTCAATGGTGTTTGGGGTTAAGTTTCTTTCCTTTGCGATGGCAGCAACGCTTTTGCCTTCTTTAAATAAATTGAAACTAACTGTTTTTGTATCAATTTTTGGTGCCGAAATTTTCGCTTTCTTTACTTTTTTGGGATTTGATTCTTTTGCATCCATATTGCTTTCTAATTTATGCAGGCTGCAAAAACTTTCTACAGTTTCAATAATTTCGTCGCCATATTTTTCAACCTTGGCTTTGCCAAAGCCGCCTATCTGCATCAGGTCCTTTTTATTTAAAGGAAGATAAGTAC
>JAHEBJ010000084.1 GCA_024642285.1 Sphingobacteriales bacterium
TGGGATCAGAATGATTGGGACATAAAGCAGTTCCCTGATAACACAAAGTTGAATGAGCTGTTCCCCGACCGGCCTGTTATTATAACCCGGATTGACGGACATGCAGCCATTGCCAACCAAAAAGCGTTGGACCTTGCTGGAGTAAAACCCGGCGATAAGCTAACGGGCGGCGATGTAGAAACCAAAGATGGAAAATTAACCGGCATCCTGGTTGATAATGCAGTTGATCTGGTAGCTGATAAAATTCCAGCATCAGGTGAAGGGCAGGCAAAGGCCGCTTTATTACTGGCACAGGAAAATTGTTTTGCTGCAGGCCTTACTTCGGTTCATGATTGCGGACTGAATTATGAAATGGTTGAACTTATAGAGAGCATGCAAAAAAGCGGTGAACTGAGAATGCGTATTAATGTTATGCTCAGCGATGCAAAAAAAAATTTCGACTATGCTTTTAAGAGAGGGAAAATAAAAACAGATCACTTAAATGTGAGTTCGTTTAAAGTATACGCCGACGGTGCATTGGGTTCCAGAGGCGCATGCCTGCTGCAACCCTATAGCGATAAACCGGACTGGTCGGGATTTTTGTTGAGTGAACCTGCTCATTTTGATTCGGTTGCCCGTGTTATTTTCGATAAAGGCTGGCAAATGTGTACGCATGCCATTGGCGATAGCGGCAACAGGGCCATACTGAATATTTACGCTAACTATCTGAAAGGTAAGAACGACCTGCGCTGGCGCATAGAGCATGCTCAGGTAATCAATAAAAATGATTTTAGGTTGTTTGGTGATAATAATATTATACCATCGGTGCAACCCACACATGGTACCAGCGATATGTACTGGGCCGGCGACAGGCTGGGCCCCGAGCGTGTAAAAGGCGCCTATGCTTTTCAGCAATTACTTAAAGAAAACAACTGGATACCGCTTGGTACCGATTTTCCGGTTGAAGACATCAATCCTTTAAAAACTTTTTTAGCAGCAGCAATAAGGCAGGATGCCAAAGGATATCCGCATGGCGGCTACCAGATGGAGAATTCATTGACCCGTGAGCAAACCATCAGAGGTATGACCATCTGGGCGGCCAAAGCATCGTTTGAAGAAAAAGAAAAAGGCAGTCTGGAAAAAGGAAAATTTGCCGACTTTATTATTTTAGATACCGACCTGATGACTTGTGAGCCAGTCGCTATTTTAAAAACAAAAGTTTTGGCTACATATAGTGGAGGGGAAAAGGTGTTTGGTATTAACTGGGGTTTTGATAACGAAGCGGTGACCCATCCATCTGCCAAATAAATGACAGCGGGTATTTATTTCTCTTTGTCCTTCAAATACAAAAACTCCGCCTTGGTGATCCACGATATCCCAAAAGCAATCAAAGCAATTGATTCAAACCAAAAAACAAGATGATATTTTTCGGCAGCCGATTCAAATGCCAGCATGCCCAGTGCAATGCAAACGATGCATAAGATCATAATCAATCCACAAATAAAATAAACCCGGTTGCGTTTATCTTTTTGTTTATTCACTCCTTTTTGTGTGCTCGATTTTCGAAACAGGTAAATAGAGAAAAAGATAAAAGTTGAAAAAAGTAAAAGTGCAAAAACAAAATGCATGATGTGAATAAAATTATTGCTGCTGGTAGTAGGACATAACGCTACGCCTAATGCAAACACACAGCCCAGGTTAGCCGCCCTGTTGTCGGTTTTATCAAATCCCTTATAGGTCATTAAAAAAAAGCCCAGGACAAACAGAATACCTACCAGAATATCGCCGGCCGTACCATTATCATAATAATCGCTTACCGAAAATTCGATTTTTAATGTTTCAAAAGAGATGAGATTACCAATGATTAACAACAACGGTAAAAGAACGCCAGTAGCACCAATTAATATACGCAGGGCGTAGTAGGAAATGATCTGGTCATTTTTTTCCGGGGTTTTTATAAAAGGACCACTCATAGCAGTTGATTTTAGGAATTATATAAAATCTAAAATATAATATATAAATGTATTTTGCAATTACCCCCCCCCAACGACCGAACTGACCTTTTGGGTGAATTATCAGCTTTGTTTAACCACTCTAAATTTATAGTCAAAATTATTACTGAAAATCAATTGGTTACAGAAGGACAAATAAAATACTTACCTTTTTCTTTGGCAATAAGGTACGAATACAATTACCTTCGCCGTCCAAATTAAAAAAACGCAGGGATGGCTGCGGATAAACTTAAAATAAATAAAATGAGCAAATTACATTTCACTACAAAACATGCGAACGAGGCTACCGTGCAACGTAACTGGTACGTTGTTGATGGTACTAATCAAACCGTTGGTCGTATGTGTGCCCGTATTGCGGCAATTCTTCGTGGCAAGAATAAAGCATACTACACGCCTCACGTTGATTGCGGCGACTACATCATCGTTACCAATTGCGAAAAAGTAAAGCTTACCGGTAATAAAATGGCCGATAAAGTTTATGATACTTTCAGTGGTTACCCGGGTGGTCGTAAAGAAGAAAGTGCCGAAAATTTATTGAAGCGCAGGCCTGAAGTTTTAATTGAGAGAGCTATTAAAGGGATGTTGCCTAAAAACCGTTTAGGCCGCCAGATGTACAAAAAATTATTTGTGTACCAGGGATCAGATCATCCGCACGGCGCACAACAACCAAAAGAATTGAAATTTTAAAAACAGCTAAAAGCTAAACAATAAATGGAAAAGCAAAAAAACGCAGTCGGCCGAAGAAAAGAAGCGGTAACCCGTATCTTCTTAAGTAAAGGAGATGGCAAGATTACTGTAAACGGCAAAGACTATAAAACTTATTTCCCCCTGGTGTATTTACAAAATCAGGTTGAAGCGCCCTTAAAAACTGTTGAGTCGTCCGATAAGTTCGACGTGGTAGTTAATGCAACTGGCGGTGGAGTAAAAGGACAGGCTGAAGCAACCAAGTTAGGTATTGCCCGTGCCTTGATTGAAGTAAGCGCTGATTACCGTCCGGCTCTCAAAGCAGCGGGTTTACTTAAACGTGATCCACGTTCGGTAGAGCGTAAGAAGCCAGGCCGTAAGAAAGCCAGAAAGAGCTTCCAGTTCTCTAAACGTTAATAGTTATACGTTAATCGGTTACCGGTTAGCATAACAATTAACATCAAACAATTAATAATTAACAGCTAATTAAATACAATGGAAAATACTTCCTTACAACAGCAACTTTTAGAAGCAGGCGTTCACTTTGGTCATTTAAAGAAAAAGTGGAACCCTAAGATGTTGCCTTACATCTTTGCTGAAAAGAAAGGCATTCACATTATTGACCTGAACAAAACCGTTGAAGGTTTGCAGGAATCAGCTGCTGCTTTAAAAGCTATTGCACGCAGTGGAAAAAAAGTAATGTTTGTTGCAACTAAGAAGCAGGCGAAAGAAATCGTTAGCGATTGTGCAAAGCGTGTAAATATGCCTTATGTAACCGAGCGTTGGCTGGGAGGTATGTTAACCAATTTCAATACTGTTCGTAAGAGCGTTAAGAAAATGCAGAGCATCGAGAAAATGCTGGGCGACGGAAGTGCAGAAAGCTTAACTAAGAAAGAGCGTTTGACACTTACCCGTGATAAAGATAAAATGGAGAAGGTGTTGGGTGGTATAGCACAGATCAGCCGTGTTCCTGCAGCCGTTCTTATGGTAGACATAGGACATGAGCATATTGCTCTTGCTGAGGCAAGAAAACTGGGCATCAATACCTTTGGTATGGTAGATACCAATTGCGATCCTAATAAAATAGATTTTGCTATTCCTGCAAATGATGATGCTACAAAATCAATTGCTATTGTGATGAACTATTTAACAGCAGCAATTTCTGAAGGTTTACTGGAGCGTCAGGCAGATAAAGATGATGACGAAAGCCATGATGCAGATGAAAGCGCAGAAGCAAAAGCAGCTCGTTTTGAATCAAAAGCTGATGGTGGTGAAGAAAGAGGTAAGCGTGGCGGCGGAAGAGGAGGATCTTCTCAACCAAAGCGTCGTGTAGCTGGCCCAGGCCAGGGTGGCCGTAAGCCGGCAGGTGGTGGAGCAAGATAATCTCCCCACCAATCCTAACGATAACCCTGGATAGCTGAGCGGAGTTGATGAAACAAAACAGGATGCAGCAGGAATTATCAATTATTAATTTTTTAATTATCAATTATTATGAGTGTTACAATAACAGCATCAGATATAAACAAATTACGTCAGTCAACCGGAGCAGGTATGTTGGATTGCCGCAAAGCATTAACAGAAAGTAACGGAGATTTTGAAGCGGCTATCGATTGGTTGCGTAAGCAGGGACAAAAAGTTGCCGCTAAACGCAGCGATCGTGAAGCAAAAGAAGGTGTGGTAATTGCACAAACAACTGCTGATGGAAAAAGCGGAATCGTTCTTTGCATCAGTTGCGAAACTGATTTCGTTAGTAAGAATGCGGAATTTGTTGCCTTTGCACAATCTATTGCTGACGCAGCAATTTCAAACAACGTAAAATCATTAGAAGAGTTGAACGGAGTATCCATTAATGGCGCTACTGTTGAACAAATGATCAACGACAAACTGGCGGCTATTGGCGAAAAAATCGCAGTTTCAAAATTTGAGAGAGTGGATGCACCTTATGTCGCCTCATATATTCATGGTGCTTACCGTATGGGTGTGTTGGTTTCTTTGACCAAAGATGCTGCTGAGGCAGGAAAAGATGTTGCTATGCAAATTGCTGCGATGAATCCTTTAGCTGTTGACGAAACTTCTATCTCACAGGAAACCAAAGACAGAGAAAAAGCAATAGCCGTAGAAATGATTAAGGCGGAAGGTAAGCCGGCAGAAATGGCGGAGAAAATTGCTGATGGTAAAATGAATAAGTTCTTTAAGGATAATACTTTAATGGCTCAGGCTTTTGTAAAGGATAACAGCAAATCTGTTGCCGATTACTTAAAGAGTGTTGATGCTGATTTGAAAGTTACCGATTTTAAGAGAGTAGCATTAGGTTAATATGTCCTCTAAATATTTAAAAAGGCGAAACATTTAGTGTTTCGCCTTTTTTTATGAGCTCAGAATTCAGACAATTCTACACTTTTATTTTTTGTAATATTGATTATGGAAAATTTTCAATCTTTTTTCGACGCCAATAAAGCGTCCTGGAACAAACGTACTGCGGTACACAAGAATTCAGCTTTTTATGATATTGAATCATTTAAAAAAGGGAAATCAACTTTAAATAAAATAGAGTTAGAAGAAGTGGGTGATGTGAAAGGCAAATCATTGCTTCATCTGCAATGTCATTTCGGGATGGATACAATGAGTTGGCAAAGAGAAGGCGCGGCTTGCGTAGGTGTTGATCTGAGCGATAATGCTATTGATCTTGCAAAAGAAATCAATAGTGAGCTGAACCTGTATGCGGAATTTATTTGCTGCAATGTGTATGATCTCAAACAAAAACTGGATAAGAAATTCGACATTGTATTTACCTCTTACGGCACCATTGGCTGGTTGCCTGATCTTGATAAATGGGCAGATATTGTTGCGCACTTCTTAAAACCCGGCGGTGCATTTTATATCGCCGATTTTCACCCCGTGTTGTGGATGATGGATGAAAATTTTGAGAAGATTAAATACGATTATTTTAACACCGGAGTGATTACTGAGGAAGTTTCGGGCACTTATTCCGACAGGACTGCGCCAATTAAGTCTATTGAGCATGGCTGGAATCACCCATTTTCCGAAATTGTAACTGCGCTCTTGAAACATAGCTTACAAATCGACCTGTTTAAAGAATTCCCCTATTCGCCTTACAATTGTTTTAATAACCTTGAACAGGGGTCAGATAATATGTGGCGGATAAAGGGCATGGAGGAAAAAATGCCAATGATGTATTCTATAAAAGCCACTAAACGGTGATAAAAATATATCTTCGCAAAAAAATAAAGATCGATGCTTCCAAAGTACAAACGAATTCTGCTGAAACTTTCCGGTGAATCATTAATGGGGGATAAAAATTTTGGGTTAGACAGTGACGTGATTGCCCGTTATGCACAGGATATAAAAGCAGTGACGGAACTGGGAGTGCAGGTAGCAATTGTGATTGGCGGAGGCAATATTTACAGGGGGATGAACGAGGCAGAGAGCGGCATTGAACGTGCACAGGGCGATTATATGGGTATGCTGGCAACAGTTATTAATGGCATGGCATTACAAAGCGGGATGGAGAAAGCCGGGATATACACACGACTGCAAAGTGCGATAAAAATGGAACAGATAGCTGAACCTTATATCCGCCGGAGAGCCATGAGGCATTTGGAAAAGGGCAGGGTGGTAATTTTTGGTGCAGGTACAGGGAATCCCTATTTTACAACAGATACGGCAGGCTCATTACGAGCAATTGAAATAAAAGCAGATGTTATATTGAAAGGAACACGGGTTAACGGAATTTATTCTGCCGACCCGGAGAAAGATCCTGCTGCAAAAAAATTCGACACTATTTCATTTTCCGACTGCATACAAAAGAACCTGAAGGTTATGGATATGACAGCTTTTACACTTTGTATGGAAAACAATTTGCCGATAGTAGTATTCGATATGAATGCCGAAGGAAACTTAATGAAAGTTGTAACCGGAGAGAAAGTAGGAACCCTGGTTTCTTAAAAAATAATTACTATAAAATCAAAGAGGCTGCAAACGCAGCCTTTTTTTTAATTTCAGAACTAAAGCGAACTGAGATAGGATAATATTTCGGACAAAGATTTTTTAACAGGAATTACATTAACAACGTGGCTCGATGCATTGTTAACCGGAAGCTGGGTGACACTGTTTTCATAACCGAGAAAATAGTCATTCCCCAGCTTGGAGATCACTACAACTGTAACTGCTTTACCAACCGGTACTTTTTCACTTATAAATTTCCGGGAACTAATATCGCCATGCATGGCCGATACCGATCTGAAATCTTTTAATACTGTAAAAGCAACCGTGTTGGCGTTGGTAAAATATGCAGATAAACCCGCAGTAACACTCACTTTCGCCGAGGCGGCAAAATTATAGGGATAGGAAATGCTTATCCAGCGCAACCTGTTTGTATAAATTTCATACGCTTGTGAACCCACAAGTACTGTATTGTTGAGCAGGTCAGGATTTCCCTGCCAGTTAAACAAAGCTGCATTCGTTTCGTCGCCTACAAAAAGTTTCATTGATTGATTGGCGGGCAGATCAACAAAACGGATATACAATTTGATATTTGGTGCTAACTGCAGGGTTTGGCCGTCTTTTTTAAGTTTGATAAAAATATGCCCGGCAGCAACAAGCAGACTATCGTTGTTTGTTGTAGGCAAATTCATTCTTATCATATCACCTTTCTTTTTAACCAATTGAACCTCTACTTGCACACGTCCGGTTACCGGTTGACTAACAGAATTTACACAACTGTTTGGAGGGAAAATTACCTGTAAGCCTGAAGGGGTAAGTAAAGTAGCTACGTTGGCATTAACGTTAATGCTGTCAACATAAGTTTCAGCTAATAATTTGACCTTTAAAAGACTAACCGGCATTGTTGCAGTAACCGTTGCATGCCAACTCGTATCCGGTCCGTTGGATTGTCCTGGATCGGGTACAAAAACATCAACATTCTTCTGGCAGGCTGTCAGTAGGAATCCTCCTGCAAAGAATATCAATATGAATGTTTTTAGTTTCATCACAAAAATTTTAATTCGGTTTTCTTTTATCAGATACGTTGATTTTATTTTTTGTTGCCTGACTATTTATTTCAGGTCGAGCCGGACTCCTAACCGCACACCTGCCGTTTGATATTTTTGTTTCAATGTCAGGCTTTCTTCTTTATTCATCGGCGAAATATTATAACGGAAATAAGGTTCAGCCATCAGGTGCATCCGGTCATTTAATTTATAATAAACCGATACAGCACCTATAACACCCAATCCTGCATTTGTTTTAAATTGGTATGGCGACGAATTTTTTCCTGTAGTAATACTTACCGGCCTGCCTGCAGTATCCAGTACATCGCCTTTTTGCCAGCTGTACACATTTACTACGGCACCTGCATTAATATTAGCGTGCCATTTACCATTGCCCAACTCATATCCAATCACAACCGGTACATCAATACTGCGGTAGCGATTGATGGTGGTTTTATACCTGGTTCCATTCGTGGTATAGCTGCCAATGGTGTCGCCACTGGCATTAATGATGTAAACAACCTGAATAATGTTGCCTTCAGAATATTTAAACTTTTCATTGATCTGGCTGTAGTTGACACCTGCCCTTACACTCATGCCATTTTTAAAAACCCTGGTGAATCGTACTCCTGCACTAAAAGCAGATCGGAAATTTGCACTTTCTTTTCTTTTTTGCAGATAAGATGAGTTGGCGGTATCATGTAAACTTTGGAACCCATAATCGGGACCTGCATAAAACTCAAAATACTTTTTATTTCCTGCTGCATCTTTTTCAAAAGATGGACAATCAGGTAAAAAAGCGATCGGGTCAAAAATGAGTTCACCGGTTTTCCTGCTTCTTTGTTTCGCTGAATATTTTTCTGCGGAAAAATTTAACCGTCCGAGCAGCGTACCTTGTCCCTCGTATTGATCTTCCGCAAAGCCCGGCGAAGTAGTTTTTACCAACACGCTACCCAATCCTGTCACTTTCTTTTTATTTCGGTTGGCACTTGTAAGCAGATCATTTCCCTCGTTGGTAGTTTCTGCCGAAGGCGAAAAAATATTTACTGTAACCGACGCTGCAGCGTGTAGTTTGCTGTTTATATTTTCAGGTGTAATATTTCCTGCTGATACTTCATCTGTAATTAGCGTAGAAACCTGTTGCTGATCCGATGGATTATCATTGTTGGATAATATACCGGTTGTTTTTTCAGTTGCATTATTATTTGAGCCAGAGCCGGATAATGCCGGAGCCTCAGGACTACCTGAGTAATTATAATAGATTAAAGAGCCTCCTGTAATCAATGCAATAAGAATACCTGCCAGCAACAATTTGTTCCGGCTGGCAAAATTTGTAAACCAAAAACCTGCCGGTCTTCTTTTTTCACGTTCCGTCATTATGTTTTCCCAGATGCGTGGATGCACTTCAGGAGTATAACCGCTGAACTGTTCTTTTATATGTTTATCAAATTGCCAGTTACTGCTCATACCGCAACTTTTTGTAATTGTATAATTTGTTTCTGCAGCATATTTCTTGCTTTTACCAGTTGACTGCGACTGGTTCCTGATTGTATTCCCAGCATTTCGGCTATTTCGTCGTGCTGGTATCCTTCAATCACGTATAAATTAAATATCAGCCGGTATCCATCAGGTAAATTATTAACCAGCTCCATAATATCTTTTTGACTTAGATGAGCATAAGCCGAAGGGTCCATGCTGTTTTCGTCTCTGTCTTTTATTTCGTAACCCACAACTTCTTTCTCATACCTGCGCAACGAATATTTTTTCAAAGCTGTATTCACCGCAATTCTTCTTATCCAACCCTCAAATGAGCCCTCAAATTTAAACTGGTGAATCTTGTCAAAAACCTTAATAAAAGCGTCTTGTAAAATATCTTCTGCATCTGCACTGTTTCGGGCATAACG
>JAHEBJ010000022.1 GCA_024642285.1 Sphingobacteriales bacterium
AGTTGAATGGCAAAATTACTGAACAAAGAGCCGTGCAACAAATCAACAGGCATTTTGTTTGTATCTTTAACACAAGTAAGTACATATGGCGAAAGTTAAGAAGGCTTCTGAAGAAGAACCCGTTCATAAAGATTTTATTGAAGTATTTGGTGCAAGGGAACATAACCTGAAGGATATCGATATTAAAATTCCAAAGAACAAACTGGTAGTTTTTACAGGGGTAAGTGGTAGTGGTAAATCATCACTTGCATTTGATACGATTTACAACGAAGGTCAGCGCCGGTACATGGAAAGTTTTAGTGCCTACGCCCGGCAATTTGTAGGTGATATGGAACGGCCCGATGTTGATAAGATTACCGGCTTATCACCTGTGATTTCCATTGAACAAAAGACAACCAACAAAAATCCACGGAGCACCGTGGGTACAGTTACTGAAATTTATGATTTTCTTAGATTGCTGTATGCAAGGGTAGGTGAGGCTTACAGCTACAACACCGGAATGAAGATGGTGAAGTTTAGTGAGGAGGAAATTGTGACGAACATCTTCGAAAGATATGAGGGTAAGAAAATTTCTGTACTTGCTCCATTGGTGAGAGGAAGAAAAGGACATTACCGTGAATTGTTTGAAGACATCCGTAAAAAAGGATTTTTAAAAGTAAGGGTAGATGGAGAAGTAATGGATCTGAAACCAAGAATGCAGGTTGACCGCTATAAAATTCATGATATAGAAGTTGTGGTTGACAGGTTGGCTGTGACAGATGACATGAGAGTGCGGCTAAGCCAGAGTATTCAAAAAACATTACAGCTTGGTAAAGATTTGATGTTTCTGTTGATTCATGACGATGATAAAGTGATCCAATATAGCAAACAACTGATGTGTGAGGAAACAGGTATCAGTTATGAAGAACCTTCGCCCAATGCGTTTTCATTTAATTCGCCATACGGTGCATGCCCCACCTGCAGAGGATTGGGTAATGTTTTTACGATAGATATGGATGAAGTGTTGCCTGATAAATCAATAAGTGTTAGTGAAGGGGCAATAGCCCCACTGGGAGAGGAAAGAGATGCAAGTGTTTTCAGACAGGTAGAAGCATTTGCAAAAAAGAATAAGATCAATTTAAATAAACCTGTTAAAGATTTATCAGAAACGCAACTTAATTTATTGCTCAACGGAGATAAAGAAATAAATGCCGACCTGGAACTGGACATGAGCGATGAAACTATTCCGGAAGTTTATACGGGTAGCTATGAAGGCATTGTTCCCATGCTGAAACGTTGGTTTTCTTCCAGCAACAGTTCGGAAGGGTTGAGAAGCTGGGTGGAAAAATTTATGGTACTGGCACCCTGCGGTTCCTGTGACGGGGCAAGATTGAAAAAAGAAAGCCTTTGGTTTAAAATTGATAAAAGGAATATTGCAGAACTGAGCAATTTGAATTTAGATAATCTTGCCGCCTGGTTTGATGGATTAGAATTGAGGATAAGTGATAAACAAAATGCTATTGCCAAAGATGTTTTAAAAGAAATAAGGGAACGGCTGCAGTTTTTATTGGATGTGGGGTTAACCTATCTTTCTTTAAACAGGCCTTCTAAAAGCCTTAGTGGCGGAGAATCGCAGCGTATCAGGCTGGCCACACAAATTGGCTCGCAGTTGCAGGGCATTACTTATATTTTAGATGAGCCCAGCATTGGGTTACATCAAAGAGATAACCAACGATTGATTGCTGCTCTACAGAATTTAAGAGATATTGGAAATAGTGTTTTGGTAGTGGAGCATGATAAGGACATTATGCTGGCATCTGATTACCTGGTTGATATTGGCCCTAAAGCCGGTAAACATGGTGGCGAAATTGTTGCCATAGGCACACCAAAAACTATTTTAGATTCTAATTCAGAAACGGCTCAATACCTTCTTGGTACAAAAAGTATTGAAGTGCCAAAGGAAAGAAGAAAGGGTAATGGTAAATTTATAGAGCTCAAGGGAGTGAAGGGTAATAACCTGCAGGATGTTTCAGTGAAATTTCCGCTGGGTAAATTGATATTGGTTACCGGTGTAAGTGGCAGTGGTAAATCAACCTTAATAAATGAAACACTTTACCCGCTGCTGAGTAAGTTTTGTTACAACTCTAAAGCTAACCCGTTAGAATATAAATCCATCAAGGGTTTGGAGCAGATTGATAAAGTAATTGAAATAGATCAAAGCCCGATCGGGCGTACGCCCAGAAGCAACCCGGCAACCTACTGCGGTTTTTTTACTGAGATAAGAACATTGTTTGCATCGGTACCCGAAGCAAAAATAAGGGGTTATAAACCTGGCCGTTTTTCATTCAATGTAAAAAGTGGTCGCTGCGAAGTTTGCCAGGGCGGCGGCATGCGGGTAATTGAAATGAATTTTTTACCCGATGTACATGTGCATTGCGAAAAATGTAATGGCCGCAGATATAACAGAGAAACACTGGAGATTCGATACAAAGGAAAATCCATCAGCGATGTACTAGATATGACGGTTGACGAAGCAGTTGAATTTTTTCAACCTGTACCATTTATCTACCGGAAAATAAAAGTATTACAAGATGTTGGCTTGGGCTATATTACCCTTGGACAAAGTGCCGTAACACTAAGTGGTGGCGAAGCTCAGCGGGTAAAACTTTCTACCGAACTGGGAAAAAAAGACACCGGAAAAACATTTTACATACTTGATGAACCTACCACCGGGCTTCATTTTCAGGATATACAGCATTTACTGGAAGTAATCAATAAACTGGTTGACCGTGGTAACACTGTCTTAGTGATTGAGCATAATATGGATGTGATAAAAGTTGCAGACCATATTATTGATATTGGCCCAGAAGGAGGTGACGGTGGCGGACTTGTGTTATTTGACGGTATACCTGAGGACTTGGTTAAAGTAAAAGAGAGTTTTACCGGAAAATATTTACAGGCTGAGCTAAAATGAAAAATCCATGTCTCATAAACATGGATTTTATTAAGTAGTGTAAAAGATGTCAACGAGATTCTAAAATTGTGGTTTCAGGGGTAACAAGCGGATATTAAAATATCCATAGCTATCCTCGGGGGTTGAACTTCTGTTGTATCATTTACACTAAAGCTTTTATCATTCTTATTTAAAAATCTGGATTATCAAAAGCAGGCATGTTGTAAAGATCAGCAATGCTTTAAAGGATCCCGGATTAAGTTGAAAATTGTTGCTCATATACTTCCCATTAAAGATTTTATTTTAATAAACTGCCGGACACCGGGTTTGTTTGGCCGCACTCCTTGCAAACGAACTCTCGTAAATTTCTCCCAATCTTACACCCACTTTCAATACGATTGAAAAATAGGTATCTAAGTCCTTTGTATCTCCACGTTGCGTACCGGCCGGATATCTTGTCATGCCTGGATAAATAATTCCTTTTGATTTATCTGATAATTTGTAGGCCAAAGTTGCCTCCTGAGAACTCAGGTATTTGGTATAGTTCGTAGGGTCAATATATTTTTGGCTCACATCATCAATATAATCAGTAAAAGTTTTCCGGTATAAAAACTCACCGCTTACATTGATCCGGTCAGAAACATAATATTTCAGTCCACCGCCAAAGGGAATATTTAACTGTGTTAATTTATAGGGCTGGCTATAAGGATACTCCGGCATGCCCTGCCCTTCAAGCTGAAGCGGTTTTAGGTAGTACCAGGTTTTATTTCCCGAGGCATCTGTCAGAGAACCTTTAGGATTAAAATGGAAAACACCAACGCCGGCAAGTGCATATGGCCTCAAGCGGGGTTCATACTCCGATTCCCTGTTAAACAGCATTGTCGGAAAGAATTCAATCGCCATATAACCTTCCAGAATGGTTGTTTTGAAATCGAGGTTACGCTGTTTGCGCCAAAGCTCATTGATACCTGTTGTATTAATGATGTCATCACTTCCCTCAAGATAAGTTACGTCGGCAGCAAGGCGTAATCCAAACCAGTTTTTCGGATACATGGTTATAAACGCTCCCTTCATAAATTTTGTAAATTCAAAATTCATGTCCTTTAGATCGTTGGTACCCTTTCCTGAATTTCCTCCCAGGTCGCCCAAGAAGAAGCTGGGACCAAAATTTAAACCCACTTCCCACTTGACTTTTTCGCCAAAAAGAAATGCCTGAGAATATGATGTTGAGAAAATGCTAAAACTGATCAGGGTAAGTACGACCGTCTTAATAACAAATTGTGGTAAATATGGTTTCATCAGAAATCAGATTTAGTCTTTCTATAGTATAATGGATGATTGGTGCGGTCTAAAAAACATCCTTGCTGTTAAATCGGCAGGACAAAATGTTAAACCACAGATTGAAAACGATAAAAGAGTTAAGATATTGCTTATGTGAATACAATTATTTGCGTAGCAGCATTTCAATGTGAGGAATGCCGTCTTCAAGATATTCATCGCTGCTTTGAATAAATCCCAGCGATTTATAGAATTTTGTTAGATAAACCTGTGCGCCTATTTTTATTGAATTGCAGTCGAACTGGTTTAAAGCCTTTTCTATACTTACATTCATAAGATCGATGCCCAGGCCTTTAGCCCTGAATTTGGGTGAAGTTACCACCCTCCCAATGCTGGCTTCGGTATAGGAAATTCCCTGCGGAATTATACGAGTATAGGCAACAAGTTCATTTTCGTACCAACCGCAAAGGTGCCAGCTCAGCTGATCTTTATTATCTGCATCCTGGTAAACACAGTTTTGCTCAACGACAAATACTTCGTTTCGCAGACGCATGATGGTATATAAATCGGCAGCGCTTAGTTCAGTAAAAGTTTTAAAGGTCCATCGTACCTGCATCTGTAATTATTGTT
Source organism: Sphingobacteriales bacterium (assembly GCA_024642285.1). GTDB lineage: Bacteria > Bacteroidota > Bacteroidia > Chitinophagales > Chitinophagaceae > Ferruginibacter. Next base: position 4,841 of record JAHEBJ010000022.1, read on the forward strand.
TTATGAGTGTGAGTAATTCTTTCAAACTGACCGGTTTTTGCTGGTCATCCAGCTCTATGACAACACAATATCCTTTTGCACCACCCGCCAAAACCAAAGCATCAATCAAATTTTGCTGATCACTTTCAATTCGCCTGCCATCAGCACTACTCCATATTTCTTTTGTACACAAGCAACCTTGAGTAGGTGAAATAGGGAAATATGGTTGGTTTGAATAATAATCCGGATTTACTGTTGTACCATGAGCAATTATCTCTGTTCGGCCGGCAAGGCCAGCAAAATAAACTTCATACGCCGGTTCGTATTTTTGCCAAGATACCGGAAGTAAGGTAGCGTAATTTTTTGCAAAAATTTCAGATACACTGTCGGGTTCGCCTTCCGGTATTTCAAAAGGCATTATCATTTGTATGTTAGTTGTTGGTCCAATAAAATTACTCTTAGATATCGCAAGACCTGTCATTCTGAAAATGCCCTGCGGCGTATTACCATTAGTTAAATAACCGGGCATATTACTCATGCTTCGGGCAAGCTGTGGTACAGAAAAATAATTTCCAGTTTGATCTTTTGTAAAACGGCCGTCTTTTTCTCTTACCATTGCGATACCCGGATAGTTCCGGTTCTTTCGTTGAAAACTGAATAAGATGATCTCATCTTTTAAGAAAGAACTACTGAGCAAGTCATGCAGGGCCGGACGCTGAATTTTTCCGGCGCCGAGTTTGTTTTGCAGAATAGTAAAGAAGGGTTCGGGGTTCAAAACAGCAGTATCAGATGTTAATTCTTCTATCTTTTTTGATATCAATGCTGCATTTTTTTCTTTTCCCGAATGAAGAAAAAGATATTCGGCACACATGGCCAATAACTTAGGATGCTTAGTTTGTTTAAGGAATGTTGTTATCTGTTTAATAAATACGGCTTTGTAGTTAGCATATATCAACTCCAAAAAAGCTCTTTGAAAAGAGTAACTTCTTTTTTCAATGCTGACAAAAGCTAATCTTATCCTATTATCTATCCATGGCGAATGGTAATTAAGCAATTCAAGTGCATAGAAAGCATTTTGCCAATTTTCCTCTGTACTGTCACTTAAATCATACGAGAGATTTTTGTTGATACTGTTTACCAGGTTACGATATTCTTTTGTTCTGTTTTTTTCGGTGGTGAAAGTTGCGTAAGGAATTTCGGTTGATTGAGCAACAATATCAACATTTAAAATAAACGTACTTATCAAAAAGGCGAAAATAAATTTCAGCATCCTGCAATTTAAAATAAAAAAAGCATCCTGTTGTGATGAGGATGCTTTATGAGTTTTATTTTAATCAGTTATTGAACATGAGCGGCCAGGAAAACACCGATCTTATTAAAGGCATCGGTAGTAGTTGTGGGTCCCCAGGTGTCCACATGTCCGAGCCCTGTGTACAAATAATATTCATTAGCAACACCGCTGGTAGTTAGCTTGTTTTTTAAAGCGGTGGATTGCGTAGCAGCGTTTACAATTGCATCAGCATCGCCCTGGAAAATAATTGTTGGGCAACTGCCGGCAACCGCATAAGTAAGCGGACTGGATGAAGTATAAAGGGCTGCATTACCAGCGGGTGTTCCATTCATCAATGCAACAATTCCTGCCTGGGCAGGAGCATTGCCTGAGTAGTCGTTATACATAGCTACCATATCAGATGGTCCGCAAAAATCAACAACTGCTTTTATTTTAACCGGACTTGAGTATTTGTAAGCTTGAAGTAAAGAAAGATGCCCTCCTGCGCTGGCTCCCATCAGCACAAATTTGTCGCTAACAAGGTAACTGGCACGGTTACCAAAAATAAATTCAACTGCTGCTTTTATATCCAGTTCCTGCGCAGGGAATGGGTTTGTTGCGGGAAGCGCAGCAAGACGGTAATTCAAATTGAAAATGGCATAATCGGGAATACGATTTTTTAGTGTGTCTATGTAAGGAGCGAATTCTGATTTGTCGCCGCTGAACCATGCCCCGCCATGTATCAGTATCATCACTTTGGTAGTTGTTGCTGATCTGTTTGCCGGCAAATAAATATCCATCTTTTGAAGCGGGTCTGTGCCATAAGCAACATTGGTCATAGTACTTGCAGCAATGGAACTTTGTCCGCCACCGCCGCTATTATCTGTTTTGGTACATGATATATTTAGTAACAATAGAATGGCGGCCGCCAGAAAAAATTTATTCATTTTCATTTGAGGTATATTTAGATATAAAAATACAGATAATAAATTACTCTACTTGTGTAAGGATAACTAGGCAATCTTCTGCATCAGGGTAAGCCGCTTGTAAATACTCTCTTCAATTTCTATAAGTTCGAAATGATTACCACGCTCTACGATCTGTCCGTCCTGCAGAATAAGAATTTCATCTGCTTCCTTGATAGTACTTAAACGATGGGCAATCACTAATGTTGTACGGCCCTGCATCAGGTTGTTCAGCGCTTCCTGCACTGATTTTTCCGATTCGGTATCCAGTGCAGATGTAGCTTCATCTAAAATTAAAATGGCCGGATTTTTAAAAACCGCTCTTGCAATACTAATGCGTTGCCTTTGTCCGCCAGAGAGGCGGATGCCGCGGTCGCCGATATTTGTTTCATATTCATCTTCCGTGTCCATTATAAAATCATGAGCGTTGGCGATCTTTGCTGCTCTCATTACGTCTTCGATACTTGCATCGGGCTTGCCAAGGGCGATATTATTAAAAATGGAATCGTTGAATAAAATAATATCCTGCGTAACAAAACTCATTTGCTGCCGCAAACTTTCCATTGTATAACCACGGATATCTTTTCCATCAATGTTGATGCTGCCGGATGTTACGTCGTAAAACCTGGGTAAGAGATCGGCGATGGTGGACTTACCAACGCCTGATGGACCAACCAGTGCAACGGTTCTTCCTTTTCCAATGGCGAAACTGATATCGGTCAGCACCGGTTTATCGGAATAACCAAAACAAACATTGTTAAACTCAACCTGGTAATTGAATGATTTTAAAGGAACCGCATTTGGGTGATCATCTACTTCAACTTTTGTATCGAGTACTTCAAGGATTCTTCGTCCAGATGCTTCACCACGCTGGATATTGGCCAACGCCACTACCATCGCTTTCGCCGGCCGTATCACTTGCGAAAAAATGGCGATGAATGCAATGAACTCACTGGCCTGTAATCCGGAGGCATCAACGCCGTTATTTTTTAATATCATGCTTCCGCCATAAATTAAAATGCAGGCAACCACAATTACTCCCGAAACTTCGGAGAAGATCGGAGCTAATTCTCTTTTCTTAAATCCCTGCAGGCTTGCCTTGCGGTAAAAATCATTTTCACGACGAAATCTTTTCACTACAAAATCGGTGGCGTTAAAAGAACGGATTATACGCATGCCCATTAAGGTTTCATCAATGATAGTGAGTAACCTGCCAATTGATGATTGCATATCGCTGGCTTCCTTGCGTAATTTTTTTGTTACCAATGCGATGCCGATTGCCGAGATAGGGATAATAAGCAGAGTAAACAACGTAAGTTTTACCGAAATTAAAAAGAGGCCAATAAAATAAGCGATCATCAAGTAGGGTTCTTTAAACAATATTTCTAACGAGTTGCCAGCCACTGCTTCAATTTCAAACACATCAGAGTTCATCCGGCTCAACAAATCACCTTTTTTTTCTTTAGTGAAATAACCCATGTGCAGGCGATTCATTTTTTCGAAAATGGCTTCTCTGATTTTTTTTACCAGCAATGTTCTGGCACTAACCATGCTGCGCTGCGCCAGGTAACGGAAAACATTGGTGAGTAAAACCGCCAACACAATCAATGCAGCAATAAAATATAATGCATACACCGGGTTCATGGTCTTAAAATGATAAACCTGGTAATAGAAAAGGTCTTTAAAATATCCTGCCGAAAAAGAAAAAGAAGGAGCAGTTGCATACTGCTGCATACTCTCAACTGTGTGATGATCGAACAAAAAATTCAACAAAGGTATGATCAACGCAAATTGAAATACACTGAAGAAGGATGCTATTAGTGTAAACACAAAAAACGGGATTACGAATCTCCCGTAGGGCTTTGCAAAAACTAATAAACGACGATAGGTCCTCATTTTATTTTTGAATTATTAATGAGCGATACACCCGCAAGTACTCACTTGCAGCTATATCCCAGCTGTATTCTTTTCCTTTTTTGATTATCTCATCCTGCATTTGAAACCGGGTATATTGTTTCATTCCTGTTGCAAAAGTTTCCTTCATATGTGCTGCTGTAAAATTTTCAAAATAAAAAGCAACGTCACCACCAATTTCCGGCAGCGCTGTTTTTTTTGAAAGGAATAAAGGCTTGCCTACTGACATTGCTTCGGTAACCGGTAAGCCAAATCCTTCTGAAACAGAAGGAAATGCAAATGCACAGCAATGATTTAAATACCATGATTTTTCGCTTTCCGAAACCGGTCCAATTATCTTTAAATTTTTTGAAATGCCTAATTTGATAGCAGTATCAAGAATATTCTGGTAATAATCTGTATCGTCAATCCGCCCGGCAATTACCAGTTCCATATTTGGTTGATCCTGCAACAAAGGTAAAAGGGTATGAAAATTTTTCTTTGGCAATACAGTACCCAGCGAAAAAATAAATGGTTTAGCTGGTTTATATGATTGTTTGCGTAGTTCAGGTTCAGTCAATGTATTTGTTCCGTTGTAAATAACATGCACTGGTTTGTTTTTTACATCGCAGTAAAAAAGAACATCGTTCCTGCTGTACTCACTTACGCAAATGATAACATCAGCTCGGTTAATCAACATCTGCAACCGGCGAAGGTTACGTTGCTTTTTCACTTCGGATTTTGCATGATCATACATGAAATTGAGGTCATGTACCGACAAGACGACTTTAATTTTTTTATTTCTGAATGGAACGTAATAACTATCCTGGTAGGTAGCATGCCAGATGTCAAATTTGTTTAGCGCAGGCAATCTGAATTTGTGCAATTCCGTTTGAACAATATGGTCTGCATGCATGCCAAACAAATCCTGTACGCAAAATGGACTGTAGTACGTAAGTTGTTCAGATGCAGGAATCATCTGCTTTTTAATATGATTACCCAGGTTTAAACAGTAGTGGTATAAACCAGTGTTTTCGTATTTCATCCGTTCGCAGTCAAAAATTATTCGTTTTGCCATGTGTAACCTGTTTTGTGGTTGAATATTTTGCCAACCGGAAATTTAGTTTGATTTCGAAGGCCGTAAAAACCAATGAGACTGAATAGGGTTAAAACCAGGTTAAACAAGTATCAGTGCTTTTTAATCCTTATCATAACTTTAAGATTATTACTTATTCAGTTTTGAATTGTTAATACGGGTTTAATTATATTTTTTGTATAAATATATCCTGTTTTAAAATCGTTTCTGAATATTTTATTTAATAAATTCTTACTTTAAGTTATTTCTTAAATAATTTTGTAAAGAATAAAGGTTGTTAAAAGGGTTCAAATACCAGCTGAATGGGTTTTATTGAATACTAAAATACGATATTGATCATGAAAATTATTCTGGACTGCGACTTAATGCGGTATAAAGACTCGGGTTTGTATCATTATTGCCTGAATCTGGGCACTCATCTGAAAAAGATTCTGGATAAAGAATCTGATGAACGCATTTCATTTTATGTTCCATCGGCTGAGAAAAGCTCTTTTGGTTCAGATGCCAGTTGTATCATTGAAAAAAAGTGGCATCAAAAATATTTTAAACCTTTTTTGTGGGATTGTGATGTGTGGCATGCTCCGTTTCAATCGGGACGAATATATCCACCCAAAAATAAAAAGGTAAAAATAGTATTAACCATTCACGATCTGAATTGCCTGCATGAAGACAAGACTAGTAAAGAAAGGATAGACAGTTTACAAAAAACACAAAGGCTCATTGATCAAAGTCATGTAGTAGTCTGCATTTCTCATCATTGTAAAAAAGATGTACTCAGCCATCTTGATGTGAAAGATAAACCGGTTCATGTGATTCACAACGGAACACACAAGGTTGATGAGCCATCTCTGAACCCTTCCGGATACAAGCCGTCAAGACCATTCCTGTTTACCATGGGATATGTAAACAGAAAAAAGAATTTTCACACACTGGTTCCATTGTTGAAAGATGCCGATTTTGATCTGATCATTGCCGGTAAACTGGATGAATCGGATTACGTAAATAAAATCCGTCAACACTCGAGAAAGCTGGGCGTATCAGACAGGCTACATATTCTTGGGCCGGTTTCTGAAGGAGACAAAGCATGGTACTTAAAAAACTGCCTTGCTTTCATGTTGCCTTCTCTGGCTGAAGGTTTTGGTGCACCCGTTGTTGAAGCCATGCAATTTGGTAAGCCGTTATTTTTATCAAATCTTACTTCATTGCCCGAAGTAGGTGGGGATGTTGCTTTTTATTTCAACCAGTTTGAATCTGAACATATGCAACAGGTTTTTAAAAAAGGTATTGATGAATACTGTAAGAACGGACTTTCAGAAAAAATCATAAAAAGAGGAAATGAATTCAACTGGAATGAAAAGGCGATTGATTATATAAAAGTTTATCGTTCATTGATAAATTTATAAAAATTATGCATGAAGTAAAAACAATGAGGCGATGGAATACAAGCTTGACGGAGGATTTCGGCAAAAGGCGTTCGGAATTGTGTAAGGCAAAGGATTATCAGGCTGAGTGGTTTAAATATTGGTGTAACCAGCTTGATGAAAAACCAAATCTGCATCGCAAACAATGGGAATTTGTATTTGTAATGCAGGCGCTACGGGAGCGGGGTTGTATTGCAGAAGGAAAGAGAGGATTGGTATTTGCTGTAGGCACCGAACCATTGCCAGCTATATTTGCAAGTTTTGGATGTAGTATTCTGGCAACCGATATATTGCCCGAAAAAGGAATTGAAATGGGCTGGGATAATGCGGATCAGTTATGTCTTGGACTGGAAAGTTTGAACACACGTCAACTTTGCGATGAAGATGAATTTAAAAACCATGTTCAGTACCGGCCGGTTGATATGAATGCTATTCCTGATGATCTGAGGGATTTTGATTTTAACTGGAGCAGTTGTTCTTTTGAGCATTTGGGCACTCTTGACCTGGGTTTTCAGTTTCTTAAAAACCAAATGAAAACCTTGAAACCAGGTGGCTGGGCTGTGCATACAACTGAATACAACATTTCCAGCAACGACGAAACTCAGGAAAACAACAACACGGTAATTTACCGGCAACGTGATATTGAATACATTGTAAATGAATTAAGAAATGAGGGGCATTTTGTTGAAGAACTTGATTTTTCGGCGGGCGGTTTACCCGAGGACTTTATGGTTGACACTGAACCGCATGAACAAAAAGTACACTTAAAACTTCAGGTTGATAAATATGTGGTGACTTCAATCGGTTTGATCATACAAAAAAAGCAGGAGTAGTACTATGTTCCTATATCGAGAATCTGGTCGTTAATTGCAACTTTATTTTTTCTCAGCAACTTTCTGTAATGAATAAGATTGACAATTGATGTGATTCCGCAGATCAAAAAGAATATCACAAAAAGAACAAAAGCAACCTGCAGATTTTTACTTTCTTGAAATTCGGAGTCCTGCATAGCCACAATTACAGCTGATGCCATAAACAGAAACACCAGGGCTGCTAATATGGTAAAAGCAAAAAAAGTATTTCCCGTATTTTTCAACTGCCTTGAGAAAGGTATTTTATCACGGTTGAGTTTGATAAGTTTATAACAAACCAGACAGAACACTAAAGAAAGAAAACTGATAAGAGAATTAATCAGGAAGATCACTATAGATTCCGTTGGAAGACTTTGAGGCACTATTAATAAAATGAATAAGCCACAAAGAATAAATAGGATACAAAGTGCAGCATTAAGAATCAGACTCAGCCTGAATATCATAACTGAAATTTAGTTAGTCTTTCAAATCCAGCTTAATCTGTAATTCTGCAAACTGTCTGTCATCAATGGTTGCGGGTGCATCCAACATCACATCTCTTCCGGAATTGTTTTTTGGGAAGGCAATAAAGTCACGGATGCCTTCGCTGCCGCCAATGATAGCACAAAGCCTGTCGAACCCAAACGCAATACCACCGTGAGGCGGAGCTCCGTATTCAAATGCACCCAACAGGAATCCGAATTTGTGTTGTTGTTCTTCGGCATCCATGCCCAAAGCCGCAAACATTTTTTCCTGTAATTCTCTCTGGTAAATACGGATGGAGCCGCCGCCCACTTCATTGCCGTTCAAAACCATATCATAAGCATTGGCTTTGATGTTAGCGTAAGGATGTTCCAGATATTTAGTTGCATCTTTAATTGCAGGATCATTGTTGATCATAATGTTGATATGATCGGGTTTGGGCGCAGTGAACGGATGGTGCCGGGCAACCCACCTGTTTCCTTCTTCATCATATTCAAACAGTGGGAAGTCAATTACCCAAAGTAATTTGAATTCATCATCTCTGCGTAAGCCCAGGCGTTCAGCCATATACATTCGCAGATCGCTGATGGCTTTACGGGTTCTCTCTTCGGCGCCGGCCAATATTAAAATCAAATCACCTGCTTTGGCACTAGCTGCATCAGCAATAGCTTTTAATTTATCTTCCGAATAGAATTTATCTACGCTGCTTTTGAAAGTTCCGTCGGCATTAGCTTTTATAAATACCATTCCCTTCATACCTATTTGCGGACGTTTTACCCACTCCGTCAACTCATCAGTTTGTTTACGGCTGTATTCGCTGCATCCCGGAACGGCAATGGCAACAACGGTTTCAGCTTCATCAAAAACTTTAAAGTCAACACCGTTGATCAAATCAGCGTTATCTTTTTTATCAGTAAAAACAGTTGCCGGCTTTTTCAAATTGCAAACTTTCATGTCGAACCTGATATCTGGCTTGTCATTTCCATACTGCCACATGGCATCTTCCCAGGTCATGCGATCAACAAAATCGGTGTAATCAATTCCCTTAACATCTTTAAAAATGTGTTTTACTAAACCTTCAAACATGTTTATAATATCTTCCTGCTCAACAAATGCCATCTCACAGTCTATCTGTGTAAACTCAGGCTGACGGTCGGCTCGTAAATCTTCATCCCTGAAACATTTTACAATTTGATAGTAGCGATCGTAACCACTCACCATCAGCAATTGTTTAAATGTTTGTGGCGATTGTGGCAATGCATAAAACTGTCCTGGGTTCATCCTTGAAGGCACGACAAAATCCCGGGCGCCTTCTGGCGTACTCTTAATTAAAAAAGGTGTTTCAATATCCATGAAATTATTTGCATGCAAATAATTTCGGGCGCTTCTGTTTATTGAATAACGTAGTTCTAAATTTTTCTTAACAGCATTTCTGCGTAGATCAAGAAAGCGATATTTCATCCGTATATCATCTCCACCATCAGTATCGTCCTGAATGGTGAAAGGAGGGACAGCTGATTTATTCAGAATTTTAAATTCCGTAACTGTTATTTCAATTTCACCGGTTGGGATGTTTGCATTTTTGCTGCTTCGTTCGTTTACGGTTCCTTTTACCTGTAAAACATATTCTCTTCCCAGCGGGTTAGCATCTAAAGCGGCATTTAAATTTTCAGAAAAAAGCAATTGGGTTATTCCATAGCGGTCACGCAAGTCAACAAAAGTGATACTGCCGAATTTTCTTACGGTTTGCACCCAGCCCGCCAGGGTAACATTTTTATTGTTGTCTGATATTCTTAAATCGCCGCAGGTGTGAGTTCTGTACATTAGAAGGTATTAATTTTTGTGTTGAATTAGCGGCAAATATACAAATACTGGAGTAGAGTAGCTGCCCAAGTTTTTTCAGTAGAATGGGCCGCTGAAGGGCTATACCTCTATTTAACAAGGCATTTAACATTGCTTTAAAAAACAAATTGTACATTGGGAATTGAAAGTTCTAAATCATAACATATGAAAGACAGCTCTTTTTTAAAGCCTGCGATTATTGGCGTTGCTATTATTATTACGGCTATTATTCTTGGGGCGGCATTCAAAAACCGTAACGCAACACTTGATTCTATTTCTGTGACTGGGTTAGGTACAAAGGATTTTGAATCTGACGAAATTTCCTGGTCGGGTAATTTTTCGTCAAAAGCGTTTAATGCTAAAGATGCTTATAACATCATTATTGCCGATAAAGAAAAAGTAAGAAGTTTTTTTCTGGCAAAGGGATTTACTGCTGAAGAGTTTGTTTTTGGTGGAGTGAATTTTGTTAAATCTTACCGTACAATAACAATCGAGTCGAAAGATTCGTATAGTAAAACGGAAAGTATTTTTGATGGGTATACGGCTACGCAATCGGTTTCGTTTTTCAGCAAAAAGAATCCGGAGTTGATGAAAAAGATTGAAACAGTTATTGATCAAACCTCGGAGCTGATCAATTCTGGCATTGAGTTTAATGCGAATACTGTACAATATACCTATTCAGATTTACCAAGTCTGAAACATAACCTGATTGAGAAAGCCACACAGGATGCTAAGGAACGGGCGCAGAAAATTGTAAAAACGGCTGATGGTGACTTAGGGAAATTGAAAGATGCATCGATGGGTGTTTTTCAAATTACCGGAAAGGGATCGGTTGAGGAGTTTAGCTATGGTGGAAATTTTGATACCTATAGCAAATCGAAAACAGCCCGAATAACCGTTCGTTTAAATTATATGCTTGATTAAAAATCGGCAGGCTGTAAAAAAGGGATGCTTTAAGCATCCCTTTTTTGTATTAGCTATTCTACATTTACCCTTATCCCTTCACTATGACTTGTAAATTCAGGAGCATACATACATTGTATGGAAGTTATACCATTACTGAAATTACCGGCATGAGTAACAAACATGGGGTATTCAAAAACATAACTGCCTCTTGCCAGCCACCCAAAGAAAAAATTAGTGCTGGCATCTTTGGTGCTTTCATAATAACCCAAGCCACCCTGATATTTATATTCGCTGAGTACATTGGTAGTTTCCATGCAGGCAGCCCGCATGTCTTTCATGTGAACGTATTCCATATCACGGTCAACTTTTAATTCTATACGCACTTTTACTTTGTCGCCAACTTTTAATTGAGCGCCATCTTCCAATGCAACAAGCACTGGGCCTTTGTCTGATTTTTTTTCGATGAATAATTTTTTTACCAGTTTTACCGGCGTTTCTGCAGGCGTAATTTTATCAAGATCCTCGAAGTATTGCCAGTACACGGATCCCCAGCTTGTTGATGTGCCGATTTGTTGATTTGATGATTTGGAGATGCTGACTGCGATATTACCCATGGCCGGGTTAACTTTTTCTGCATCGAAACGTTTTTTAAAATAACCCGTACCGGCTTCGGTTTTATCATCGGTGCTTTTTACGATTGTGGTGCCAAGATTGATAGTCACTTGTTTTTCTTGGGCCAGCCAGTTGTTGCCACCAAGAAGTAAAGCATAACATGCTTCTGCAGTAGCTTTGGTAGTTTTCCAATTCTGCGTTTGCTTTTGTTTGAGCAACCATGTTTTCAGATCATCAACCGTGTTATTGTTTTTATCAATATCTATAAATGCCTCAATCATCATAGCCTGCCTTTCAATAGGCGCCTGGTGCCAGTAATATCCACTTGTGGTCCATTCTTTCCAGTACATGCCCATTTCTTCCTTGTTGATTGAATTTTCTTTTAATGATTTGATGATGGCTTTTGGCGTTACGCCATCATTGCTGCGGTGCAATGCCAGCGCAATCATGGCCTGCATATACTTACTGTTGCTTAGCCAGTATTTTTTTGCCTGACTTTGGTAATAATTATAAGCGGTTTGCGATGCATCAGCAATTTTATATTCGATGAAAAAACTCCGCATATACAAATACTGAATTTGAATACTGCTCAGATTATTTTGGTCTAATTTTGTTTTATACTTTATCAGGTAATCGTAATCGTCTTTTATTTGTTTATCGAGATAGGGGATTGCTTTGTCGATAACCGTTTTTATGGTTTGATAATTATCGCCGGTCAGCGCATTTAATTTTCTTAAATGCCCGATGCCTGTTATGATGTACTGCGTCATATACCGGTCGTCCCGTCCGCCTTTAAACCAAACGAAGCCGCCACTGTTGCTCTGCATTTCTTTCAGTTTATTAAAAGCAGTTTGCTGCTCTCTGCTCATACGAGCCATATCAAAGAGCAAGGCAATATTTTTCTTTTGTTGATTTTCATTTTGTGCATCCAATACCCAGGGTGTTTCCTGCAACAGCGCTGATTTTAATTCCTCATTTTTTTGAAGATTAGAAAGCAATGCTGCCGTATCAACATTTTTCCATTGCTCAAATACTGCTTTAATTTTTGGTGAAGCCTTTGTAATATATGATGCCAATGTATTTGCATAATACCGGTTGAATATTTGCTCGGCACATTCGTATGGATATTCCATCAGGTAAGGAAGCGCCTGCACAGCATACCAAGCGGGGTTGCTGGTATATTCCACTGTTAATGCATGATTGGTGATAGTTGTGCTGCTGGCACTGTTCAGCAATTTATCATACTTAAACGTTTTTGTTGTTGTGTTACGCAGATTGATTGGTAAGCTTTCTGTAACCAGCATTCGGTTGGTTAAAATGGGAATGGCCATTTCTTCTCCATCGCTGTAGTCTCCTGCCTTGGCTACAATCCGGTAACTCATGGCCGAATTAAAGTTGAACGGAATCTCCATCGGAAATTTTACCGCTTCGCTTTGCCCGGCTGCAACTGTAAAATACTGGTTGGGAAAAACATTTTTGAACCAGCCATCAACAGCATTGTTGTTAGCAGCATCAAGTAATTCAAGCGTGGCAATACCTGTTAGTTCTTTATCGCTCAGGTTTACAATCTTGGCACTGAACTCCATATTGTCCCCCTCTCTCATAAATCTTGGTGCATTGGGTTGCACCATCAAAGTTTTTTGCGTTACCACCGTTTTTGTTGAATACGCAGTCGCCATATCTTTTGTATGACCCAGAGTCATCAACTTCCATTGGGTTAATGCTTCGGGCATGGTAAAAGAAAATTCAATATTACCATCTGCATCTGTTTTCAGATCGGGAAAAAAGAAAGCGGTCTCGTTAAAGTTTTTGCGGACCTGGACGGAATTGTTTGAAGTTTGAAGTTTGTTATTTGAAGTTGAATCCAGTGCCATATTTGCCATTAAGAAAAGTTCATCTGTCTGGGTATATGCTAATTTTGTCGCTGCAACCTGATCTACTTTTATTTCCTGAATTTTTTCTTCGGAGGCCCTACCTGGAGAAGGCGGCGGTGGTAGTGCTCCGTCCATGGAGTAAGCAACAATCCCCCTTCCTCTATAATAATTGGATTGAAAACCTAACAGTCTGTCATAAGTTTTATTAACAGCGTTCAAATAATCGAAGCCAGTTTGATTAAATTCTTCTGAGTTAACTTCAGTAAATCCATTTGCAGTCCAGCTAATCGCATTATTCAACCCCGGCCAAATATTCGGCCTGTACCAATTATGTGGTTTAAACTGGTCGAGACTTGCGTCGTACATGCCGGCTAACATTTCTGCTGCTACTTTCTCTCCTTTGTTACCGGTAATTTTTACTTTCCATTTTTCTTCGGCGCCGGGTAATAATTTATCACGGAAGGTTTCGTAACTGATATTCAGATCTTTGTTGCTCCACGGAATGCTGAAACTTTCATAACCTCTGTAAATACGGTTGTGCAGTACAAACGCATAGCTCATGGCCATTCCGCCACGGTCTTGTTCCCCCGCAGAAACCGCAAAAGACGCTGATTGTCTGTTGCTGATCGTTTTAAAACTGAGATTATTTGACTTATCCATTTTATTAAGCGTATGGATGAGCCAGATATTTTCAAAACCGGTTTTTATATTGTAGCTGATCTGTTCACCCGGTTCAGCGCTCCCTTTCGTTACATCAACTTTTACAGCATCGTAAATTTTTTCTGTTGCTGAATTACCAGTCAGTTGAATAAATTTTTCTGCCTTAACTAATTCTCCATAATTATCTTTTGTAGTGGCAACAATTTTGTACCAGCCCGCTCCAAACGAGAAGCCAGAAACGAGAAACGGTTTATTCTCTAGAGTTGAATCAGTCTTGGTAAATAATTGTTCTCCCAACGGCCAGGTGCCTTTTTGAAGTTCATCTTTGTAAATATCGTAGGGAAATAATGATTCGTATTCAATTTTACTCATCGTAAACTGGTCGGGCATTTCCCAATATCTTTCACGGAAAATTTTTGTTGGAGATTGTACTTTGGTAATGCTGACATTCACTTCTGCTTTTTCAAAAATATCATTAAGATTAGTACTGCTGATCTTAAGATCCTTTAAACTGTCTGCTGGTAAAGTTTCCGGCATATTGATGTTAAGCTGTAGTGCCTGGTAGGACACCGCAACCGAGGTATTGCCGCTGCGGGTTTCGCCGTTGATGTCGGTAATATCAGCACTCACTTCATAGTAAAATGTTGGCTGATCTTTTTTATCAACCGTTTCATCAGGTAAGGCTTTAAAGGTGATTTTAAATTCTCCTTTGGCATCTGTTTCGGTAATGCCATTGGTAATTTCCATTTCTTCGCTGCTGAATGATGGTCTGTAGCGACCCCAACCAAACCAGATGGGATAACGAACCTTGCGTACCACACGATAACTTACTTTAGCACCGTCGATATTATTACCGGCATAAGCTTTTGCAGTGCCGGTAACTTTCACGCTGTCGTTAATCCGGTAAGTGCCTTTAGGTTTTTGTATCTCGGCAAAAAACTTAGGGCGTTTATATTCTTCCACGCTAAAGCTGTAAGAAGCCCGGGTTACTGAATCGTAAAGACTGAAACTTCCGTTCATTACCCCTTCAGGCAAGCGGAACGTTCCTTTGTAGCTGCCAAATTCATTGGTTGTCACGGTAAGTTCAGCTGACTTCTGCCCGCTGGCATCTTTTAATATAAGTTTAGTTTTAAAATTGGGAACCACAGCGCTTTTTAAAATGTCTTTTTCTCTGGAAACTACAATGCCCTTAAAGTACAGGGTTTGTCCGGGCCGGTAAATAGAACGGTCTGTAAATAAAAAAGTACGGGTTTCCAGTTCATTTATATAGCTGTTGTAATTGCTGGTGTAATGGTTCTCATCCATAAACAATTCATCTTTTTCATGAACAACCTGTATTAAAAAATTGCGATAACTTTTTGTTTCCTTTACTTTGAAGAATCCGTTTTTATCGCTGGTGTATTTTTCAAGTTTAGTGTCTATTGTACGGCTGGTATTGTAATCGTATTTAGCTTCCCACAACTGAATTTCAGCATTGGCAATCGGTAAACCATTATCCCGGTTAAGCACGTAATAGTCGTTTTGATTGGTATGTATATAGCTGATATTGCTTACATAGGTAAGTTGTTTTGCAATAATGTTCTTGGTAAGCGAAAAATCAGCTTCAATACTGGCCAGGATAAAATAGATACCATTGTCCAGCCCATCAATTTTTATTTCTGCTGCATGCTGCTGATAGTCTTGCAGGTCGGGCAGGTTAATGCTCCAGTTTTTAACGGGTTTTAGTTTTGTGTAATCCCCCCAGGTTTTTTCGTAGTCTCTCCGGTCAAACTTTTTAATTTCCTCCCTGGTTATTTTTACAACCCTCAGGTAAACGGTTTTAATGTTTTTATATTTTACCAATGTGCGGAAAGGCTGTTGCGGAATATTTACTTTTTCTGTTTCCAGATTCAGATACGGCTGCTCGATCTTTTTGGCGGCGTTCATCGCATTAATACCTCCTTCTGATTTTGGAAACCTTGCATAAGCCTGTTGAAATAATACTGCAGCCCTTTTTATTTCGTACTGATTGGCTGTCTTTGTAAAAGGCTCGTATTCTTCACCCCGTTCCAGATAGATCTGTCCACGTAAGTACATGGCCATAGCAGCTGCAGGGTTAGTTGCGTATTTTTTTTCCATGTCCAGCAAAGCATCTTCATACAATTTTTCTTTTACGGGAGATACTGAACCTTCATGTACAAAGTTTAAACGAATAAGGTCAGCATCCAGAAGTGCATCCGGACTGACATCGGCAATGTGAAATTTTAAAATATCCTGTAACAGCACTAATGCTTTGTGTTGTAACGATGCGGTGTCTTTTGTTTTAAAAGAAGCGGTAACAAATTCCTTTACCGGTGAAAATGCTGTATCGTTATCTATCTTAAATTGATAGGTGGGTTTGGTAACATCGCTTTCATCATTTATGTAAAATTCCAGCGCCCGGTGTGCTAAAAAATCGTAGAGGGTAGGGCGTAGCTGCCTGGTGTTCTCTCCTTTGATGATGATGGCATCAAGTCCATCGAGTTTTGTGTTTTTTAAAAGAACATCATTCTGTAAAGATGCCTTGTACAGTTTGGAAATCGTAGCGTTTAGTTTATCAATGCTCCATGTTGTGATATCTTTACTTTTTTCTTCGGCCAGTTTTGTACGGTCATAAAATTTCCAGCGGTTATTTTGCAGGTATTGCCAGAACATTTCGGCATGCATACTTTGCAGGATATTTTTTGCCGGCGCTTTAGCTTTGGCGATCAGAGTGTCAACAAAGAAGATATTGTTCTCATCGCTGTCTTCTTCTACCAAGTTACGGTATTTGATCTGGTAAATGCAGGCTTTTATTTGCTGTGCATCGTTACCTGCCTTAATGGCCAGGTTAAAAATAACCATCACTTCTATCAGGGCTGATTTGGCAAGGCCTTTACTTTCGAGGGTTTCTACTTTTTTCCAGTTAGATTCGTAATCATTTGTTGTTTGTGCCATTGTATTTATTGGTATACCCGTTATCAGTAGAAAAAACAGGAAGAAATTCTTTAAAAACATGTTGATCTATTTAATTACAATATACAATTTGTTGAGTAGCTATTGTGAGTGAAGAAAAATATAACAATTTATAAAGAGATGGAATCAACACCTGTTTTGCATAAATAGTTGCTTTATATTTCGTTAACAATACATTAATAAGGATAACTAAACAAAAGGCATACAAATTTGTCTATATAATTACACAGTTTGAAAGCATTCATGAATGCTTAATCAAATTTGTTACATGGCTATACTTTAAGGGCCGGGGCGAAAGTTCCGGTTCTTTTTTTGGGGAAAAATAAATCCCCCGATATTTATCGGGGGATTTAGTAAAATCTATTTCAAGTTTTTTATTTTCCCATCACTTCTGCCATGGTCTTTCCTATATCGGCTGGACTTGCTACTACGTGAATCCCACACTCACCCATGATCTTCATTTTTGCTGCAGCAGTATCATCGGCTCCGCCAACAATTGCACCAGCATGGCCCATTCGGCGCCCGGGAGGGGCTGTCTGGCCTGCAATAAAACCAACAACCGGTTTTTTGTTTCCGGTTGATTTGATATAATGAGCTGCTTCTGCTTCCATGCCGCCACCAATTTCACCAATCATTACAATTGCATCAGTCTCACTGTCGTTCATAAATAATTCAACAGCTTCTTTTGTTGTTGTTCCAATAATTGGATCGCCACCAATACCAATAGCCGTGGAAATACCAAGGCCCGCTTTCGCAACCTGGTCGGCAGCTTCGTAAGTAAGTGTTCCCGATTTTGATACGATGCCTATACGTCCTTTCTTAAAAATAAAACCAGGCATGATACCCACTTTACATTCTTCGGCAGTAATAACACCTGGGCAGTTTGGTCCAACGAGTCTGGTCTTTTTATTCAGCAAATAATTTTTCACTTTTACCATGTCTTGTACAGGTATTCCTTCGGTGATGCAAACAACTAACGCAATACCTGCATCAGCAGCTTCCATAATAGCATCGGCTGCAAAAGCCGGTGGAACAAAAATAATGCTCACATCAGCGCCGGTAGTTTTCACCGCATCGGCTACAGTGTTAAAAACGGGCTTATCTAAATGAGTACTGCCGCCTTTACCCGGTGTTACACCACCAACTACTTTGGTGCCATATTCTATCATTTGTGTGGCATGAAAAGTGCCCTCTGTGCCTGTAAAACCCTGCACAATTATTTTGGAATCTTTATTAACTAAAACAGACATGATGCAATTATAAATTTAATATTAAGAATTGGCGCAAAGATAAGGGAGATAGGGGATTGTTTGTGAGGATTTTTAGCTATCACTTCAACAACTCATCCATATCTCTGTCGTCGCTGATCTTGCCTTTGGCTTCCAACATGCGCATATCTTTTGCGTCCTGTAGAAACTCCGAAGCAAAAATAAAATCGTTAAGTAATTTATTTTTTGAGAAGATGATGTCTTTTTTGTTGCCTGCCCACTCTTTTTTTCCTTCATAGAGATAGATAATGTTTTCACCCATTTCCATCACACTGTTCATATCGTGGGTGTTGATAACTGTGGTCATGTTAAATTCACGGGTCAGTTCAAGTATCAGGTGATCAATAACCATTGAGGTTTGCGGATCGAGCCCGGAATTTGGTTCATCGCAAAATAAATATTTGGGATTAAGAACTACGGCACGGGCAATACCCACCCGTTTTTTCATTCCACCGCTAAGCTGTGCCGGAAATTTTTTATTTACCTCTTGCAGGTTAACTCTTTCCAGCACTTCATTCACCCGTTTAAGTTTTTCAGGAAAAGAATTAGTAGTAAACATGTCTAAAGGGAACATGATGTTTTGCTCTACAGTCATACTATCGAACAATGCAGAGCCCTGGAAAAGCATGCCGATCTGCTGCCTCAGTTCTTTTCTTTCTTCAATGCCCATATCGGTAAAACTTATGCCGTCATAAATAATCTCTCCAGCATTCGGTTCAAATAATCCAACCAGGCATTTTTGCAATACAGTTTTGCCGCTGCCGCTCTGCCCAATAATCAGATTGGCTTTGCCTGTTTCCATAACATGACTAACATCGTCCAGCACAACTTTATCGCCGAAACTTTTCTTTATATTTTTAAATTCGATCATTGCAGATTTCTTATTCGTTTAGTAAGAGGGCAGCAAGAATATAGTCGGCAAACAAGATCATCACACAACTAACAACTACACTTTTAGTGCTGCTCCTTCCTATTTCCAAGGCGCCGCCTTTTACATAATAACCATAGTAAGATGGGATAGTGCTAATTATAAAAGCAAAAGTATAGGCCTTAACCAAAGCAAAAATTACATTGTACGGTACAAAATTCATGAGCAGGCCCATGTCATAAGTATCAGCTGATAATATTCCTGTAGCAACGCCTGCTATTCGTCCGCCTAAAATTCCCAGAACCATCGATATTACAACCAGCATAGGAATAGTTAATAAACATGCAACGATCTTCGGCATAATTAAAAACGACTTGGTATTGATACCCATGATCTCCAAAGCATCAATCTGTTCACTCACACGCATGTTGCCCAGTTCACTGGCTATCTTACTGCCGATAACACCGGCAAGTACGATACAAACTACAGTAGGTGCAAATTCAAGGATAACTGTATCTCTTACAATTTGTGCAATTGTAGAAGCAGGAATGAGCGGACTAACCAATTGATAGGAAGTCTGCACTGCACTAACCGCACCCATAAAAACAGAGATGATAATTACGATACCAAGTGAACCTATACCAATTTCAACACATTGGTGCATCAGTTCCTTCCAGTACATGCGCATATTTTCGGGCCGGGTAAACATACCCTTCAGCATCATCAGGTAACGGCCAAAATGGTTAAAAAAAAGCATTTTCAGTTTTAGATTATCTCAACGAATTTAAGGATAATAAATTTGTATGAATTGATTTGGATTTCCTCAATGCATTTCAATTTGCTATAATGACAATTTTGATTATTCACTAATCTTGTACATTCCCCCTTCAGGGACAGGAGCTACATTTCCTGAGCTATATTCTTTTTACGTTTCCACCACTTACTTTTCTTTACCACTTCCCTGGTATTGGTTTTACATTTAGTTTGTGCATCCATAACTGCAATAAGTACCATGTTGAAAATAGAACGGATGGAACTGCCCAATTGCAAAACATGAACCGGTTTATTTAATCCCAAAAGGATGGGGCCAATGGAATCTGTTCCCGAAACTTCCTGTAATAAATTATATGCAATATTTCCTGCTGCCAGATTAGGGAAGATAAGTACGTTCACTTCTCCATCAAGTAATTCAGTGAACGGATAATTTTCTTTCAGGATTTCTTTATTGAAGGCCAGAATGCCCTGTACATCACCATCGCAGATAAGTGAAGGATCTTTTTCTTTTACTATCTGCCTTGCACGCCGAACTAAATTCGCTTCGGGGGAATCACTGCTGCCAAAATTAGAATAAGATAACATAGCAATACGCGGTTTGATGTTAAAGAGTTTTACCTCTTTGGCCACCAGCAATGTTATTTCAGCCAGTTCTTCGGCAGTGGGGTTGAAATTTACTGTGGTATCAGCTAGGAACAATGGTCCACGTTTTGTAAACATGATGTACATCCCCGCAATTTTCTTAACACCTGGCTCGGTTCCTATAATCTGCAATGCAGGCCTGATGGTGTCAGGGTAGCTTCTGCTTAATCCACTGATCATGCAATCGGCTTCGCCATTTTCTATCAACATGCAACCAAAATGATTACGGTCCTTCATGGCTTTATAGCTCTCATATTTATTTATACCCTTGCGATGACGCTTTTCGAAGAATAGATCGCCATATTTTTTGCGGAGACTTTCATGCTTGTCATCTTTTGGATTCATAATTGGCATTCCTTCCAGGTCAATTCCATTCTCTTCTGCAATATTTGCAATCCTGTCTTCCTTGCCCAACAGGATAGGATAGGCCACACCTTCTTCCATAGCCAGCTGCGCCACTTTTAAAATTTTAATATTTTCTGCATCGGCAAATACAATGCGTTTTGGATCTTTACGTGCTTTACTGCTTATAACACGACTTAGTTGATTATCGAGTCCCAAACGATTATTCAGGTTTTCAATATATCCCTCCCAATCGGTGATAGGATGTTTGGCTACGCCGCTTTCCATTGCTGCTTTGGCAACGGCAGGCGCTACTGTTGCAAGTAACCGGGGATCCAGCGGCTTTGGTATAATATATTGAGGACCGAAAATAATTGTCTTTTCGTTGTAAGCAAGGTTTACAATATCAGGCACGGGGGCCTTGGTTAACTCAGCCAAAGCCCTTACGGCAGCCAGTTTCATGGCTTCGTTAATTTGAGTGGCACGTACATCCAGTGCGCCACGAAAAATATAAGGGAAGCCCAAAACATTATTCACCTGGTTAGGATAATCACTGCGGCCGGTGGCCATGATGATGTCCTTGCGTACTGCTACGGCGGTATCATAGTTTATCTCCGAATCGGGATTAGCCATAGCAAAAACGATCGGATGTTTTGCCATGCTTTTCACCATTTCAGCTGTAACCACATTTCCAATACTTAATCCGATAAACACATCTGCATCTTTCAACGCTTTCTTAAGGTCATAATCTTTGTATTTGGCATCTACGCAAAAATCTTTTTTTACGTCTTCCACATCTTCACGGCCCTTGTATAAAATTCCTTTGCGATCGAAAACCATAAAGTTGCTGTGCTTTGCACCCAGCGATTCGTACAACTTAATGCAGGCCATGGCTGCAGCACCTGCTCCATTCACCACAAATCTTACTTTATCAATTTTCTTTTTTTGCAGGATCAATGCATTCAGTAACGCAGCAGCACTAATGATGGCTGTGCCATGCTGATCGTCGTGCATGATGGGAATCTTACAACGCTTCTTCAGTTCCTGTTCAATATAAAAACATTCAGGTGCTTTGATATCCTCTAAATTAATTCCACCAAAAGTTGGTTCCAATGCCTGAACGATCTGCACAAATTTTTCGGGATCTCTTTCGTTGATCTCGATATCAAACACGTCGATATCTGCAAATATTTTAAATAGTACACCCTTTCCTTCCATTACCGGTTTACCTGCTTCGGGGCCAATATCACCAAGCCCAAGAACAGCAGTACCATTGCTGATTACGCCAACTAAGTTTCCTTTAGCTGTATATTTATAAACTTCTTCGGTATTTGCAGCAATTTCAAGACAAGGTTCGGCTACGCCCGGTGAATAGGCCAGCGAAAGATCTCTTTGCGTTTTGGCTTCCTTAGTTGGCACAACTTCTATTTTGCCCGGACGTCCTTTTGAATGGTAGTCTAATGCTTCCTGTTTACGCAAATCTTTTGCCATAAGTCAATTCATGTTTAATATACCGATGGATAAGCCCATACGTATCTGTTTGTGGTAATAGTTTATCAGGGAAGTGCAAATTACATAAATACGGGGATAGTCAGCTTATATCAATATTAATTAGATTTAACCTTAAAGCTCCAGGTTATTTTAAATTCAGCAACAATTTCATTGTCTTTGTTTTTGCCGTATGATCTTGCGGTAAAAATCCTTCCTTCACCGCTTATAACGGCATCTTCAATGGTTTGCCTGATGCCAGATCCATCTTCGCAGGTAAAAATAGTAATGCCGGTCGCTTTCTTCTGGAAGTTTCCTTCAATATTAGTTACCAGCATACTTACTGAAGGTTGCCGCTTGTATATATGTGCAAGTGCCAACACTCCCGTACTCATTTCTGCAGCCATACTCAGGCAGGCAAAATAGGTGCTCTTAAAAGGATTTTTGCTGAACCATTTATATGAAATTTTTACAGCACATTGTTTTTCATCGGCATATACAACACGTACACCAGAAAAAAATGCGGCGGGTAGTTTCGATAAAAGGAACAGCCGGAATTTTATGGGATGCTTTATGGTTTGCAGGAACAGGTTTGCGTTGCTCATAAGTAACTTAATATTTTAGATGTAATATTTAATATTGGATTGAGTCGTCTTGTGTTTAGCAATATTCAATCTCCCCTATTTAAATATTCAATCTTAATCTCCATACATTTTCGGATTTAGAGCCCTGGGGCTCCACATCTCAAGAAAAGCCTGTACTTTGTTACGGTTGTAACTTTTTTTACCATCTTCCAGGTATTCGCTGTTTTGGATATGTATGCGTTCGCCTTTTTCGTTCAAGATGATGAAGACCGGAAACCCAAAACGTTGGGCATAACCGTATTTTGCAAATATTTTTTTGTTTTCGTTTTCTTTGCTCCAGTTTAAATGATACCAAACAAAGCTGGCATTGATTACCGAATCAATTTTTTCATCGGCTTTGCAAAACCTCGCAAACTCGATACACCAGCTGCACCAGTTACCACCACCTTGTAATAAAACATATTTGTTTTCGGTATTGGCTTTTTTAATAGCTGCAGCAATATCTTTTTCTGCATCTGCATCTGGCGTATACAATTTGCTGCCTTCGGTTTGTGCGTAGCAGGTAAAACTGAAAACGCAAAAACAAATGATGAATATTTTTTTCATTGGTTCTAATTTTTATTTATTCACTTCAACAACGCAAAGTACAGCCTGCTGTTGCGCATTATCAGCTCTGAAATTAATTCTTCCTCCGTTATCGGCAGCAAATCGGACCCCTGAAACGCCATTTTGTTTTAAAGCATCTGCAACCTTAGCGGCATAGCCAGTCTGCGTACTGGCTGTAATGGCCTTGTTAACAGCAAACCAATCCAATGCCTGTTTGGTCACCACAACAGCAAATACATCTTTGTTTCCAACATTATCCGGCACTAAACTTTTGCCGCGTGGAAATAAGCGGTAACCGGTAATTCCGCAATAGGGCGAGAACGATGTTTTTGCTGGATCTTCTGCTGAAGGGTATGGAAACAAAGTATAACTGCTGCCATCTGTCTCCTGTCCAAAAATATAGGTGTAACATTCGGTTGAGTTCTTGATCTCCATTTTAAATTTTGTTCCAGGTGCAAGAGTGCTTACCGTTTCAAAAATATTTCCGTTTTTTAATTTTAGAGGAATATATTGTTTATCATCATTTTTAACCAAACCAATAGCCGCTTCAAACGAAACATTTACAGCTGCTCCACGTTTCGGCATTGGATCAATACCATAGGCCTCACGGGTAAATTCTTTAAAGTCGGCATAACGAACCCAGGCAACACCGTTAACACCCCACTCGGGACCCCAACTGTTCATGATTTGTACTGCCTGCTTGCGGTCGTCGTAACCAATCACACACATAGCATGTCCGCCAAATCCCATCTGACTGCGGTCTTCATTGGTTGGTGTCCATAAATCTTTCCCCATCATACCCTGCATAAATGAACCGCCTACCATCATGCCAATAACAACCGGAGCATCTTTTGCAAGATGTTCTTTTACGGCCCGGACACTTATTCCTTCAACGCCTTCACCGTTGGTTAATCTTGTAAAACCGTGCATACGGTTTTGTGCTGCTTTGTTTTCTAAAACAGAATTAGGCTGTCTGCTGCAATCCTGATCGCTATATGGAAAATCGCTAAAGGAGACAACGCCTTTTTTCTGCATCAGTTCCATAGCGTTTTGAATATATGCTCCCTGGCATCCTTCCAATCCAATTTGGTTATAAACAAATGCCGGACTGTATGCAGTGTTGTTTCCGCTCTGCCCGGTTGATGCCGCTTCTACAATTGTTCTTGCTGCATAAGTTGAACTCCATGCTACACAGGATCCTTGTTGGCCCTGATTTTTACGGTCGGGAGCAAAACGTAATAAAGAAACCGATTCGGGCAGTGGATTCTTGGTATTGTCATCGCTCAGTCCCTCATATACACTTGCTTTCTTAAATTCATTCGGGTTGAAATTATATCCGCTTTGCGAAAAAAGATTTTGAATAGCATTGGAGCCCCCGCCGGAACTATTTCTGAAGAAGAAAAAATACGCTGCACCTGCTGCAACCAATAGCAGTAATATTTTTTTACCCCCGCCCTTGCCTCCGAATAAAGAAAGCAATAACGGCAAAAAACTCAACAATCCACCGCCACCTCCAACGCTTCGGCCACCGCCTCCGTTTGTTTGACTATCATCAAAATCCTGTTGATCCCTCGGATCATCTTCCATACGAATTGGCATAATAAAAGCTTTAGGTTTAAAAGTAAGAAGTTTTTAGATAATGACTTCTCTCTTTTATTCAATAGCCATGCCAACCCGATTGTATTACTGTAGCAAAATACTATAACTTTTGGGCTACTTAACTGAATACTTAAAATCAACTTTCTTTTCCTTTCCGGGTGCCAATTGAACCGTCTATTTTAATTTGCCGGTTTCACTGTCAAGATCAGCCTCCTTGTTTTCTATTTTATCAACTTCCACTTTTGTCATGGTGCCTGTGGTGTAGGCATCAATGTATTTACTATATACAGTATCTAATTCTATTCATTTGTCTTTCTTACTGCACGAAAAAAAAGAGGAACAGAAAAAAACAGGTTGCGTAAAAAAGTTGTACTGAACTTTTGTTTACGGGGGCTTCGGTCGAGTTCCATAATTTGTAATTGGTTGTTGAAGTTAGGTTGAAACTGATGGATTCACCAATATCGGGATTTTTTATTTGTTGTGTAAATGTTGAAAGAAAAAACGATATCTGCAATGGCAGCTTATCAGGTTTTAGTTATTCAATTTATAAATCCTGCCTGCCGGCTGGCAGGCAAAAAAAATGCTTTCAATTGATCTTGGTCACCGAAACGTTGTAAGAACCGTTAGTTAGTGACGATGACATTTCCTGTGTAAAGGAATCGCCGGATGTTGTGATGATCTTCACTTTCACTTCCATGTTAGACGGGAAGTCTATCTTGTTTTCATTTCTGATCACCTTGTCTAGTTTAAGTGTGTAAGAGCAGTTGTCCTGCCAGGTAATTCTGAAACGAACCACCGCTTTCAAAGCGTCGCTGCTTTCAGTTTGATACATACCTTTTCGTTCTGCAATGGTAACGACGCCGGCACGGGCATCGGCAATCCTGAATTTACCTTCATGGAATTTGTAGCAATCGGGTTGTTGGCTGAAAGCCAAAACGGGCAACAGGATTAATGTAAGTATGAATAATTTTTTAAGCATTAAAATTTAGATCACCTGGTTGCGTAGCAAATCCTCAAACTCATCTCTTCTACGTATCAATTGTGCCTTGCTATCTTTTACCAAAACTTCTGCAGGTTTTAATCTCGAGTTAAAATTGCTACTCATTTCAAAACCATAGGCGCCTGCATTATAAAATACCAGGAAGTCATTTTCCCGAATTTCGTTTATTTTCCGGTCAAAAGCAAACGTATCGGTTTCGCAGATGTTACCTACTATATTATATATGCGTTCGGCACCGGTTGGGTTGCTGATATTTTCAATGTGATGATAGGCTTCGTACATCATTGGCCTTATTAGATGATTGAAACCACTGTTAACGCCGGCAAAAAGTGCAGCAGGTGTTTGCTTGATCACATTTGTCTTTACAACAAAATAACCAGCCTGGCTTACTAAATATTTTCCTGGTTCAAACCATATCTCCAGTTCTTTTACTTTGGGGTTTTCGAATTCAGCAATGGCCTGTGCAATTTTTTCTCCCAGTAAATCAACGTCTGTTTCTGCATCTTCATGCTGATAGGGAACTTTAAACCCGCTGCCAAGATCAATGTATTTTAAATTAGGGAAGTGTTCAATTGTATTCAGCATCACATCAAGCCCCAATAAAAAAACATTGATATCTTTTATTTCGCTGCCGGTGTGCATGTGCACACCTTCAACATTTAATTTGGTTGTTTTTACAACACGCTCAATATGCCGCATCTGGTGGATGGAGATGCCAAATTTACTATCCACATGACCTGTAGAAATTTTAAAATTTCCTCCAGCCATAATGTGCGGATTCAGCCTAATGCAGACTGGATATGAGTTTCCGAATCTTGTGCCGAATTGCTCAAGAATAGAAATATTATCAATGTTGATATTTACACCGAGGTCTTTTGCTTCAACAATTTCATCAAAATCAACACAGTTTGGTGTGTACAGAATATTTTTTAGTTCAAAGCCAGCCATCAAACCCAGCTTTACTTCATGAATGCTGACACAATCAAGTGAAGCGCCAATTGAAAGAATATGCTTCAACACATTAACATTGGTTAGCGATTTACAGGCATAAAAAAAACGGGCATTGCTTTTCTTAAAAGCATTTTTCAATTTGTTGTATTGTTCTGTTATACGTTCGGCATGGTACACATATACAGGTGTACCAAATTCGTTGGCAATTTCTGTTAATTGTTGATTAGAAAGAGTTTGTTGCATGTGCTAAAATAAGAAATGAAACGATGATTGTTTTGATTGATAAATTGAAAAACTTATTGGGCAACAATTTCCTGAATCTGGGTGGGCTCCAGGTTGGCGTTACGCATGGCAATACCACGTACAGCATTGGCTGCAAAATCCATAAATGCTTTTTTGGTGATGGTATCGTCGCCAACCATAGCCGGTATACCAATGTCGCCTCCTTCACGAATGCTTTCAACAATCGGTATCTGCCCCAGAAAGGGGATATCAAAATCTTCCGCCAGATTTTTGCCACCGTCTTTTCCAAAAATATAATATTTGTTATCGGGCAGTTCCGACGGCGTGAAATAACTCATGTTCTCCACCAAGCCAATAACAGGAACTTTCAACTGCGCCTGTCCGAACATGGCAATACCTTTTTTTGCATCGGCCAAGGCAACAGTTTGCGGAGTAGTTACTACAATCACGCCGGTAACCGGTACAGTTTGTACAATAGTTAAATGAATATCGCCGGTGCCAGGTGGCATATCTATAACTAAATAATCCAGTTCGCCCCAGTCAACCTCGCTAACAAACTGGCGAATGGCACTGCTTACCATCGGCCCACGCCAAACCACCGCCTGCTTTTCATCAATCAGCAAACCAATGCTCATCATTTTAATACCGAACTTTTCAATGGGTACAATTAATCCTTTACCATCAACTTCTCTCATCAATGGCCTTTCGCCCCTTACTCCAAACATAATGTGCTGACTTGGTCCGTAAATATCAGCATCCATCAAACCAACTTTGGCACCACCTTGGGCCAATGCCAAAGCAAGATTAGATGAAACGGTACTTTTTCCTACACCACCTTTTCCACTCACTACAGCAATAATATTTTTAACGTCAGCTAAAATTGTTTTTCCATCCTTACGGTTGCTGCTGGTGTTGCTGGTAAAGTTTACTGTTACTATGGCTTCCTTGTTAACCAATAGTTTTACCGCATTTATACAGGCATTCATAATCATATCCTTCAGCGGGCAGGCGGGCGTTGTAAGTACCACTGTAAATGAAACTTTATTACCATCAATTGCAATATCTTTCACCATATTAAGTGTAACCAGGTCTTTGCCAAGGTCGGGTTCCTGCACATTGCTAAGTGCCTTTAAAATATCATCGTTTGTCATCGTTCAATTATTTGTTAAAAAACCAATTTGAACGGCAAATTTAAACATTGATGCCCTTACTTTGTTTATTAATTAAGGAATGTTGTTATTTTTGGCAAGTACTGATGTAGTTAATACTTATTTTAAATTTTAATGAAGAGACTAATACCATTTTTTTTAATTGCTGCTTTTGTATTTCCTGTTGCTGCCAAAGCGCAGTTCGAAACTTTTAAAGATTCCGTGGTACAGCTTTATGGTATTGTAATGACAGCCGACAGCCTCAAAGGTCTGGAATCTGTGAGTGTTGTAATAAAGGGGCAAAACCGGGGAACGATAACCAATAATAAGGGTGTTTTTAGTATTGTGGTATTAAAAGGCGATCAGGTAGAGTTTACGAGCATCGGGTATAAACCAAAGACAATTACCATTCCGGCCAATATTGAAGGAAATCAACATAGCGTGATTCAGTTGATGGTTAATGATACAGTTTATCTTGCGGCGACTATTATTAAAGCCCGGCCGAGTAAGGCCCAGTTTGAACGTGACTTTGTGAATGCTGAAATGCCCGACGATTATATAACGGTAGCCAGAAAAAATAATAATGAAGCAACCCGCCGGATGCTGGTTGCTAACATGCCCACCGACGGAAGAGAAGCCGGTAATCAGTATTTGAGGCAATATGCCAATAAATCCTATTATTCCGGTCAGGCACCACCCATGAATATTTTTAACCCTTTTGCCTGGAATGAATTTATCAAAGCATGGAAGAGGGGAGATTTTAAGAATAAATAATAAAGGGACCTTTCCAAACACTTTTTTAGTTTTTCCCTAATTTTTTCACAGATTTTTTTGCATTTGCTTACCAGCTTAGTAAATATATTATAATTGACTTTCTTTGCAGCAGGGAATCAAAATTTAGTATGAATAAAATGAGCAACTCAATTTCTAATGGTCATGGCGGAAGAATTTTCCTCATTGGATTTATGGGCAGCGGCAAATCTTACTGGGGACGTAAATGGGCCGCTGAGTATTATTATGATTTTTATGACCTTGATGAAGTAATAGAATCTGAACAACAGCAAACAATCGCAAATTTATTTGAGCAGAAGGGAGAAGACTGGTTTCGAAAAACTGAGTCGGAAGCATTAAGAAAATTTGCGGAGAAAGATAATTGCATCATTGCCTGCGGCGGAGGTACAGCCTGTTTCAATGCTAATATCGATTGGATGAATGCGCAAGGTAAAACTGTTTACCTGATGGCTGATCCGCAATATATTTTTGACCGGGTTATGGATGAACAGGAAAAAAGGCCACTGATAAAAAATCTGAATCCTGCCGAACTGCTTTTTTTTATTGAACAAAAACTAAAAGAACGGGAATCATTTTATAAAAAGGCATGCGTTGTTTTACCGGTTGAAGAGCTAAGCGAAAGTGCAACACCAGATTTTATAATTAATACAGAATAAAATATTTTATGCACAAGCCATTTTTAAGAACTGCTGCGATATTGGGTGCACTATGTGTGGTACTTGGTGCATTTGCAGCCCATAAATTGAAGCAAATATTATCACCGGAAACTTTGCAGGTGTTTGAAACTGCCGTGCGTTACCAGTTTTATCATGTAATTGCATTGCTGGGTACGGGCATTTTATTTAAAGAATTTGCAAACAAATTTACCAAATGGGCAGGTTACCTTTTTATAACTGGTGTTATTCTTTTCAGCGGATCATTGTATCTGCTTTGTTACATGAATTATAACAGCATTTCGATGAATTGGATTGGCGCTATAACGCCGTTTGGAGGAGCGGCATTTGTAGCCGGTTGGATTAGCCTTTTTTTAGGCGTTGCTAAGAAAAACTAAAAAGCTTTAATTTTCCGGTGGATCGTAATCAGCGTACCCTTGCTATTTTCGATGTCGAATTCAATATCAAAATCTTTCATCCTTTTTTTCATATTCTTAAGCCCGTTTCCAAACTGGCGGATATTATCAAAATCAATACCTACACCGTTATCATGTATATATAAAGTTAGTCCATCGTCAACCCTTATTAGATTAATGTTTACTTCGGTGGCTTTTGAATGTTTAAGGATATTATTCAGCGCTTCTTTAACAACCAGAAACACATTTCTCCTGATCGCACCGTTCACCTCAACATTTGGAAGTTTCTCCGGTAAATTGATCTTACATATAATGCCCGTGTCTTCAAAATATTCAAGCGCATAACTCCGGATATATGCTATCATATTGCTTAGCGAATCATTGCTGCTGCTCATACTCCAGATGATGGCATTCATCTTATCTAATAATTCATTGGCGGAGGCAGATATCTTGTCGATCTCGGGGATAGGGTTGCCGCTTAATTTTTTTCTGGCCAGCTCGCTGTACAAACTAATTGCGGTCATACCGGCACCAAGGTCGTCATGCATGTCAGCGCTGATCCTGTTTCTCACTTCCTGTTGTGCTGTTATTACGGCGATCTGCGTTTCGTATTCCTGTTTCTCTGCTTCCAGTTTTAATGCCTCCTGTTGTTGAATGCCCATGATGAGTTCACGCCGGTTTTTATAGGTTAAACCAAGCAGAAAAAATGCCAGTTCGCAAACAATACCTGTGTTATAATGAACTATTGACGAAGTAAAAAAAGAATGCGTTCTTATACCGAGAAGAATAAGTGAAAGTGATATACCAGAAAAAAAGATGAGCACTCCATTGCCCCATGCTATATAGTTGAATAACCGGTTTTTTACTTTTAGTGCTAAAACAATGAACGTGATGCCGATGCCCATGATGAAAATTTTCATGATATTCTCCAGGTAATATTGTGGCAGGTAGGTGTCTGTAAAAAAATTCAGATATGTGTAAACACCCAATAACAGCAACACAAAACGTTCGCCATATTTTAAAACTTTGTCTAGCAACTCATATTTCAACTTTGTGTTTAGAAATTGTCTGGTAAAAGTTATATAGAATACTGTTCCCAGAACTAAAAGTAAAAAATCAATATAACTATAATATAAATTGATAAAAGGGCCTGTGTTTTTTACAAGGGATGAATTAAAAAAAATAAGCAAAAACATACAGGTTGAATAAAGGGCATTATAAACAAATTCAGGCTTTCTGCTGATGATGTAATTGGTGAGCATAAACAGTATCATCATAAACAACACGCCACTCAATATCAGGCCATAAACCTGAACATTTGTTTTAAAACCAATGATGTGATTAAGATATTTTTCAAAATTTTCTTCAAGTATAAATTTCGGGGTTATATAATTGAAGTCATTTTTTATAAACCTGAGCTTAAATAAATAAGTGGTTGAAGAACCGGGATCGATGGTAAGTTTTATATATGCAGGAACACTGTCATGCTGCATTATTTCTTCATACTTCTTATTCTGGTTATATATTTCAATGGACCGAAAATTATAACCGATAAAAAAATAGCCCGAAACCGGCTTGTCAGATGAGTTGTATAATTCTGTCTTTAAGTAAAGTGGGTACCTGATCAGTTCAACGGGGATTTTTTTGCGTTGCTGAAAATCCACCAGGTTAGAAAAAGATATTTTCCACATTTCCGAAATCGAGTAATTGTCAGTTTTGTCGATAAATATTTTGGTCTTTACAGGTAAGTCAGCTTCCAATCCGGCTGAAACATCAAAAACTTTTGAGGTGTCAACTATAGCCTGTCCAAAACAAACAGGGATAAAGAAATAAAAGGTCATTATGGTAAGCAGTTGCTTCAATCGGGCAAAGTTTTACCAAACGTACATAAATTAGATGATATCAAATGAAGCAGCTCCTTTTTTTATCCTGTTTTTGAAGTACGGGTTTTCTATATCTTTGTTGGCAATGGCGAATAAATTAAAAACTTCAAAAACAAAGGAAAAAGCTCCTGATCAGTTAAAACAGGAGAAAGAGGAAACTGTTGAAGTAAAACAATTACTAAAGGACGATCGTACTCATAAAATAGCGGGAAGTATCCTGTTGTTGCTGGCATTTTTATTTTTTATCGCCTTCACTTCTTATTTATTTACCTGGGGCGAAG
>JAHEBJ010000023.1 GCA_024642285.1 Sphingobacteriales bacterium
AGATGTTGTTTGATGTGGAGATAAACTTCGCCAACGATTGCAACTCCGTTCTTAACAATCAAACTGTAATTAGGCAGAATACTGCCAGCAATTGAATTCTCAATGGCCATGATCCCGCCATCGGATCTTTTATCAGATATAGTATTCTTGATTACTTCTTTAAAAGTATAGCAGCAGATCACTTCTGTATCTTTCCCGTAATACTGACGGGCAGCCATCTGGTGAAAGCAACCTTTAAAACCCTGTATTGATACTTTTTTAATCATATGATAAAATAAAAATCCCCCGATTTTAACCGGGGGATCGTTTTTATGTTAGTCTGTTTTGGTTCAGTTTATAACAAAGGCCCCCTGTCTATTTGTAAAATAGTAGCTAAAATAAAACCAGGTATTAGTAGTGCTTTTGTTTGTCATTTGCAAACCAAAAGTAGTGTATTGACTGTATATAACAAAAAAATACCCCTCTTAAAAATAAGAGGGGTAAATATGATTGCTTGTCGAAAGAAATAAATTCTTATCTGGTCCGGTCAAACTCGGCAATCAAACAACCGGTTTGATTAATGAGCTGCTGGAGTAGCTGTAGTATCAGCTGCTGGAGCTGCAGTAGTTGTATCAACTGGAGCTACTGGAGCTTCAACTGGAGCTACCATGGTATCAACTGCTGGAGTTTCAGCGGCTTCATCACCATTGTTACAAGCTGCAAAAGATACAGATACGATTGCTAAAGCTAAGATTACTTTTTTCATTTTTGTTTTGTTTAATTTTTAAAAATTATAATTTGGTATTTATACCCGAAATTGAAAAAGGTAACCCAACTTTTTTTAAATCTTTTTTTTTCGTTGCTTTGGGTTACATTAAGTAATTAAACGTATTAATATAAACAGGGTGAGTAATACTGAACAGGATAAGCATTTGCTGGAGGGATTAGCGTTAAATGACCGTGAAGTTATTGAAGCCATTTATAGAGACAACTACCCTATGATTCAAGCTCTTATACTTAATAATAGTGGAAACAGTGACGAAGCAAGGGATATTTTTCAGGAAGCCATGATAGTGGTTTATGAAAAAGCAGTGTCGGATGATTTTGAGTTACATTGTCAATTAAAGACATATATATACTCGGTTTGCAGGCGACTTTGGCTAAAAAGGCTGCAACAATTGCAACGATATGGTAACCTGATTGAAAATGTGGAAGAAACAATAGCAGTTGATGAGGACCTGGAATTGCATGATAAACACAATACTGACTTCCAGATAATGGAAACAGCGATGAATAAAATAGGCGAACCTTGTAAAAGTTTACTGGACGCTTATTATTTACAAAAGAAAAACATGCAGGAAATAGCTCTTGAATTTGGGTACACCAATGCAGACAATGCAAAAACCCAGAAATATAAATGCCTGGTGAGATTGAAGAAGTTGTTTTTTGCACAGTATAAAAACGGACAATAATATGGATGAAATATTACTTTTAGAGACTGTAGAGCGATACATCAAAGGAGAAATGACATCGCAGGAAAAAGCTTTTTTTGAAGAGATTCGTAAAAAGGATCCTGCGGTTGATCAACTGGTTGTAGAGCATACGTTCTTATTTCATGAATTGGAAAAGCAAGCCGATATAAAGGCCTACAAGCACTCTTTGTACGAAGTTGAGAATAAATTGACAGAAGAAGGTGTGATCCGCAAGGAACAATTAAAAGGAAAGGCTAAAATTATTTTCCTTTGGAAAAAATACAAACGTAGTATAGCTGTTGCCGCTTCAATTGCGGGACTGGTTTCAATAGTTACCACGGTACTGATCAGTTCTTATAATAATAATTTGGGTAAATCAAATATTACCTACCTGATGGGAAAGATCCAGATGACAGAGAGAAAAGTAGCTCAGCTTGACAATAAAATTAAAGAAGATGCCAAGCTTAAAAACCCAACAAATCCAAATTTCAGGGCAACCGGTTTCTTAATAGATGGTAAAGGATTTATTATTACCAATGCCCACGTTGTTAACCGCATGAAAACAATTTATGTAGAGAACAGTAAAGGCGAATATTTTACGGCTCAGGCTGTATACAGTGATGTAAATTCAGATTTGGCAGTTTTAAAAATTACCGACACCGCTTATAAAACAATCTATAATCTTCCTTATTCAATCAATAAGAGCAATTCCAGTCTGGGCGAACAGATTTTTACTTTGGGGTATCCGCGTAATGAAATTGTTTATGGCGAGGGATATGTGAGTGCGAAATCGGGTAACGAAGGCGATTCAACCGCCTACCAGATATCTGTTTCTGTTAATCCCGGAAACAGTGGTGGCCCGGTATTAAATACCAAAGGAGAGATCATTGGTATCATCACCTCAAAGAATTCAACCGCCGATGGAGTTGTGTTCGCTACTAAATCAAAAAATATTTATACATTGCTTGAGTCATTAAAAAAATCAGGAGATACGTTAAGCATCAAGATTCCAAACAACGCCGGACTAAGGGGATTAGAAAGAGAGAAGCAAGTTGAAAAAATGGAAGAGTTTGTATTTATGGTTGTTGGAAATTAATTATTCCCACGAAAACTTTCAATAGCCATCACAAAAAAATTGTGATGGTTTTTTTAGGCCCACAATGAGGCTGGGTAAACAGCATCGGCTACTAATTG
This sequence comes from Sphingobacteriales bacterium, assembly GCA_024642285.1. Taxonomy (GTDB): domain Bacteria; phylum Bacteroidota; class Bacteroidia; order Chitinophagales; family Chitinophagaceae; genus Ferruginibacter. Next base: position 2,646 of record JAHEBJ010000023.1, read on the forward strand.
ATCAACACTTGCTTTTACCGCTGGGGCATCTTCTTTATAAGTAACGCCAAACCATTTTGATGAAGCAGGTATAACGCTGATCTTTCCGCCGTCACTCCGCATAAACTCCTCTGCAATGATTGGAATAAAAAATTCAGCCTTAGGTTGCAAACTATTCGCCGCAATAAATTTCAGAAAAAGTTTTTGCGCTGATGAGAAAAGCGAGGGATGAAAACACCAGAAATTCATCGAAACGGTTGAATTGTTGTCTATAGCATGTTTTCCTGATTCATCTTCGAAAATAATTCCCCCGTCTTTACGGTAAATTTTTGTCCGCTCATTTATACTTACCAGATTTTGTTGCCCATCAACATCACAAACACCACGACTAACAGAACCATGCTCACTTAATGTTTTCGCCAGTTCGTAACCTACTATTGCATACTGTTTTTCAGTGCAATGATTAGCTAAAAAATCAGCAGCCTTGTCAAATGCATTCTTACCATAAAAATCATCGGCATTAATTACAGCGAACGGTTCGCTAATAACTTCCTTTGCACAAAGAACGGCATGGCCTGTTCCCCATGGCTTGGTTCTGTCTGCAGGAGCCGAAAGGCCTTCCAGATACGAATCCATTTCCTGAAAAACATATTCAGTTTTAATCTTTCCATTTAACTTAGGTTCGAACATCGCTTTAAAATCCTCTGCGAAATCCTTCCTGATCACAAATACCACTTTACCAAAACCCGCCCTGATGGCATCATAGATGGAATAATCCATGATGGTTTCGCCTGCCGGGCCAAACCCCTGAATCTGTTTCAAACTTCCATAACGACTGGCCATTCCGGCTGCTAATATCAAAAGAGTTGGTTGCATTTATAATTAGATTAAATATTGAACGATTAATTAATGATTTTTGCAATGCGAAAATAACACAAACCAATAAGTTTTCAGTCAAATGCTTTTTGATATTTCAAAAGCTAATATCGAAGAATTAACTGATGACCTGTTCACAAAAAAGCAGGTCAGGGTTTTTATTTTGCGGTTAGATAAGATTCATCCGGTTGTATCGGGTAATAAATTATTTAAGCTGCACTATTTTTTAGATAAACCGACAAGTAAAACGATTATAACTTTTGGCGGCGCCTATTCAAATCATCTATCGGCCACAGCCTTTGCCTGCAGGGAGTTAAAACTAAAATCAGTTGGCATTGTGCGTGGCGAAATACCGGCAAATCTTTCTTCAACATTACAACAATGCGTTGCTAATGGGATGCAGTTGAAATTTATCAGCAGGCAGCAATACGCCGAGAAAGAAACGGACGGATTTTTGCATTCAGTTCAAAAAGAATTCGAACCATGCACCATCATTCCGGAGGGCGGTTACCATCCGCTGGGAGCCAAAGGCGCAGCGCTCATCATGGACCTCTTAAGTAAAAATAAATATTCCCATGTGTGCACTGCCATAGGTACTGCAACAACCACGGCCGGATTGATGATGGCCGCTAATCCGGATCAAAAGATTGTTGGCATTCCGGTTTTGAAAGGAATGAAAGATTTTGCAGAAAGAATCGTTTATTTAACAGGTAGACAAAAATTTGCCGATAACCTTGAATTGTTTGATGACTATCATTTTGGCGGCTATGCAAAATATAATGAGGAACTTTTGGATTTTATGAATCAATACTGGCTGAAACATGCACTACCACTTGATTTTGTCTATACTGCTAAAATGATGTATGCAGTTACCAATAAAATAAAAAGCAATTACTTTACTCACGGCAGCGAAATAATATGTTTACATACCGGAGGATTACAGGGAAATAATTCTTTACCTTTAAGCCGGTTATTGTACTGATTTTGATTCATCCTTATGTTTAAATTATTTTTTTTACTGGTTAGTTTTTTGAGTTTTGCAACCGGGTGGTTATTTGCACAGGAAACACTTCCCGAATTCAGCGTTAAAAATAACAACGGAAAGATATCAGTAAGCTGGCAGAATAAATTCACGCTTGTGCTGAAAAGTATCAGTATTCAAAGGTCTCAAGACAGTTCAAAAAGCTACTCCTCCATTTACACAGAGAAAGATCCTAACGCCCCGGTAAACGGTTACATGGATAAGAATCCCCGTTCTAACAATATGTTTTACAGGCTGTTCATAGTTTTTGAATCGGGCGATTACCTGTTTACTGAATCGAAGCGGCCGGAACTGGATGGAGATTTTGATCTGACTAAAACGCTGAATAAGTTTCAGGAGAAAGAAAAAATAATTGCGAAAAAGAATGAAATTAAGGAACCGGAAGCAGTAGTAAAACCTAAAAAAAAGGCAGAACCGGAATTCACCGTTATTACTAAAAAAACTTATCCGGACTCAGACATTGAAACCACTGACAACTTACCGGTAAAAACCATCGTGCCCTATCCAAGTTCATTTGTATTTACCGAAAAGGATAACAATGTTATTATTGAGTTACCCGATTTTAAACCAGGAAAATATCTGGTAAAAATTTTTGATGCTGAGACTAACAGTCTGTTATTTGAATTAAAAAACCTAACCGATAGTTACCTGATCCTTGAAAAAGTAAATTTTATGCATGCTGGCTGGTTTGTTTTTGAATTATACGAAAACGGAAAACGAAAAGAAAAGAACAAATTTTTTATTGCCAGAGATTGACCTTCATTTAAATCAATGCCGAGTTGAAGACCTTTTCAAAATTTTTCTTCAGCTTTTCTTTTACTTCTTCATAATCTGCTGCTGCACCAATTTCTTTTTCGACAGAAGTTACCTCTTTGTTTTGAATACCGCAGGGTATAATATTGTTGAAATAACTCAGATCAGTATTTACATTCATTGCAAAACCGTGCATGGTGATCCATCGGCTGCAACGCACGCCTATAGCGCAAATTTTACGTTCCTTTCCGGGAATATCAGCATCAATCCACACGCCGGTTTCACCTTTACTCCTGCCGCCTTTTATTCCATATTCAGCAATCGTTAAAATGATAACCTCTTCCAGGCTGCGTAAATATTTTCCGATATCAGTATAATAATTCTCAAGATCGAGAATAGGATAGCCAACAATTTGTTGAGGACCATGAAAAGTAATATCGCCTCCCCGGTTGGTGTTAAAAAATGCAATATCGTTAGCCTGTAGTTCATCATCGGTCATCAAAACATTATCCTTGCTTCCACTTTTACCCAATGTATAAACCGGCGGATGTTCACACAAAAGAAAATAATTTTGGGTTTTGAGTTCAGGAGCCTGTGTCTCTGACTTTCTGATCTCAGATTTTATTTTTACATTCTCCTGCAATAACGATTCCTGGTAATCCCAGGCAGCTTTGTATTCAATAATACCCAAATCTTTAAATATCACGTTCTGCTTATCCACTGCAATGTTTTAATTTGCAAAGATAAATGAAAGCAGTTAGCAGTTAGGAGTTGACAGTTATTAAGAAGTTTATTAAAATTATGAAAGAAATTAAAGACAGCGAGGAAGAATTACAGGATAACGAAGAGCTATACGAAAAACTGGTCATTACTATTGATAAAGGCCAGGAACCTCTACGCATTGACAAATTTTTAATGGGGCGTATTGAAGGTGCCACACGTAATAAAATACAGCAAGGCATTCAAAACGAAATGGTATTGGTAAATGAAAAGCCTGTAAAAAGTAATTACAAGGTAAAAGCATTTGACAATATTGTAGTGTACGATAACCGTTCACCTGAAAGCTCTGACATCGTTCCTGAAAATATTCCGCTCAATATTGAATACGAAGATGATGCAGTACTTATCATCAATAAACCCGCCGGTATGGTTGTGCATCCCGGCAGCGGTAACCCTAATGGTACGTTGGTGAATGGCGTAGCATATTATTTAAAGCAGCAAAATCCCGAACTGGATGAAAATGAATTATCGAGATTCGGGCTGGTTCATCGCATTGATAAAAATACAAGCGGACTGCTGGTAATGGCTAAGACACAAAAAGCCATGAGTGATATTGCGAAACAGTTTTTCAATCATACTGTGCATCGCAGATATATTGCTCTGGTTTGGGGCGATGTAGAAAAAGATGAGGGAACCGTGATTGCTCATGTAGGCAGGCACCAGCGCTTTCGCAAATTATTTACGGCTTACCCAGATGGTGATCATGGCAAGGATGCAATTACGCATTACAAAGTTTTGGAAAGATATAATTATGTAACGCTGATAGAGTGCCGGCTTGAAACCGGCCGTACACATCAGATTCGGGTTCATATGCAATTGATTGGCCACCCTTTGTTCAATGATGATTTTTATGGCGGCGACAGAATTGTAAAAGGCACAGTGTTCACCAAATACAAACAGTTTGTTGATAACTGCTTTGCTTTATGCCCACGACAGGCGCTGCATGCAAAAGAACTTGGCTTTATTCATCCTTCTACATTAAAGCAGGTTCATTTTGAAAGTGAACTACCCGAAGACATGCGTACCGTTATCGATAAATGGAAAAAATATATCGGGCATAAGGATCATTAGCATAATAAAAAGATCCTGCCGAAGCAGGATCTTAAAAATCATTACAGATCAGTAATAGGTTTATATTTTGGCACCAACCATTTCATTACACTCCATGCTATTAAATAAGCAACTGCACAAATGGCAAACATGATTGTGTAGCCAGTTTGGATATGACCAAGCGCCTGGTAATGATCAAACAAAGCACCGCCCAATTTGGAAATGATAACCCCACCTATTCCGCCGGCCATACCGCCGATACCTACAACAGATGCTACTGATTTCTTTGGAAACATATCAGAAACTGTGGTAAAAATATTTGCCGACCAAGCCTGGTGCGCTGATGCACCAATACCGATTAAAAGAACCGGAATCCAGAAGCTGATATAACCTAAAGGCTGAGCCGCCAATACCAGTAATGGGAATAAAGCTATGATCAACATAGCCTTCATCCGGCCATCATAGGCATTGTAGCCTTTGTTAATAAAATATTTGGGAAACCATCCGCCACCAATACTTCCAAACATGGTCATGCTGTACAACACAACAAGTGGAAGCATGATTTCTGTTTTAACCATACCGTATTGGGCTTCCAGATATTTTGGCAACCAAAACAGGAAGAACCACCAAACGCCGTCCGTCATAAATTTGCCAAACACAAATGCCCAGGTTTGTTTATATCCCAGCAATTTAAACCAGGGAACTTTTTCCTGTTTTTCAATTGCTGTAACTTCTTCTTCTGTATCCGAATTGATATAATCCAGTTCAGCTTTCGACAAACGTTTTTGTTTTTCTGGCTTGTCATAAAATATCCACCAGAAAATTATCCAGATAAAACCGATTGCACCAATCATTACAAACGCAGCCTGCCAACCCCAATGAAATGCAATCCAGGGAACGGTTGCAGGCGCAAGGATAGCGCCTACGTTTGCGCCGGAATTAAAAATACCGGTAGCAAAAGCCCTGTCTTTTTTTGGAAAATATTCGGCCGTTGCTTTAATGGCTGCGGGAAAGTTACCCGATTCTCCAAAAGCAAGTACAGCACGTGATACCATAAAGCCAATAATAGAAACGGGTAATACCAGACCCAACGCAGAAAAAATTCCTGAAAATGCCCCGCCAATTTCAATTGCATACGCATGCATGATGGCGGCAACTGACCAAATAACAATAGCCCACGTAAATCCTCTTTTTGTGCCGAGTTTGTCAACAAAGCGGCCTGCAAATAACATGGATATGGCATAAGCAAACTGGAAAACTGCGGTGATGTTTGCATAATCTGTATTACTCCAGCCAAACTCAGCAGAAAGATCGGGCGCTAATAAACTCAATACCTGACGGTCGAGATAATTTACAGTGGTTGCAAAAAACAGCAGCGCACAAATCGTCCAGCGATACTTACCAATTTTTTCCATGTTCATATAGCCTGAGTTTAAAGTTGAGTTATTTTAGAATCTTTATTTCTGTAAACTTAACGGAATTAAATTCCTCAAAACCTAAAATATTCTTTTGCATTATTGTAGCATATATCTTCAATAATTTTTCCAACCTGTGGAATGTCATTCGGCAATTCACCATTTTCAATTTCTTCGCCGAACATATTGCACAATATTCTGCGGAAATATTCATGTCTTGGATAGCTCATAAAACTCCGGCTATCGGTGAGCATACCAACGAACTTACTTAACAATCCCATATTACTTAGTGCATTCATCTGTTTTACCATACCGTCCTTTTGATCTAAAAACCACCAGGCCGATCCAAACTGAACTTTGCCGGCAACTGAACCGTCGTTAAAGTTTCCAATCATGGTTGCCATTAATTCGTTGTCAGCCGGATTCAGGTTATACAAAATGGTTTTTGCCAGTTGATCAGTTGAATCAAGTCTGTTTAAAAATTTTGACAACGCTCTTCCCTGTGAAAAATCACCAATTGAGTCCCAGCCGGTATCTGCACCGAGCTGCCTTAACATTCTGGCATTATTATTTCGTAAAGCTCCCAAATGGTACTGCTGTATCCAGCCTTTCTCATGATCCCATTTTGCAAATTCAATAAGCATGGCCGATTTGAATTTCAGATTTTCCTTCTGATCCAGTTCCTTTCCATTTCTTATTTTATCAAAGCTGTTTCTAATTTCTGTGTCGGTATAATCCTCAGCATATATTTGCTCAAGCCCATGATCGGAAACGGAACATCCTAATGTCGCAAAAAAATCATGGCGTGCTTTCAACGCTTTCAGATAATCACTATATGACGAAACGGAGATGGCGGAAACTTCTTCCACTTTTGCAATGTAGGCGTTAAAGGATGCTGCATCATCTACGTTCATTGCTTTATCAGGACGATAAGCAGGCAATATTTTTATTTCAAAACCGTCTGCTTTTATTTTTTGATGATGTTCCAAGGAATCTGTTGGATCATCTGTAGTACACAATACTTTCACGTTCATCTTACTTAACAGTTTGCGAACAGAATATTCTGGAGTACGTAATTTTGCAGATGCTTCTTCATAAATTTCCTTTGCAGTATCGGCATTCAGTATTTTATCGATGCTGAAATAGCGCTGCAGTTCTAAATGTGTCCAATGGTAAAGGGGGTTACGCATGGTATACGGAACGGTAGCTGCCCAGTTCTCAAATTTTTCGTAATCAGTTGAGTTGCCTGTAATATATTTTTCATTGACGCCGTTGGTACGCATGGCACGCCATTTATAATGATCACCATAGAGCCAAATCTGGGACAGGTTTTCAAAATTTATGTCGTTGGCTATCTGATCCGGAGGAAGATGATTGTGGTAGTCGATAACAGGCATCGGCTTTGCAAAATCATTATACAATTGCTGCGCTGTTTTATTCTGCAGTAAAAAATTTTCGTCTAAGAATTTTTTCATCCGTTCAATTTTCAAATTAGTCAATTAAAGCGAAACGCCTCTTTTCCATGGAATAAAATCATCTTGATTCAGCAAGACTGCTTTTGGTATTACGTTACCGCTGGCAGCTTTGATGCAGTACTCCAGAATGTCTTCTCCCATTTGTTCAATTGTTTTTTCGCCTTCTATCACCGGTCCACAATCAATATCAATTATATCGTTCATCCTTTTGGTAAGATTACTGTTGGTTGAAACTTTGATTGTTGGACAAACAGGATTGCCGGTTGGTGTACCCAAACCGGTGGTGAATAAAATTAATGTAGCACCGCTTGCTGCTTTACCTGTTGTTGCTTCCACATCATTTCCAGGCGTGCAAACTAAATTCAATCCCGGTTTTGTCGCAGGCTCGGTATAATCCAAAACATCAACCACTGGTGATGTGCCTCCTTTTTTTGCGGCGCCTGCACTTTTGATTGCGTCCGTAATTAATCCATCTTTAATATTTCCGGGAGACGGGTTCATGTGAAATCCCGAGCCTACGCTTAAGGCAGCATCATTGTAACTGGTCATTAAACTGATGAATTTTTTTGCAGCCGCTTCATCTTTTGTTCTATCGATTAAATTTTGCTCAACGCCGCACAATTCCGGAAACTCGGCTAACAAAATTTTCCCGCCCAAAGCAACAACCAGATCGCTGCAATAACCTACAGCAGGGTTAGCAGAGATGCCGCTGAAGCCGTCGCTGCCACCGCATTTTACGCCAATGCATAGTTTACTGAGTGGTGCAGGTTTTCTTTCAAACTTATTTATTTCAATTAACTCTGTGAATGTTTTTTGAATAGCTTCGGCAATTAATTGCTCTTCGCTCTGCGATTGCTGTTGTTCAAAAATGTATAAGGGTTTATCAAATTTCGGATTGAGTGCCTGCAGATCATTTTTAAAATCCTGTACCTGTAAATTCTGGCAACCCAGACTTAAAACTGTAACGCCGGCCACATTAGGATGATTGGCATAAGAAGCCAATAACTTACTCAATACCGCTGCGTCCTGCCTTATGCCGCCACAGCCTCCCTGATGATTTAAAAATTTTATGCCGTCAACATTTTCAAAAACACGGCTGGCTTTATTTTGATAATCTGCAGAAAGGTCAACTACAGAAATATCTTCGCCTTTTTTAAAAGCTTCAACCAACTTGTGAGCATACTGTTTATATTTTGCCGTGACCGCATAGCCCAATTCATTGTGCAGAGCTTCCCTTATCACATCAAGGTTTCTGTTTTCACAAAAAACAGTTGGTATAAATAACCAGTAATTGGCTGTACCTACATCACCATTGCTGCGATGATATCCATTAAATGTTCTGTGGCTGAATTTTGAAACATCGGGTGCCTGCCATTCATAATCTACTTTACGATACACAAATGGTTCGGCGGCATGTTTTAAATTGGCGGTAGAAATAATTCCGCCTTTTGGAATATCCGTCTGAGCCTTCCCAACCATCACACCGTACATATGTACAATGTCGCCCGTTTTTAAATCAGCAGTAACAAATTTATGCTTGGCAGGAATATCATCCTGCAAAACAAATTCTTCTCCGTTGTAGCTTAGGGTTTCGCCTTTAGACAAATTTGCCAGAGCAACCAATACATTATCATCCGGATGAACTTTTACTAACCTGCTTTTCATTATGCGATACTTTTTTTGGTATGCAGCGGATCAATCACCGATGCCATACCGTTTTCTTCAATGTCATTAATCTTTTCCTGCACCGCATCTGCAAATCCTGCCAATGCAGTTAAATCGTATCCCCACAAAGAATTATCCTTTAACACTGTTGATGCTATTAATGCAGGCTGAACGTTTTGCCATTTTTCATAAAAATAAAAAGCCTTATCATCCGTTATCGGATAATCAGTTCCTTCAAATCTGCCGTAAAAAACACCTTTCTCTTCTTTAACTGCTCTCATAAAATAAATATAAGCTGCAAAACCCGTTGCTATTTTCTCCGGCATTTTATTAAACAATGAATAATATTGCAGCAAAACCGGCACCACCCTTAGTTTCATTTTGGAACTGTATTGCGCTGTAATACTTAACCACTGGTGCTCAATAAAAGGATTGCGAAATCTGTCCAGACAATTTGTTGAAAATCCGTCGGTTTGCGCAGGCGTGGTTTTGTAAGGAACAGCAGAAGCAATCTCCGACTGCATCAGCACTTTAATATACTCATGCATCTGAAAATTATCCATCGCATCTTTTACTGTTGCTATGCCCGATAAAAAAGCAACACCGCTGCTCAAGGTATGGGTACCGTTCAGCAAACGAAGTTTCAGTTCTCTGAAAAGATCAATATCATCCGCTATTACCACTCCCTTATCCGCTTTTGCAAACGATAATGTTTCCGCAATTTTTTCATTGCCTTCAATTGCCCAAAGCCGGTACACTTCTGTCATGAGCATCAGGTCATCCTTGTAGCCGGTTTCATTTTCTATAGTTTGTTTTAAATCCTTTGCAGGTTTGCCTGGCACAATCCTGTCTACAAGCGAACTGCAAAATGAATTTGATTTTTCCAGCCAGTCTATAAAATTCACTTCCAGTCCGTTCAGGTGAGCAAGTTCGGTAACAATTGATTCAAGTTTTTTCCCATTGTCAACGATCAATTCTGTTGGCACGATCACCATACCCGACTGTAAACTTCCGTCGAAGGCCTTATAACGTTCATATAAAAATGACAGCAGTTTGCCAGGAAAAGAAACCGGCGGATGACGGCGGATATCATCCTGCACCAACTGGATGCCTACTTCAGTGGTATTGGATATGATAATTTTCATTTCGGGATTGTGTGCACATTCAAGTATTTTATTCCACTCGCTTTTTGCAGATAATACCCTGCTGATAGAAGCGGAAACAATATTTTCTTCCTGCTTTTTTCCATCTTCAATGCCACGAACACAAATGGTATATAAACCATCCTGTTTGTCGAAAGCGGTAGCATCGCCTCCATCGGTTGATTTTACGACTACAATACGGCCGTTGAAAATCCCCTGCTTGTTTGCCTTGTCAATAAAATAATCCGGCAACCCTCTCAGTAAAACACCGGTTCCAAATTGTAAAACTTTTTCAGGCAATTCAAACAAAGCGGGGTCGGGCACTTCTGCCGAGCCGGCTTTGATATTTTTTAAATTAAATTTAGATAACAACATAAACAGCCATTAATATTGTAAAACAATTTTTAGTTTTTTACACTCCATTTTTGTTTCCATTCAGGATATTCTTTAGCAATCAGCTTTGCAGGCCATGTCCCGTACCAGGCATAGCCGATCCTTCTTTCATTTTCCACTTCAGCAAGTGAGCTGTGTCGCTTGCTGTCGCGGCCGGCAAAAAAAGGTTCGTTGGTTTCAACATCATAGAACCTTGCCCAGAGAATACCTGCACTGTCTGGAACAATCACCCTGTCCCGTCCGCTTTTTTCATTAGGTGTTGCTACGTCCATATATTTATAACCGGCAATTTTCACTTTTTCAAACCACTCAATCGCAGCAGTAACCGATTCGATAATTGCAGGCGACGGGTTCTCAATCTTCATTAAGAATCTGACAATGTTAACCGACTCCATGCCGCTCAAAGAAACCAATTCGAACTTGCGGGCCATTTCTGGCTGCAATGTTCTGGCGTTGTACTGGGCACACCAGGCGGTCAATTTCCCATCTTGTTTCAACTGGGTTTTTAAAATGCATTGCACGCCTCTTACTACTGCATCAATACATCGGTTTATATTGATGTCTACAATTATGTCCAGTCCGTTTTTTTTATTCACCACATCATACAAAACATCTAATGCGTTAATCATCGCATTGTCGTTGTAAGTGATTTGGCTGCGGTAACTGCTTACGTCGGGAAAGAACTGCGGCCAGCCGCCATTGGCATACTGCGCATTCAATAAATACTCAACCCCCTTTGTTGCGGCTCTTAAATAGTTTTTATTATTCGTTTGTTTAAAAGCTTTTGCCAGGTATCTAATCTCTTTGGTTGTCGCTTCATTGTCTATCGTTGCATCTTTACCTGCAGCATATCCGGAAATCAACTCTACTTTTTCATCATCGGTAAGCACACGGTTGTAATCTACTTTTCTATCGCCCTGGAAATGTTTGGGCCAGCCTCCATTGGCACGTTGATACAATAACATGTTCTCAGCAACCGGATCGGTTAAGTCCATCTGCGGTTTCACCTCACTCACAATGCCGGTTGGTACGGCTATGGCGCTCTGTGAGCCAAAATCATTTTCTATAGCTTCGACAGTTTTAGCCGGATCCCATTTGTAATCGAACACCCAGGCTGTTGAATAATCATTCATACTGAAACCGGCAGGTAAATTATCGGCGAACCATTTATAATTACCGCCTGCTTTCATACAGTTATAATAGTAAACTCTTTTCCCCCATAGAATAACATTGGGCGGATTGGCTTCCCGTTGATAGATATCGGCATCGGCCATGTTCTTATCGAAGCTGCAATTGAAAAGATAGAATTGTGCGTCACGGTGATACCTGCCCAGTTTATATCCATCATCACCGGTGAACTTACAATTGATCAAAACTGTTTTCGAAGATTCATATTTACTACCGTCGTGCCAGATGGCAGCCTCCTTATTGTGACAAATAAACGTACAACCCTCTGCCAGTGCCCATCCACGTGGACAATAAAAATCAACCCCGCCTTCCATAATACAATCCTTAAAATAGTACATACCATCTTCTGTATTCCAAGGACTCACCGTATCACCACCAAAAGCACGGAAAATGCAGTTCTTCACAATTAACCTCGTTGTTGCAAAAGAACGCAGGGCCATCTGGTGACTGCCGGGTCTGATAGTTTTTGTTTTACCTGCCTCAGATGCACAGGCAATAGCTTTTTCTTTAGAATTATCTTTTCCGTAGCTATTGATAAAAGATAAATTCTGAATGATAATATCGCTTCCCTTCAGATTGATTGTTGCGGTGCCGTAATCATCAGTATTATCGCAGCGCCATTCATCTCTTGCCAGACTGATGCTGATGATGGTATTTTTTTCGTTCTCCCCCTTCAGCGTAATAAAATCTTTATCAATAAATATTTTTTCGTTGTAGGTTCCTTTTTTTATGAGGATGATTCGCTGTTCTTTGGCAACAGACAAACTATTAATAGCTTCCTGAATGGTTTTGAAATCGCCTTTGCCATCCTTACATACTACAATTTGCTTTTGGGCAAATACGGCAGCTCCGGTAAAAAATACCGTCCAGACGATCAATGCTATTTTCTTAAATAAACTCATTTTGTTTTTTTAGCCTGCTTTAATAACCACTGCACCAGTTCATTTGCAGCCGTAAAATTTTCGAACTCGGCAGGGAGCTTTCTTCCGTCTAAATATTCATTGTATATCCACGGATCGCCTAATGCAACTACTGTACCTTTACCATATTTAGCAGTTGCAAAGATTACTTCGCTGTCTTTCTCAACTAAAGAAACAGCAGGCGCTTTTACGTCGATGGTGCTGATTTCTTTCAGGTACATCTTTTTTGTTTTCTTAAAAACAGCATTGAGCGTATTATACACGGCACCGGTTTCAAATTCATTTCCTTTAACAAAATTTCTTCCAAAATCCGTAAAATGAATTCCGAATTTATCTGAAAGTGTATTAAAATATTTCAAATCGCAGTTGGATGAATCGTTTGTCATCAGCAATAACACACCACCGGATTTTACCCAGCTGGCAATTTCAATTGCAGATTTCTCATCCATATAGTTTGGAGTCTTCGTGTCCTTCGGTCCATCAGGATCAACGATGATATACACAGAAGCTTTCTTCATATTTTCTGAAGTGGGTGCTGCATCAAGGCTGCAGATATTTGATCCATAAGATTGCCAGATATCGCCAAACAAACTGAATCCGCCATTATCCATTTCATCCCAGGTATAATGCCAACGAGTATTTTTTCCAAAACCATCCTTACGCCATTCGTTATTAAAATAATTATCCAGCACTACGTTTTTACCGTTCCCCGGCTTGGGCAAAGCAGCCATTTCCATTTCCACACTTGCTAAAATAAAAGCGCCCATGCCTTTGGGATCGTTAACAACTACAGGTTCACTCATATAATAATCAAAGCTGCCGTCACGGTAAGGTTTGCCGCCGAGGCCCGAAACGCTTACCGTCCCTTTTAAATTGGTTTGTCCGTTTGCATCCACTTCAATAAATTCTTTGATGATGCCGTCATACCCTTTCTTTGCATTTTTTGAAAACGATGCAGGTATATAACCATTGCGAACCGCCTTAGCTAGTGTGTACACCAACATGGAGGAAGCAGATGCTTCTTTATAATTTTTTGGCTTGTTTGGCAAGTCTACAATATCATACCATAGACCTGATTTTTTCTCCTGCACTTTCGTTACAGCTGTTGCAAAGCGATTTAAAATCTGAATTATAGAATCTCTTCCCGGATGATTGGTCGGAAAATAATCCAGTACATCAACCATGGCCATGCCATACCAGCCTAATGCCCTGCCCCAGAAATGCGGCGAAGTTCCGGTTTCCTTATTTGCCCATTGTTGTTCTTTGCTTTCATCCCAGCCGTGATAGAGTAAACCGGTTTTTGCATCACGGGTATGTCTTTCAATATTGATAAACTGAGCAGCTATATCATCAAAAACTTTCTCCTGACCAGCCATTTTTGCATATTCAGCATAAAACGGCTGCCCCATATACAATCCATCCAGCCAAACCTGCCAGGGATAAATTTTCTTATGCCAGAACCCGCCTTCCTTAGTGCGTGGATGCTCATCAAACTGGCTGCGGATCAAATCAATTGCCTTCTTATATTTTTCCTTGCCGGTTACATTATACAACATCATAACCAGTTTGCCATTGTTTGTATGGTCGATGTTGAACTCATCTTTTTTGTAATCTTTTATTTTGCCGTTATCCTGCACATAAAAATCCATGCTGTGCTGAATGTAGTTGAAGTATTTTCCTTCGCCGTATAATTTCCAAACGCCCTCAATTCCTTTTAAGATAACCCCCTGATCGTAACTCCATCTTGCAATACCTGGTTTTATTTTAAATGAATCAGGCCATAGATTCATAGCCGTTTGCGACATCTGCTGTGAGTACGGCAACTGTTGCGCTGTAGTTGCTGAAACAAGTCCCATTAAAAACACTATTGCGATTATTTTCTTCATCTTAATTTTTCTTGCTTTTCCCTTTTGGCTTTTTTGTTTCTATGGCTGCCGGTTTAACCCAACATACTACAGCATCGGCTGAGCCAAATCCTGTAACGAGTTTTTGTTTTGCTTTTGTTATATCTGTATTTAATATAGAAATATTTTTTGTTCTATCACCTTGCACCTGTGCCAACACTTCCGCTCCATCCTTGTATTTTAAATTATCGATGTTGATATTATCGCTGTTTAAAACATATACAACCGGGTTTGCGTTTTTCGGTATCATGGTAATATTATTCAGCGTGATGCCGCTGGCTTCCTGAATGTCTATTCCCTCATCAGCCTGCAATACAGCGTTTTCTATTAAAACATTTTTTACATGCATTTCCGGTATGCCACGCACAAATATCCCTTTGGCTGCGCCATTACAGGTAATATTGCGGAAATAAAAATTCCGGAACTGCGGTGTTGTTTCGTCAACAGTTTTAAATTCAACAACAGGAGGTTCACGCTTTTCCCCTGCTAATACCACCGGATCTTTTGCTGCGTAATACATGTCGAAGAGAATAGCTTCTGCTGGTATGTCTTTCATATTTACATGGTTCACATAAACATTTTCAACAATGCCGCCCCGGCCACGGGTAGTTTTAAAACGCAGACCAATATCGCTGCCTATAAAAGTACAGTTGCTTATGAACAGATTGTTGGCACCGCCGCTCATCTCACTTCCCACCACAAAACCTCCGTGAGAATGATAGACCGTGCAATTGTTCACAATTATATCCTGCGTTGGCATGCCGCGTTTTCTTCCTTCTGCATCACGGCCACTCTTTATTGTAATGCCATCATCGCCGGTATCAAAATTGCAACCTTCAACCAATGCATTTTTGCAACTCTCCAGGTCAAGTGCATCGGTATTGGTGCCGTACCATGGGTTTTTTACTTTCAGATTTTTTAACGTGATGTGTTCACTCATCATCAGGTGTGTTGTCCAGGCTGGTGAGTTTTCAAAAGTCACATCTTCTATCAGAATATTTTTGCATTGATAAATGCGGATCATATTCGGACGAAGAAAATCTTTTACATCTTCAAAATCGGCCAGAGTTTTTCCTTCTGTAAGTTTACCAATATTGTTAGTGAGTGATCCTTTCAATGCTTTTTCGGAAGAGTACCACATTTTTTTATCGGCAGTCAATACGCCGCCATAATCTCTCTGATGATTTTTCCACTGGCTTTCGGTTAACTTTTCTTTTTTAATTGGCCGCCAGTAATACCCGTTGCCATTTATAATGCCGGGACCGGTTATAGCAATATTTTCAAGATTTTCTGCTACAACCGGTGATTGACATCTTGCTGCGTCAACTCCTTCGAAGGACGAGACAACGAGGGGATATTGGTTAAAGTCGGAACTGAAGATCACCAACGCACCCTTAGCCAGATGCAGGTTGATATTGCTTTTCATGATAATTGGACCGGTTACATAAGAACCTTGTGGAATCAAAACGGTACCGCCGCCTTGTTTGGCACACTCGTCAATCGTCTTGTTGATGGCAGCAGAATTTAACGTCATTCCATCTGCTATAGCACCATAGTTTACAATATTGAATGTATCACGCTTGAAATGCGGCGAATATATTTTTGGTAATTCAAAAGCGTATTTTTCTTTAAAATCTGAAGGTTTTAAATATTTTGCCAACGGCAGATTTTGCTCTTTAATGCTCTGACAAACTAACGATGCAACAGAAGATGCTCCATATTCACTGAAATGCGTATTGTCTTCTTCCTTGCCCTTGTAATTTTTAAAATGACTGGCAGGGATATTTAAAAATAAACGACGGCTGTTTTCAACGCCTTCTTTTACAATTAAGGCTTCACTGCTTTTATGTAAATCGATTAGCAATACATTCATTGCAGCAGCAACTTCTTTTACTACGGCGGGATAATCCCCATGCTGATCAACAAATTTTCCGGCAGCATCAAATTTCCGGCGCATTACCGGCGTAATAAGTATAGGTGTTGCACCTTTACTTCTTGTATCATTTACGTAACGGATTAAATTCTCTTTGTACAAAGTATGGGCAGGTGCCGAACGGTTACTGTCTTCAACTTTACCGTCGTTATGGCCAAACTGTATCATCACATAATCACCAGCCTTCATCCGGCTCATCACCGTATCCCAACGATGCTCTTTTAAAAAACTTTTTGTACTGCGACCGTTAACTGCGTGGTTTTGTATTTCTACTTCATCGGTCATGTAACCTGGAAATAATTGCCCCCAACCTCTTTCCGGATTTTCATCCAGCGGTTTGTTTGCCATAGTGCTGTCGCCAATCAAAAAAATGGTTGGTTTTTTATCGGGCGATAAAAAAGCAAAACAGCCTACAACAAGCAATAACACAACAAGGTTTTTTTTCATCGCAATCATTCGTTTTCTGTTCATCAATTTTACCAATTTATCGGCTGGTAAAAGAGTAAAAAAAGATGTTTATTTACGCAATCGTTCCCGAGAACGATACCGGTTTTTTTAAACTGGTATTTATTGAATTTTTATAGCCTGTCGGGCCAGTAATTTCCAGTCTCCATGCAGCTTTTGCCAAATCAGCAAAACTGCCAGATGCACTTCTCCTGGCTTGCCATTATCGTTAGTTGACGCATTGAATTTGTGCCGAACAATGGCAACATTTTTGTTTATTGAAATTGTTTGCTCCACAAACTCCAATGTTACAAAATCGCTCTTGCCGGAAACTATCTTTTGAACAAATTCTTTTTGATTATCAATATGCCCGCCGGAATGGCCGTAACTCAGTTTTGGCGATACAAGTTTTTCAAGCATGCTGGAGTCTGCATCTACCATCGCCTTTCGCAATTGTTCAGTTGCTGTTGCGACGTCAGTTTCCTGTTTTGATTGAGCATTGACCAGCAAAGCTGAAATACTTAAAGTAACTAGTGCAAATATTCTTTTCATCATTATAATTTTTCAATTCTAAACCAATCAACATCGACATACCCTGCATCGTTGGTAATGTTGTTGCGTAAACAGAACATACCTACCTTAGCTCCTACCCACTTGCCCGGCCTGGCAACAAATGGTTTTAACAGCGTGGCAAACTTTTCTCCATCGGTACTGAAACCAAAATGGCAGATGCCGCCTTTTTGTACGTTTATTTCCAGGTAAAATTCGTTGCCGGAAACGGGCAGTGATGCAGTTTCTTCCTCTTTATTGTTTTTATCGGCCTTAATATTTTCTTTAGCAATAACAAAAAGGTGGGAATATCTTTTTTCAATTGAGATATATGCATAGTCAGTTCCAAACATAATAAGTCCGAAATGTTCGTTGTCAAATTTTGGATTGAACCGAAGTCTAACTCTTGCAGTAAATTCTTCAGCCGGCAGTTTTTGAGCAAGTATATTTGGCAGATTCCATAAATTATTTATTGAGTCGGGCTGATAAACTGAAAACATCCTTAACGATCCCGTGGTAGTTGGAAAAGCCCAGCCGGTATTTGAATTTGCCTGCCATTGCCATTGCAGCCCAAGCTTCGGCGAATTAAATTCATCGCTTTCTGCAGGTGTAACAATCGGGAATACTCTACCAACATTTGGTTTTTTGTATAACGAAACCGGTTCTCCTTTTCCATCATCGTTTTTATCTACTCCAATCACCGGCCAATCATTTATCCATTTCATCGGTTGAAGATGCACAACTCTTCCATAAGCATCTGTATCCTGAAAATGAAGGAACCAATCTTCACCGGTTTGTGTATTTACCCATGCGCCCTGGTGTGGGCCGTTAATTTTAGATGAGCCCTGGTCCATCACAACCTTTCTTTCATAAGGCCCATAAATATTTTTCGAACGCAATACTGTTTGCCATCCGGTACTTACGCCACCTGCAGGCGCAAAAATATAATAGTAGCCATCTCGTTTGTAAAACTTAGGGCCTTCTATTGTTGGATCATTTTCATGGCCGTCATAAACCATCACGCCGTCGTCAATTGTTTTTGTACCATCAGCATTCATTTGCTTAACAACGATAATGCTTTTAAAACCGGCCCGGCTTCCGGCAAAGGCATGAACGAGATAAACTTTTCCATCATCGTCCCATAAGGGGCATGGGTCTATCAACCCTTTTCCTGATTCAACGAGCACAGGCGCTGTCCAGGGACCAAGGATATTTTTCGCTTTAGTGAGATAAATACCGAAATCAGGATCGGGATAGTAAATATAAAATTCGTTTTTATGGTACCGGATGGAAGGAGCCCATACGCCGCCGCCATGCTGTACTTTGCTGAAATGCTCAACAGGTTGTTGTTGCTGCAAAGCAAATGCAATAAGTTTCCAGTTAACTAAATCTTTAGAATGTAAAATGGGTAAACCCGGCACATGATTAAAGCTGGAAGATATCATATAAAAATCATCGCCAACCCTGATAGCATCAGGATCGCTGTAATCGGCATGGATAACAGGATTTTTAAAAGTGCCGTCTCCGTTATCTGATACCCATACTTTTGAAACCTGTGCATGCAGTGTACCGGTTGTAATCAATAAACATAATAAAATATTTTTCATTGTTCGTTATACCTTATAGATTCTTTCCTTTTCAATACTCTTAAAAGCAGCTTCAGTAACACTTATTACATTTAATCCTTCCTGTGCAGTAACAGGCAACGATTTACTATTTCGCAGTGCGTCGTAAATACCATTATAATATTCCATATAGTTACCTTTTTCAGAAACCACATATTCCCTGATAATCTTTCCGTCAATTTCTGTATGCAGTAATCCTTTAGCTGTTTCCGGTTCTGTTCCCCAATCCGCATCTGTTAAATCCTTTTCTTTTTGTAAATCAGTTTCCTGCACATCGGCTCTCGATTTAATAAAACTCCCTTTGGTGCCATGAAAAATATACGCAGGCAATATTTCCCGAACGAGGTAGCCTGCTTTTAAGCGTACCCTTAAATTTTGATAAAACAGAATGATCTCCACATAGTCTTCTACTTTTGAGATCAGTCTGAGGTTAGTGGCATCAGCAAATACTGCATCGGGCATTCCAAATAATTGCAAAGCCTGGTCTATCAAATGGGGGCCAAGATCCGGTATGATGCCGGCACCGGGGCCCGGTGTTTCTTTATGAAGCTTGGGACTTAGGTTTTCGTTATAACGATCGAAATGAATTTCAGCCTCTACAATATCACCCAGCAATTTTTGCTGCACAATCTTTTGAACGGTTTTAAAATCACTATCCCATCGGCGGTTTTGGTAAACCGATAATTTTCTGTTTTGCTTTTCGGCAAGTGTAATCAGTTCTGCAGCTTCCGCCAC
Organism: Sphingobacteriales bacterium; assembly: GCA_024642285.1. Taxonomy (GTDB): domain Bacteria; phylum Bacteroidota; class Bacteroidia; order Chitinophagales; family Chitinophagaceae; genus Ferruginibacter. The sequence goes on from JAHEBJ010000023.1 coordinate 22,514, forward strand.
AGTAACAGTAAATGCTTTCTCCACTATAACATGCTTACCTGCCAGCAAGGCAAGTTTTGTATATTCATAATGTGTGTAGATGGGTGTATTTACAACCACCAGTTCAATTTCCTCGTCGGCCAGCATGCTTTCCAGCGAACGGAATGTTTTTATACCGGGATATTTTCCCGCAGCCAGTTTTTTTGTTCTCTCCCATACAGCATACAATTCAAATCCATCGTGAAGATGAATAAACGGTGAATGGAACACCAATCCACTCATACCAAAAGAACATAAAGCTGTGTTTATTTTACGCATACCATTTTATTGCTTTCTGTAAATATCCCATTCTCCCAGAATATTTTTCAGGCTAAATCTCTTTACTTCTTCATCGCTAATTTGTTTGCTCCACGAAACTCTTGAAGCAGCATTGGCTCCCGGCCCTGTACTGTTATATTCAGCATATCTTGCTGTAGTTTCATTAGCTGGATTTTTCCAGTTATTCCACCCTTCTGAAATGATGTGTTTGCCCATCCAGCAGTTTATATACGTTACACTTGCAGTGGGCGTCCACGGACGACCGAGAGATACTTTATTGATATTGCTATCGGCTGTAAGTTTACAATCGAAAAAAACAAAACCAAAAGGAATGATGCTGTTGGTTGATGCAGCCGTAACATGCGAATTCTTTTTGCTGTGGATGTGGCAGTTTTGAAATACGGCTGTTGCTGCACCAAAAATAAAATCGGTGGTGCCTTCTATATAACAGTTTTCAAAATAATGTTTTACACCTGAGCCACTCAGGAACAGTACATCCTGAAAGCCAACAATACGGCAGTTTTTAAATGACACACGGCTTCCCTCAACCCTTAGCGCAACTGCCTGCCCGGCCGTGAATCCTGCTTTGTTTTCGAAAGTTAAATTCTCCGCATGAAAATCATTACCATAAACAAAAAAAGAAGCACAGGTCCAGGTATTGAGTGTATCACCATTTGGCAAACGGGTACCGGCATGGTTATCAAAACTGAGGATGGTGTTTGCCTCGTCTTCTCCGGTAAGTGTAATAAAATTTTTACGGGCATCTACAATAATCACTTCTTTATACAATCCTTTTTTTATGAAAATCGAAACCGGTTTATTGTTTCCGGGTACAACAGCATCTAGCGCAGCCTGTACTGTTGTATAATCGCCACTACCATCTTTGGCTACAACAATTTTATTAGACTGCGCAACCAGTTGCAAAGCGCAAAACAAAAAAAGTAAAAAAAATATTACCGTCTTTTTCATGATCTTTTCTTTTGAAAAAAAAGGCTGCTGCAATCGCAACAGCCTTTTGAAAAACTACGCTATGAAAAAAAATTAATATCCGGGGTTTTGAACCAGTTTAAAATTAGCATCCAAAGCTGGTTGTGGTAAAGGCAACAACTCTGATTTACCGGTTGTGAAACCCGTTGCAAATCTACCCAACGGAGATGTAGTACCCGACGCTGTGATAGCTGTACTTAACCAGGTAACTTTTGTTGTACCTGACGGTGTTGTTGTTGGAGCTGTTTTATACAAAGAATTTCTCCAGAGACCACCAATATTATTATCATCAGAAGTTGTTCCGGTATTATAATACATTGCTATGGGCAAGGTTGTTGTTTTGCAGTATGACGGCAAACCAGCCATATATGTCGGATCCGTCATTGCTGCAAGTACTCCCATTTTGGCAAGGTTGGCTTTCGAATGTGCTATTGCAGCGGCTAATAGATTCCAACGCAATAAATCGTATTTTCTGATTCCTTCCCCTCCTAGTTCCAAAGCTCTCTCTCTTACAAGAGCTTCAAAAAAAGTCCCTTTGCTTAACCCAGCAAGGTCAACAGTTGCGTTAGGTGTTGTTATTGGCTTGCCAAATCCTCTTCTTCTAACCATATTTATAGCTGTGTACGCCGCAGCCGTTGGACCGTTAATTTCATTCTCTGCTTCGGCATACATCAGTAATACATCTGAATAGCGTAAGAACTGCCACTTTAATCCTAGGTATTGCACTGAACTGTTTGGATCAATGGTAGGATTGGTTACCCAATCTCTCCTGTATTTTCCGTCAGTCATATTTGTAATTACCTGCCCCTGCCTTGCACCTGTTAAAAGAGTGAAATAAAGCGCACAAGTAACATCCCTGCGCTGATCGGTAGAATCGAACAAGTATAAATAAGTTGGCAAAGGGTTTACACTGCTATTACCTTTGTTATTTACTCTTGGCCCGTTATAATAACCAAGTTTAGTATCCTCTGCTCCGGTTAAACCAAATGCGCTGGCCTGAAACATCAATTCTCCATGTGGATCCGAAACAACATGGCCACAAACCTGGTCTTTCCACAAACTCTTGAAGCTGGGGTTTAAATTATGCTGACCAGAACTGATAATTGCATCACATTCGTCCTTTGCCATCTGGTAATAGAAAAGATGATTAGATCCTCTTTTTATTGTTCCATCCTGGCGAAGTGAATATCCACCTCGAAATAAAGCAATTCTTGCACGCAATCCTTTTACCGCACCCTTAGTAATTCTTTCATCGACATTATCCCCAATTGCTGCTACTTCATTTCTCCATGGAACCAGGTCTGACGCAATTTTAAGATCGGCCAATAATTGACCATATAACGTGTCCCTGTCAACTTTTTCGGGAAACTGATTTACACCTGCCTGCGCATAGGCAGGAACAAAGTGCTTAGGCAGATCACCCCAGTTGCGTATTGCTTCCAGGTAAAATTGTGCTCTCAACGTTAATGCCTCTCCATACAAACGCTGCAATTGTTTTTTCTCCTGGTCTGTTCCATTAGTGTATAGATCCATCTTCGGAATATTATCAATGCAGATGTTTGCATACTCTATTCCCTGGAAAATTTGATTAAATGGCCTTTCCAACTGAGCATTACTTGATGTTGCCTGGTAACGGGCAATATCCCTTCTGTCATTATCAGCTCCACCGGTTGGTCCCTGCATTTCGTCGTTATCCAAAGGATAATACAAACTTAAGCGGATGCCATAGCCCTGATCGCCAACGAGGCGGCTGTATGCTGCCACAACGGCCTGCCTTGTTGTAGCAACATCTTTAAACACCAGTTCGGCCCCCACTTCAGTTATGGGTTTCTGATCAAGATATTTTTTACAACCGCTTGATAAGAACAGTAAACCTGTCACTATCAGTAAAGTAAATCGATTTAAAATTTTTGTGTTCATATAGCTAGTTTTAAATTGTATTAATTAAAATGATGCGTTGATCCCAAAAATAAATGTGCGGCTTTTTGGATAAGCTGAGTAATCAAGGCCAGGTGTTAAGCCACTCCTTCTCACACTCACTTCCGGATCGTACCCAGAGTAGCTGGTAAGAACTGCCAGGTTATTCGCCGTTAAATAAAAACGTAATTTACTCATATGCATACGTACCAATGTTTTTACAGGTAATGTATAACCAACTGTAATATTATTCACTCTTATGAATGAACCATCCTCGATAGCCCAAGATGATGGCGTAAATGCACCAGCGCTCTTAATAGGTTGCCACATGGTAGCATTACCGTTAATAGCAGCGATCTGGTCGGGCGCAATACCATAGGCAGTTGCACCATTTATCCATTGTGTTGTTTGACCCGTTGGAGAAACAATCTTCCAGCGATCTGCCATTATATCCAGTAAATTCGAATTGTTACTGTACCCGTTTGTAAGTTCTATCTTATTGGCATTGTAAATATCGTTGCCATAAGAGAAGTTTACAAACAAACTCATATCCCAGTTCTTATAAGTGAATTGTTGATTCAAACCTCCAGAAAACTTTGGAGTTGGATTACCAATGATCTGCCTGTCTTTGTCTAAAGTAACTGCGCCATCACCATCCAGGTCTCTGAACTTTACTGAACCAGGTTGAACCACTCCAATGATCGCAACGTTGGTAGGAATACCGGCTTTTAAAGTATAGGCCATGGTGGACGCATTATAGTCAAAATCATTCAGGGTGTAGAATCCGTCGTTAACCAGTCCATACATAGAACCAACTGGATCGCCGATGCGCTGGATATAATCGGTTGGCTGCCCTGAAACGCCCCAACTTGGATCAGCAAAAAATTGAGTTTGATTAAATCCTAATTGTTCTACCCTGTTATTGTTGGTTGAGAAATTGAAATTAGCATTCCAGGTGAAATCCTTCTTGCCTTTTATGATGGCCGCATTTACCTGAAATTCGAATCCTTTGTTTGAGGTTTTACCTACGTTTTGCAATTGTTTTGAATAACCGTATGTACTTGCAACTGGCACTTCAAGTAACAGATCACTTGATGTATTGTGGTAGTAGTCAATACTCATATCAATTCTCCTGTTGAACATCGTAATATCCAACCCAAAGTTTCTGTTCACTGTTGCTTCCCATTTCAAATCGGGATTAACCAGGCCGGTAGAATAAAAGGCATTTACACCTACATTATCCAATCCATAAAAATAGTTACCATTATTACTGTAAGTAGTGAGGTACAAATAATCTTTGATACGGTTATTACCAATGCTACCAACACCTACCCTAACCTTAAGGTCGTTAATGAACTTAACTTTCTCCATGAACTTTTCATTTGAAACCCTCCAGGCAACTGATGCTGCAGGAAAAGTTCCCCACTTGTTTCCCGGCCCAAATTTAGAAGCGCCATCCTGCCTTACGTTAACCGAAACAAGGTATTTGTCCATGAAAGAATAATTCACCCTGCCAAAGAAAGACAAGCTGGTATACCGTGTTTTGCCAAGTTTTGGATAACCTGCAAAAGCGGTTCCCAGATTGGTTTGTTCAAAAGCCGTTTTGTATGGAGTAAAAGTTGCATAGCCACCAAACAAGCTCTGTCTTGTTTCAGTTTTCAATTCATAGGTTTCTTCACCTACCATGATGTCAATATCATGTTTATTCCTCAATCCCTTTAGTGAATAGGTAAGTACATTCGAATTGGTGAATGTTTTTCCTTCAATAGAATCAAGACGAACAATTGGTTTTGCTCCGCCCTGCGTAATGGCATAAGGAGTAATTGAATCGCTGAATTGCCTGTCGATTGATTTATTTACATCGTAGCCCACTGTAGTTTTAAACGTGAGGTTTTTCAATATTTTCCATGAAACATTTGCATTGATGTTAAACACATCGCCGGATTTTTTCCTGTACTCCGAATTAGCAAGCTGAATTGGATTCACAAGTATCAGTCCATTACCTACTGTGGTTTCGGCAATTGGATCCGGCTCATCAATCAGTTGGTTTGGCGACAGGAAAGGCCTGTATTTGATCGCATTGCGAAGCCTGTTATATGAAGTTCCTGTCTCAGAAGAAACGCCTGCACCTAACACATCCTGGTGAGTGTAACGCATACCAACACCAAGTTTTATGTCTTTCGTAATTTTATAATCGCCCTTTAAATTAAATAAATGCCTCTTAAAGCTCGAGTTCAAAACAACTGCTTTATCATCGTTATAAGTATAGCCAAAATTGTAGGTTATCTTTTGGGAGCCACCGCTGGCGGTAAGATTATGTGTTTGCATGATACCTGTGTTTCCAAACACTTCGTCCTGCCAATCCACTCTGTCAATATTCTTGTAAACATTTAATGTATCCCAGGTTGTTCCAAAATTATTGAGGAATGTTGTACTGTCGCTGCTGCTACCTCTTGATCTTTCAGATTGATAGATCACATAATCGTAAGGATCTAACACTTTTAATTTTTTTGCCAGAAACTTTACTCCTACATATCCGTTATAACCAATTTTAATTTTACCTGGTCTGCCACTTTTTGTTGTAATGATTATTACTCCGTTTCCGCCACGGGCACCATAAATGGCAGTTGCCGCCGCGTCTTTCAGTACGTCGATAGATTGAATGTCTTGGGGAGAAATAGCTGAAAGGCCATTCTCAACCTGAATTCCATCTACTATATACAACGGTGTATTATCTCCGGTGATAGACATACCACCTCTAACCCGAATTTTTATTTCCGCATCAGGCGAACCTTCAGATGTTGTTGCAGTAACACCTGCCAAACGGCCATTCAATGCTTCTGCCGCCGAGTTTATAGGAATATCTTTAAGATCTTTGGCACCTACCGATGATACAGAAGCCAAAAGGTCTTTCCTTTTTACAGTTTGATAACCTATGACTACTACATCATCCAGCGTACTTACTTCTTTCTGCATTTGTACAGAAAGTGCCGCTCCGGTACCCGACGAAATCGTTTTAGCCGAGTAACCTACCGATGTAAATGTAATGTTGGTTGTACCGTTTACTGAAATTGAAAAGTTACCATCCTTATCGGTTTGGGTTCCTTTTTTAGTAGATACTACCATCACGTTTACGCCGGCAATCGGATTACCCGATTCATCAACCACCTTTCCGGTAATTGTTTTGGTTTGTGCAAACAGCGAAATCGGGACAAAAAATAATACAGTTAAAAAACACAGTAGTTTGTTCATATAGCAATATTTATTATTTCTAAAACCTGTTAAAAATCCAGTGTTCTGTTTTTTTAGTCTTCGGGTGGAAACTTATTTGTATTTTCAGGAAGTACTGAGAACAAGTCTACAGCGTTTATTTAACAAATTTGTAAACTTGAATTGATTTTTTTACGCAATCGTTGCCGACAACGATTGCAACGGGACTTAAAAAAAATAAAATGGCAGAAATCGGACAAAAAGGACCTCCACAACAAATTACTGATTTTAAAAAAACAGTCTTTAAACGGTAAAAAATGTACGAACCGATCACCATAAAAGACATTGCGAAAGCGCTTGGCTTGTCAACTTCTACCGTGTCACGTGCTTTGCGTGGCAGCCACGAAATAAGTGCTGATACCAAGAAACTGGTTGTGGAATATGCCGAACAGTTCAATTACCGGCCTAACCCCATCGCTTTAAGTTTAAAGGAACGCCGCAGCCGTTCAATTGGTGTAGTTGTTTGTGAAATTGCCAACAACTATTTTTCTCAGGCGATTAATGGTATCGAGTCTGTAGCTTATAACCGGGGTTACCACGTTATTATTTCTCAAAGCCATGAATCTTACGAAAGGGAAATTGTAAACGTAGAGCACCTTGCATCAAGGTCAGTTGATGGTTTACTGGTTTCGCTATCGGCTGAAACCGATAAAATTGATCATTTTAAAAATCTACATGATAAAGGGTTTCCTATTGTTTTTTTCGACAGGATAACTGATGAAATTGAAACACATAAAGTTGTTGCCGACAATTATCAGGGCGCTTATAACGCAACACAACATTTAATTGACGCCGGCTATAGGAAAATTGCTCACTTATCGAGTGCAGCTCATTTATCCATATCTATTGAAAGAATGAATGGATATAAGGCAGCCCTGGCGGACAACAAAATTTCATTTAATGAATCTTATATAAAGAATTGTAACCATGGCGGAATGATCTATAAAGAATTAGAAGATGCAGTTAGAAGCCTGATTAATTCAAAAGATAAACCAACTGCTATCTTCAGCGCCGGTGATAAATTAACGGTTAGCTGTCTTTTGGCCTTGAATAAATTTAAAGTAAAAGTTCCTGATGATATAGCGCTGGTAGGTTTTTCAAATTCGCCTCTGGTGGAACTTATGAACCCAAGTTTAACCGTTGTTAAACAACCTGCATTTGAAATGGGACAAAAAGCAATTGAGCTTTTGATAAACCTTATTGAAAGCAAAAGACCTGTTACAGAGTTTGAAAAAGTAGTTTTACAAACTGAAATATTTGAACGGAATTCTTCCATTCCCAAAGCCAAACCAAAAAAATAAAAAAAGGAGTAATGCTACTAGGATTGATTGTACAGTTTGATTATTGGTTGTCTTAGATCTGCAGCCTCATCCGAACAGCAAAAATAAATTACATCAGCTATTGATTGCGGCGTTACCCAATGCTCAAATTTTGCATCGGGCATGGCTTTGCGATTTTGAGGAGTATCAATGGTACCGGGCACCACTACACAGGTAACTACATTGCTGCCCTTTGCTTCGTCATTCATTAATTCTGCCAACCGGAAGATTAGTGACTTGGCTAATCCATAAGCCACCATACCCTTTCCAGCTTTTGCACTAAGTCCCGGCTTTGAGCCGATCATAAAAATACGGCCGTTTCCCTGCTGCATCATCTGATTAAAAACCGGACGTGCAACGTTATATGCGGTTTCAAAATTTAGTTTGTATTGTTTTTGAATGTCGGTGGTTTTTGTATCTGCAATTTTGCCCATTGCAAATCCACCAACGGTAAAAACCGCCGCATCAACCGTTTTATATTTATCAATAATCGTTTTTACGAATTTTTCTGAGTCCTCTTCATTCAGGAGATTAACCTCTACCTTTTCCATATTTACATCCTCTAAATCAAACGAAACCGGATCGTTGGGAACAACGGTTCCTACCACCCTGTAGCCTTCGGCCAAAAATTTTTTTACAACTGCCTGGCCCAGATTTCCAGACGCTCCGGTTACGATGGCTGTTTTATTTGTCATAGCTATAAATTTAACTAAATATCGCTGTAAAGGCAGGTTCTTATTCGCATATTTTATGCAGGGGAAAAAGAAAAGCCTTGATTTCTCAAGGCTTTGTATCGGGGAGCAGACTTGAACTGCCGACCTTCGGGTTATGAATCCGATGCTCTAACCAGCTGAGCTACCCCGACATCCGGATTTGAAATCTCGTACTTTCAAACGGGCTGCAAATATAGGCGATTTGATTAAAATTTTTGTGCTATGCAGTAAGAAGTTGTTCAATACGCTCCGAAACCTTCTCTGCATTGGGTAGCATGGCTTTTTCCAACACAATATTCATAGGTACGGCGGGTAAATTTAAAGCCCCCATTACTTCAACAGGCGCATCCAGAAAACGGAAACAGGTTTTTGAAATCCTTCCGGCCAAAGCCTCAGAAAAAGAATTATCCTGTTGCTCTTCGGTTAATATCAAACATTTGCCATGCTTTTTTACTGTTGCAATTATGAGTTGCTCATCCAATGGGAACAAGGTTCGCAGGTCAATGATCTCAACCCGGCCTTCAAAATTTTTCGCTGCAGCTTTTGCCCAGTAAACACCCATTCCATAAGTAATAATACAACAGGTCTCACCGCTTTCAATAAGATCTTCATCTGCATCTAAAACAATATTCCCTTTGCCAAGTGGAATAATATAATCTCTTGACGGCTCGGTATTTTTTGCTTCTTCGGTGCCAGGTACTTTGCTCCAGTAAAGTCCTTTGTGTTCGAGCATCACAACCGGGTTTGGATCCAGGAAGGCAGCTTTCAGCAACCCCTTCATATCTGCCGAATTAGAAGGATATACAATCTTAATCCCTTTAATGGTAAGCAAAGTACTTTCCACACAACCGCTATGATATGGACCGCCGCCGCCATAAGCACCAATCGGTACACGTATCAATGTTTGTACTGGAAATTTGCCACAACTTAAATAACAGCTCTTCGAAATTTCTGTTACCAGTTGGTTCAATCCCGGATAAATATAATCGGCAAACTGTACTTCAACAATGGGTTTTAAACCAACGGCACTCATGCCAACTGTTGAGCCAATAATATATGCCTCCTGAATAGCTGTATTAAATACCCGGTGATCGCCAAACTGCTCAGCTAAAGTTGCAGCCTCCCTGAACACACCACCCAGCCTGCGTCCTACATCTTGTCCGTACAAAAGTGCTTCGGAATGATCTTCCATAATTTCACGGATTGCAAAAAGCGCAGCATCAACCATTGGTACTTTTTCTTTTCCTGCAGGTTCTCTTTCGCCAGTTTCCTCAGTTATTGGGGTGGGTATAAAAACATGATCGCTCACTGTTGCCGGATCGGGTTCGGGTGCGGCTGTTGCGCCTTGAAAATGATGGGTAATTTCTTTTGCAGCTGCGTCTTCAATTTCTGCAATTGTTTCTTCTGCAATTCCAATCTCCAGTAATTTATTTCTGAGTTTAGGACCCGGATCATCTAGTGCATGTTTAGCAAGGTCTTCATCGGTGCGGTAAAATTCCTTACGTACACCGCTGGTATGATGTCCGAGTAAAGGCACTCTTGAATGCACAAGAAACGGATGGCGTTCTTTTCTCACTTCGTCAACTACATTCTTCATCACTTCATAACTCTGAGCAAAATCGCTGCCGTCAATGCTTATGCGTTTAATGCCTTTAAAACCTTTTATCATTTCATTGGCATTGTTGGTACGAGCTTCGGCAGAAGTTACGCTAATACCCCAACCATTATCCTGCACCAGGTAAATGATTGGTAATTGATGTAATGCTGCAAACTGAAATGCTTCGCTTACCTCACCTTCGGTTACTGATGCGTCGCCTAAGGAACAAACCACAACAGGCATTTCGGCATTGGGACCTTTTCTTAATTTTTCTGATTGTATCTTCTCTAAAAAACTGATGCCTTGTGCAATGCCGGTGGTTGGAATCGCCTGCATACCCGTTGCACTGCTTTGGTGTATGATATTCGGTTTATCATCACCGCGGTAATTGGGATGAGAATAATATTCCCTTCCTCCCGTAAAAATATCATTACCTTTTGCAAGCAATTGCAGCATTAATTCATAAGGCGAAAATCCCATTCCTAATAACATACTTTCATCCCGGTAGTATGGACTCACATAATCACAAGGCAAAAGGTTAAATGCAGTGGCCAACTGAATGGCTTCGTGGCCACGACTTGTGGAGTGAACATATTTACAGGTCTGTCGATTTTCTTCATATGTATCGGCCATAGATTTGGCCAAACACATAAGGCGGTAGGCCTTTAATAAAATATCTGAATCTGTCATTTAATATAGCAACGTGTAGTTTGAAAATTACTAAAACGAGTGGCAAAGGTATAAATAAAAAAATCGCTGAACCGGAATTGCAGCGACCTGATCAATTTGCCTGATCTAAATTATTTTACCTCTACAGAAAAAAGCGACTGCTTATCAATAAACCCTTCCAGTACATCACCAACCACACATTCGCCAACGCCGGCGGGTGTACCTGTAAATATAAGATCGCCGATATTCAGCGAAAAATAATTAGAAATATTTTCAATTAACTTATTTATTCCAAAGATCATCTGGCTTGAATTTGCTTCCTGTACCTTTTCTTTATTCTTCAGCATCGAAAAATTAATACTCTCCCTGTTAAAATCCGGAGTAATATTTATAAATTTCCCTACCACTGCAGAATTATCAAAGGCTTTTGCTTTTTCCCAGGGCAACCCTTTCTTTTTTAATTCATCCTGCAGATCACGTGCTGTAAAATCAATACCCACAGTGATTGCATCGTAGTAAGTGGGTGCGTGTTTTTCCTGGATGTATTTTCCGTTTTTGCAAACGCGTAATACCAGCTCACATTCATAATGCAGTTCATTTGTAAATTCAGGATAATAAAAAGGTGTGTGGCTTTGGAGCAATGCACTTTTAGGCTTCATAAATATCACCGGCTCCTCCGGCATGCTGTTTTTCAGCTCCTTTACATGATCGGTATAATTTCGCCCTATACAGATGATCTTCATTACTCGTTTTTTTTAAGGTATTGCGGTTATTACACGAATATAGACAAATAGCTAAAAAAAAACAAGTATATAATCTGCCCAATGACTTATTTATCCAAGGGGCTAAAAGAAAGTTTATTAAAGTTGGTCATGGTTTGTTCAATTCCGATGGAAACAAAACTTTCCATGATCTCAACACATTTTTCAATCTTGAACAACACTGCAGGTTCTTCTGCCTTTAACCATTTGCTCAAAACAAAATCGGCCTGCATTCCTTTGGGATAATTATTGCCGATACCAAACCGAAGTTTAGGATATTTATCGGTACCCAAAATAAGTTGAATATCTCTTAGCCCATTGTGCCCCGCATCAGTACCTGCCGCCCTCAACCTGATCTTATCCAATGGTAAAGCCAAATCATCAACAATCGTCAGGGTATTTTCAATCGGCACTTTAGTTTTGTCGAGCCAGTATTTAAAAGCACGTCCACTGAGGTTCATATAAGTTGTTGGACAAATACAAAAAATATTTTTTCCTTTGAATTTTACCTCGGCAACATAAGCCAACCGGTCCACTTTAAAAGTTCCGCTATGTTTGAGCACAAACGCATTCAATACATCAAAGCCAATATTGTGACGGGTACCTGCATACTCGGTTCCAATATTACCCAATCCAACAAAAAGAAATTTCGACATAAAAGAAAATCGTGAGTTGTGAATAGTGAGTGTACTGTAGCGAATAGTGAAATGAAAACTCACGATTCACAACTCACGACTCACAATATAGAATTCAGCATTTGCTGTAAATCTGCTTCGGTTTTAACCAATACATCTCTGGCCTTACTACCCTGGTTGCCGCCAACAATGCCTGCAGCCTCCAATTGATCCATCAAACGTCCGGCCCTGTTGTATCCCAGTTTCATCCTGCGCTGCAGTAAAGAAGTACTGCCTACCTGGCTGGCAACAATTAACCGTGCTGCATCTTCAAACAAAGGATCTTTATCGCCAAGGTCAAAATCTTTCCCTTCCATTTCCTTCTCATCAATATATTCGGGCAGCAAAAATGGTTGAGGATATCCACGCTGTTCACCAATAAAATCAACGATCTTATCTACTTCGGGTGTATCAACAAAAGCACATTGCAGGCGAACAATATCTCCGTTATAGCTGATGAGCATGTCACCTTTTCCAATCAATTGTTCGGCGCCACCGGTATCTAAAATAGTACGACTGTCTATCTTGCTACTCACTTTAAACGCTATCCGTGCCGGGAAGTTTGCTTTAATTGTACCCGTAATAATATTTACTGAAGGCCGCTGTGTTGCAATGATAAGGTGAATACCTACTGCTCTTGCCAACTGCGCTAAACGTGCAATGGGCATTTCAATTTCTTTTCCTGCTGTCATTATCAAGTCTGCAAACTCATCAACCACCAAAACAATAAATGGTAAATACTGATGCCCTTTTTCGGGATTGAGTTTTCGACTGACAAATTTTTCGTTGTATTCTTTAATATTTCTACAACCGGCCTCCTTCAAAAGATCATATCTGTTATCCATTTCAATACACAAAGCATTCAATGTATGAACAACTTTTTTGGTATCGGTGATGATGGAATCTTCCTCGCCGGGCAATTTAGCCAGGAAATGATTTTCTATTGTTTTATAAATACTCAACTCTACTTTCTTAGGATCAACCAATACGAACTTTAATTGCGATGGATGTTTTTTATAAAGTAGAGAAACAAGAATAGCATTCAAACCAACTGACTTACCCTGCCCAGTTGCACCTGCCATCAATAAATGCGGCATGGTGGTTAAGTCAACAATAAAATTTTCATTGTCTATTTTTTTTCCGATGGCGATCGGAAGAGAAAAATTATTCTTCTGGAATTTTTCAGAGGAAAGCAGCGTTTTCATGCCAACGATACTTTTCTTTGCGTTAGGTACTTCAATACCGATAGTGCCTTTGCCCGGTATTGGAGCAATGATGCGAATGCCCAATGCAGCCAGACTTAAGGCAATATCATCTTCCAGGTTTTTTATTCGGGAAATACGCACACCAGCCGCCGGAATAATTTCATATAAAGTAACGGTTGGGCCAACAGTGGCATAAATTTTCTGAATCTGAATATCGTAATTCTTAAGTGTGTTGATGATCTGGTTCTTATTATTCTCCAGTTCATCGGCATCCTGTATAATTCTATCGGTGCCATGACTTTCCAAAAGATCTAAAACCGGGTATTTATAATCACGCAGGTCTAAAACCGGATCATAGGGTTTTGCTGCAGGTATTTTTGCTGCCATACCATTGTCCTCCGTTTTCTCCGAAACGGTTTTTATTTCAAGTGGCATATCGGATTCAGCAACAACTTTAACTGCTGGTACAGTTTGCGGAATGATCAATTCGTCTTTCGAAGTGGTTTCTTTTTCTTCTTCAGTTTTTTCTATCAGGCTTATATCATGAATGACGGGGGCTTCTTCTTCCTGTGTATTATTTAACATACCCTCGTTCCCTTTTAAAGTATTCTTTTTAGAGAAAGCGCCATCCTCTGCATCTTCCCATTCCACTTTTTCAGAAATCTCTTCTTCAAGCGGAACAATATTTTCAGCCGGTGAAGCCGCTTTTTTTGATGGAAGTTTAAATACCGGATTAAAACGCCAGATAACATATGACAAAACCGAAACGCCCAATACTGCTATTGTGCCAACCTGACCAATGGTTTTGTACAACCAGTCTCTCATCATATCACCTGCCGCCCCACCCCAGGGAAATGGATTGCCCTTAAACAAAGCGGACGCTGCTACACTGATGACCGGCAAACCAACTATCAGGTATTTAATATTACGGAAACCCGAAAAAACTTTTTTGCCAAAGAACAGGTTGATCCCAAAAACAAAAAAAGTTGTACAAAAAAGATAAGAAGCAACTCCAAAGCCGTGACGGATAAATATCTCGGAGATAAAAGCTCCAAATGTTCCCAACAGGTTCTGTACTTTAATATCATTGGCCAGCAACATCCTGTAACTGAATTTATCCTGATCTTCGCCCCAGGTAAATAAATAAGAAGTGAAGGCGATAAAAAATAAAAATGCCAGCAACAACAGGATACTTCCCGCTATTTTATGAGTACGATCGTCCTTTAGTAATTGTTTTACTTCAAC
>JAHEBJ010000085.1 GCA_024642285.1 Sphingobacteriales bacterium
TGGCGTACCTGAAACATAAGGATCATATTCGCCTCCGACTCTGATCTTGAAATTGCTTTTTACTGCATCGGTTTGTCCGTAAAACCGGTAGCTGTTCCAGTTTCCATATTCTACATCGGCGCCGTATTGCCAATGCAGGCTTTGGTAGCTGAAACCAATACCAACCATGGCCGGTAATTTAATTTTACCCTTCGCATCCTTACTTTCAAACACGCTGTCTATTCTGACAAAGCCGCCGTTTTGATCATAAAAAATAATTTCCCGAATCACATCTTGTTTGGCGTTTAAATTTTGTTGCATATTGCCATAGATACCTACCCGTAAATTTTTGGTGGAAAAACCATTGGCATTTTTATCCAATGCAAAATCATATTGCATACCGGCAGTAAAATATAAACCGCCAAAAGAAGTTTTTGTGGCCGAGTTGGATGTGTAATAAAACGTACTGTCGTTAATCAACTTCACAATGGTACTGTAATCTTTATTGCCAAACATATAGCCTGCATTTACACCCACGCTGAATTTTTTTATTTTTAACCCGGTTCCAAAAAAAGCCTGGTTAACACCGCCCGTACCTTCATACAATGTGTTGATACTATCGATGCCGGCAACCCTTTCATTTTTTTCGATCTTATAACTGATATTGCTTACCGGCTTTATTCCAACACTCATGGCCCACGCCATGTTGGCTCTTGCCATTTTAGGGGTAGTTAGCGGAAATGCCAGCTGCAGGTACGATACATAAGTATTTGCCGATGTAAATTTTTTCGCTGGTGTTGTGCTCTTTAAAATGCGGTAATTAATGTCGGCTCCTACATCAAAAACAGTATTATAAATGCTTGACAAAGATGCCGGGTTGGTAAAGTTTATACTTCGGTTGTCGGCGATACCGGCCGCAATGCCACCCATACTCCTGCTGAAAATATTATGATTGGGAGTAAGGTCACCCACACCATACCTTGAAAAAGGTGAGTTCTCCTGAGCCGATGCACTCATTTGCAATCCAAAAGCCACGATAAGCAAAGTAAAAAATTTAACCATTGTTAGTTTCGCTGAGCGCATATAATCCTTTAAATAAGAAATTAGAGTCGGCAAATATCTTGTTTTTAAGTTGACCGGCAAAATAGGATGTATCGCCACCGGTTAAAACGGCGTTAAAGTTGTCATATTTAGTTGAATATGCATCAATAAAACCGTCTATCTCATATGCCATGCCTGCAATAACTCCACTTTGCAGATTGGTTTTAGTATCGTACCCAATTAGCGGAAAATTCCAGTCTTTTTGCACCAATGGCAGTTTTGCCGTGAATACCTGCATGGCCTTAAAACGCATTTCCATCCCCGGCGATATGCTGCCGCCAATAAATTCGTGATACTGATTAATAAAATTATGGGTGATGCAACTGCCCAACGAAATCACAAGGTTATTTTTACGGGGATAAAAGTGAACTGCCGCAGCTGACAAAGCCAACCTGTCTGCTCCGATGGTTTCGGGTTTTCCAACCGGAGTTGTAAAATTTGCTTTGGTGAGATGAGAAAGTTTGTGAAAAGAACTTTTGGCCGCTAACAATTTTTCAATTTCAACATTGTGTTCAATTACCGATGATAAAATTGTATTCTGTGGTTGATGATCCTGCAGCAATTTTTCGATGGTGCCGGTTTCATCGTCAGGCAAAACGATTTCCTCACTAAAAACATCACCGTTAAAGACAGCGGCCTTGAATCGGGTGTTTCCAAAATCCAGACAGATTGTTTTATTCATTTGAAATAGTTTTAGGCTTCGGCAGTATAGCCGCTAGTTATCAAGCCCCTTCAGATTTTTAAAATGTCCATTTAGTTTTACTTTCTCTTTCAGTATTTCCATTTCGGCCAATACCGGAATTACCTTTGTAAGATGCCGCTTTAAATATTCCTGTCTTTGTACTTCCTGCATGAGTTCCAGCAGCTCATATTCTTCCTGCAAGGTTAAGCCTGCATGATGTGCCACATCATAAGTCCATAACTCATCTTCGGCCTGATGAAAGTTTTTTTCAATTTTGAGCAATTTATGCAACTCTTTGATACCTTTCACAATTCCCTGCATTAAAACTCTGTTACCCCTTTCATCGTTTTCAGGATAATTTACAATAGCACCATTGTATAATTTGTCGGGCAATTCATGAATCATCTCCAGCATTCTGAAAACTTTAAGGCCTTCTGTTTTGATATCCATCTTACCATCCTGATAAACTTTACTTACTTCTTTAACATGCACTAATGTCCCCATCTCTTTTATCTTATCATCTACAACTGCGGGTATTCCAAATGGCTTTTTCGTTTCAAAACTTTCATTGATCAGTTGTTTATACCTTGGTTCAAAAATATGCAGGTTGAGTTGTTCTCCAGGATAGACGACAATTGCCAATGGAAACATGGGAATAAAATTGGTCATTTTCTGTTTCTGTTTAGTTCCTTAAGGTAACGATATTTTAAAAATGTGTATCGGGCGGTGGTTTTAGCAATAATCAAGCCTTCTTTGCCATCTAAAAAACCAAGTCTGAAAATATAGTGTTGTATAAAAGCGAATAGCGGAGATAAGTATTGTTTTAAAATGCCGTTTTTTTTACCCGCAGCAAAATATTTTTTTGCATTCATTCTGGCATAATGATCGGTTTTAGCATCATACTCCTGGCGATTATGTACCGTGTAGTGCAGTATATTTCCTTTTAACCTTGAAACCTTAACTTCACCTGGAAATACGAGATTCTCATGCACTGCTGCTATATTCCAACATACTTTTTGCCGGTTAAAGAGCCGGATATGGCGGTCAAAACCCCATTCGCCGAACCTGATCCATTTATTGCAGAAGAAATTCTTAAAGCGTATATCAAATACTTCCAACTCATTATTTAATGTAAGCTGCCGCAGGTTTTGCTGCAATTCTGTATCAATGGCTTCGTCTGCATCAAGGCTCAGTATCCAGTCATATTTAGCTACTTTAATTCCTTTATTTTTATTAATCCCATATCCGTCCCAGTCTGTTTCTATAACCGTTGCACTAAATTTTTTACAGATGGCCACAGTCTCATCGGTGCTGCCACTGTCAACTATTACTATATCATTGGTAACTTTTTGAAGGCTTTGCAAAGTATTGCCAATAATATGTGCTTCATTTTTGGTAATGATGACCGCGGAGATGTTCATGTTACAAAGAAACAATAATCTGAATTAGGATGCAGGCATTTATCTCCTGTTCCTTTCAGATTTTAATTAATTTGGTATTTGAAAATAGAAAAATGAAATTTGTTTTATGTGGCAGCAACAAATAGATGAAATAAAACAGGGTAACCGCAAAACGCTGGCCCGTTGTATTTCTTTTATTGAGAATGAAAGTGAAGGGTACGAATCACTATTGGAAATGATGCCAGCTTCGCAAACACCCATTATTGGAATAACCGGACCACCCGGCGCAGGTAAAAGCACACTGGTTGATGGATTGATTGGTTTACTGGCAGAACAAAAAAAATCTGTTGCGGTTATTTGTGTAGATCCATCATCGCCATTTAATTTAGGTGCATTACTTGGTGACAGGATAAGAATGAGTGAGTGGTACAACAACCCAAATGTTTTTATTCGTTCGCTGGCTACAAGAGGTTCGTTAGGAGGCCTGCATCCAAAAATTATAGAGATCAGTGATCTGATGAAGTTTGCCGGATTTGATTATGTGATTGTTGAGACGGTGGGTGTTGGGCAGAGCGAAATTGAAATCGCTGGCCTCGCCGATATTACTGTTGTGGTTGTAGTGCCTGAGGCAGGCGATGAGGTACAAACAATGAAAGCAGGATTAATGGAAATTGCCGATGTTTTTGTAGTGAATAAAGCTGACAGGCCAGATGCCGACCGCTTTGTAAAAAACCTGCGGCTGATGCTTGCTCCTGCTTTTCACACCCATACTATGCCTGTGCCGGTTATAAAAACTATTGCATCGCAAAAAGAAGGCGTTAAAGAGCTACTCAAAATAATCAAGGAACTTTTTGAAAAAGAACATAAAAACGAAAAGCGAAGTTGGTTACTGGCAGAAAAAGCATTTCATCTAATTCAGCAAAAGAAAATGAACAACATCAATAAAAAAATATTGAAACAAAAAATAGAAGAGGCGGGCAACGGTTTCAATCTCTATACTTTTATCAGGCAATTTTATTGACCGTTTCCGGTGGCAAACTCTTCTTCCTCAAGTTTTTTATTTCCTCTCCACCAGCGGTATCCTATAATGCCTACAATTACAAAAGGCGATGCCATTAAATACAATATGGCCGAGTTTAACCCCTTGGCTGGTTTTTCACCCATTTGAAGGGCCGTTTTTGTGCAAACCGCACACTGGCTGTAAACGGGAACCGCAAATAAAACGGTAACAACTAAAACAATCAATATACTGCGAACAAGTTTCATTTCAGCTGCAAAGTTAAGGCAGTAAAGAATAACGGCAACATATGTTTAACATAAAATAACAAACTAATTTGCCCATAAATTATTTGTTTGTTTAAATTTGTGAAACAAAAAATACAGATGTTGAAACAAATTTTACCTCTATTTCTCAGCTTTTTTTTGATCTCTGCAGCCAATGCCCAACTTTTATATAAAGCAAAAGCATTGTACAATACCGGACTGCAACTAAAAGAACAACAAAAGCTGCCCGAGGCACTAACTGCTTTCGAATCTTCCGTAAGTACATATAATAAATTCGATTCGGCTCAATTTGAGTTGGGAAATATGTATCTAAAACTGGGCAAAACACCCGAAGCGGTTTCCTGCTTTCATAGTGCCATTGCATTAAGTCCTGATATGACAAATGCTTTAATGATGCTTGGGAAAGTGTACAGAGACTATACGCAGATATACGACTCTTCTATAATTTACTATAAGCGGGCAGAAGCAACCAATGATACCATTGTTGAAATATATTATAGCATTGCTTGGAATTTTAACGCAAAAAGCGAGTTTGATTCAGCAATTGTTTACGGAAAGAAAGCCCTTAACATAAACAATGAATACAGGCCGGCATATAGCGAACTTGCTCATGCCTACCGACGTGCCCAAAAATATGCCGATGCAATTGAGCAGTTTAAGAAGAACCTTGCAATCTCAACCATTGACCTGGCCTTGCTTTACTCGGGTTATTGTTATACCGAGTTAAAAGATAAGGAAGGCGCAACTGCCATGTACGAAGAGCTCAAAAAAGTAAATGAAAAAATGTCGACAGCTCTTAAACGTGTAATTGATAAAATGTAACCGCTCTCTACTAATTACGCTTGCTTATTTATAAATACTCAAACCAAGGTGTTGCATTATCCTTTGTTGCTTGCTAAATTGCATAAAACGACCAGTTATGTTTAAAAAAATATTAATACCTGTTGTGTGTATTTTAGTTTTCGTATCTGCATCAGCACAAACAGCAACGCAGATTTACAACAAAGGAGTTGATCTAGTTGATCAGAAAAAATACAGCGAGGCCTTATCGCAGTTTAAGAAAGCCATAACCCTTAATGCCAATTATAAAGAAGCTTTTTATTATGCCGGCTGGTGCAGCATTGAACTAAAAAAATATACCGAATCGCTTACTTATTTACAAAAAGCAAAAAGTCTCTGGCCAAACGAAGCAAAAGTTTACAGGGAAATCGGCTACGCCAATGAAAAACTGAACAAGCTTAATCTGGCAACAGATAATTATAAAAAAAGTATCGATTTACAAAAGGACAATCCGCTGGCTTATAAATACCTTGCCTATTTGTACTACGACGCAAAAAGATATGAAGATGCCCTGGTAAATTTTGATTGGTATATAAATTATACATCAAACATAACTGATGAAGATATTTATTATACCAAGGGATATTGTGAGAACGAATCAGGTAAATACAATGATGCTCTTAGTTCATTGGCCAAAGCCCTAAAACTAGCGCCAAATATGGCGAGCACCAACAACGAAATGGCATACGCACACTTACGTCTCGGTAATGCAGAAGATGCCTTAAGTTATTATAGCACGGCTTTAGAAATAAATCCCAAATCAACGCTGGCATCCAATGGCATTGCTGAAGTATACCGCACTTTGAAAAAGGATATTCCGGAAGCGATTAAAAAATATCAGGTAACAATTGATATTGACCCGAAGAATAAAACCGCCTATTACTGGATTGGATGGTGTTATAACGATTTGGGTAAATACAATGAAGCTGTGCCCATTCTTAAAAAAGCAATTGAGATAGACGCCAACTATGTAAGCGCCATTACCGAACTGGGTTACAGCGACTATGCATTAAAGAATTACGATGATGCCTTGTATGATTTTAAAAGATCGATGAATATAAAAAAGACGGAGTTGAATGTTTACTATTCAGGCCT
Source organism: Sphingobacteriales bacterium (assembly GCA_024642285.1). Lineage (GTDB taxonomy): Bacteria > Bacteroidota > Bacteroidia > Chitinophagales > Chitinophagaceae > Ferruginibacter. The sequence continues at coordinate 6,382 of JAHEBJ010000085.1, forward strand.
TTGTTATGTTGGGAAAAAACAAAAAACAGAAGCTCAGAAAATGGTGCAGGAATTAAAAACTATGGATTCTGATTATGCCCAGACATTGCAGGATAAGATTGATAAGATGTGAGACATTGCTTCAACCGAACTATCAGCTTTGCCGGTCATTCTTTTATTTTTGAAACGGCTTGCCCGCTGTGAAATATTTCCTGGTCGAAAAACTTAGGCTCTGTTACAAAAGCTATTAATTCCCCCTTCATTACAGTTGACGACAACAGGTCATCGGCCCGGTATACTACAGGAGTTTGTGCGGCTACTAATTTCTTTGCCGCCCCCAGGGTGATAGCGTAAGCATGTGTACAATCATGAAACCCCGCATTCCTTAAATGTTTACTGTAGTGTTTTGGCAAAAGATTACCCACCATTTTATACGACCATTTCATTAAACCCAATGAACTGATAATCTTATAAAAAAATTGTTTTGCCTTTAAGCCAACAGTTACTTTTTCATGTTTTAAATAGCCCAGGTAAACCAGTTCCCAATTGTCTGGCAGTTCTTGCAATGCCGCTGCCAACTCTACCATCGTATCTGCTATTGGTAAAACGTCATCTTCCAGAATCAAAACTCTTTGCCAATTATTTGCGATCATTTCTTCATATAAATTCCGATGAGATAGCGAACAAGCGATCTCTCCTAAATTCAATGCTTTGCCCTGGCGCTGCAGTTTTCCGGCATCGGATTCATTATATGTACCATTTGCTTTTATTTCCTCATAATTCAACTTGTGTTTATCGACCCCAAAATAAAATTCAAAATTCAATCCTTTGAGGTTTTGTTTTACTTTTTCGTGACGATCAGTAAATCTGGGCACTGATACCACCATAATTCTATCGAAAAAATTATGTAAACTCCGGATGCCGGAATCGGGAATTGTTGCAGCCATTTGTATTAGTCGTTTCTTAAATAAAAAGTTATAAAACTAACTGTAAATTTAACGCACAATAATTTTAACCAGAGATAAAATATTACCCTGATTATTATTATTGGGCTGCTGTTTCGGTATTTTGAATAAATACAGACACTTGATTAAAAATAAATGCAGTTTATTTGCTTATAATTAAAGGATAAACAACCAATATGAAATGCAGATTTTGCAGTAAAAAAACCGATACCGTATTAATTGACCTTGGCAGCATGGCCATTTCCAATGCGTTTGTAACTGAAGAGCAGTTGCTGCAGGGAGAAATGATCTATCCGTTAAAGGTTTTAGTATGCGATAATTGTTTTTTGGTACAGGTTGATGAATACCAGCAAAAGGAAAAGATTTTTTCTGCTGAGTATGTCTATTTTTCATCGGTGTCTGATTTTTGGCTGGAGCACAGCAAAAAATATGTGGAGAAAATGATTCCCCAATTCAAACTGGATAAAAATTCACTGGTTGTTGAAATTGCTTCGAACGACGGATACCTGTTGCAATATTTTAAAGAAAAAGGCATTCCCTGTTTAGGTATTGAACCCACCAACAGTACGGCGCAAATCGCCATCAGCAAGGGCATCGACACATTGGTTGAGTTTTTCAGCGAGGAGCTTGCTTATAAATTATCGGCTCAAAAAACCATGCCCGACCTCATCCTCGGCAACAATGTATTGGCGCATGTACCTAACCTGAACGATTTTGTAAGAGGGTTAAAAGTTTTTCTTAAGTCAAGCGGAGTGATGACTTTTGAGTTTCCACACCTTTCACGTTTGATAGAAAAAAATGAATTTGATACCATTTACCACGAACATTTTTCTTATTTCTCATTTTACTTTATCTGCAATCTCTTTAAGTTTCATGGCCTGCAAGTTTTTGATGTAGAAGAACTTGAAACACATGGTGGTTCACTGCGGGTTTATGTAAAGCATAAAGAAAATAACAACCTGGTTGTTGGTGAAAGAGTAAAAATGCTCCTTGATACCGAGATTGGAAACGGCGTTAATAAGATTGAAGCTTATATCGGTTTCCAGGAAAAAGCGAATGATATAAAAAACAATTTCCTCACTCATATCATTAAACAGAAAAAGGCCGGAAAAAAGATTATTGCCTTTGGTGCTGCTGCCAAGGGAAATACTTTTTTAAATTATTGCGGCATGCGTACCGATATTATCGACTGCATTGTTGACGATACGCCATCTAAGCAGGGAAAGTATTTGCCACAAAGCCATATACCTGTTGTATCCCGCAGTTATTTCGATAATAACAAGCCCGACATTATTATTATATTACCGTGGAATTTTAAAAAAGAGATCATCAGCAAACTGGCATTCACCAAAGAATGGGGTGCGCAGCTCATTACTTATATCCCCGACATTGAGATCAACTAACCACAACAGATGAACAAACCGTTTATTTCCATCTGCATACCGGCCTATAAAAAAGTTGAAGGATTAAAACGACTGCTGGATTCAATAAACATTCAAACTTTCACTGATTATGAAATCATTGTCACTGATGATACTCCCGATGAAAGCGTAAAAGAATTTATTGCAAAATATAACTCTTCGGTCGCTCTAAACTATTCCCAAAATATTCCTTCGGCAGGTACACCGCAGAATTTTAATATCGGCATGAAAAAGGCACAGGGTGAATGGATTAAAATCATGCATGATGACGATTGGTTTTCGCACTCAAACGTTTTACAGAAGTTCGCCGATGCAGCTAGAGCAACCAGCTGCAGTTTTGTTTTTTCGGCCTGTAACAATATTTACACCGGCACCAACAAAGAAGTTCATGAGTATTTTACAGGGTGGAAAAAAGATATGCTTGATGACAACCCCATAAATCTTTTGTACCTGAATGTAATTGGTCACCCTACGGTAACTATGCATCGCAAAGATGATAGTATTATGTATGATCTGCGCTTCAGGTGGGTTGCTGATGTTGATTTTTACATCCGCTACTTTAAAGAACACCCGGGTTATGAGTATATCCCTGAAATGCTGATTAATATTGGAACAGATGATTCACAGGTTTCCGGCAGTCTGTACAAAAATCCAAAAGTTGAAATACCGGAATATCTTTCTTTGCTTGCAAAATTTCCTTCTGATCTTTTATTAAAGCATGAATATGTTTTCCACTGCGTATGGAACCTGGTAA
>JAHEBJ010000086.1:0-3589 GCA_024642285.1 Sphingobacteriales bacterium
CACCTATTACTCTTACCTCACTTAACTCCGGCTTACGATCACCAATGGTTGGCGAATTTTCATCCCAGTCTTCATCACCCATATTCTGCAATTCGGGTGCATCCAAAACATGAACTAAATCGTTACGGCCTAAATACTCATACGCCAGTGAACGGAAAATGAAATCGATGATGGATGTTGCACTCTTGATATTCGGGTGATCAACCATACCGCTTGGTTCAAAACGGGTGAACACGAATTTCTCAACATACTCTTCCAAAGGCACGCCGTATTGCAGGCCGATAGAAATGGCAATGGCAAAACAGTTAAGCATACTACGCATGGTAGCGCCTTCTTTGGCCATGTCAATGAATATTTCACCTAAGGTTGCATCGTTGTATTCGCCGGTACGAAGGAACAGGGCCTGTCCGTTTATTTTTGCTTTTTGAGTAAAGCCACGGCGCTTGGCCGGTAGCGATCTTCTTTCAACGATCATTGCCAACTGGCGCTTCAATGTTGTGTCAGCACTGTTTTGTACACGCTTGTTCATTTCATCAAGCAAATCGTCAATCGTTAATTTACCCATATCAACCATCGAAGAAATATCTGCTGCTAAAGCTGCTGCTTTGTCTTCGCTAATAGGCTCGTCCAGTTTTTTCTTTTTATCACTCTTGTTGCTCAACGGCTGCGATAGTTTTGAACCATCACGATACAATGCACAGGCTTTTAATCCCAGCTCCCAGCTCAATCGGTATGAATCGGCTATATCTTCCTGTGATGCTTCATTCGGCAGGTTAATGGTTTTAGAAATAGCACCGCTGAGGAATGGCTGCGCCGCTCCCATCATACGGATGTGGCCGTGTGCATGAATAAAACGCTCACCAATCTGTCCGCATTTATTGGCACAATCAAAAACCGGCAGGTGTTCATCTTTTAAATAAGGAGCACCTTCTACCGTCATAGTACCACATATATATATATTGGCCGCATCAATTTCTTCATCGCTGAAACCAAGAGCTTCAAGCAGACTCCACCCATAATCATTATACTGCTCGGGTTTAAAGCCCAGGCGCTCCAGGCAGGTTTCGCCAAGGGTGTATGCATTGAAAACAAATCCTATTTCAAAAGCTGCAGCAAGCACGCTGTTCAGTTTATCAATGTCTTCCTGCAAAAATCCTTTCTCTAATAGTGTTTTGGTATTGATGAAAGGCGATTTATCCAAAGAAGCATGTCCTTTTGCATACGCAACGATCTCTTCAATTTCTGTTTCGCTGTATTTTAAATTACGCAATGCCTGTGGCACACTTTGGTTGATGATCTTGAAATAACCACCACCGCTTAACTTTTTAAATTTCACCAAAGCAAAATCGGGTTCAACACCGGTTGTATCACAATCCATTACCAGACCAATTGTTCCTGTTGGAGCAATTACCGTTGTTTGAGCGTTGCGGTAACCATTCTTCTCTCCCATCTGCACGGCATCATCCCAGGCTTTTGTTGCAGCCTTCAATAAATAATCGGGACAATATTTTGCATTAATACCCTGCGGCTTTATTGCAATGCCTTCATACGCATCTGACGCATCATAAGCGGCTGCACGGTGGTTACGCATAACCCGTAACATGTGCTCTTTATTTTCTTCGTATTTATCAAAGGCTCCAAGGAAACCTGCAAGCTCAGCCGATGTTTTATAAGAAACACCGGTCATGATTGCGGTGATGGCTCCTGCAATTCCTCTGGCTTCTTCGCTATCGTAAGCAATACCGCTTACCATTAACATTGAACCAAGGTTTGCAAACCCTAATCCCAGTGTGCGGTAATCATAAGATAGCTGCGCCACTTCTTTTGAAGGGAACTGCGCCATCAAAACCGAAATTTCTAAAACAGTTGTCCATAAGCGGCAGGTATGTTCAAAACCTGCAACATCAAACATATTATTACTCTCATCAAAAAACCGTCGAAGGTTTACACTTGCCAGGTTGCAGGCAGTGTTGTCGAGGAACATGTATTCGCTGCAAGGATTGGAAGCCCTGATAGGACCACCCTCGGGGCAGGTATGCCATTCATTAATGGTAGAATCATATTGTGTACCCGGATCTGCACAGCGCCATGCGGCATAAGTAATCTGCTCCCATAATTTCTTAGCATCTACTTTTTTCATCACCCTTCCATCGCTGCGGGCTTTCAGTTCCCACTCTCCTTCTTCATCCAGAATATTAAAAAATTCGTTGGGTATGCGGATTGAGTTATTGCTGTTTTGTCCGCTCACTGTGCGATAAGCCTCGCCTTCATAATCGCTTGCATAACCTGCGGCAATTAAAGCAGCAACCTTATCTTCTTCTTCAACTTTCCAGTTTACAAATTTTTCTATTTCGGGGTGATCCAGATCGAGACAAACCATTTTAGCCGCCCTGCGTGTTGTACCACCACTTTTAATTGCGCCAGCTGCACGGTCACCAATTTTCAGGAAACTCATAAGGCCACTTGATGTTCCGCCGCCGCTCAATTTTTCTCCTTCGCCACGTATGCTGCTGAAGTTGGTACCCACGCCACTTCCGTATTTAAATATTCTTGCTTCCCGTACCCAGAGATCCATGATGCCGCCTTCGTTAACCAGGTCGTCGTTCACACTTAATATAAAACAAGCGTGTGGTTGCGGGCGCTCATATGCATTTGCGGATTTTTTTAACTGGCCGTCTTTAGCATCTACATAATAATGTCCCTGCGGTTTGCCGGTAATGCCATACACTTCATGCAGGCCGGTGTTAAACCACTGTGGGCTGTTGGGCACACAGGCCTGATTTAAGATAGAATACACCAACTCGTCATAAAATACCTGTGCATCATTTGCTGTAGCAAAATAATCGTAGCGTTCGCCCCAAACACGCCAGCAATGGGCCATGCGATGAGCAACCTGTTTAACAGTTGTTTCTCTTCCGGTAGTTCCGTCATCTTTTGGAACACCGGCTTTGCGAAAATATTTCTGCGCTAAAATGTCAGTAGCTATCTGGCTCCATTGTTTTGGAACTTCTACATTGTCCATTTGGAAAACAACTTCGCCGCTTGGATTTTTAATAACTGATGTACGGTAATCGTACTCAAACATATCGAACGGACTAACGTCATCTTTTGTAAACTGGCGGGAGAACTGCATTCCTTTAGCGGCTTGTGATTTCTTTGACATATAACAATAAAGCTTTGTAAGTTGGGTTAGTTAATCTTAGCAAACGAAAATATTTGTATTGACCGAAGAAACAAACTTATAAATATTAACACCTGTGGACAAAATTGGTGGATAATTTTGAAGACTCAAACGGGTATTGGTTTTGCTTACTTTTCCCCAATCCGATATTAAAATGTTTGTTTAATTTCTTGGAAATACCAGTAATGTTTCAATGGGTTGATTTTGCTGCATTCTGATTTTAGGGGTCGAAAAAACACTATAAAAAAGAAAGTTTAAACAGCGAAAAACCGGGCTTTAAATTTTACCCGGCTGCCAATCTTTTCACAAACCAAATTTTTGTATGACTCGAATGTTTTCATCAGCGATAAATCAATATCGTTTAACCCGCAAAAATAAATTTCAATGTTTGAATTACCAGATCATAAA
>JAHEBJ010000086.1:3689-9478 GCA_024642285.1 Sphingobacteriales bacterium
GTAAGAATATTTTTACCGGTGAGTTTGGTGCTGATATGAAAGTCAGCTTGCTAAATGATGGGCCTGTCACTATAATTATTGATACCAAAAACAGAGAGTAATGGCAGATACAACAATCAGAGAAGCACAGCAACAGGTTGACAGCTGGATTACTTCAACCGGAGTTCGTTATTTTAATGAGCTAACTAACCTTGGTATTTTAATGGAAGAAGTTGGAGAGTTAAGTCGGTTGATGGTAAGAAAATACGGTGAACAGTCTTTTAAAGAATCAGACAAAGGAAAGGAGTTGAGTGATGAAATGGCTGATGTTCTTTTTGTTTTGATCTGCCTGGCTAACCAAACCGGTGTTGATTTAACTGATGCATTAAGCAAGAATTTTGAGAAAAAGAATTTAAGAGATAGCGACCGGCATCAGCAAAATAAAAAATTGAAATAGGAACTATAAAGTACCCTTTCTAAGTATTGCCTGCACTGCTTATCTTTGCGCCCATGGCAAACGAAGCAAACAATCCTGCCTCGCCGGCAGGCAGGTTCCAGGAACTGATCTCCCATTGTAAAGAATACGGTTATATTTTTCAGTCATCAGAAATATATGATGGCCTGGCAGCGGTATATGACTATGGCCAGAACGGCGCACAGCTAAAAAAGAACATCCGTGACGAATGGTGGAAAAGCATGACGCAAATGCATGATAATATTGTGGGTATTGACGCCGCCATTTTTATGCACCCAACCACCTGGAAAGCAAGCGGGCACGTTGATAATTTCAGCGATCCAATGATAGATAATAAAGACAGCAATAAAAGGTATAGGGTTGATCATTTGATTGAAGGATTTGCAGATGAGCAATTGGCAATTGGCAATGAGCAATTGGCAAAAGAAATTTTAGCTTCAATGGATGCTTTATTAGCTAAAGATGATTATACCGGCCTGAAAAATTTAATTGACGAAAACAAGATAAAATGTGCCATCAGTAAAACATGTAACTGGACAGATGTACGCCAGTTCAACCTGATGTTTTCTACCGAATTTGGTGCCGTGGCAAGTGATAATCCTGATGAAAATAAAGTATACCTGCGCCCTGAAACCGCTCAAGGTATCTTTGTAAACTTTTTAAATGTGCAAAAAACCGGCCGGATGAAAATCCCCTTCGGTATTGCACAAACCGGAAAAGCGTTTCGTAATGAAATTGTTGCCCGCCAGTTTATTTTCCGCATGAGAGAGTTTGAACAGATGGAAATGCAATTCTTTGTTCGTCCGGGTACACAAATGGAATGGTACAACTACTGGAAAGACGAAAGAAAGAAATGGCATGAAAGCATGGGCGTACCTGCTGAGAAGCTGCGCTTTCATGATCATGTTAAACTGGCGCATTATGCGGATGCTGCACTGGATATAGAATTTGAATTCCCTTTTGGCTGGAAAGAACTGGAAGGCATACACAGCCGTACAGATTTTGATTTAAAGCAGCACCAGGAATTCAGCAAAAAGAAAATACAATATTTTGATAACGACCTGAAGGAAGATGGAAAGCCTTATGGAAACTACACGCCGTTTGTTGTAGAAACTTCAGTTGGTTTAGACAGGCTTTTCTTAACAATCATCAGCTTGGCTTATGCCGAAGAAAAATGGTTGAAAGAAGATGGCAGCGAAGACAGCCGTGTTGTATTGAAGATTCCTGCTAAGATTGCACCAACTAAACTGGCCATACTTCCATTATTGAAAAAAGATGGCTTGCCTGAAATTGCAAAAGAATTGATGAATGAATGCAAATCTGCCTTTCATTGTTTTTATGAAGAGAAAGATGCGATTGGTAAAAGATATCGCCGAATGGATGCTATTGGTACTCCATTCTGTGTAACGATTGATCACCAGACTAAAGAAGATAATACCGTTACTATCCGATACCGGGATACAATGGTACAGGAAAGGATTTCATTGAGTGAAGTGAAAAACCGTGTACTGGAAAAGATCAGCTAAGGCCCTTGGATTTGCAAACGGGAACTGCTTTTTATATTTCTTCCCATTTTTCTATAGCAATATATAAATGACCAAAATCATTTTATTATTTGAAATACATCATCTTTTGAGATTGGTATAACTCCTACTTTGTTCATATTCTATAAACAAAACCTGTGTAAGCAGTCAGCTTATGCCGGTTAAACTTATCGGTATGAACCATGTTGATATTACCAAACCAATTGATCTCTCCTTAAATATTGAAAGTACCGGGCACCTCAGAACGCAGCGTCCGGTCTACATGGATTTTATGCCTCCCTGCAACAGCGCATGCCCGGCGGGTGAAAATATCCAGGCCTGGCTGTCACATGCCCAATCGGGTAATTATTTTGAGGCTTTTCAAACTCTGGTGGAAGACAATCCTTTTCCTGCCATCATGGGTCGTGTGTGTGTAAAGCCATGTGAAACCGGTTGCAACCGCACTCATATTGATACTACTGTAAACATTCACGCAGTAGAAAGATATATTGGCGACCAGGCCATCAAAGAAAAATGGCCGATACAATATATAGCCTATACTTCTCATAAAAAAGTCCTGGTCATTGGAGGTGGGCCTTCCGGCTTGTCGGCTGCTTATCATCTTACACGAATGGGGCATGAGGTTGAGATCTGTGAAGCAGGAGATCATCTTGGCGGCTTGCTCTGGAAGGGAGTACCGGATTACCGGTTACCAAAAGATATTCTGGAATTTGAAGTTAACCGAATTATCAGCACCGGAATAAAAGTTAAACTGAATTACAAAGTAGAAGATATAATAAAAGAAAAAGAAGCCGGCAACTTTGATGCAGTTTATCTGGCGATTGGTGCAGGTTTAATTCGTAACGAAGATTTTGATGCCGATGGATCTGTCTTATTAAAAAATGCTTTTTCTTTCTTTGACGAAATTAAATCCAATACATCTCCATACATCAATAAGAAAGTAGTTGTATATGGCGGTGGTAAACTGGCTTTATATCTGGCAAGGATATTAAAAAGATTCGGATCGGAGGTTGCCGTTTATTTTCCGGGCGATAAAAAAATGATGCCTGCCTATGATTATGAAACCGAAGATGCACTGGCAGAAGGTGTGGACATCTGGCTGAATAGAAGTATCCAAAAAATTGAGAAGAAAAAAATTACTCTGGAGATACTCCAGGTTGAAAAAGGAAAAGCAGTAGGCAGAGGCGAATTTGAAACAGTTGATGCTGATGTACTCATTATAGCCAACCGGCAGGAAACCGATTCTAATTTTTTAAGAGTCGTATCCGATATGACCATCAATGAGGATGGCACCATTAAGATAGATACGAACCGCATGACGGGTCATGATGGAATTTTTGCAGGTGGTGATATGTTGCCTTCAGAAACAAGAAGTGCAACCATCGCCATCGGGCATGGAAAAAAAGCAGCAAAATATATTGATGCCTATCTTAAAAAACAACCCTTTCAAAAACCTGATAAACACCCAACGGCCGGTTATAGAAAACTGCATATGTGGTATAAAACAGATGCCCCACAAAAGGAACAGGAAAAACTCAAACCGGAAAAAGCCATTCAAAATTTTGATGAGGTAATCGCCGGTATTTCAGAAAAAGAAGCCCGTTTTGAAGCACAAAGATGTTTAAGCTGTGGCAACTGCTTTGAATGCGACGGTTGCTTTGGCGCCTGTCCCGAAGATGCCATTATCAAACTCGGCAAAGGCAACCGTTATGCCTTCAACTATGATGCATGCACGGGTTGTGCTGTTTGTTACGAACAATGTCCCTGCCATGCAATAGAAATGATTCCTGAACCTGTTAATTCAAATGGAGATGTCAAAAAATAAAAAAACTATTTCAACCATTGATGGTAATGAAGCTGCAGCATATGTAGCTTATCGTGTAAATGAAATTTGTGCCATCTACCCAATTACACCATCATCAACAATGGCTGAACTCGCTGATGAGTGGGCGTCAAAAGGCACAAAAAATATCTGGGGCAATATTCCGGAAGTAATGGAAATGCAGAGTGAGGGCGGCGCAGCAGGTACGGTACACGGTGCGTTACAAACCGGTGCACTCACTACCACATTCACAGCCTCTCAAGGGTTGATGCTGATGTTACCCAACATGTACAAAATTGCAGGTGAATTAACACCTGCTGTTTTTCATGTGGCGGCACGTTCATTGGCTGCACAGGGGTTGTCTATTTTTGGCGATCATCAGGATGTAATGGCAGCAAGAACGACAGGCTTTGCCATGCTGAGTTCAGCAAGTGTACAGGAAGCACATGATTTTGCCTTGATAGCCCAGGCTGCAACGTTAGCGACAAGAATTCCAATCGTCCATTTCTTTGATGGCTTTCGTACTTCGCATGAAGTGAACAAACTGGAAATGCTGAGTGATGATGAAATCAGATCAATGATACCGGACGAACTGGTGATTGCACACCGCAACCGGGGATTGAATCCTGAACATCCGTTCATCAGGGGAACTGCTCAAAACCCAGATGTCTATTTTCAGGCAAGGGAAACAGTAAATACATTTTATAACAACATGCCCGGCATTGTAGAAAAAATAATGAAGGATTTTGAAAAGATGACCGGCAGAAAATATGAACTCTTTCAATACAGCGGTGCTACCGATGCAGAACAGGTAATCATTATTATGGGTTCGGGCGGCGAAACAGTGGCCGAAACAGTAGAAGCACTGAATATTTCCGGCGCAAAAACCGGTGTAATCCAGGTTAGGTTATATCGCCCATTCTCTTTAGAGCATTTGATAAATGCTATGCCGTCAACAGTGAAATCAATTGCCGTTTTAGATCGCACAAAAGAATCAGGCGCTTCCGGCGAACCCATGTATCAGGATATTTTATCAACGTTGGTAGATGCTTTGCAACAAGGAAAATTAAAAAAGCTGCCCATTATTGTGGGCGGCCGCTACGGTCTGTCTTCCAAAGAATTTACACCGGCAATGGTGAAAGCAGTTTTTGATGAACTGAAAAATAAAAACCCTAAAAATAATTTTACCATTGGTATCAACGATGATGTAACAAATACCAGTTTATCTTCTGATCCATCATTTAAATTAGATGAGTCGCAATGGAGGCAGGGTTTATTTTTTGGACTGGGTGCTGATGGAACCGTGGGCGCCAATAAAAATACAATCAAAATCATAGGAGAAAATACCGACTTGTACGCACAGGGCTATTTTGTGTACGACTCTAAAAAGTCGGGAGCCAGAACTGTTTCACATCTGCGTTTCGGACCAAAACCAATCAGGGCGCCGTACTTGATTTCCAAAGCAGATTTTATTGCCTGTCATCTTTTCAACTTCATCGAAAAAGTGGAGATGCTGGAATACGCAGCAGATGGTGCCACATTTTTGTTAAACAGTCCGTATTCCAAAGATGATGTTTGGGATAAATTATCAGGACAGATTCAGAAACATATCATTGATAAAAGAATAAAATTTTATGTGATTGATGCCACAACTGTTGCAAGGGATACAGGTATGAGCGGCCGCATCAACACCATCATGCAAACCTGCTATTTTGCGTTGTCTGGTGTATTGCCAAGGGAAGATGCCATCAAGCAAATTAAAAAGGCAATCGAAAAAACTTATTTCAAAAAAGGAAAGAGAGTTATAGAACAAAATTTTGAAGCAGTAGATGCCACGTTGGCTAATTTATTTGAAGTAACTGTTCCCAAAAAAGTTACCGCTGCAGAAAATAAATTACAAACAGTTGCTGACAACGCACCCGACTTTGTAAAACAGGTTACGGCTAAGATGATGGCAGATCATGGAGAC
>JAHEBJ010000024.1 GCA_024642285.1 Sphingobacteriales bacterium
CACAGGTGTTTACTACTACTATGTTATGATCCTTTTTAGCATTTTCATGTACCACATCAATATCGTTGGCAATAAGTTGTCCGCTCAGCACTTCGCTATCCACCATGTTCTTACTGCAGCCAAGTGTGATGATGTTAACCTTATCTTTTTTGATCGATTTTGTCTTCATAATTATAAGCGGCAAAGGTAAGCCATTGCCAGCGCAGTTATTCTGGAGAATTAAGAATTTGAAACTCCCAAAAAAGCCGCTTTATCAACAAGGCGGCTTTTTTTGTCATGGTTTTGTAAACAGACGCTGCATCTGCAATTCGTTTTAACGCCACTTTAACTGGCTTTTGTATTTCCTTAACAGCAGCTCATAAAATTTCTTTAGATATTTGTATTGACAAAAAAATTAAAACAATAAAGATTTTCTCATAAGCAGTTAGTTTTGGTAACCGGCCCCTGTTTCTACAGGGGCTTTTCTTTTTAAAAAATACTGAGAAAAATACTATTCAGGCAAATTAAAAAGGCTGTCAACAAAATCCTGCTTATCAAAAACCAGGAGGTCTTCGGCCTTTTCTCCAACACCAATAAATTTTACCGGTATCTTAAACTGGTTAGCGATAGCTAACACTACACCCCCTTTTGCCGTTCCGTCTAGTTTAGTAATTGTGAGTGCTGTAACATCGGTTGCTGCAGTAAAATGTTTCGCCTGTTCCAGTGCATTCTGGCCTGTGCTTCCATCAAGCACCAGCATCACTTCATGGGGCGCATCCGGTAAAACTTTTTGAATTACTCTTTTTATTTTGGTGAGTTCATCCATCAGGTACGCTTTGTTATGAAGCCTGCCCGCTGTATCAATTATAATCACATCAACATCTTTAGCAACGCCACTATTAACAGTATCAAATGCTACTGCAGCAGGATCGCTGCCCATATCTTTCTTCACAATAGGCACCCCTGCCCTTTCGCTCCAGATGGTTAATTGGTCAACAGCAGCTGCACGAAAAGTATCGGCGGCGCCCAAAAGAACAGACTTCCCAGCCAGTTTAAAATTATGCGCCAGTTTGCCAATGGTAGTTGTCTTACCAACGCCATTAACCCCTACAACTAAAATAATATGTGGTTTATGCCCCGTTGGTAATTCATAATCCTGGTAACTGGTATCCTGTGGACCGGCAATTAAAATATTCTGTATTTCTTCTTTCAGAATTTTATTCAATTCGGAAGTATTCAGGTATTTGTCTTTTGCAACACGTTGTTCAATCTGCTCGATGATTTTAACAGTAGTATCAATTCCTACATCAGCGCTTATCAATGCATTTTCCAATTCATCCAATACTTCCTCATCAACCGTACTCTTTCCGGCAATAGCTTTGGTTATCTTGCTAAAAAAACCTTCACGTGTTTTTTCTAATCCTTGATCAAGTGATTCTTTCTGCTCTTTTTTACCGAATAGCTTATTGAATAACCTCATAATTATTATTTATAAGTGCCTTGTTTTTTAATTAGTTCCTTAAAATAAACAAAGCCTTCCGAATTACGGAAAGCTTTATAAATTATTTTTCATGTAAAAATATCTTAGCTGCCTAAGTATTCTTTAATCTTGTCCTTGTGAACGATAGCTTCCTTAAAAGTATATGCACCTGTTTTAGGGCTACGTAGTGTACGAATTACTTTTGTCCAGTTCTTTGCGTCTGCTGCTGCTTTCTGGTCTTTGGTTTTTATCGCGGTTTTAGCTGCTTTTGCCATTGTTGTTTGTTTATTGATTTATCCTTTCAGGGAAAAACCGATTAGTGATTTTATTTGATTTCTTTATGAACAGTAACCTTTTTCAAAATAGGGTTAAGTTTCTTTAACTCTAAACGCTCAGGTGTGTTCTTTTTGTTTTTAGTGGTAATATAACGGCTTGTGCCGGGCATACCGCTTGTTTTGTGCTCGGTACACTCCATAATAACCTGTACCCTGTTACCTTTCTTTGCCATTGTTGTTTATTTATTAGTTTATTGAGATCTGCTTAACAGATAATCGGTTATATTTTTACGCCTTCGGTCCGCAATTTCTTAACAACTGAATACAAACCATTTTTATTGATTGTTCTGATTGCTTCTGAAGAAACTTTAAGTGTAACCCACTTGTCTTCTTCAGCAAGAAAAAAACGTTTTGTCTGCAAATTTGGTAAAAACCTGCGTTTTGTCTTAATATTTGAATGCGAAACCTTGTTTCCGGTTATCGGCTTCTTTCCAGTAACCTGACATACTCTAGCCATAGTGCTTATTTTTGGACGGCAAAGGTAAGGTTAAATATTATAAATCAGTGTTTGACAGACAATAAAATTTGATTTTTTATTGAATTCTACCCACAATCAAAGCTAAATTGTGAATAACAGACCATCAGCAGCATAAAAATCAAGAAAAACCGCTGCCAAATCTTAATATTGCCTTCATTAAATAACAGTAATTTTAATATATTCAAAAATGGGTTCTAATTCAGTTACCACAGTATTTAGCAAGAACAGGACTTTTAAGGCAAAAGTCACCGGCTATGAAGTAGTAATGGACACGTCGGCCGATGAGGGTGGTGATGATAACGGCGCCAGCCCAAAGCAAATTATGTTGGCATCACTTGCAGGCTGCACCGGAATGGATGTTGTTTCGATGTTGAATAAAATGAAAGTTGAATTTAGTGACTTCAGTATGGATGTTGATGCAGAATTGACAGATGAATATCCCAGGATATACAACAAAGTAAAACTTACTTATAAAATAAAAATTGCCGAAGCAGATCAGCCTAAGTTTGAAAAAGCGGTTGCCCTGTCTGAAGAAAAGTATTGCGGAGTAAGTGCCATGTTCAAAGCGTTCGCCGATCTGAAAAAAGAGATCATCTATTTGAACTAATTCAAAATTCCAGTCTTGATCATTTTTTTCCTGCGCTGCTCCTTATATATCCTAAGCATCTGCAAAACAACAGCCAGGAGGATTAGCAGCACACCAATGTAAAATTGTTTGTGGAGGTTCTTATTCTCCTGAAAGAAAATAAAGGCCAATACAATACCGTAAACAGGCTCCAGATTATAGGTGAGATTTGCCGTAAAGGCAGATATCCTTTTTAAGGCATTCAATTGCAGATCAAAACTTAAGACTGTGCACAACCAGGCCAGTACAAGTAACCACATCCAATCGGATGCAGTAGGCATATAATAAGCTGCCGGAAACTGTATGACATAGAATGGAACAAGTAAGGTTAAAGCTATTAATCCTCCGCCAAGTTCATACAGCGTAAGAATTTTAGGTGTGAATCTGAGTAACAATGTCTTATTAAATATTGGAAACAATGAGCTGCCCATAGCCGAAATGATACCGAATATGATACCCATTTTGTACTGCGGATGAAAATCGAAAATGATGTAAATGCCCGAAATAGCAATTAGTCCGAGGGCGACTTCTATTATTGATATCCTCCTTTTTAATATAAGCGGTTCTAAAAATGAAGTGAAAAAACCTGTAGCACTAAAGCAAACCAGCGCAACAGATACATTGGCATATTTAACACTTCCGTAAAAAGTTACCCAATGTATGGCTACAATAACCCCTACTCCAAATATTTTAAGTACATCCTTCCCCGGAATCCGGATCAACTGTTTTCGAAAAAACATTATTGCAACGAGTGTTAATACAGTTATCAATAACCTGAACCATACCAGTAATCCCTCATTGAGGGTGATCAACTTACCAAGAATAGCAGTAAAGCCTGCCAAAAAAACAGCAATATGAAGTTGAATCAAGGCTTTTTTCATTGAACAAATATAAGTCTCTGTAAAAGCTGGAAAAAAATTATAAAAAACAGCATTCTACCTGTTTCTAACCACAAACTAATTTATATTTGCCAACCTATAACCAATTTAAATTATGAGCTTTAAACGTATTAACAACATTACCGGTTGGATCATTTGCATAATCGCATGCGCCGTGTATATCATGACAATGGAAGCCACAGGTAGCCTCTGGGATACCGGCGAGTTTGCTTCAAGTGCCTACAAATTACAAATTCCTCACCCTCCGGGAGCTCCACTATTCGTTCTAATTGGCCGTTTATTTATGGTTCCTTTTGATGCTCAAAATGCAGCTACAGGTATTAACCTGATGAGCGCCTTGTCAAGCGGATTTACAATACTTTTTCTTTTTTGGACCATTACACATTTAGGCCGTAAACTGGTTATGAAAAATTCCGGCGAACTTACCGGCGATAAAATTATAGGTGTAATGGCAGCGGGCGTTGTTGGTGCTTTAGCTTATACCTTTTCCGATTCATTTTGGTACAGTGCTGTGGAAGGTGAAGTTTATGCTTTGTCATCTTTTTTTACCGCCATCGTTTTCTGGGCTATGCTTAAATGGGAGCAGAATGTTGACGAAGAACATAAAGAGGGCATCAGGGGTCATTTCACAAAAGCTGATCGCTGGATCATACTTATATTTTACCTGATGGGTTTATCCATTGGAGTTCACTTACTGAACTTATTGACTATCCCGGCTATCGTAATGGTTTACTATTTCAAGCGTTATGAAAATATAACCAAGTGGGGAACTTTTTGGGCATTTGTTATTGGTTGTGGTATTACGGGCCTGGTGCAAAAAGCAGTTATCGTTTGGACCATTAAGGGAGCTGGAAATTTCGATATCCTCTTTGTAAACAGTTTTGGGTTACCATTCTTTTCGGGATTTGCATTCTTCTTTATTTTTATCGGAGCACTGGTTTACTGGGGTTTAAGAATAGCCTCAAAAAGAAACTGGCATTTCTTAAAACTTGGTTTGTGGAGTTTCCTGTTTATGCTGTTGGGATATTCAACTTACTTTACAACACTAGTTCGCTCAAACGCCGATCCTTCGGTAGATATGTTTAATGTTGACAACCCCGTGAACCTTGTTGGCTATTTAAGTCGTGAGCAGTATGGCGACTGGCCAATTATGTACGGACAGGATTTTACAGCCCAACCCGAAGACAATAAGATCACTGAAACTTATGTAAAGAGTAATGGCCGTTACGAAAAGAACGGACGCAAAGTAGAATATGTTTATTCGCCTGCCGATATGCATTTGTTTCCACGTATGTGGGACCAGAGTAACGACCAGGGACACGCCGACTACTATGCAGGCTGGATGGGAATTGGAAAAGACCAGCAAGGTAATTGGGAACGTGCCCCTACCATGGGCGAAAATATAAAATTTGCTATGAGCTACCAGGTTGGCTGGATGTATATGCGATACTTTATGTGGAATTTTGCCGGTAAGCAAAACGATATTCAGGGCGTTAATATGGGAAACGTTCGTGATGGAAACTGGAAAACCGGAATTGGTTTCTGGGACAATGCCCGGCTCGGAAATCAGGATACTTTACCTGACAGCTTAAAAAACAACAAAGCCAATAATAAACTATTTGCCCTTCCGCTTTTGTTGGGAATACTGGGACTGATTTACCAGGTAATGAAAGACAAACGGGATTTCCTTATCACCGGTTTACTCTTTTTCTTTACCGGACTAGCCGTAGTATTTTATTTAAACCAGGCAGGTAACCAGCCACGTGAACGTGACTACGCTTACGTAGGTTCTTTTTATGCATTTGCAATCTGGATAGGATTGGGTGTTATGTATGTAAAAGATCTCTTCTCCCGTTTTATAAAAAATAAAAATGTACTGAATTTCGCCGCTGGCGGATTGTGCCTGTTGGCGGTGCCGGTTTTAATGGCCAGTCAGGAATGGGACGATCACGACCGCAGCAATAAAACATTGGCAAGGGATCTTGCTATAGACTATTTAGAAAGTTGTGCACCTAACGCCATCTTGATAACCTTTGGCGATAACGACACTTATCCGTTGTGGTATGCACAGGAAGTGCAAGGCATACGTAAAGACATAAGGGTTATCAACAGCAGCCTGATGGGTACCGATTGGTACATCAATCAACTCAGGTATAAAGTAAATAACAGCGATCCTATTGATCCTATCTGGACGGCAAATCAAATTGAAGGCGCTACCAGAGATATTGTTTATTCACCCGAAGCGCTTTATGGTAACAACGCTGCTTTCTTAAGTAAGTACCGTGCAAAAGCCGGTATTACAAGCGACCCTGCGCAGCCTATGGATCTTTACACCATGATGAAAGATTATGCCGGCAGCGATGATCCGAACAAAATGGAACAAGGCAGAGATGGCAGCAGTTTAAATATTTTCCCCACGAAGAAAGTATTTATTCCAGTTGATGTAAATACCGTTCGCCAGAATGGAACTGTAAATGCCACCGATAGCGTTTTACCTCAGGTTGTATTTGATATAACAAAGAACGTATTGTTTAAAAACGATGCTGCAATACTGAACATCATTGCGGCCAATAAATGGAAGCGCCCTATATATTTCACATCACAGGGTGGCGGCGATATTGGATTTCAACAATACCTTCGGCAGGATGGTTTGACTTATCGGCTTGTGCCTGTTGCTGGCAGCGAAGTAAACAATGATTGGGTTTACGATAAGATGATGAGCAAATTTGCAAGTGGAAATGCTGATAAACCAGGCGTTTATTTTGATGAAGAGAACCGCAGGCATTTGAATACTATTCGTATGGCATATGCAGTTGCAGCAAATGACTATGCACTAAAAGGGAAAAAAGAAGAAGCAAGAAAAATGCTGAATAAAGCTGATAAGATGATGCTGGAGGAGAATTTTCCTTATGGCATGGTTTCCCGCAATCAGCAACACAATTACATTTCGTTACTCATGTTGCAGGCTACATACGAAGCAGGCGATACTTTGCTGGCATCGAAGATCACCCGCAGTTTGAAAAAAGACCTTGAACAACAGGTTAGTTATTACAATGGTTTGGATGAAAACAAAATTGGCTACTTTGATTATATAGATCAGCAAAACAGAAAAGCTGGCGATAAAAATGCAGCTGAACAGTTTTTGATGCGTATTATGCAACTTGAACAGCAGAACAAACCGCAATCGGGAATTCCAAATGAAACAGGCAACCCGATTATTAATCAGCCGGCGGTGCCCGCCCAGCAGGGTGATACACCAAAATAATAAACTTCGATTTTTATAAATTAAATCTCCCGTTAAAAGCGGGAGATTTTTTATTAACATACGAACAAAACGATACCGTTAAATGTTTCGTAATTTAGATCAGCTGACAGGCCTAAATTAAACAGATGAATTTCTTCCATTTTTCAAAATACGATCCAAATGCCAGGGGAAAATCTCCCTTTGAAACATTGCTGAATCTTTTTCTGCAACTGCTCACCTATACAAATGGGGATTTTAATGAAGCCATGCAATGGATGAATGAACTGGACAAAGAATACAAACTTACCGACGGGAAATACGGTATCGGCGATTTTATTGAAGACCTGAAGGACACAGGTTATATCGATGACAAAAATGAAAAAGGAGAAATAAGAATCACGCCTAAGACCGAACAAGGTATCCGTAAAAAAAGTCTGGAGGAAATTTTTGGCAAGCTGAAGAAAACCAAACAGGGCAATCACCAAACCTTTAAACCCGGTGGCGGCGATGAAATAAATCCCGAAACAAGGCCTTTTCAATTTGGTGATACGATGGAGCAGATCGACTTTACCAGTTCCATCCGCAATGCACAAATCAATCATGGTATCGATAGTTTCAATATGCAGGAAGAAGATCTGGAAATACGGGAAACCGATTTTAAATCGCAAACCTCAACAGTGCTGATGATTGATATCTCTCACTCAATGATCCTGTATGGCGAGGACAGAATAACGCCGGCAAAGAAAGTTGCAATGGCATTGAGTGAACTCATTCAAACCAAATACCCGAAAGACACTTTGGATATAGTTGTGTTTGGTAATGATGCATGGCCTATTGAAATTAAAGACCTTCCCTATTTGCAGGTTGGGCCATATCATACAAACACAGTAGCAGGATTAGAACTGGCGATGGATATTTTAAGAAAGCGGCGAAATCCCAACAAACAGATTTTTATGATTACTGATGGTAAACCCACTTGTTTAAAAGTAGGCAAACGCTATTATAAAAACAGTTGGGGGGTTGATCGTAAAATTTTAAACCGTTGCATGAGTTTGGCAACTCAGTGCAAAAAAAATAAAATACCCATCACTACATTTATGATTGCATCTGATCCTTACCTACAAAGGTTTGTTCAGGAATTTACTGAAACAAATAACGGCAAAGCATTTTTTGCATCGCTGGACAAACTGGGTGCATTTATATTTAAGGATTTCGAAAGTGGAAAAAGGAAAACGGTGTATTAATAAATCAAAAGTGAAAATAAAAAATTGAACAATTTTGACTTTTGAATTTTAACTTTTAAAAATGAGCAAAACAATAATTAAAACTTTAGGCGAACTAAAAAAGAGTGGCTATGTTTCCAAAAGCATTAAGCAGGAGATCCGTGATAACCTTATTGAAAAAATAAAGGCGAAAGAAAATCCATTCCCAGGAATATTGGGTTATGAGGATTCGGTAATCCCGGATACAGAAAGAGCTTTGTTATCGCAACACAATATTTTGTTTCTCGGTTTGCGGGGTCAGGCCAAAACAAGATTGGCCCGACAGATGATCGATCTGCTGGATGAATATATTCCGGTAGTTGCAGGAAGTGAGATCAACGACGATCCGTATAATCCGGTATCTCGTAATGCCGTTGATCTGATTGCAGAAAAAGGAGATGATACGCCCATTGCCTGGTTACACCGCAGTCAGCGTTATGGCGAAAAACTGGCAACGCCTGATGTAAGTGTTGCTGATTTGATTGGAGATATTGACCCGATAAAAGCAGCAAACTTAAAATTGAGTTTTGCAGATGAACGTGTACTGCACTACGGCATCATCCCAAGAAGTAATAGAAGCATTTTTGTAATAAATGAATTGCCCGATTTGCAGGCAAGGATACAGGTTTCGCTGTTTAATATTTTAGAAGAAGGCGATCTTCAAATACGAGGTTTTAAATTAAGGTTGCCACTTGATGTTTTGTTTGTGTTTACTGCCAATCCCGAAGACTACACCAATCGGGGAAGTATTGTAACTCCTCTTAAAGACAGGATTGAAAGCCAGATTCTCACCCACTATCCAAAATCTTTGGAAACTGCATTGGACATTACCGGCCAGGAGGCTACTATTAATGATGCCCAAAAACAAAAAGTAAAGATCAGCGATTTAATTAAACGCCTGATTGAGCAGGTTGCTTTTGAAGCACGTGCCAGCGAATTGGTGGATAAAAAAAGTGGTGTTAGCGCCAGGCTCAGCATCAGTGCTTATGAAAATGCCATCAGTGCTGCCGAAAGAAGAGCGATCATTAATGACGAAAAAGAAACACAGGTTTGGTTGAGCGACCTTATAGGGATCATTCCATCCATAACCGGAAAAATTGAATTGGTTTATGAAGGCGAACAGGAAGGGCCGTACCAGGTTGCTTTTAATTTGCTGGAACGATCAATACGTACACAATTCGGATTATACTTTCCTAATCCGGATTCTTTAAAAAAGAAAAGAAACAAGGAAGCCGTACCGGATGATAATCCTTACCGCTCAATCACCCGGTGGTTTGATGCTGGCAACACACTGAATACTTTTTTTGAAACAAAGGACGAAGACAAAATGCAATTGTTGTATAAGGTTGATGGGTTGCATGCATTGGTAAAAAAATATTTCAAATCAGCAAACGATAAAGAGAATACTTTGTTGATGGAATTTGTTTTGCATGGCCTCGCCGCACATTCACTCATCAGTAAAAAAGTACTGGAAGGCAAGATTGAGTTTAAAGACCTGATGGGGAGTATGCTGAATATCGGCACTGAACATTTCAGCGAGGATGATTTTAATGAGGAGGATTTTAATTGACATTTATTAGGTGAGGCTGTTTTTAGATTTCGGTGTTTTTAAAAAGCAAGGATAACAAGTAAAAAAGCAGCGATAATCAAGTCATCGTTTCCACTCAGGCCTCCGAACTTATGAATGATATGGGGATTATTATAGTAATCTATTGCTGCCTGGGGAACTCCGTTTTTAAAAAGCACGATACCCTGCTGTTGTTCCCAGTTTTCGATTGTAAATATTTTACCTTTTTTGTTAATCTGTTTTTGTGCTGGCTCCCAAGTCAGCGTATCAGCATTGAGTATTAATTCTCCTTCACGATATACTTTGTTTTTATTTTTGTAACTGAAGTTGAATACAGCACTATCTCCATGTAACAAAAAATATCCCTGCAGTTTATAATTTTGAACCGTAGTATAAGGCTTTTCCTGAGAGTATGTATTTGACGGATTCTTAAAGGTTTTTACCGTATTGTCAATCGACACGGCCAAAGATCTTCCATGAGTTACAGTGGTTATATCTTTTTGGAATAAGATAACGCAAGTATCAGTTGTGTTGCCAAACATCGCAATCCCCACCTTTTTTAAATAATTAGTGCTTTTTGCATTCAACAACAAACCAATTCGGTCAACAACTACGCTGTCTGCATTTAATGTCTCCGAATAATTAAAATTCTCATAACCGTATAAATTCAAATAGGCTTCGTCAAGATAGGTTCGTACACGCAAAGTATCCTGCTGATACGTAGTAAATACATCCGGGCTATAATAAAGATTTAACCTTGGTACTTTAATAGGAGCCCAGCCTATCTGGGCATTGCCGTCAACTGCGAATATCAGCAAACAAAATACCATTGCTTTTTTGATATACATTTTAATACAGTTATGTACACAAATTATAAAACAAAAATAAAAAACGGAAATAGGTATTTATTTTACGTTCACTTCTCTTTCAAGTACTACTCCAAACTTTTCTTTAATACTTTGTAATATTTCCTCACTTAAAAGATATATCTCACTCCCTTTTGCATTGCCATAGTTCACTAATACCAATGCTTGCTTCTCATGACAACCTGCATCTCCTTTACGGTAGCCTTTCCAACCCGCCTGTTCAATCAACCAGCCGGCAGCCAGCTTTGTATTACCATTTGGTAAATTATACCCAACAATTGCAGGAAATTTATCTTTTAGAATTTCGAATTTAGAGTTTTCAATCTCGGGGTTCTTAAAAAAACTCCCCGCATTTCCAATTTCAGCAGGGTTGGGTAATTTGCTGCTTCGGATGTTAATTACTGCCTGTGATAAAGCCTGAAGACTTAAATCTTTAACACCCATCTTCTCCATTTCCTGCTCGAGAGCACCGTAGGAAATATTGAATTTCGGAGCTTTATTGAGGCGATAAGTAACTGATGTTATCACAAACTGATCTTTAAATTTTCTTTTAAAAACGGACTCACGATATCCAAATTCACAATCATTTAAACTGAAGTTGATGATCTTTTTATCTTTTATATGGAAAGCTTCCAGCGAATAAAACACTTCCTTTATCTCCACACCATATGCCCCGATGTTCTGCATGGGCGATGCACCTACATTGCCGGGAATCAAAGAAAGGTTCTCCACCCCTGCCCAGCCTTTTTTTATACAATGCAAAACGAACTGGTGCCAGTTCTCCCCTGCGCCAACCTGCACATAAACATGATGTTCATCTTCTTTAATTTCCCTTATACCCTTTATCTCATTTTTTAAAATAAGTCCATTATAATCTTTAGTGAAAAGGATATTGCTGCCACCACCTAAAATCAATGTTTTCCGTTTTTCGTTCGACGTTGGTCGTTGGTCAAACTCCAGTAACTCTGCCAACTCGTCGATCGAATTAAATTTAGAAAAAAATTTCGCAACTGCATTGATACCAAAGCTGTTGTATGCTTTAACTGAAATATTTTCTTGCACTTTAATCAATTCTTCTATTTAATATTTTATTGTAACTACATCTTATCTACATCCGCAATTACTGTCACAGATTTAAAAATCTTTTCGCCAGTCACCAGGTTTATATGATTCCGTATCGCCGCTTTGTACTTCATACTCATCCCCGGCTCTTTAGGTAACTTAATAAGTATCTCCATCAGGTATTGATTCCGTATCCGGTTAACCACCGGGGCCGCAGGCCCAACAATAAAATTCTTCAGATCTTGCTTTAAAAACTGAGCCAGTTTTTCTGCTGCTGCAGCAACAATATTTTTATCCTTATGTTTTAAAGTTAGTAAAACTATGCGGCTGTAAGGCGGGTAAAAAAACTGTTTACGGTTTTCAATCTCCAGGCTATAAAATTGTTTATAATCGTGTTGCTGCACCAATTGTAAAATGGGGTGCTTAACATTTGTTGCCTGAATGATTACTTTACCCTGTTCCTTTTTTCTGCCTGCACGTCCACTAACCTGTTCCATTAATTGAAAGGCACGTTCATTTACCCTGAAGTCGGCGAAAGCCAGTAAACCGTCAGCATCTAAAATACCAACAAGACTTACTTTGTCAAAGTCAAGGCCTTTAACCACCATTTGCGTCCCCACTAAAATATCGAGGCGATGTTGTTCAAATAACTGGATCAAATTATCGTGTGCTGTTTTACCACGCACACTGTCCACATCCATCCTGGCAATCTTGTGTGTAGCAAAATCATCTTCCAGTTGTTCTTCAATCTTTTCCGTACCAAAATTTTTCTCCAGCCAGTTATTATTGCCGCAGGCCGGGCAGGTAACTAATTTAGGATAAGTGCTGCCGCAGTAATGACAATGCAGTTTATTGCTGTACTTATGCAAAGTAAGCGATACATCACAATGTGTACATTGAGGAATAAACCCGCAGGCACCGCAGATCAAATAAGGATTGTACCCTCTGCGGTTTTGAAAAAGGATAACCTGCCGGTCGGCATCTAATGCTTTTTGCATAGCTTCTTTTAACTGCGGACTAATCATCACTTTGCCCTTTTGTGCCACCTGCCGGGTATCTATAATTTCAATTTCCGGTAATTTGATGCCGCCAAAACGTTCATTTAATTCTACTAGAGCATACTTATCCTGTTGTGCATTAAAATAACTTTCTACCGATGGAGTTGCACTACCCAGCAACGTTTTTGCTTTGAAAAGCGAAGCATAATAAATGGCAGCGTCTCGAGCATTATACCTGGGAGCCGGATCCTGCTGTTTAAATGAGGGGTCATGCTCTTCATCAACAATAATGAGCCCAATCTCTTTAAATGGCAGAAAAAGGGCACTCCTTGCACCCAACACGATCTTTACCTCACCTGTGCGTATCTTATTCCATAATTCAATGCGTTCATTATTATTAAAACGAGAATGATAAATGGTGATATTGCCGCCAAAATGTTTTTGCAGGCGGCGGATGATCTGTGTTGTCAGCGCTATCTCCGGAAGTAGATACAAAACCTGCTTACCTTCCTTAAAGTATTTTTCAATCAGCTTAATATACACTTGCGTTTTACCACTACTGGTAATACCGTGCAGCAGACAAACATTTTTAGATTTGAACGCTTTTGTAACACCATCAGATGCTTCCTGCTGTGCCGCGTTGAATTCAAAATCGATCTCCACATTTTTTGGAATAGATTTTATACGATCAACAGTCCGCTTCTCAATGAAGAGAATATTTTTTTCGGCAAGGCCTTTTAGCTGGGCGGCAGATGCTCCCGATTTTTTTAATAGCTCGGGCTGTGTGACGTCTCCTTCTGTTTTTTGCAAATGCAGATAAGCCAGCAATAATTCCATTTGCTTGGGTGCTCTTGTCCAGTTATTGAGCAGTTCACTCAACTTTTCTTCATTACTGTATTCAGGATTAAGAATAACATAGTTCTCCTTCTTAACCTTGTATTGCTCATCCATGGCTTCCCAAACAAAACATACTTTCTTATCTATTAATTTCTTTATCAGAGGATAAACATGGGTGATATCGAGTATTTGCTGCACTTCGGTAAGTCGCAGTTCCTTTTTAAGGAGTAAAGCTTCCGCCACCAGAAACTCTTCATCAGTTAAATGGGTGAAGTCTTCGCCAATTTCTTCATTGTAGATTAAGATTGTTTCGCTGCTGAGTTTAAAATGAGTAGGTAGTGCTGCAGCCATTACTTCACCTTCGCTGCACATATAGTATTGGCTGAGCCAGCTCCAGAGTTGTAATTGCTGTGGATATAAAATGGGCTCATCATCGAGTACATTTAAAATGGGCTTGGTTGGATAATCAGGCTGTTTTTCAAAAACCGATTTGATAATGCCGGCGTATTTTTTTGTTTTACCAAATACAACTTCTACCCTGCAGCCTGAACTGGCTCTTTCTAAAAACTGCTTTGGAACAGAATAAGTATAAGTGGTTGGCAGTGCCAATGGAAGAATGATCTCAGCCCAATAGCCCGACGAATCATCTGCAAATAATATTTCGTTTCCCTTGCTCATCTATTATCCCTAAAGTTAATCCAGTCCTGTTTATTCTTAAGATGATTTTATCCAGCTTGCGTTGTATCTTATCAATCCATCTTCCATTGCTTTGTACACTTTCTCTTTTAACATCTCAACATCATCCAATGTCAATCCTTCAACAGGTATTTCTTCCAGAAAAATAGTTCTTGATCTACCCGGCGTTAAAGAAAAAATTGATTCATAAGGTAAGCGGTCGTAAGTGTCGAGAAAAAGCATAGGCTTGATGGGAGTTTCAGTTTCGATGGCGATTTTAAATGCACCATCGTAAAAACTCTTTAAAGGCTGATGCGTCATATTGAAAGTACCTTCCGGAGCAATGACTACCGAAATCCCTTTACTCAATACTGATTTCAATTGTGCTACACTCTTTGCTCGTTTCTCAGCATCGCCTCGTTCTACCAAAACAGCGGCACTGCGGTATATAAACCCAAAGATTGGAACTTTCGCCATCTCTGCCTTGCCCAAAACCCTGAAATGCTGGTTTTGAACCGAACGCAGTATCACCGGTATATCGATATAGGAAATATGATTAAATACAAAAACGTAGGGTTTTGCGGTATCATGTGGCGATTCAAAGATGTTTTTATGATACATTCCCAACATCAGCAAAACAAACCTTGCCCATAGTTTACATAGCTTATAAATGAAATTGCCCCCCTTTATCTTTCCAAAAAACGATGCCACCGCTATAAATGGTAAAATGAGGAACATAAAGGATAGAAATATAGCAAAAGCATAAATAGTATAAAGGATGCCAATAAACTTGCGGACTAATTGCATAGATGGGTACAAATATAAGTATATGAACTGTTGTTAGCAGGCAATAAAGGGAATGATATTTCATACGGGGAGTATGCAGGGGTTTATACACATTTTGCCTTTTATTGTTTAAAACCGGCCTGTAATGCCTTCTTTTCCAAAAAACAGCGGAATAAAGTATAAAAAAGGGTTCGTCAATACGATATAAACCCTTACCTTTGCCGTCCTAAATTTGGGAATATTATGTTAGCAGTAGTAAAAATAGCAGGCCAGCAATTTAAAGTAAAAGCAGGCGATAGCTTATACGTACCTCATATAGAGGGCAAGACCGGCGATTCAGTTGAATTTGCCGAAGTATTGATGACCGATAACAACGGAACGGTTGCTATGGGATCGGATGTAAATGCAGTTGTAAAAGCAGAAATTCTGAGTGACCTGGTACAGGGTGATAAAGTAATTGCTTTTAAGATGAAAAGAAGGAAAGGTTTCCGTAAAAAACACGGACATCGTACCCACTACACACACATTAAAGTAACTGCAATTGCTTAATTGATTTTGAAGTAAAAATTCAAAAGTAAAAAACAAAAAAATTAAAACATGGCACATAAAAAAGGTGAAGGCTCGGTAAAGAACGGCCGGGATTCGCAAAGCAAAAGATTAGGTGTTAAAATTTTCGGCGGGCAGCCAGCTATTGCAGGAAATATTATTATTCGCCAGAGAGGAACAACTTATCACCCTGGTAAAAATGTTGGAGTTGGAAGAGACTTTACCATTTTTGCAATGACTGACGGTGTTGTTGAATTCAGAAAAACGAAGGGCGACAAGACAATTGTATCGGTTGCTGCACTTGAAGCAACAGCATAATTTTTTAATATTTTTTTTGGTAGTATAGAAAATATTTTTATTTTTAAGTATTATTTACTAACCAATTAAATTTTAAAAAATGGCAACAAAGAAAAAAGCAGCTAAAAAAGCTGCACCAAAAAAAGCCGCTGCTAAGAAAGCTGCTCCTAAAAAAGCTGCAAAAAAAGCTGCTCCTAAGAAAGCTGCAAAAAAAGCTGCTCCTAAAAAAGCTGCAAAAAAAGCTGCTCCTAAGAAGAAAGCTGCTCCTAAGAAGAAGGCTGCAAAAAAGAAGTAATTTTCGCTTTTTAGAAAAGCAAAATATTATCAAAGTCCTGGTTTTTGACCAGGACTTTTTATTTGTAACCCGCTCCTGTTAACATTTACAGAAGGTACTTCACTCTTCCCCCCTTCCTTTATACCTGACTAAGTTTTAGTAAAAAACTTAAAAAAGAAATTAATCAATTGTCAGTTTCTGAACATCAAAAAAATTACTGTTTACTACACGAAAAATAAAACGGCATTTACTTGTTAATAGACCAGATTTTAATTTGATCATACTTTTTATTAAACCCGTAATTCATCAAAATAGTTTTCATTTTTAAATCAAATGTTTTTTTACCAGCCTGTTTTTTATTCTTCTTACTTTTACTTCAACAATTTTTTAAAAAATGGATAATTACCAAATTGCGGATAATTTCAGCCTTTTGAGCAAGTTAATGGACATTCATGCAGAAAATAATTTTAAGGCAAAATCCTACGCTTCGGCCGCATTTAATATCGAAAAATTGCCGATGCAATTAAGCGATACACCCAGAGAAAAAATTTCGGAGATAAGAGGGATTGGAGAATCATCGGCAAAAAAAATTATTGAAATTTTAGACACCGGTGAGCTCACCGTATTAAAAGAGATGATAGAAAAAACACCAAAGGGTGTTATTGAAATGTTGAATATAAAAGGAATTGGCCCAAAAAAAATATCCACCATCTGGAGGGAAATGGAAATAGAAAGTATTGGAGAACTTTTATACGCCTGCCAGGAAAACAGGTTGAAGCTTTACAAAGGATTTGGCGAAAAAACGCAGCAGAATGTTATTGAAACCATCGAGTTTTATCTAAGCCATCAGGGAAGCTATTTATACCCGCAAATTGAGGAAGTTGAGCCCCAGATTACCGCTTATCTGAACAAACTATTTTCGTCTGAAAACGTAAGAATTACCGGCGGCTTTAAAAGACAGCTGGAATTTGTTGATGAACTGGAATACGTGGTAAATAAGTCCAATGATGAGGTAAAACCAAAATTCCAGTCGGCCAACCCTCCGGAGCTATTGGAAGAAAACCCAGATAACCTGCTTTACAAGCTCCTGAATGGCTTAAAACTGCGTCTTTATACTGGCTCAAAAGCTTATAAACAACAAATATTTGAAACCAGCGGAAGTGATGAATTCAGGGAGGCCTTCAAGTCTGCCTTTCCAAAACCCGATTATTCTGTTATAACCGGAGATGATGATACCGGGATATTTAAAGCGGCGGGTATTAATTATATACCCGTCTGCGCAAGGGAATCTGCGAATATCATAAAAAAAGCAAAAGTATCTCCCCTACCTGAATTAATTCAGCCGGAAGATATAAAGGGTATTATACACAGCCATAGCAACTGGAGCGATGGCAGCAATACCCTGGAAGAAATGGCCAACGCTGCCAAAGCGCAGGGATTTGAATACATGGTGATAAGCGATCATAGTAAAAGTGCTTTCTACGCTCAGGGTTTACACGAAGAAAAAATAAGTGCCCAACATGAGTTAATTGAAGAGTTGAATAGTAAACTCAAGGGGTTTAAAATATTCAAAAGCATTGAAAGCGATATTTTATATGATGGCAGCCTTGATTATTCAAATGCTGTACTTGCTACTTTCGATCTTGTCATTGCATCGGTACATAGTATTTTAAAAATGACCGAAGAGAAAGCCATGCAACGCTTGATCACAGCAATAGAGAATCCCCATACAACCATTCTTGGACATATGACGGGGAGATTACTATTAAGCCGTAAAGGTTATCCGGTTGATCATAAAAAAATTGTGGATGCATGTGCAGCAAATAATGTAGTAATTGAATTGAATGCGCATCCCAGCCGTTTAGATATCGACTGGCGGCATATTGACTATGCATTGGAAAAAAATGTGATGATATCCATTGATCCGGATGCGCATAGTATTGAAGGATTTAAAGATACCCGCTTTGGTGTTTTATCGGCACAGAAAGCGCTGGTGACCAAAGAACAAAATCTGAGCAGTAAAGGACTTAAAGATTTTGAATCATTTATTAATGAAAGAAAAGCATCTAAAGGCATTTAATAAAAATCTACCGATTTGATCGACAACTTACCGATGTATATTAACATTGTCTTTGTACTGACGACTTTACTCACCGTTGTACTTTTTTACAAAGCAAGCAATCGTTCTGTTATGAGTTTACTGGTTATCAGTGCGTGGTTGCTCATTCAGGGAGGGTTGGCCTTTTCGGGGTTTTACGAGGTAATGGATGCTACGCCTCCGAGGTTTCCTTTAATCGCTGTTCCGGCTTTGATCTTTATTGCTTTTCTTTTTATAACTGCACCCGGCAGAAAATTTCTCGACAGTCTGGATAATGGCACATTAACCCTTTTGCATGTAGTAAGGGTTCCTGTGGAGGTATGCCTTTACTGGCTTTTCCTGAATAAAGCTATTCCCGAACTGATGACATTTGAAGGACGAAATTTTGATATTGTTGCGGGCCTTACCGCACCAATTATATTCTACTTTGGATTTATAAAAAAGAAACTGAGCAATTCTATTTTATTGCTATGGAATTTTATTTGCCTTGGCCTCTTGTTAAATATTGTTGTAAATGCGATCTTATCGGTGCCGTCACGCTTTCAGCTATTTGCTTTTGAACAACCCAATACCGCAATCCTCTATTTCCCCTTCATTTGGCTACCGGCGATGGTGGTACCTTTGGTTTTACTGGCTCACCTGGTAAGCATACGAAAATTAATTTTAAAAAAATAAATGAAGGATTACGTATGAACCGGAAGATCAACAAAAAAAGTTGAGCCCATGCCGGTTTCGGTCTCAAACCAGATGTTGCCTTTCAGTTGCTCCACAATACCCTTGCTCATGGCCAGTCCCAGCCCGGTTCCCGAAGTTTTGGTTGTAAAATTTGGCGTAAATATCTTATCCCGGAGATTTTCTTCTATGCCATTACCATTGTCTTTTATTTTAATCAACACCCTTCCACCTTTTAATTCTTCGGTAATATCAATTTGAACAGTTCTATCTGCCGGTATTGCCTGCATAGCATTTAAGATAAGATTGGTAAACAACCGGTTTATATGTGTACGGTCAGCATTTACGATTACATTCTCTGTTGCCGGGTACCAATTGATATGGATCCTGTCGTCTATAGAATGCAGATCAATAATAAGTTTAATCACGTCGTTAAGATCAAATACCTCGTACTTAGGATTTCCAATATTTGCAAATTGACTGAACTCACCTGCAATATGATTGAGGTGTTCTATCTGTTCTACCAGTGTTTTAGCAACGTTGGCTGTAAGCTCTTCAATATTATCCGATTTACCAGCAATGGACTTCTGCAGGTATTGCAAACTCAGTTTCATTGGTGTGAGCGGATTTTTAATTTCATGTGCAACCTGCCTCGCCATTTCACGCCAGGCACCTTCACGTTCGCTTTTCGCAAGTGCTATTGCACTTTCATCAAGTTTACCTACCATTTTATTATACTCTTTAACCAGTTCTCCAATTTCATCATCACGGTTCCACTCAATCGCCTCATTTATCCCGCCAAGGTTAACAGCTTTCATTTTTTCGCTGATGAAAGAAAACGAACGGGTTATACGGTTGGTTATGAATAATGCAACAATGCCGGCAATTAAAAATATAAAGGCATTCAGGTTGATAATGGTAACCAGAAAATTGGCGATCTCTTCCTGCAACTTACGTTCACTTGTAAAATAGGGAATGTTCAGATACGCATATTCACGGCCGTTTTCATCAATTACGGGCACATAATTACTTACAAACTTCAGGCTGCCTATTTTTTCTTCCTTAAAAAACTGCACTTCCTTAAGCCTGTTTAAATGATAGTATGCTTCAGGGTCCATCCGTGTACTGATTATCCCTTTATTATACGGCAGCGGCAACGAAGAAACGTCAAGATTACCATCCAGATCGTAAAGATTAACATCCACTGCATGAATCTCAGATATCTTATCGATCATTTTCTCCAGGTTTTGCCTGTACTCATCCGCATTTACTTCTGCTACATCACTGGTCCTGGTAACCTCCGAAAGCGAAACTCTTACTTCGTTTTCCATTACATGAATAACCCTGCTTAATTTTTCACGGTTACTGTTTTGATACCGGCTTATAAAAAATAATATGGTAGCAAAACCAATCACCAAAAACGAAAGTAAGCTCACAAAAATTACTGTGCCATGAATCTGATTTCGGATGCTGAGCTGCCAGTAATATTTAAAGCGTTCTTTCCGGAACCTTGCCCTGACAGTTGTTTGAATGGTCCAAAACAATCCGGTTACCAGTAAGAATGCACAGAAGAGATATGAAAACAAAGTGATAGACTCTATAAACATTTTGTTCTCCTTGGCAATGATCACTACTTTTTGCGGGCCAGCTTTATACCATAATTCATCGTGGCCCTTACGGGCGTAAGTAACATATTCTGTTTTAGGTATCTGCGCTGCAGTAAGACGGGTTGCAAAAGCATAATCATTATGGCTGTTTATTAATTGAAGATTATTATATACTGCAAATGCGTACACCGGCGAGTTCTCAATATCATTTTCCTTCCCTTTTGAAAATAGCTCAAGATTTAACGCATCTGTTTTATACTTTTTTGGATTAGCTAAAACAAAAACAAAGCCCAGCGTATCGCCGTCGAAATCGGTAACCGTCTTACGGCTGATATAGCTGAAACGATCGTACGACTCATCGTAATAAAAAAGATCAGGAATATTGGTTGATTTAGACTGTGCATTTAAAACCGCATTCAAATCATTAAAACCAATACTGTCTTTATTAAACAAGGGAGTTTCATCCCTGTTAAATGTATAAACTTTTGTTTCATACTTATTTGTATAGCCCGAAAAATTGCCACTCACCAGGCTGTCTTTAAAAAACTGGTTATCCTTTTCATTTTGAAAACGGCTAAAATTTACTGCCAGGTATTCGTTTCTGAACTCTGTAAGTAAAGTATTTAATAATGTTTCGCTGGCCGGATCGGCTTTGGTGGCGAGTATTTCAGCATAATGTTCACGGTTTCGCAACTCCTTCTTACTGTTTTCCAAAACTATTATGCCGGTTATAGTTAACGAAAAAAAGAAGAGCCAGAAAATAAGCAGACTGGAATTGATCTTCTTTATATTCAATGTGAGATTATCCCGATGCAATAGCAGCAGGTAAATAATAAGCCAGGCTAATATCAACAGCTCAAAACCGGCATTGGCAATACTTAGCTGAATAGTTAAATAAGCCAGACCAAATATTGCTACCAATAAATACAGGCCGGGAAAATATTTTGGAAACAATGGCTGTATTAAATAAATCAAAAGATGAGTAAGTAAAAAATACCCTATGGCTATGCAGCACAAAACGATAAAGCCGGTTACGCTGTAAATATTAAGCGTAAAAAAATTGATCACATCAAATGAAATCTGCGAATCGGCCACCATGCTGCGTATTATTTGACCAGACGCAAAAGTGGCCGCCAACAACAGGATGGTTACAGCAATCAGCATCACCCATCGGTACCGCTGTTTATTTGTTTTTACTGTAGTTTTCTTTTCCTGAATTTTATTATAAACAAACAGAATAACCCAGGTAAACAAAAAGGCATTGATCAATAAATCGCCAAGGGAGCGTAAAACAATATTAGATCCATAGACCGTTGGGTCAAACAATTCAAACTGCCTGAAATTAATGGGTACCGGGAAATAATAACTCAGCCACCGCAATGCAATGAGTACCGGGATCAAAAATAATAGTGCTTTTTTTAACCCTGAGTTTGTTGCCATTCTGGAAGCCAGCAAATGAATGAACAATAAAACGGCTAAAGCTGCAAGCAGTCGCAACCCAATAGCAATCGGGTTGCTTTTAGTCTTTATGCTTCCCGGTTTTTCAGACAGATAAAATAAATTATTGCCATTGGCTGATCGTACTGCAACAGAAGTTGGCTGCTCAGCAATATCATATTTTCGTTCTATCTCTTTGCCCGCAACAAAATTATTTTTGAGATACTGATTGTTTACAAAATACTCCCATTTAACAGGAATAAGTGCCACGGTTATACTGGTCTCTGTGGTTTGTTTTCGCCAAACATAAAAACCGTTTTGAAGTTGGGTAAAACCAACATTGGCGCTATTATTAAGTATGCCGGTAGATGGCAAAACTGTCTGGGTGTTCCAGAAGATGAGTTTTTGTAATCCAATATCGTTAACAAAATACCTGAACAGGAAATATTCTTTCTTAACCAATTGGTCCAGCTCAGCAGAATTAAATTTATCATCATTCAGTTTTTGAATAAGTTGCGTGCTCTTTAAAAGCGACTCAAAATCTGTTTCGTGCTTTTGAATGTATTTCTCAAGCTGACCCTGAACTGATTTAGCAGAAGTGCTAGTCGTCCAGTAATTTTTGATGATGAATGAAAAAGTAATAAAGCAAGCCGCAATTATCAGCAGATAACTGTTCTTAAACAAAAGATGCTTATAAGAAATTTTATTTTGCAATTATAGGATTGAGCTATTTTTGTCTTTTTATTTTGTTCCAGATACTGTCCATTTCATCCAACGTCATTTCATGCAGTTGCTTTCCACTACCTATTGCCTCTTTTTCCATTTTTGAAAACCTGTCTATAAATTTTTTATTGGTCCGCTCAAGTGCATTGTCAGCATCTACCTGCAAAAACCTTGCAAAATTTACCAAAGAGAAAAAAACATCACCCAATTCATCTTCCATTTTGGCGGAATCACCTGTTTCGATGGCTTCAAACAACTCTTTTTTCTCCTCCTCCACCTTTTCCCAAACCTGCTCCTTGGTATCCCATTCAAAACCCACTTGTTTGGCCTTTTCCTGTAAGCGCATGGCTTTTACCATGGATGGCAGTGCTTTTGGAACACCGCTTAAAATAGATTTTTTCCCTTCTTTCAGTTTCAGCTTTTCCCAGTTCTTTTTAACATCTTCTTCATCGTTAACGTGTGTATCGCTGTAAATATGCGGATGCCGGTGAATCAATTTATCGCAAACGCCATTGATCACCTCATCCAATGTGAACTGTTTTTGCTCAGCTCCAATCTTTGCATAAAAGACAATATGCAGTAAGATATCTCCCAATTCTTCTTTAATGCTTTGCCAGTCGCTGTCTGTAATTGCATCAGCCAGTTCATAGGTTTCTTCAATTGTTAACTGCCGCAGCGTGTGGATGGTTTGCTTTTTATCCCATGGACATTGTTCTCTTAATTCGTCCATAATTTTTACCAAACGACTAAAAGCGTTATTATTTTCATTGGGCATAATCAAATTTTAAAAAATGAGAACAGGATGATTCCAATAAATAAGAACATAATGGTTATTAGGATCAACAAACAAAAAATGAGAAACTTGAATACCGTTTTTGCTCTCCGCTGCTGATAAAAATTACGCATTGCCTTATACAGATAGAACAATAACCCAAAAGCCAGCGCCACTTGCAAAAAGGTGATAGCACCCCAATTTACCCAGCTGTTTAATTTACCGAGTCCAAAAATAACTATCATGCCGATGAAACAAAATATGTAGTAATGAATACTAAAAATGCCATGATTCACATAGTAATAATCCTTCCGGCGGATATACAGCAATTTCAGAATAAAGGCAAATAGCGGCAGTAAAATAAACAACATTTGGGGCAGACTATGCAACATTACATTGCCAATAGCTCCCAGAGTTGCCTTAGGATTATCTCTGAATTTCTCATTAATTTCAA
This sequence comes from Sphingobacteriales bacterium, assembly GCA_024642285.1. Lineage (GTDB taxonomy): Bacteria > Bacteroidota > Bacteroidia > Chitinophagales > Chitinophagaceae > Ferruginibacter. Next base: position 23,974 of record JAHEBJ010000024.1, read on the forward strand.
TTTCACGATAAATAAATCGTCGCTTAATCCAACCATCCTTCACTACGCCCGATTCCAATAAAGAATCATATTGTGCCTTGCTCTTGTATCTTCCGTTTGAAAAATGAATTCCAGATTTTGCTGAAGTACTATCAAAGTATTTCTTAAAATCGTCTCTTTTCATGGGCGCAGCAGGTTTGCCATCTTCCTTATTTAAAGCGGTCGTAAATTCATCAAAGGCCAGCGAATCAAGCGCTCTTACCTGATCAAAGGTTTTACCATTCAATGTAATACTGCTTTGAATGTTGTTATTCTTTATTTTAAAGACCGAAAAAAACAGTAAAAAGAAAAAAGCCGATGTAAATATGTACATCTTCACAGGGTTAACATAACTGGCCCTGCGCCCTATCATGTATTCTTTAGAAGCAAAACCCGGTTTTACAATAAGGTATTTAAGAGTGCTGAAAAACTTCCCGTCAAAATGGGTAATATCTTTAAAAAAATGGGCAATCAGGTGCCAGACAGTTTCCTTGGTTTCAATATTTTCCTGTCCGCAGTTCTGGCAATACCTGCCCTGTACTTCAGTATTGCAATTCAAACAGTTTTTTTCAAGCCTTTCTCTTAAATGGCTCATACGCTTTAGTTTTGTTAAAAATAATAAAGTTTCAGGGTTTATTCAGTGAATGATACAATTTCGGTTGACAAACATGCATTACTTTTGAAAAAAGAAAATCCTATAATGAAAAGAATTTTTTTCTGTTTACTTGTGTTGCTGACCGGAGGCTATTCGGCAACAGCCCAATACTATTACACCGATATTGTGAATAATAAACAAGTGATGGCAGAATTGGCTGTTCTAAAGGAGAAAAAGATCAAAGGGATAAAGGTAATTTCCCTGGAGTCGACTGGCGAGGAAAGCGAAGGATTTACCTGCCAGAAAAAAATAAACAGGGATTTTACCGAAGTGGAAATATTTACTGCCACCGATGAATCTTACCCCAATACATTTACTTCTTATTTTGATAAAGCAGGATTGTTGACCAAAACAATTGATTCATCCGAAGCCGGTGCAACCACAATAAATTATTCGTACGACGGTTCCCAAAAACTGATTGCTGTTGTTTCATCAAAACATTTTGCCACTGATGATGATGCAGGGATTGTAACCGAAGAGCACCTGTACGATTACGATGCTGCTGGACTTCTTAAAAATATGACACTGATCAAAAACAAACTGGATACTACCTTATATGCATTTGAAGCAGATGAAAATGGCAATATCATTATTGAAAAAAATGCAAAAACATCTGAAGTATACTACTACTATTACGATGCTAAAAACCGGATGACTGAAATTGTGCACCGGTATAACTTTCAGAAAAACCTGTTTACCGAAACAGCTTTCGAATATAATAATTCAGGACTTGTATCTAAAATGGTAACATCAGAAAAAGAGGGAGCTTATTATTTTACCTGGCGTTATGTTTATGAAGATGGATTACGCAGTACGGAACGGTGCTATTCAAAAGAGGGACGCATCATGGGTTCGGTTGAATACTTGTACAAGAAATAACCAGAATTTTTATTAGATAAAAAAAGCGACAATCTCTTGTCGCTTTTTTTTGTACTCGGGACCCCGATTGAATCGGGGCACTCACAATGCTGCGAACAGGACTATCATTTAAGTTCGCTCTTCGAATCAATAAGAGATTTTATATAAATTCTGCTTTTCACCTTCTTAATTGCTAACTCTCTGCGACTTGCTTCTATTCTCGTTTTAAAAGTTTCAAAATACACCAGACGCCATGGAGGATACTTCTTCGTTGAACTAACTTTTTTTGTATTGTGACGCTCAAGTCTCTTCTCCAGATTTTCGCTATGGCCGATATAATAACGGTCAAAATTTTCAGAATATAAGATGTAAGTAAAAAACATATTCAAAAATAAAAAAAGCGACAATCTCTTGTCGCTTTTTTTTGTACTCGGGATGGGAGTTGAACCCACACTCACATTGCTGTGAACAGGATTTTAAGTCCTGCGTGTCTACCAGTTCCACCACCCGAGTGTGGTAGTGAAAAAAAATCCCCCGAAACCGGAGGATGTTTTTGAGCGGAAGACCGGGCTCGAACCGGCCACCCCGACCTTGGCAAGGTCGTGCTCTACCAAATGAGCTACTTCCGCATTGTATTAAAGAACTATTGGTTGTGCTTTACTCCCGATTATTTCGGGAAGCTACTTCCGCATTGTATAAAAGATCTAAACTTATTTTCGGAGTGCAAAAATAAGTGTTGTTAAACTACAATAAAAATTTTATTTGTAAGTTGGATTGTACTGTGTATTTGAAGGTACTTCTACCTTTGGAGGGCCTTTATACCGGTGAGTGTATAAATTATAGCATCCACCTAAAACAAAAGCCAGCACTAAAAAAACCTGGCATAACCAGATAAAACGTGATGTGGATACCCAGTTGTGTGTAAAATCTTTGTGTTTGTTGTCTATAACTTCTTGATTCATTTTATTATAGTTTGCATTGCAAAAATAAGGTCTATCAGCCAAAAATAATTATTTACCCGAAATAATTTCCGAAAACGCTTTTTTCTTCTGCATAAAATGTTCCCAAACTACAGAACCATTGTACCACCCGTTTGGCTTTCCCCGCTTGGTTGCCGGAAAAATTGATTGTTTTTGTTTAAATAAAAACCAGCCGATAAAATGTAGATGAGCCCGGGCTATGGCAATAAAATATCCTCTGTCGCCTGCTAAAAAACCCCTCCATGCAGATAAAGTGTCCATCCCCATCCGAACAGGAATTTTCCAAAGTGCTGCCGAAAATTTTAAATTCTTGGCAAGCATAATCAGATTATTGCGGAAATTTAAAAACGTTTTAAGACTGTTTCCTTTTGGTAGTGTGCCGCCACCAATATGATAAACCACCGAAGCTGGTTGTACATACACTTTATAACCTGCCAACTGAAGCCGCCAGCAAAAATCAATTTCCTCCTGGTGTGCAAAAAAGAATTCATCCAGTCCGCCCATTGCATGGTAAACAGAAGATTTTACAAACAATGCCGCACCGCTGGCCCAAAAGCAAGGCACGGCATCATCATATTGGCCAGTATCATTTTCACAAATATCAAAAATGCGCCCACGCATAAACGGATATCCAAACTTATCGAGCCAGCCGCCGCTGGCACCTGCATATTCAAAAAGATTTTTATTATTATAGGATAACAATTTTGGCTGACAGGCGGCAATCAATTCATCCGATTCCATCAAATCAATAACAGGAGCAATCCAGTTGAGAGTAACTTCCACATCGCTGTTCAATAAAATATAATAATCCGCTTGCACATATTTTAATACTGAATTGTATCCTTTAGCAAATCCTTCGTTACTGCTGTTTTGAAGGATCCCGATCTGCGGATATTTGTTTTGAACAAAAGAAACCGAATCGTCGGTTGATGCATTATCGGCAACAATAATTTTAAGCTGCCGTGTCTGACTGGTGTCTGCTTCAATGGAAGCAATTACAGAAGGTAGAAATTTTTCCAAATAATCCCTTCCGTTCCAGTTTAATATAACGATGGCAACTGATAGCGTTTTCATTTTTTGAGGTCAGTCTTAGTTTGCTGTTTTATCTGCCATGCAATACTACAAACTGTATTGGTGTTTTGCGCAAACATACTATATTTCTTAATGTACTTACCATGCCGTTGAGTTATTCCTTATTTTTACTTCATGTTTAATTATTTATTTAACTGGCGGAGTTTCCTGGCGATAGTTGCCATTGCCATTGTTACCGGCACTGTCTTCTACTCCAATCACCTGGCAAAAAAAATTGCTGGCGAAGAAAAAATAAAAATTGAACAGTGGGTTGATGCTTCAAAAGATGTATTAAAGTCCGGCGACGCCGAGCTAAACCTGGCCATACGGGTTTTGACGGAAAACAGCGCCGACATTCCAATGATATTGGTTAATGAAAGAGATAGCATCATGGACCATCGGAATATCGACTCGCTTCAAATAGAAAAAAACAAAAATTACCTGACCGACAAACTTGGCGAATTCAAAAAACTGAATGCACCCATCACCTGGCAAAATCCATTTGATTCTTTGCAGACCAACCGCGTTTTTTACGGCGAATCAACTTTATTAAAGCAAGTTAAGTACTACCCTATCATACAAATCATTATTGTTAGTTTGTTCATTATTATTACGTTGATCGCAATATCTACCCGAAACAAATCAACACAAAATCAGGTATGGGCAGGTATGGCCAAAGAGACAGCACATCAATTGGGCACACCACTTACCTCATTACAAGGCTGGGTTGAAATGCTGAAAGAAACACCGGGCCTGGAAAAAATCGTACCCGAAATGAGCAAAGATGTTGACCGGCTTAAATTAGTAAGCGACCGCTTTGGAAAAATTGGCAGCACGCCGCAACTTGAATTAATGGATGTTATTGTGCAGGTTGAAAACATGGTAACTTATATAAAAAGAAGATCAACAGATAAGGTTAGTTTACAGGTTAACAGTTATGGAGAAACAGACGTAAAAGCCATGATAAACGGGCCGTTGTTTGATTGGGTGATTGAAAACCTGCTGAAGAATGCACTTGATGCTATGGAAGGAAAAGGAAGCTTGAAAGTTGATATTAAAAACGAAACTGCAAAAGTTATTGTTGATGTAACCGATTCGGGCAAAGGTATCAGCAAACAAAACTTAAACAAAGTTTTTAAACCGGGCTTTACCACAAAGAAGCGTGGATGGGGCCTTGGACTCACTTTATGTAAACGCATAATTGAGCAATACCATAAAGGAGAGTTATTTGTGAAAAATTCAGAGCCTGGTAAAGGCACTACGTTTAGAGTTGTATTGAATAAATAATCATCTTACATTTGCAATCCAATTTAAGGTTGGTATAAATCATGCCCGGGTGGCGAAATTGGTAGACGCACCACCTTGAGGTGGTGGCGCCTATAACTGGGCGTGCTGGTTCGAATCCAGTCTCGGGCACTAAAAGCTTCTCAATTATGAGAAGCTTTTTATTTTTAATTATCTTGTAAAAAAAAATTGATGGGAACCGAAATTAAATGCCCCAGCTGCGGAAACGAGTTTGAACTTAATGAAAGCCTCAAAAACGAAGTGGAGAAAGAACTACGTAGCAAAATGCAGGATTGGCAAAAGAAAAAAGAAGAAGAATTTGAGAAGCAAAAAGCTTTACTGGTTGCCGATGCGCTAAAAAAAGCAGGTGATGAAACAGCTGCTAAATTAAAATCGCTGGAAGAAGAAACTAAATTAAAAACGCAGCAACTACAGGACCTGCAGAAAAAAGAACTTGATCTTTTACGAGATAAGAATGCGCTGGAAGAAAAGCAGAAGAATATGGAGCTGGAAATTGAAAAGCGTTTCTTAGAAAAAAAGAAAGACATTGAGGATTCGGCCATCAAACGTGAGCAGGAATTATTTGACATGAAGACCAAGGAGTTTAAACTGCAGATGGAGCAGCAGCAAAAACTGATTGAAGAATTGAGACGAAAGAGTGAACAGGGCAGTATGCAACTGCAGGGCGAAAGCCAGGAAGTTTTGCTGGAGGATCTCTTAAAAGAAAATTTTCCGTTTGATATTATTGAAGAAGTAGGCAAAGGTGTTGAAGGTGCCGATTGCATGCAGATCATTCGCAACAGCGCCGGTGTTGAGTGCGGTAAAATAATTTATGAAAGTAAACGTACTAAAGGATGGAGTAATGCCTGGGTTGATAAATTAAAAAATGACAAACGCAATCAGGCAGCAGATGCAGCCATCCTGGTAACACAGGCTTTCCCGAAAGACATGGACCGTTTTGGCGAGAAAGACGGCATCTGGCTTTGCAATTTTGCCGAAGTAAACAGCGTAGCTCATTTGCTCCGCAACAGTATCATCAAAATTTACGATATTCAAAAAAGCCAGGAAGGCAAGGGCGACAAAATGCAGATGCTTTACGATTACCTTACGGGCGTTGAGTTTAGGGGCCAGGTGGAAGCTATCACCGAAGGATTTATGTCCATGAAACAGGGTATCGCCAGGGAACGTATACAGATGGAAAAAATATGGAAAGAAAGAGAAAAGCAACTGGAAAAAGTGCTGATCAGTACCAGCGGCATGTACGGTTCGGTAAAAGGAATTGCAGGTGCATCAATTGGCGATATTCCTTTATTGGATGGAACCGATGAGGAAATAAATCCAGAAGACACAGATTAACTATCTGTCATTACCCAGGTTAAAAAATTATTATTGAAATATTGGAAATGAACATCCAGTAAAAATTGCTTTTTAAATTCGCAACGCACAACACCTTTCTCCGGTTCACCGGCGATTGATTGCAAAACAATATCATCTTTAAAATCAACTGCACCACTACCCCACCATTTAAAAACAGATTCTTTTACACTCCAGTATAAAGTAAGACTTTGCTTTTCGGGCATCGGACATTGTGTGTGCAGGGCCGGCAATTCATCCCCGTACATAAATTTGTGTTGAATCCTATCGATCTTTTCGTTCAGTAATTCAACATCAACACCAACCCTATGTGTTTTACTTACCATGGCGGCGGCATAATCTCCGCAATGCGATATAGAAAAGTGAAATGGTTCATCTTCTAAAAATGGCTTTTTGGTATCAGCGATCCTTATTAAACGTAAAGGAAAATCGGGATACATTTCCAGCAACAACAAACGCCCTGCAAGGTGCTGCAATCGTTTATGCCTGTGGCTGATCTCCCGTTTTAATGGCACCTGTTTTAAAAAGAATTCTTCCTCCTCGGTGATATGCCATAAAGCAATTTTTGTAGTGGCGTTAATATTTTGTTGATAAACCAAGGGCATTTTTACAATTAAAAATTAAGAATTAAGAATTGAAAATTTAGTTTTACAAATTAACAACTTAACTAACTAATAATTAAACATGATCTTAAGCGATAGCAGAATTTTAGAAGAAGTAGAAAAAGGAACCATTAAAATTGTACCCTATGACCGGGAATGCCTTGGCAGCAACAGCTACGATGTTCATTTGGGAAAACACCTTGCCCGTTATGTAAACAAGGAACTGGATGCCAAAGCACATAACACCATCGAACATTTTGATATACCGGAGGAAGGCATTGTATTATATCCACATGAATTTTATTTGGGCGTTACCGAAGAATATACCGAAACACATGCCCATGTACCTTTCCTTGAAGGCAAATCGAGTACCGGCCGCCTGGGCATTGACATACATGCAACGGCAGGGAAAGGTGATGTAGGTTTTTGCGGAAACTGGACACTGGAAATTTCGGTAAAACAACCGGTAAGGGTTTATGCCGGTATGCCCATTGGTCAACTGATTTATTTCCCTGTTGATGGTGAGATCATCGTAAAATACAACGAAAAGAAAAACGCAAAGTACAGCGGCCAGCCCAGCAAACCGGTTGAAAGTATGATGTGGAAGAATGCATTTTAATTTTTTAGAAACTATTTTGCTGTATAAATTAAATACAATGCCAAATCCGTCAAAGTGTTTCCGTCTGTTTTTTTTATTTGTGTTTTTTTACAGCGCTGATGCCAAAGCACAGTTCCAGCCGGCCCTTGCCGATTCCTTTTTAAATTTTGTTGTTGCCAATAAAGAACGTGCATCTTTATATGTAACATATAATGGCACGGCCATCATTCGTTTAAATGAAAATAAACTGATGCCGCTTGCCAGTACAGTAAAGATTCTTATCGCAATTGAATTCGCACAGCAGTCGGCACACGCTGTTATTAATGAGAATGATTACGTAAGCCTGGAAGACCTGAATAAATTTTACATTGCCAACACTGATGGTGGCGCTCACCCGGCCTGGCTTGCACAGGCTGAGAAGAACAATGAAATAGTTGACGGCAAGGTAAAACTGATTGACGTGGCACGTGGCATGATGATGTACAGCAGCAATGCCAATGCGGATTATTTAATGGATCGCCTTGGTTTTGATAATGTAAAAGACAATATCAACCTGTTTAAACTAAAACAACATACAGCTATATTTCCGTTTGCTGGTTCGCTTTTTATTTACCAGGTTCCCCGAAAATCTACTGAAGAAAAAACAATTAAAGCACTGGCGAAATACACGGATAAGAAACTCAGCATGGAAGCCTATTACAACCATGTTGATCTGAAAGAAGACACTGGTTTTAAATCTACCTTCAAGCCAGAGCAGCTCACAATGGGGATGCAAAAAATGTGGAGCGATAATTTGCCCGCATCTACCACCAAAGAATATGTGAGCATCGTTTCGGCATTAAACAACAGGGAAGTAATTGATGAAGAAGCTTTTTTTACCATTGGCGAAGTATTGGAATTCCCCATGGAAAACAAAGCCTTTCAATCTGTTTTTAAACATTACGGTGTAAAAGGTGGCAGTACTTCTTTTGTGCTTACCCATGTTGTTTATTTTACAATGCAGGACGGCACACGTGTTGAATCGGCGATCTTCTTCAACAACCTTACACCAACCGAAGAACAAAAACTCGAAAAATGGCTGGATGCTTTTGAAGCACAATTATTTTTCGATCCGGTCTTCCGGGCCAGAGTGAAATTTTAATGGGTTGATCAAAGCCTTCCGAATTTTTTATGATAGGCAATTATAAAGGCAGTTACTTCATCGTAACTTAATACGCCCTGCGGTTGCTGGTTTCGCTCAAGGTAAACACCATATATCCACCTGAATACAGGCTCAATCGGATTGCGATATTTTTTATTAAACCGTCTCCACTCTTTAAAATCATCAACAACAGCTGGTATTAATTTTTCACGGTATTGTTTTGCTGCAACCGAATCTGTTTCGTAAAGATTGCGGTTGCTGTACATGAAAAGGTCGAGATAAACGGAGTATTGTAAAATGCTGTCCTGCGAAACTGAAGCTGCCAGGTAGGCTACAAAATTAGCTTCGTTTTCTTTGGCGTATCCCAACTGGTGCGCCACTTCATGGCAGGTAGTGAATGGCTGTAAAAATTTTGGCACCAAAGTATTCACCTGTGCCTCGCCGGTAAACGGATTATAGTAACCCGTAAAACCCATGTAGTTGCCAAGCCAGCTCCACATAGAGCGTTTTAAAGAAACAGGGCGGTATTCTAAAAACGGATAAACAGGTGCGGCTTTTTTGTAAGCATCCTGAATTTTTAAAAACATTTGAGGTTTTGATGGATAGTCAACCTGTCGGCTTACAAGTGCCTGTTTGGTTACATTTACTTTCTCAACCAGCAATTCATTGATCATCTGCAAATCATCGGCACTGTATTTTTCCATCTTCATATCCAGTTGTCCGGCAATGCCAATGCGGTTATAATTTATACCCCAAAACAAATTGAATAAGATATAAACGGTCAACAGAACATGAAATACTTTCCTCCCACCGGCAAAGAAACTTTGCAGGGTTACCTGCCCTTTAAACAAAGCCTTTATACTTTTCGCCAATTTCCAGGTAATCCACAAACCAACCAGCCCGTAAAGCAGGTCACCAAAACTAAAAGGCACCCATCCAAAAACAGAGCGTAAAAAACGGCTGAAAGCGGGATAAATTCCGGTGGAATACTGGTTTTCCACACGAATCGGATTATCTGAATAAATATGTATGGCCGCTGCAATTACTACTAATACAAGGGTAAATAACAACGATTTTTTCAGTTTCATATCAACCATAAAAATAATCATTAGCAGCCAAGCCTATAAAATCTCTTTTTGAACCTGAAAATTGCAATTATTACCTTACCTTTGCCGTCCTTTAAACCAGACACATGGCGGCTAAACGGACATTTGAGATAGCATTTGTAGGGTTAAAACAGGGAGTTCATGAGTTTAACTACGTAGTGGACGACAAGTTCTTTGTTGAAAAAGGCGATCCTGATTTTACCAATTGCCGGGCAAATATCAAGTTATTGCTCGATAAAAAGAGCAGTTTTATGCTGCTCAAATTTGAAATTGGTGGAAAAGCAGATATAACCTGCGACCGTTGTGGTAATCCACTCGGTATGGATATCTGGGACGAATTCAACATGTTGATAAAACTGGTTGAAAACCCCGATGAGATGAATGCACAGGAGGAAGACCCCGATGTGTTTTATATTTCCCGTACGGAAAGCCATATAGATGTTGCCAACTGGATCTACGAATTTGTGCTGCTGAGTTTTCCGATCCAGAAAATGTGCAGCGACGAAGAAATGGGAGGACCACAATGTAACAACGAAGTGCTTGAAAAACTGAAGGCCATGGAGGTTAAAGAGGAACCAACAAACGACAACCATAACCAGTTGTGGAAAGGTTTGGAGCAGTTTAAGAAAAAAGTAAAAAGTAAAAAGTAATAATAACCAATCAATAAAAATTAAAACTAAGCGATATGCCAAATCCGAAAAGGCGCCACTCACAACAACGCAGTGCAAAAAGAAGAACACATTACAAAGCTACTGAGCCTACTTTGAGTGTTGACAAAACAACCGGCGAAACACATGTACGTCATCGTGCCCATGTAAGCGAAGGAAAATTATTCTACAAAGGAAAATTAGTAGCAGAGAAAGCTCCGCTGAAAGCATAATATTTTTCTTACTGTAAATTCTAAGCCTGCCTGCAGGCAGGTACAACAACCCTGCCGCTGCAAACAGTCTTAGAATTTTTGCATTTACGGGGCTTTGCTGTTACAGGAAGTTAGTGAACAAAATATTTTTGCCGCAAAAAAACGGAGACACAAAGAAAATCAATCCTTCCTTCGTGCCTACGTGGCATTTTTTTTCTTGCGAAGCAATAAAAAACCATTTACATTGTGTTAGTATCAGATAAAACAAAACGGCAATTTAAATGAATATAGGACTGGACATGATGGGAGGCGACTTTGCTCCACTGGAAGCAGTGAAAGGTGCCGCTGAATTTTTATCTGACAGTAAAGCCGGTCTTCATCTTACACTCATCGGCGATGAGGGGCAGATAAAAACCCATCTTACAAATCACTCCATCGCTGCCGAAAAATATACCATCGTTCATGCCGCCCAGGTAATTGAAATGAACGAACATCCTACCAAGGCACTTAAAGAAAAACAACAATCATCCATCGCCATAGGATTTCATTTGCTGGCAACGGGTAAGACCGATGCTTTCATCAGTGCAGGAAATACCGGGGCCATGATGGTAGGAAGTCTGTTCAGCATAAAAACCATTGAAGGTGTTTTACGCCCCACTATTGGTGCTTACATGCCCCGTGAAGATGGCACACTGGGTCTTTTGGTTGATGTGGGTCTTAATGCCGATTGCAAACCCGAAAACCTGAACCAGTTTGCTGTACTGGGTTCTTTGTTTGCAAAGCATATCCTCAATTTTGAAAACCCAAAATGTGGTTTGATAAACCTTGGTGAAGAGGAAGGCAAGGGTAATATTCTTACGCAGGCAACCTATCCCCTTTTAAAGGAAAACAAGCAACTGAATTTTATTGGCAATATTGAAGGCCGTGATATTTTACTTACCAAGGCCGATGTGTTGGTATGCAACGGATTTACCGGCAACGTAGTTTTAAAACTGGCCGAAAGTTTTTACGATATCAGCCGCCGCCGCAATATAACCGATGAACACCTTGATAGATTTAATTTTGAACAGTATGGCGGTGTGCCTGTTTTAGGCGTTGCCAAACCTGTTATCATTGGCCACGGCATCTCCCACGCTATGGCATTTAAAAATATGATCCGCATTGCCCATCGTATGCTGGAGACTGATCTTTTAACCAAGATGAAAGATAGTTTTGTGGAACAGGATTAATTTATTCCTGCATATACTACCGAGCTTTTCAGCGAAAATCTAAATAGATACAACCGTTTTTTTATTGAAGTCTGCTAACAAAAAACATTCGTTTTTTGTATTGTTGACACATAAAACAATTAAATATGCGAAACTTTGACTTACGTATATGATATTGTTTTTTATATATAAATTTGAAAGCCAGACTTGTAAAAACGGTGCCTGAAAAACATTCGTATATTTATGAGTTGTGCGTAACCTTTTGGGACACCATATTAATTTCTAAATTTCTCTTCCATGACAACTCGAAAAAAGTTATTCAATTTCTTTCTTTGGTGGGCTGTACTTGGTTTTAGCATTTGGCTTGGCGGTACAATTTTCAGCATGACTGTTGTAGTACCGATGTGGAGTGAAGCACCTCCACAATCAGTTAAAGAATTTTTTAGCGAGACAAGTTTTAATAAATACATCTTTAATTTTTTTGGACCGCCTTGGATGGCTATCAGAAATCTTCCTGTTTTAATTGCATTAGTATTGGGTTGGTACGGCAAACAACACAGACAGTATTTGTTAATTACATTCATCAGTCTGATAATTGGTATAATCTATACGATCACATATATCTATCCCATAAACGACATTTTAATGACTAAAGCAGGTGCTGATAAATCTGCGGAAGAAATTAGAACAATGGTTGACAAATGGATTTTCGCAGACAGGTTAAGATTTGTAGTGATGTTAGTAGGTTATTTCTTCTTATTAAAAGCTTTTAGACGAGCAATACCTGACGAAACAAAAAATAAAAGTATTCTTTGATGTTAAGCATACTTAATCTAAAACTAAGGCTACTCACAACATTGGGTTTTGTGCAAGTCTGGCAGGACGTTGTCCTGCCCAGGCAACATTAACTTTACTGGGCATTTGTTCGGGGCTCGACAAGCTATCCTGGGCTTTTATTTGTTACCTTCAACTTTAGTAATTTTAATCGGCAGCGGTTCCTGGGCTGGACGTTAAAACGTCCAGCCCAGCACAAAGCCCCGCCCGTTG
>JAHEBJ010000159.1 GCA_024642285.1 Sphingobacteriales bacterium
TTTGCAGCGGATGCAAATACGGAAATTCGTCCAAGCGACGCTATTCCTGATGGCTGGATGGGTCTGGATATTGGACCTAAAGCAACCGGCATCTTTAATGAGATCATCAACAAATCAAAAACCGTTTTATGGAATGGTCCAATGGGTGTTTTTGAAATGGAAAAATTTCAGGCAGGCACAAAATCTGTTGCGGAGTCAGTAGCTGCATCCACTGCGAACGGCGCATTCAGTTTGGTTGGCGGCGGCGATAGTGTAGCAGCAGTAAATAAATTTAGTCTGGCCGACAAAGTAAGTTATGTAAGTACGGGCGGTGGCGCCATGCTTGAATATTTTGAAGGAAAAACGTTGCCGGGTATAGCGGCAATAAAAGATTAACAGCTGATAAAGGTTACCTTTATTAAAATCAGAATTAATAGTAAGAGATCTCAACAAATATTTTTTAAAAACTTAACACTAAAACAAAAATTATGAAACGTTATGGATTATTGATCTTTTTGGGCGTCATCGTGTTACTGGGCTTTATGGGCTGCAGCGGATATAATGGCATCATAAAACAGGATGAAAATGTAAAGAAGGCATGGAACAATGTGGAAGCTGAATATCAAAACCGTTCCGACCTTGTTGGCAATCTTGTAAACACCGTAAAAGGCGCTGCAAATTTTGAACAGGAAACTTTAACCAGGTTAGTTGAAGCCAGGGCAAAAGCAACTTCCGTGAATTTTACCGCTGATCAGCTGACACCTGAGAACATCGCAAAATTTCAGGCTGCGCAGGGCGAAATGAGCGGAGCGCTGAGCAGGTTGTTGGCAGTTGTAGAAAATTATCCTGATCTGAAAGCAACCCAAAACTTTTTGCAGTTACAGGGACAGCTTGAGGGTATTGAGAACAGTATAAAAAATTCGAGAAAACTGTTTAACGATGCGATCAACGTGTATAATACCAAAGTAAGATCGTTCCCTATGAATTTATTTGCAGGCATGTTTGGATTTACAGCTAAAGAAGGATTTAAAGCCGATGCAGGTGCAGAGAAAAAAGTGGATGTGAATTTTGACGATATGAATAAAAAGTAGTTGCAACAGAGAAAAACTCATGAACAAAAAAAAATATACCGGCTTTATTATTGTAGGAGTTTTGGTTGTTATAGCAGTCTACGTTATTTCAACATTTAATTCGCTGGTAAAGAAGGAAGAAAAAGTTAATCTGCAGGCCAATGAGGTTCAGAATGCGTATCAACGCAGGCTGGACCTCATTCCTAATCTGGTGAATGTCGTAAAAGGCGTTTCTGATTTTGAACAGACAACTTTGATAAAAATTACAGAAGCCCGGAACAAGGCAGCGTCGGTTACGCTGAGCGGAACCAATGTTTCGTCGGATGAATTTAATAATGCAACAGCTGTTCAGGATGAATTGGCTACTGCAACAAATAATTTGATCATCAGGATTGAAAAGTATCCAACTTTAAAAGGAACGGCTGCATATTCAGGTTTGCAAACCCAGTTGGAAGGAACGGAGCGGAGAATTAAAGTGGCACGTAAAGATTTTAATGCGGCGATAAATGATTACAATAATAAAGTAAGAACGTTTCCAACAAAACTATTTGCAGGTATTTTAGGTTTTCAGGAAAAAACGGGTTTTCAATCTGATGCCGGAGCCGATAAAACAATAAAAATTAAATTTTAATGGGCATGTTTCCATTTTTTAAGAAAAGAGAATTTTTTCCTGCAGCAGAAAAGGCGCAGATAGTGGAAGCTATACGCATGGCGGAGAAAGAAACCAGCGGGGAGATTAGGGTTTATATAGAAAGCAAAAATGCATACATGGATGCGATTGACCGGGCAGCCGAAATTTTCTTTAAATTAAAAATGCAGGAAACTGATCACCGCAATGCGGTGTTGCTTTATTTCGCCATTGATCATCATGAGCTGGCATTATTTGCCGATGAGGGGATTTATCAAAAAGCAGGGGCAGACTATTGGAACAACGAAGTGAAACTTATGCTTTCCAACTTTACAAAAGAGAATATCAGCAATGGTATCGTACAATGTATTGAGCACATTGGGCAAACCTTAAAAGAAAAATTCCCTTACATTCCTACTGAAGATAAAAACGAATTGCCGGATGATATTGTATTTGGCAGGTAAGAAAAATAAAAAATGAAAAAACTTTTCTCAATAATTGGTTTACTACTGTTTTCAATTTCATTGTTTGCGCAGGAAAGTTTTGATCCGGATAAATTACTGAAGCAAAAACCAACTCATCTTGTAAACGATTATACTAATACACTTACCCAGGATCAGCAACAGGCACTGGAACACAAGCTGGTAAAATTTGACGACAGCACTTCCACTCAAATTGCAGTAATAATCATTCCCACTTTAAATGGACGGGATGTTGCTGACTTTAATATTGAACTTGGCCGGGCATGGGGAGTTGGCGGAAAGGATAATAATGGTGTTGTTTTATTAATAGCAAAGAACGATCGTAAACTGAATATCGCAACCGGTTATGGGCTGGAAGGTGCATTGCCCGATGTAACTGCTAAGCAGATCATTGACCAGGTAATTGTACCAAAT
>JAHEBJ010000160.1 GCA_024642285.1 Sphingobacteriales bacterium
ACTGGTTGTTCCCCTCCATAGTCTGTCCATATAGGCCTCATCATTCAAAGCTAGCTGTTGATTCTGGTCATGTGTTGGAGTAAAATCACGGGCATCTTTATTGGCACTATCCGAAAGTTGAATAAATTGTTTGCGCAGGTCTTCAAATGGATTTGATTTTCCCTCAAAAGGGTAGGGATTACCAGGTTCAGCAACAGCCATATTTGAATTCATGTTGATCAATCCTGCACGTTGCTTTGCATATTCTTTACTAAGTAATCCTTTTATTGGTTCTTCCGGTGCAAAATAAGGATCGCCATAATAAAAGTCGCGGTCAGCGAAAGCAAGGTTCATCGCCTGGTAAACAGTGTGGATATACCTGACGCTGTTATAACCCATACTTTTCAGATCAAAATTTTCAAGAATGTTCAGTGCCTGCAAAAGTGCAGGTCCTTGTGTCCATTGCTGGAGCTTATAAACTTCAATGCCTTTGTAATTTATTGAGAGAGGCTCTTCTTCAATGGGTTTCCATATGGCAAGATCCTCCATTGTTATCAATCCTCCTTGTTCTTTGCTGCCCCGCACAAATTCTTTTGCTATATCACCTTTATAAAAACGATCGTTGGCTGCCATGATCGCTTCTTTGCGGTTTTTTTTATTTTTCAGCGCCACTTGTTCGGTTTCTACCAATTTTGTAAGCGTTTCTAAAAGATCTTTTTGAACAAATATTTCTCCAGCTTCAGGCGCTTCTCTTTTTTCACCTGCATGCGGCAGAAAAACTTTTTTGCTATATGGCCATTCTTTGATGCGTGCCTTTGCTCTTTCTATACTGTTGGCAGTTTGTGCTTCTATAGGATAACCGGCGGCCAACTCCATGGCAGGAGCTAAAACTTCTTTTAAACTCATGGTTCCGTATTCAGCAAGCATATAGCATAATCCGCCCGCTGTGCCGGGAGTAACGGCGGCGAGTGGCCCAAACTCAGGAGGAAATTCGTAACCTTTGTTTTTAAAAAATTCGGGAGTTGCTCCGGTTGGCGCTACACCCAAGGCATTTATGCCTATTACTTTTTTTGTTTTTGGATTATAGATCAACGCCTGCGTTTCTCCGCCCCAACTTAAAACATCCCACATGGTACAGGTAGCTGCAAGCATTGCACATGCCGCATCTACCGCATTGCCCCCATTCTGAAAGATCATAGAACCGGAGGTTGCGGCCAATGGTTTACCTGTAATCGCCATCCAGTTTTTGCCATGTAAAACAGGTTTTTGTGTTTGTTGTGAATTTGCTGAATGAACAACTATACAAATAAGAAGGCATAAGAAAATTCTTTTCATGCGATTTGTTTTTTTAAAGATAGGGAAGATAACTACACAGAGGTGCACAAAGGATTCCCAGAGAATCGCAAAATATTGAGAACGGAGAGTTAGCAACGTTGAATTATCAGACTAAAACTTCACTGATCTGAACTACAGGCTCACCATTGTAAAAATTTGGAGCATCGCCCATAATTTGCTGGGCATTTGCACCAAAGGCTGCACCAAATGATTCCATAGTATCGAAGTACATATTGCCCATTACCAGGTATGCAGAAGGAGAGCCTGGTTCAGCACCGCTTAATCCTTTTTCAATAGTAGCACCTTTTAAAGCATCGCCTAATAATCCAACTACCATTGGTACATGAGTATTCAGGTAATAATCCATGTTGAAATTTCTGTTGGCCCCATTGGGATACAAAACACTTACTTTAATCATTCCTTTTTTCATAATTGATAATTTTATTAGGTAAAATATTTGAAATCAGACAATGTGTAATTGAGTTTATCTAACCCTGATTAACGTAATTATACACAGAAAAAACAAAAAATGCAAATAGGTGCTCTCTTAAACTAATATACTCCGGTCACGGGCTACATTTTTCCAGGCAGCAGAAAACAGAGCATTTTCAACTACTTTAATATTTTCATATAAGGCCACTGTTGGACAAATATGATACGGTATTCCATATAACAGATCGCCCGGTTTAAATGAATGAGTAGTTTTGTTTTCCAGTACCAGGTGTTCTTCACTTTGTGCAACTGGATTTAAAAATTCAAATTCAGGAAAGAAAACTCTTTTTGTTATTTCACTTTCTGCAGCAACTGATTTATGCCCAAGATCAGTACACACTGTTTCATGATCTGGAACAGAAATTACCCTTGTTAACAGAATTGCTGCCGGACGAAAATCCTGCTCAGGGCAGATTTCTGAATAACCCTGATCCCAATAAATAAATGTGCCGGGACTGCATTCAACACCTGCACGTTTACAATGAACCGAAAATGTCGGAGAACCACCAGCAATAATTACAAGACCGGGTAAATTCATTGCTTTTATTTTTTTTGTTAGAATTTCAACCTGTGAAAAGGCTTCTTCAACTTTCTTTTTTTTTAGTGCAAAATCTTTGTTACGGATATGGCCATCATAAACATGCAGACCTTTTATTTCGATGCCCGGTACTTCGAAACAAAACCTGTAGAGTTCTAAAGCCTTGTCACTGCAACTGATCCCCGT
>JAHEBJ010000161.1 GCA_024642285.1 Sphingobacteriales bacterium
AGCGTTTTTTTGGAATTGATATCCGTGATTACGGAAGCGGTAACATGGGTGCTACAAATACATTCAGGGTATTGGGATCAAGATATGGCACAATGGTCATGGTCTTCGATATCTTGAAGGGTATGGCTGCTGTAATGCTTTATAATTTTCTTCCTTTTTATTTAAATCACGAACTGGAAAGAACCAACCTGATGTTGGGTCTTGGCCTGGCAGCGGTTATTGGTCATGTGTTTCCCCTATTTGCCAATTTTAAAGGGGGCAAAGGAGTTGCAACATTATTGGGTATGGTGCTGGCAATTCAACCGGTAATCGCCGTAAGTTGCATCGGTATTTTTGCGCTGGTACTGTTTCTTACCAGATATGTTTCGCTTAGCTCAATTTTAGCAGCAATTGCATTGCCTATTTGCGTTTTGTGGATTTGGAATGAGGATGAAGTTTTATACAGGGTGTTTGCATTAATCGTGGCCGTGTTGGTAATTGCAACCCATCAAAAAAATATAGGACGTATTCTGAGAGGTGTAGAAAGCAGGATTCCAATCCTGAAACACCGTGATAGAAAGAAATCACGCCGTAACCAGAGTTGATCATTTCTAGTTTTACTTTTTTCAACAGGTTTTCTTTTTGTATATTTATTACAACAATATCAAATTATTGGTACAGCAATTGATTATACTACAATGACAAACCCAAATAAGATAATCGCATGAAAAAAATTGTCCTGTTATTTACTGCATTATCATTTATAATAGCCTGCAGTACCAATTCTATTACCGGCCGCAAACAGCTGAAATTATTTGGCGAAGAAACTTTACAGCAAGAGGCAATATCGCAATATCAATCATTCCTGTCTCAGAATAAAGTGTTAAGCACCAGTTCAAATAAAGATGCTGAAATGGTAAGACGGGTAGGCAACAGGATTGCCCAGGCTATTACTACTTTTTATACGCAACGTGGCTTGGCGGCCGAATTAAATGGTTACAAATGGGAATTTAACCTGGTTGATTCAAAAGAAGTAAATGCATGGTGTATGCCCGGAGGAAAAGTAGTTGTTTATACCGGCCTCTTAAATGTTACACAGAATGAAGCGGCATTAGCTGTAGTGATGGGCCATGAAATAACACATGCCGTAGCGCATCATGGAAATGAACGCATGAGTCAGGGTGCATTAGCACAAGGACTCGAAATAGTAGGAAACATTGCCACTTCAAATAATCCTGAATACAATAACCTGTTCAATAACATATTTGCGCCAACAGCTCAGGTAGCTGTGCTGTTACCCAATTCACGAAACCAGGAACTTGAAGCTGATCATTACGGATTGAATTTTGCCGCGATGGCTGGATATAATCCAAGAGAAGCTGTTCCGTTCTGGCAGCGAATGGCTGCAGCACCTAACGGACAAAAACCTCCTGAATTTTTGTCCACTCATCCATCGGATGAAAAAAGAATAGCACGGTTGGAAGAAATGATGCCCGAAGCTTTAAGTTATTATAAACCAATAGGAAATTAAAAGAACAACAAACTAAGATTGCTCTAAAATGAAAATACAGCTCTCTGAATAGTACCTGAAACTCCATTTTTTATGGAGTTTTTTTTGTGTAAAATTTTTATCTGCCAAACATAATGTCTAAATTTATAAGTCAAAACTTACAAAGACTAAATAATAATCATACCAATACAGCTTATGCCTGCTCAATCTTTGCTGGAAAAATTGCAGTTGAATGATGAGAAGAATCTTTTGATACAAGGACTACCTTCTTCAATCGAAAAACAATTTATAAAATTGAATTTTTCAAAAGGAGTAACACCGTTGCTCAAGAAACGTAAAATAGATTTTGCCCTTGTTTTTGCGGTCAATCAACGGCAGCTTTCCGGTATTTTAGAAGATGTTATTCCTGCACTGCAGGTTGATGCTAAATTCTGGATAGCTTATCCCAAACTCACGTCGAAGATTGCCAGTGATCTGAGCAGGGATAAGAGCTGGGATTTTGTTTCCGATTACGGCTTTGAAGCGGTGAGGATGGTTGCCCTGGACAATGTTTGGAGTGCGGGTCGTTTTAAAAAACCGGGCAAGGAAGTAAAAAAAAAAGATAATTTCTGCAGTACCAATCCTGCACCTGGGGTTGATTATAAAAAACGAACCATCGATCCCCCTGACGAATTAAAACAGGTATTTAGAAAGTATAAAGAGGCAGCTCTGTTTTTCGATTCGTTAGCCTTCAGCCATAAAAGAGAATACGTGGAATGGATATGGAGTGCAAAAAGAGAAGTGACACGGCTTAAAAGGCTGGACGTAACACTAGAAAAACTAATTGCAGGTAAGAAAAATTTCAATGAAAAATAAAAAGCACCTTGTTGTGTTATCGGGTGCCGGCATCAGCGCCGCAAGCGGATTAAAAACGTTCAGAGACAGCGACGGTTTATGGAACGGCTATGATGTGTATGAAGTGGCTTCGCCGGAAGGCTGGTATAAAAATCCGCAACTGGTTTTAGACTTTTATAATGCC
>JAHEBJ010000087.1 GCA_024642285.1 Sphingobacteriales bacterium
GTTGAGTAATAAACAATATTGGATTTCACTTTTAAAGTGAGCTATTTATGAAAAGAATTCTACTTTTATTATTTATATCAATTGTAACTACTGCTACAGCTCAAATAACTACGCCTGTTATTAAAGCCAATTTTGGTGTAGATGGTGATTTACGGGCAAATTATTATAACGGGGCTATCAATTCAGCGGTTGATGATTGGTTTAACAACGGAACAGCCGGTTCTGGCCGTTATATGATAGATACTACTGGTGCAGCAGCAATTGTAGCCGGTTATACGTCTAATCCTGCCAGCCGAATGTTTCAGTTTTCACGATTAATGGATCCAATGCCCTATACTACTGTAAATAACAGGCTTGTATTGGATGCCGTTTATCACCGGGATTATCATGGAACTGACACCACTGTGTTTGCTGCAGGAAGTAATAAGAATGCAATGAGTCCTGCTTTGTGGAATTGCCCCGTAGCGCAAAACATACCGGATAAAAATGATATTCTTGATGTGTTTGCTCATGTGAGAAGAGCGGGCCCAAATCTTTTTGATTCACTCTGGTTTTTTGGAGGAATATCAATTGTTAATACAACCGGAAACAGGTATTTCGATTTTGAACTTTACCAGACAGATATTTATTACGACAGAGCAACCAGAACGTTTCAAAATTATGGACCCGATGCCGGACATACTTCCTGGACTTTTGATGCATCGGGTAACGTTGTAACTACAGGTGACATTATATTTAATGCTGAGTTTAGTGGCTCGTCTGTAACTTCTATTCAGACACGAATATGGATAAATAAGACTTCACTAGATGTTACACCGGTAAATTTTGATTGGGGAGGAGCGTTTGATGGCGATGGTGCTGGTGCCATTTACGGTTACGCCAGTATTGTGCCCAAAACAGCTGGAGCATTTTATTCTGGAATTCAATCAGTTAATGGAACCTGGGCCGGGCCATTTGCTCTTGTATTACAAAATAATACTGTGGTTGCCAATTATGTGGCAAGCCAATTCATGGAAATATCAGTTAACCTTACAAAACTTGGAATTGATCCGGGTTCTTATAGCAGTAATCCCTGTGGCACTCCATTTAGGAGAGTATTAATTAAGTCAAGGGCCTCATCTTCTTTTACTTCTGAACTCAAAGATTTTGTTTGGCCGTTCAGTATGTTCAACTATCCGCCGGTAGATGCTTATGCCGAGATGCTCTATTTCTGTGAGATCATGCCTCCAACTGTAATTCAGGTAGCAGATCCTAATCCTACTTCAATATATACCTGGACCACTTCAAACGGAAATATTGTAGGTAGTAATGTCGGACCTTCAATAATTGTAAATGCTCCGGGCACCTATAGGGTTACTCAGCAATTGCATGCACAATGCCTGGCCTATTCAACCGATTCGGTGACAATACTTTTCGACAGTATTTGCTCCATTCTGGATGTAAGGCTTGTTGATTTTAGCGCTAAACAAATTAAAAACGAGGTTGAATTAAAATGGCAGGTTATCAACAACAGCGAAGCAAAAGATTTTGACATTGAGGTCAGTTACGACAATATTAATTTTATACGAATTGCTACAATTAACGCAGGTTCTGAACTAAATAAAGCGCAGTATTCCTATCGCTATCCTTTCATACTTGCTAATGAACAAGTTGTCTTTTACCGGCTAAAAATTAATAACAAAGCGCAAAAATATAAATACAGTGAGATTGTAACTATTCGAAACACGCAGAATAATATTTCGGAAATGAATCTGTTTCCAAATCCTACCACAGGTGAAATTTGGCTGGCTTACAAATCATCAAAAAACCAATCGGCCGAGGTGAACATCTGGAATTTGCAGGGTAAACTGATCAACGTTTCAAAACTGGGAATTATAATTGGCGAAAACCTGTTAAAACTGCCGGGCTTAACACGGGAACCTAGCGGAACGTATATGGTTCGGCTTAAACTTGAAGACGACCAGGTGATAAAAAAGATTATCAAATTGAACTGATTTTTTGCATACACAACCCCCAAAAAAGAAAAGCACTCATTTGAGTGCTTCTTTTTTTATGCTTCAGATTTTTTCTCTTTTTTCTTGTCTTCTTTTTTCAACACAAATTTTATTTTCTCCTCCTTTTCATCAAGTTCTGCAACCATAATGTCGCCTTGTTTTATATTCATGTTCAATATCTCTTCTGCCAGCGGGTCTTCAAGATATTTTTGAATAGCCCTGTGCAAGGGTCTGGCGCCGAACTGCGAATCGTAACCTCTATCAGCAATAAAACTTTTTGCCTCGGATGTTAACTCCATAGACAGGCCAAGATTCGTCAATCTTTTTATTACACCCTGCATTACAATATCAATGATCTCGAAAATATTCTCTTTGCTAAGTGAGTTAAACACTACTACATCGTCAATCCTGTTTAAAAACTCGGGACTAAACGTACGCTTCAATGCTTTCTCGATAACAGCCTTATTATTCTCTTCTGCATTTTCCATGCGACTGGCGGTTGCAAAACCAACGCCATCACCAAAATCTTTCAACTGACGTGCGCCAATATTAGACGTCATAATAATAAGTGTATTCTTAAAATCTACTTTGCGGCCCATACCATCAGTAAGCTGACCATCATCCAATACCTGCAACAAAATATTATAAATATCCGGATGCGCTTTTTCGATTTCATCCAACAGGATAACACAATATGGTTTGCGGCGTACTTTCTCAGTCAACTGTCCACCCTCTTCGTATCCCACATATCCCGGAGGTGCGCCAATCAAACGGCTCACCGTAAATTTCTCCATGTATTCACTCATGTCAATTCTTATAAGCGAATCATCGCTATCAAACATATGTCTGGCCAATGAACGGGCAAGTTCTGTTTTACCTACACCAGTTGGGCCAAGGAAAATAAAAGTACCGATCGGTTTTTTCGGATCTTTCAATCCTACCCTGTTTCGTTGTATAGCTTTAACCACTTTTGAGATGGCTTCGGTCTGGCCAACAACTGCACCTTGCAGATCGGTTGCCATGCGGCGCAGTTTTTCTGTTTCGGCCTGTACCATTCTCTTAACCGGAATACCGGTCATCATGCAAACCACTTCGGCAATATCTTCCTCTTCAATTGGAAAACGTTTGTTTTTACTTTCTTCTTCCCATGCATTCTTAGCGGCTTCCAGTTCTTCCTGCAAACGTTTTTCTGTATCACGTAAAGATGCTGCTTCTTCAAAGCGTTGACTCTTTACTACTTTATTTTTTTCAAGTTTAATATCCTCAATCTTTCCTTCCAGTTCAATAATTTCGGGCGGTACATTTATATTTTTAATGTGCTTTCTTGCTCCTACTTCATCCAAAACATCAATTGCTTTGTCGGGCAACAACCTGTCGGTCATATACCTGTCGCTGAGTTTAACGCAGGCTTCAATAGCTTCCTGGCTGTAGTTTACATTATGGTAATCTTCGTATTTACTTTTGATGTTGTTCAAAATTTCAATGGTCTCTTCAACCGAAGGTTGTTCAACAATTACTTTCTGAAAACGACGATCCAATGCGCCGTCTTTTTCAATATGCATGCGATACTCATCTAATGTAGATGCGCCAATACATTGCAACTCACCTCTTGCCAAAGCCGGTTTAAAAATATTAGAAGCATCTAAAGAACCACTGGCGCCACCTGCGCCTACAATAGTATGTATCTCATCAATAAACAAAATTACGTCGCGGTTTTTTTCCAACTCATTCATAATGGCTTTCATACGCTCTTCAAACTGGCCACGGTATTTTGTACCTGCTACCAGGGCAGCAAGGTCAAGACTCACAACCCTTTTGTCAAATAAAACACGTGATACTTTACGCTGCACAATGCGTAAGGCTAAACCCTCAACAATAGCCGTTTTACCCACACCCGGTTCGCCAATTAAAATGGGGTTATTTTTTTTACGGCGGGATAATATCTGTGATACTCTTTCAATTTCATTTTCTCTTCCTACAATCGGGTCAAGTGATCCGTTTTCGGCAAGACGTGTAATATCACGTCCGAAATTATCAAGTACCGGCGTTTTTGTTTTTGGTTGATTGGCAGCACCTCCGCGCTGCGATTTCTGACCACCGTATTGTTTTCTTTCTTCGTCAAAATCATCATCTCCTTCATCACTGAATTCGGCAGATGGAGGATTGCTGGTTACAAAACCAAGTTCGTTTTTAAACACATCATAGTCTACATCAAACTGATTTAGAATTTGAGTAGCAATATTCTCTTTATTTTTTAAGATAGAAAGCATCAGGTGTTCACTTTCTACCAATGCACTTTTTTGTGCTTTAGCTTCCAGCACGGTAATTCGAATTACTTTTTCGGCCTGCTTGGTTAATGGAAGAGAATTGATGTTAGCAATGTTTTTTCCTGTCTTATCTTTTACAGCAATCTCTATTTCTTTGCGGAGTTCAAAGAGGTCGATGTTTAATGATTTTAAAATTTTAACGGCTGTATTCTCACCGTCCCTGATCAAGCCCAATACCAAATGTTCGGTTCCAATAAAATCATTCCCCAGCCTGAGGGCTTCCTCCCGGCTATAAGAAATAATTTCCTTTACTTGTGCTGAAAAATTGTTGTCCATTTTATATTGAATTTAGCTTGTACAATAATAACGATAATATCAAAGATAAAGTTTGCAAGCGTTGGGAAATGTTAATATGTTAAAAAGTTAAAATTCCGGTTGTTCCTGATGCTTATGGAATCAAAAATCATCCAATCAAAACGCTCAGATTTTAAATCTGTTTACAAATATCGGCGGGTTAAATAAACTGTCAATAACAAAATTTCCTTTACTTTACAAAGCACAGCAAACTATAAATAGTAATTAATATAATGAATGTCAAAATAGATACCAAAGAAAGATTTACTGTAATTACGCCGGAAGAAACTCAGTTATCGGTTAATATGACAGATGAATTGAACCAATTGTTGCTTGCCTACCTGCAAAAAGACATACCGCATGTTGTGTTAAAGATGGAAGTGGTGGAAAATATTGATGAAGCAATGGCAGAAAATATAGCATCAGTACAATCTCAGTTTTACGAAAAGAACTGCTCTTTTGTGATCTGCAGCCTTCAAAAAAAAGTTGAAGAGTTACTGGAAGAAAAAGAGTTGCTGGAATTTATGAATGTTACACCATCGGAAAGTGAAGCATGGGATATTTTACAAATGGAAGAAATTGAAAGAGAGTTACTGGGTGATGAGGAATGAGGAGTCGGTGTTCGGTGTTCGATGTTCGGTGTTCGGTGTTCGATGTTCGGTGTTCGATGTTCGGTGTTCGATGTTCGATGTTCGGTGTTCGATGTTCGGTGTTCGATGTTCGATGTTTGATGTTTGATGTTTGATGTTTGGTAATATTAAGATTGTGTTTTTTTAATAATTAAAATAAGAAAATTGCTGGCCCTAACAATACTTGGAAACAATTCTGCCATACCGGCCTATGACCGAAACCCTACGGCCCAGGTTTTACAATGTACTGATGAAAGTTTTTTGATTGACTGTGGTGAAGGAACACAGATGCAAATGTCGAAATACAAAATAAAACGCAGCCGGATCAATCATATTTTTATTTCGCATTTACACGGCGATCATTATTTTGGCTTGATAGGTTTAATCACCAGCATGAGCCTGCTCAACCGCACGCAGGATTTGCATTTACATGCGCCACCTCAACTGGAGCAATTGATAAAACTGCAACTGGATTTTGCCAGCACGCAACTTAATTTTCCGCTACATTTTCATGGCATTGATGCTGAAGGGCTGGTAGTTGAAACAAATAAAATGACCGTGCATAGTTTTAAAGTTCAGCATAGGATAGATTGCTGGGGATTTTTATTCAAAGAGAAAAAAAATCCAAGAAAACTAGATCCCGAAAGAGCCAAAATTTATGAAATACCCTCAGCTTTTTACGATAGGTTACAACAGGGCGAAGATTATATTACCAAAAAAGGTACCATTGTACCCAATGAGGAAGTAACCACAGAAGCACCGTTGCCAAAAACTTATGCCTATTGTGCCGATACTGTTTTTGATGAAAGTATCGCCGAAAAAGTAAAAGGAGTTGATCTGCTATACCATGAAACAACTTACCTTAAAGATCTTCAGGAACGTGCTGCTGACAGGTATCACAGTACAACCGTGCAGGCGGGTGCAATTGCTAAAAAAGCAGGCGTGACAAAATTACTCATTGGTCATTTTTCTTCCAAGTACGAATGCCTTGATGAATTTTTGACTGAAACGGCTGAAGTTTTTGAAAATACAGAACTGGCGATACAGGGATGCTGTTATATAATTTAATCGGGCTTTATTACTGTGTTATAACCATTTGCCATCATCCAGGTATAAAATTCGGGGAACCATTTGCGCCACGATTTTTCATTGTGCCGTCCAAGAGGATCAGTAACCGAGTAGATCATCGCCGAAGATTTTTCTCCCAATACTTCCAGTACTTCATGCATATCTTTTACAAATGCATCGCCTTCTTTCTCTCCCATGTAAAAGAAAAATTTGCTGCTCACATTTACCGCAAGGGAATCAGTCAATGATCGTATCGGCGGCGCTGTCCAGAATGCAGGAGAAAAGATTCCAGCTTTGCCAAACACAAGTGGTTGCGTTAACATAGCATAATATGACACCAACCCTCCCACTGAACTGCCTGCAATAATAGTATTGTTTCTATCTGGTAATGTGCGGTATTTTTTATCAATAAACGGTTTTAAAGTTTCGGTCAAAAAAGCCAGGTATTTGTCAGCCTCTCCTTTTCCAAAATTTTGAAACTCCCAGGGATTGTATTCATTAAAACGCTCAGGGCCATTGTCGATTCCAACAACAATACATGCCTGCTTTCCCGTTCTGATCATGCTGTCCAGACATTCATCAACCCCCCATTCACCGTAGGCGGAAGTAGCGGCATCAAAAACGTTTTGACCATCATGCATATACAAAACCGGGTATCTCTTTTTTGTTTTAGTATAACCTTCTGGTAAATAGATCCAGATGCGACGTGACCTTTCTAACTGAGGAATAAAAAAAGCGGTGTCCATAACATGTACCTGTTTGCTGGCGGTATGTTTTTTTGGAACGGCCGCAAAATCATCTTTCCAGGCTGTTATATTTATAAGGATTGTAGTATCACTGCTGATGCTGAACTCATGATTGTCTATATCCTTTCCGCTAATATCACTTTCTACTTTTTTCCAGCTGCCCCGTGTACTTTTAAATTCGTAATTGCCAGCCACCAATTGAACATTAAGCTCATTGGTATTATCGTTACCCGCATGCAAATGAAAGTTGATGTTGCGTGGATTCCAGTCGCTAAAATTTCCAGCAATAAAGATGGTATCTTTTGGATGCTGCATAGGGTACTTACCCAACTTAAACACTACATTAAACTGAGCGTGGGTTACAAGACTTAAGAAAACTAAAAAAAAGAACCCTGAGAAATATTTCATTTTATTTTTTAAGATATTCTTTTACTTTTTGGTGGATGCCTGCGCTCAAAGGAACAATAGGTAGCCTTACTATATTTTCTATCAGTCCAAATTCAAATAAAAACGCTTTAACACCTGCCGGATTATTTTCTGCAAATAACAGGTCATTACCTTCAAGACATTTATAATGCAATGGTCTTGCTGCCTCAAAATTCCCGGCCAGACTCAAACGCACCATTTCGGAAAAATCCCGAGGAAAACAATTGGCTGCAACGCTTATCACGCCATCCATTCCGCAGGCGATCAGCGGCAGCGTGATATGATCGTCGCCACTAACAACCAGGAAATCATTGGGCCTGTCACGCAAAATATGCATGCACTGAACCATATTTCCGCTGGCTTCTTTTATACCTGCAATATTTTCTATTTCGTTTGCCAAACGCAAAGTTGTTGCGGCTGTAATATTGCTTCCGGTACGGCCAGGTACATTATATAATATAACAGGTTTAGGACTGGCGTCGGCCAAATTTTTGTAATGCTGAAAAATTCCTTCCTGCGATGGTTTGTTGTAATATGGACTGGCGCTTAATACCGCAACTGCTTTTTCCAATGGATAGCTCTGAAGATTTTCCATTACTTCTTTGGTATTATTGCCACCAACACCAACAACAACCGGCACTCTCTCATTTACCTTTTCATAGGTAAAATTAATGATCTCAAATCGTTCCTCTTCATCCATAGTTGAAGTTTCGCCTGTAGTTCCCAGGCTGACTATGTACTCAATACCATGCTCAATAATGAAATCAATAAGCTTTCCCAATGACTCAAAATCTACTTCCATTGTTGATTTAAATGGAGTAACGATAGCCACCCCGGTACCTCGTAATTGTGTTCGTAAGCTCATAAAATCAAATTTTTTGTGAAGTTATTGAGAAGTGATGGAATATTAATGAAGAAAAAATCACCGCCACATATTATAAACCTTTTGTGTATTAGGTTTAAATAATATTGAATTTATATACCGTCTTCGAAGAATAATTTTTTCCGGGGATTAAAATTGTGGACGGAAAATGAGGTTGATTCGGTGAATCAGGAAAATGTTGTGTTTCTAAACAAAGTGCAGCGTGTTTACTTATCTTTTTACCATCTCTGTTTAACAAATTCCCTGTCAGTTGATTACCTGAATAAAAATGCAAGCCTGGTTCAGTTGTAAGAACCGACAATGATAATTCGTTTTCCGGACCTATAAGCCTTCCGGCA
The DNA here is from genome assembly GCA_024642285.1 of Sphingobacteriales bacterium. Taxonomy (GTDB): domain Bacteria; phylum Bacteroidota; class Bacteroidia; order Chitinophagales; family Chitinophagaceae; genus Ferruginibacter. Next base: position 8,706 of record JAHEBJ010000087.1, read on the forward strand.
AATGAAAGAGCGTTGTCAGATGAATTCAAAATATAATTATGATCAAAACCGTCTTCTGTTCTTTCGAAATTTGTTGCAATGTTTTTCATTTCTCTGAAATCAAATGCAGTACCCTCGACTGCTGCAAATTCCCCGGTAGGAATAAAGGATTCATTGACCGGTGTATAATAATCCGCATTGATCTGTAAGCTATGATCCAAAATATTCTTTGTCATATCGCCGGATAAATTAAAGTACCCATGACTCGTAAGATTAACAGGAGTCGGTTTATCAGTCTCAGCAAAATATTCGATTTCCAATTCATCCTCATCAGTATACTTATATGAAACTTTTACTTT
>JAHEBJ010000025.1 GCA_024642285.1 Sphingobacteriales bacterium
TTGCTTTGATAATTGGTAGAAATATTTGTCTTGATGGTATTTACCGGCACGGGCACATTGGTAATAATATTTACCACACCGGCCATGGCATCGCTGCCGTAAATTATTGAAGCAGGGCCTTTCAACAGTTCAATTTTATTTACACTGGCTTCGTCAATTTCAATACCGTGTTCGTCGCCCCATTGCTGACCTTCCTGGCGCACACCATCGTTAATGGTAAGCACCCGGTTATAACTTAAACCACGTATCACCGGTTTTGAAATGGCCGGTCCTGATGCCAAAGTAGCAACACCACCTATCTTCGTAAGCGATTCGATAATGTTAGAAGATGTGTTCCTGAAAAAATCTTCCCTGCGCATTACGCTCACTGCAAACGGAACTTTCTTTAATTGTGTAGCACCGGTTACTCCTGTAACCACCACGGCGTTGTTTTCAATAATTGATTCCGTTAGTGAATAATCTCTTTTTATGTCGGCATTAAAATCAATGGTCTCAACAATATAGCTGTAGGCGATATGCGATATCTCCACAAGATGTTTGCCGGGAGGGATATTGCTGATCATAAAATGACCCTTCATATCAGTTGCAGTTCCCGAACGTATATCGGTGATATAGACAGAAACTCCTTCAATGGCTTCGCCGGTCTTTGCATCGGTGATGGTGCCGGAAAATGTTCCGTTGATGGTATTGGTGTATCGAAGGGTTGAATAATATGAATCGCCCTGTGCAAACAATTGATTGCCGGCCAATGATTGAAAAAAGATGAATAGTATTAAATAGAAACGCATAAATGTTGTTTTAATAAATGTGCAGATAAGGATTCGATATATTATAATGAGGAATCCTTTTTACGGTTCATTAAACAACGGGAGGGCCTCGCAGGCTGCAGGTTATTTTTACGGCGGAAGCAAACCAAACAGGTTTGTCAGTATTTACTACTGCGAAGATTTGTTTTACAGGCTGAATATTGTAAAGGGGAGTACCGGTAAATGGTGACTCTGCAACAATATGATCACAGTGGCAATTGAACAATTTTTTGCCCACCTGTTCCTTGCTGCAGTCAGTAGTTTTTTCGATTGAATCAGTATGGCCGGCAAAAGCATCATGAAAAACAATAACAGGTGTTATGCTGATGGCAAATACAATCAGCATGAAAGCGGCGCTAAGTTTTTTTATGATTTTGTTTTTGATCAATGATTGATTTTTGCTACGGTGTTGCAAATATAATTATTCTTTTTCATCGCAGCCATTTAGGAGCTTCTTTTTTACAAAGGGATGATTTGTTATTTTCAGCTAACTTCAAAATAAAATCTAAACAATGTTGCAATATATTTTAGCTCTCGATCAGGGAACTACCAGCAGCCGTGCCATTATTTTTGATGAGAAAGGAACCATCATCGCAACAGCGCAGAAAGAATTTACACAAATCTTTCCGCAACCGGGATGGGTTGAGCATGATGCCAATGAAATATGGAGTACTCAATTGGGAGTGGCGGCTGAGGCAATTACCAAGGCGGGTTTACATCCTGAGAATATTGCAGCCATTGGAATCACCAATCAAAGAGAGACTACAGTTGTTTGGGAAAGAACAACAGGCAAACCCATTTACAATGCCATTGTTTGGCAGGACAGGAGAACAGCATCTTTTTGTGATGAACTCAGGGCAAAAGGATTAGATAAGATGATACAGGAAAAAACAGGCCTGATCGTTGATTCTTATTTTTCGGCCACTAAAGTAAAATGGATTTTGGATAATGTGGAAGGTGCAAGAACCAAAGCCGAAAAAGGCGAATTGTGTTTTGGTACGATAGATACCTGGCTGATCTGGAATTTAACTAAAGGACAGATTCATGTTACTGATGTGTCCAACGCATCACGTACCATGATTTGCAATATTCATACCCTGCAGTGGGATGGAGAGCTGGAAAACATGTTCGACATACCCGGTAATATGCTGCCGCAAATACGCAGCAGCAGCGAAGTGTATGGCAGCACACAAAATATACTCACATCACACAATATTCCTATTGCCGGAATCGCCGGTGATCAGCAGTCGGCTTTATTTGGGCAGATGTGTACCCAACCCGGCATGGTAAAAAATACTTACGGCACCGGTTGTTTTATGCTGATGAATACCGGGGAGAAACCGGTTGTATCGAAAAATAATTTATTAACAACGGTTGCCTGGAAAGTTAATGGCATTACTCATTATGCTTTGGAAGGAAGTGTGTTTATCGCCGGTGCTGTGGTGCAATGGTTAAGAGATGGATTGGGTATTATAAAAAATTCCGCCGATGTAGAAGAACTGGCGCTGAAAGTTAAAGATAATGATGGCGTGTTTGTAGTGCCTGCATTTACCGGCTTAGGTGCACCGCACTGGAAGCAGGATGCAAGGGGAATAATTACCGGATTAACAAGAGGAAGCAACGCCAGTCATATTGCCCGTGCTGCTCTGGAAAGCATTGCTTACCAAACCATGGATGTATTAAAAGCGATGGAAGCCGATTCAGGTATTTCCATAAAAGAACTACGGGTTGATGGTGGAGCTACGGCCAATGATCTGCTGATGCAGTTTCAGGCAGATATTTTAAATACAAAGGTTTTGCGGCCAAAGGTTACCGAAACAACCGCATTGGGTGCAGCTTATCTGGCCGGACTTGCAGTGGGTTACTGGAAAAGTATTGACGATATTCAGCAGCAATGGCAGATTGATAAATCTTTTGAGAATGAGATGGATGATGAGAAAAGAAAGGTTTTGTCAAAAGGTTGGCAGAATGCTGTGAATACAACGATCACCAATATCAAATAACAAATCAGCAACAAAAATCAGTGCATGAACAGGAATGAAATGTTGCGACAGCTTCATGAAGTGGAAGAATGGGATATCGTTATCATCGGCGGGGGCGCAACCGGACTTGGTACTGCTGTTGATGCTGCCAGCCGTGGTTATAGAACATTATTGCTGGAGCAACATGATTTTGCAAAAGGAACATCCAGCCGCTCCACCAAACTGGTACATGGCGGTGTGCGTTACCTGGCACAGGGAAATATTAAACTGGTAAGAGAATCTTTAAAAGAACGAGGGCTATTACTGAAAAATGCACCACATGTCTGCAGCAGCCTTTCTTTTGTTTTGCCCTGTTATGATCTCTGGCAGAAAATATATTATGGTATCGGTTTAAAACTATACGATTTGATGTCGGGGAAGTTAAGTCTGGGCAAAACAAAAATCATTTCTTCTAAAAAAGCAAAAACACTATTGCCAACAATCAACGCTGCAAAATTAAGTGGAGCCATTGTTTATCAGGACGGTCAGTTTGATGATGCAAGGCTGGCTTTAAACCTTGCCCAGACAGTGGCAGAACATGGAGGAGTCGTTTTGAATTATTGTAAATTAATCAGCCTGATTAAAACTGATAAGAAGATCACTGGCGTAAAACTGTTTGATGAAATTGATGGCAAAACTTATGAGGTAAAATGTAAAGTGGTGATAAATGCCACCGGCGTTTTTACAGACGAAGTATTGAAAATGGATGATGGAGCAGCTAAAAATATCATCCTGCCTTCGCAGGGTATTCACCTCGTATTTGATAAAAAATATTTCCCCGGTAATGCAGCGATGATGATTCCCAAAACATCAGATGGACGTGTTTTGTTTGCAGTGCCCTGGCATGATAAAGTAATTGTTGGAACCACGGATACCGAAATTAAAATGCTTTCATTGGAACCCAAGCCTTTGGAAGAGGAGATTGAATTTATTCTGCAACACATGAATAAATATCTGCAGGTTGATGTACATCGAGACAATGTTTTAAGTACTTACGTCGGTTTACGTCCGTTGGTAATAAAAAACAAATCGCAGAAACCATCGATGATGTCACGCAGTCATACTTTTATTGTAAGTAACAGCGGACTGGTTACCATAACCGGTGGCAAATGGACGAGTTACAGGAAGATGGGAGCGGATGCGGTTAACAATGCCATCTTCTCTGCAAAACTGGAGAAGAAAACATGTGTGACAGAAGATTTAAAAATTCACGGCTGGAAAAATGATACAGATAAAAATGATGTCCTGCATATTTATGGCAGCGATGCACCAGACATAAAAAATCTTTGCAACGAAAATGCTTCATGGGATGAGCCAATTCATCCGGCATTCCCAAATATAGAAGCTGAAATTATTTGGGCGGTACGTAATGAAATGGCGATGACTGTTGAAGATGTACTGGCCCGCCGCACAAGGATTTTGTTTTTGGATGCAAAGACAGCAATAGAATCTGCACCTCAAGTTGCAAAACTTATGGCAACAGAAATGAACAAAGACAACAACTGGCAGCAACAACAAATTAATGCCTTTAATGAACTGGGTAAACAATATTTATTATCTTGAATTACCAAACAGGTATATTAAAAATATCGCCTTCATCAAGCCCTGTAAGGGCGGTATTTTGGTAGAATCAGAATCGCAGAAGAGAAGTATAGCCCCATCGGGGCGACATTTTTTCTGTTGAATTTGGGCTTTAAAAATCATGGCCAATACATATTCCCAAATAACGATTCATGCTGTGTTTGCTGTAAAGCACAGAGAAAATTTTATTTTGAAAAGCTGGCGTGATAATTTACATAAATATATTGCCGGAATTATAACAAAAGCCGAGTCAAAGTCTTTGGCTGTTGGTGGCTGGAAAGATCATGTTCATATTTTATTTGGAATGCCGGTAACAACATGGATTGCTGATTTTATGAGTATTGTAAAAGCAAACAGCAGCAAATGGATAAATGAACAGGAATTTGTAAAGGGTAAGCTTGAGTGGCAGGCAGGTTATGGCGCTTTTTCTTTAGCAAAGAGCCAACGGGATATTGTTATAAAATATATCATGAACCAGGAAGCGCATCATAAAGCGAAAACATTTAAGGAAGAATATTTAAAAATGCTTTCAGATTTTGAGGTGGAGTATGATGAAAAATATCTTTTCGAATTTTATGATTGAGGAAAAATTTCGCCCCGAAGGGGCTTGGTTTCCGTTTTTGTATCAAGCTACCATAATGACGGCCCGATGGGCCTGAATACTTTGCAAGAAAAATAAAAGAAATTGAAATTTATAATTTTGAAAACGTATTTAAACATTAACCATTAAACTTTTCCCATGTCTCCATTTCTTGCAGAAATCATTGGCACCGCATTTTTAATTTTATTGGGCAATGGCGTAGTAGCCAACGTGGTATTAAATAAAACCAAAGGCAATAACAGCGGCTGGATTGTGATAACCTTGGGTTGGGGAATGGCCGTTTTTGTGGGTGTTTATGTTTCTGCGGCTTACAGCGGCGCCCATATTAACCCTGCCGTAACCATTGCTTTGGCTGCTGCTGAAAAATTTGATTGGGCGCTGGTGCCTGCCTACATCGGCGCACAATTTATTGGCGCTATGCTGGGTGCCTTTTTAGTTTGGGTGGCTTATAAAAAACATTTTGATGAAACCGAAGACGCCAATACCAAACTTGCGGTGTTTTGTAACAGTCCGGCCATACCCAATGTGCCGTTTAATTTAGCTTCAGAAATCATTGGAACATTTGCCCTGGTGTTTGGTGTGTTTTATATTGCCGGTGCACATATAAATGATGTGGAAGTAAAACTCGGTTCACTGGATGCCTTGCCGGTTGCACTTTTGGTATTGGGTATTGGTTTAAGTCTGGGCGGACCAACTGGCTATGCCATTAATCCGGCAAGAGACCTTGGGCCAAGAATTATGCATTTTATTTTACCCATAAAAGATAAGGGCAGCAGCGGCTGGGGTTATAGCTGGATAACGGTTGTGGGGCCAATTGTTGGAGGATTATTAGCGGCAGTTATTTATAAATTGATAATGTAGAAAAGGGCACAACAGTAATTCAACCGTCCACGGGCTGCCGGACCTGTCTGCCGGCAGGCAGGTTGAAGCGGAAATCCCTGCCTGACGGCAGGCAGGCTTTGCGACGAAGGAGCAAAGATTGCATCCGCCAGCTGACGGACGGAACAAATGCCCATCAGCGCTCAAAAAGCCTACAACCCATAATCATATTGGCAATTTTGGACAATTAAGGCTTCTTATTAACCGGTAAAACTCATGTCCGGCAGCTCTTTCAGCAGTAATCTGCCATCGGTATAAAAAACTTCCTGACTAATTTTTAATTCCAGCCCTCAACCCTTACCTTTGCCGCTCGAAAATTAAACCTCATTTATATGGCTAATACCGGTAAAGTAAAATCAGTAATCGGCGCTGTGGTAGACGTTCAGTTCGACAGCGACAGCAAACTCCCTGAAATTTTAAATGCACTTGAGCTAAAGCGTGAAAACGGCGATACGCTGGTGCTTGAAGTACAACAACACCTTGGCGAAGACAGTGTACGTACCATTGCGATGGACGGAACCGAAGGCCTGGTACGTGGTACGATTGTTATTGATACCGGTAAACCTATTGCGATGCCCGTTGGTGATGATATTAAAGGACGTTTATTTAACGTAACCGGAGATGCGATTGACGGTTTACCGCAGGTTAGCAAAGTGGGCGGTCGTCCTATTCATGCTAAACCACCGATGTTTGAAAACCTGAGTACAGCAAACGAAGTGTTGTACACCGGTATTAAAGTTATTGATTTGATTGAGCCTTATGCAAAAGGTGGTAAGATTGGTTTGTTTGGTGGAGCAGGTGTGGGTAAAACGGTTTTGATCCAGGAATTGATTAACAATATTGCAAAAGCATATAGTGGTGTATCGGTATTTGCGGGTGTGGGTGAAAGAACCCGTGAAGGAAATGATTTGATGAGAGAGATGATTGAAGCTGGTATCATGAACTACGGTGATAAGTTTAAGCACAGCATGGAAGAAGGCGGATGGGATTTGAGTGCTGTGGATATGGAAGGTTTAAAAGATTCAAAAGCAACTTTCGTTTTTGGTCAAATGAACGAACCACCGGGAGCAAGGGCACGTGTGGCTTTGAGCGGATTGACAATTGCCGAGTATTTCCGTGACGGAGATGGCAGCGGACAGGGAAAAGACATTTTATTCTTCGTAGATAATATCTTCCGTTTTACACAGGCAGGTTCTGAGGTGTCGGCTTTGTTAGGCCGTATGCCATCTGCGGTGGGTTATCAGCCAACGTTGGCAACCGAAATGGGATTGATGCAGGAGCGTATTACTTCAACTAAAAACGGTTCAATTACTTCGGTTCAGGCGGTGTATGTACCTGCGGATGATTTAACCGATCCGGCTCCGGCAACAACATTTGCCCACCTTGATGCAACTACGGTATTAAGCCGTAAGATTGCGGATCTGGGTATCTATCCTGCGGTGGATCCGTTGGATTCTACTTCAAGAATTTTGACTCCATTGATCGTTGGTGACGAACATTACAACACAGCTAACCGTGTAAAATTAATTTTACAACGTTATAAAGAATTGCAGGATATCATCGCCATTCTTGGTTTGGATGAATTGAGTGATGATGATAAACTGGTAGTAAGCCGTGCCCGTAAAGTGCAGCGTTTCTTAAGTCAGCCTTTCTTTGTGGCCGAGCAATTCACCGGTTTAAAAGGTGTACTGGTGCCTATCGAAGATACAATCCGTGGTTTCAATGCGATTATGGATGGGGAAGTGGATGAGTATCCCGAAGCAGCATTTAACCTGGTAGGTACTTTGGAAGATGCGATAGAAAAAGGTAAAAAATTAATGGAAGCGGCTAAAGCCTAAGGGCAGTATTGAGTATTGAGTATTGAGTATAAAGACAAAGAGCTGCTTCATCAGTTAATTTCTGAATACTAAGTACTGAATACTAAAATACTCAATATGGGAATGCATAATTTTAGAGAGTTGAAGATTTGGCAAAGGTCAATTGATTTAGCGGAGGCGATATATAAAATTACTGCCGATTTTCCCAATGAAGAAAAATTTGGGTTGATTTCACAATTACGTAGATGTGTAGTCTCGGTTCCAAGTAATATTTCGGAAGGAGCAGGAAGAGCAACTAACAAGCAATTCAAATATTTTCTGGAAATTTCAATGGGCTCTTGCAATGAAGTACAAACGCAATTAGAACTTTCATTTAGATTTAATTTTATCCCGAAAGAAACACTGGATAAATTGAATGATGAAAATTTACAGATATATAAAATGATTTTAGTTTTTTATAATTCTTTAAAAAGCGAATAGCTTTTTAGTCTCAATACTAAAATCTAAATACTCTATACTATTATGACATTAGAAATTCTTACACCCGAACAAAAAATTTTCAGCGGCGATGTATACGGCGTTATTCTGCCGGGCATTGGTGGTTTGTTTGAAGTACTTGACAGGCATGCGCCCATGGTGAGTGCTTTGAAAGAAGGCAAACTGAAAATTTTAAAAGACAAAACGCAAACTGCCGGTTACAATATTAAAAGCGGTTTTGTGGAAGTTTTGAATAATAAGACGACGGTGTTAGTTGAAGGAGCTGTGGAAGCGTAATTAAGTAAATAAAGTAATTAAAGGATAAAGGAACCCATGCAATTGTGTGGGTTTTTTATTGCCTGCTATATTTTAGTCCAGCTGTTTTTTTAACTGAACAAATGACCACGCAGTAAATGGCAAAACCAGCATGTTGGCAAAGTACAGCCAGTTGTTGGTCAAGGAAAATAAAACCGTGCTTATCGTTATCAGAAATAAAGGATATAAAATAAAAAGAAAAGCGATCATTTTTGCATCGTAATGGCCTTCTTCTTTTATAGAAATTTTACCCACCCATTTTACAAAATAATACAAGGGAGCATGCACAACTAGACCAACTAAAGCAGGAACAAAAAGTAATATTTTTTTTAACAGTGATTGGTTTACATAAAATTTTTTGAACAGCGTTTCTTTATCGGTTGCTTCAATTTCAAAAACATATTTACTTAACTGCGGCTTAAGGGTTTCATTAAAATGTTTAATGGCATTCCCATGTGTGTCATTATAATTGATATCCTCTTTGGTAATGATGTCGCCAAACGAAAGTTTAATGTTCTTGCCAAATTTTCTGAACGAACTGTAGTTGATCGCAACGGGTAAAACTTTCACATCAATTGCTGCCTGCCAGCTGCTGATGGCCAGTCTGGCTGTCCCTTTCTTTAACGGACGTAAATGCCATTCATTGATGCAACGGCCTTCGCTGAAAATCAGAACAATGCCTTTTTTCTCAAATAACTTCTTACAAAGATCGAAGGTGATATAATTTTCTTCCAGGTTCTCAGCGCCTTCACTAACGCGGTACACCGGGAACATTTTAAACAAGGTTAGTATTTTAGCAAACCATTTATTTTTAAATGCATCGCCACGGGCAAGGGAGTAAATAGTTCCATCAAACAAAGTGCAAAGTATGATGGCGTCTAAAAAGGAATTGGGGTGATTGGCAGCAAGTATTAGTGGTCCCTCATGTTTTAGAAATTCTTTTTTATTGATTGATAAATCCCTGCAATATAGAGGAAAGGCAAGCCGGGCGATAATTTTTACTGATGAATAAAGCAATTGATGTTAGTTTGAGCAGGGAAGATAATTATTAATTGAAGACAAATAAGGAATACAGGATGCAAAAAAAATATCTGTATTTAATTTAATTGCGGATCAATAGGAAAGTTAATCATCATTTCATATTCACCACCCAATTCCTGCAAGCTTCTTTTCCAGATTTCGTTATGTTCAGTATTAAAAACCAGCTTGCGATTTGCTGAAACCGTAAGCCAGCTTTTTTCTTCAAGTTCTCCTTTTAACTGGCCACCGCCCCAACCGCTGTATCCAACAAAAAATTTTATTCTGTTCAGGTTGAGACTATTGTTTTTTATCAATGCCGTTACCGTTTCAAAATTTCCTCCCCAATAAATATCTTTACTGACTTCTATGGAATCCGGAATCAAATCGGGGTATTGATGTACAAAATGTATTGTATTCATTTGCACCGGTCCTCCATAATAAACAGGCAGGCTGTACCCATCCAGTTCGGTGACCAGTTCATCTAATGTCTGTTCTATCTGCTTGTTTAAAACAAATCCAAAACTGCCTTCTTCCTGGTGCTCACACAAAAGAATAACTGTCCGTAAAAAATTCGGATCCTTTAAAAACGGGTCTGCTATCAACAATATACCAGCGGCAGGTTCAATCATATTTCTAAATTAATATTTTAATGGAAATAATGGCGGCACGATTGTAACTTTTTCTCTAAAAAAATTTAAACCTTAGTTAAATTTACGGTTTATACGTTTTGGTGTATTTTACGCACAGTAACTGAATTACCTTTACAGCAATGAAGAAAATTTTTCCAATTATTACGATTTTGATACTGTTCTCTTTGCTGGGATTAATTTTCTTTCAATACCTCTGGATAAAAAGTGCGAAGGACATAAAAGATAAGCAGGTAGAAGATAATATTGTTCGGGCGCTTTACTATGCAGCCTCCGTGCTTACTCAGGAAAAGAATGCTTTAATGCCTTTGCCACGAAAAAGCGACCTGCTTTTTCCGGGAGACAAACTGCAAATGCAGTATTTCAAGCCTTCAGTAATAAAACGATTTTCAAAGGATGAGATTTCGGATATCATCAGGATGGGTTTCGACAAAAATAACCTGAAAGATTATCCTTTTGAATTTAATGTAAGCGTGAATTCCATTAATGGCGATCAGGTGTATAGTGAGAAATTTTACAATTATTATATCGACTCAGCCAACAATCTCAATCATGTATTACCCCTTGAACCGGCAAGCGGCAGTAATTTCGAAAACCTTGCAAGCGAAGAATTATTGTCTGTAATTGTACCCAATCAAAAAACCAGGATATGGAAAGAAATGATCTGGTTTATTTTAGGAGCGATTGTTTTTACGCTGATCATCACAACTGCGTTTTTCATCACTATCCGAACTTTATTAAAACAGAAAAAACTCAGTGAGATAAAATCTGATTTTATCAACAATATGACGCATGAGTTTAAAACACCATTGGCAACCATTTCCCTTGCCGTTGATGCTTTGAAAAATGAGAAGGTGACCGGCGATAAAGAAAAGACCGGCTATTTCACCGCAATCATTAAGGAGGAAAATAAACGCATGAATAAGCAGGTAGAAACCATACTGCAAGCGGCTTTGCTGGATAAGCAGGAAGTGCAATTGAATCTTAAACGATCAGCCGCACACGACCTGATTGTTGGTGCACTGAATAATATCAACCTGCAGGTGGAAGAAAAAGGAGGCACACTGGAAGTGGAAATGGATGCTGAAAATGATGTGATTAATGCGGATGAAGTTCACTTTACCAATCTCATCAATAACCTGCTCGACAATGCGGTTAAATATTCAAAAGAAAATCTGCATATTAAACTCACAACAAAAAGTACCGGTAACCAGTTTAAAATTAAAATTGAAGACAATGGAATAGGGATGAACAAAGAAACCCTCCATCGGATATTTGAAAAATTTTACCGTGCTCATACCGGTAATGTGCACAACGTAAAAGGTTTCGGCCTTGGCTTAAGTTATGTAAAAACAATGGTTGAAGCCCATCGTGGCACTATTAAAGCAGAAAGCGTTTTAGGCAAAGGCAGCAGCTTTTGTATTACCCTGCCTTTGGCTAAGTAGAATAATCCTTTAAAACCGAAACCAGAGGGTTCAGTTTCTGCCCAAGCCTTTTTTCATTTTCCATCCAATTTTTTTTATTACTGAAAATTCAGCTAACGCAAAACTTTGAATTCAAACCAAGATACACAGGTAGCTTTTCAATTTTTTTTTGTTGGGCCACCTAAATCTGACTATTCACACTAATCCACAGCTTTCCACAGTCAATTCACATCAAATTTCATTGTTTTTGTCCTATAAGTATACTAATACAGCAATACGGGCTTGTGGATAAAAAACTTTCCACTAAAATTGATTATAAAGTGGGAAAAAGTGTTATTTTGTGGGAGTATATATGAATTAATACGCTAAATACCTGAAAATGATAGGTTTCCTCGGTGAATATGAGGCCACTTTAGATGCTAAAGGGCGCTTCCTTTTACCGGCAGGCTTTAAAAAGCAATTGCCGGAAGAGGGTGCTACGCATTTTATTATAAACCGGGGTTTTGAAAAATGCCTCACATTATATCCCCAGCAAAGCTGGGATCCTATTTTTTCTGAGATCAGCAAACTGAATGATTTTGATCCCAAGGTAAGAGAATTCAGGCGTTATTTTTTAAACGGTGCTACCCAACTGGAATTAGATTCAGCAGGGCGGCTGCTGGTTCCGAAAAACCTGACCGAACATGCTGGTTTGGAAAAGGAAATTGTGTTGGTGTCGGCGGTTAACAAAATTGAGATATGGGATAAAAGTAAGTATATGCAGTTCTTTGAAACTTTTACACCACAATCATTCAGTGATTTGGCAAACGAAGTGATGAACAGGAAGGAAGGCGATTTGTAAACGGTAATTTGAAAAATGGAATGAAAAAAGAAAAGGCCGATAAACAAATTCCAAATTCCAAATTCCCTGATTATCATACGCCTGTTTTGCTCGATGAATGCCTGGTAGCTTTAAACATTAAGCCCGATGGCATTTATGTGGATTGCACATTTGGAGGCGGCGGCCATAGTCGTGCTGTCTTAAAGCAGTTGAGTAAACAGGGAAAATTGATTGTTTTTGACCAGGATGAAGAAGCCGCAGAAAATTTGCCAGAGGATGAACGGATTTTATTTATTCCACAAAATTTCAGGCACCTGCAACGTTTTTTGAGATTGCACAAGATTGCTAAGGTCGACGGCATTCTTGCTGACCTCGGTGTATCCAGTCACCAGTTTGATGAAGCCGAACGAGGGTTCTCAATTCGTTTTGATGCTGCACTTGACATGCGCATGGATCAACGGCAAACGGGTACGGCGGCAGATGTCCTGAAAACATTTTCCGAATTGCAGTTACACAAAATGTTTGAACAGTATGGCGAAGTAACCAATGCAAAAACACTTGCAAAAACCATCGTTGCACAGCGATCCATATCTCCCATCAGAACAATCAATGAATTTAAAGCTGCAGTTCAAACCATAGTAAAAGGTAATCCCAATAAATATTTCGCGCAGGTTTTTCAGGCATTGCGGATTGAAGTGAATGATGAGCTGGGGGCATTAAAGGAAATGCTGCAACAGTCCATAGCAGTATTAAATTCTGGTGGCCGCATCTCAGTGATTACTTTTCATTCTCTGGAAGACAGGTTAGTGAAAAATTTCTATAAGGCGGGAACTTTTGAGGACACAGTAATAGACGATGTGTATGGGCACCGGTTTGAAAATCCTCTTAAAGTAATCACAAAAAAACCAGTAACAGCAACTGAAAAAGAGTTGAAAGAAAATTCCCGGTCACGTAGTGCAAAGTTGAGGGTGGCTGAAATGAAGTAAAAGTTTTGAAATAAAAAATTTGAACCACAAGTATAAATGGCAGAGGAGAAAAATATTGAAGAATCACAACCGGTCAGTCCTAAGACCGACTGGAGGAAATTTATCAGCCACAAATGGGTGGTAAGAAATATCCCGTTCTTTTTGTTTTTGACCCTGCTTGCTGTGTTATATATATATAACGGGCATTATACCGATAAATTGATCTTGAAAATAAACACAACCGAAAAAGAAATAAAAGAACTGGAATACGAATACAAAACAATTAAGAGCGATGTGATTTTCAGAAGTAAAGCCAGTGAGTTAATAAAGGCTGTTGAACCATTGGGTTTGAAAGAACTTACTAAACCACCCGTTTTATTGGGTGAGTAAATAAGAACTCAATAAATATAAATATAAAAGCAATTGGAATAGTTGGAAATAAAGAATGACATATTATGGCGGGTTTATCTCAGTTTTCTCGGGATGGTGATCCTTGGATTGATTGTGATTGGCAAGGCATTCTATATCCAGCGTGTAGAGGGAAAATTCTGGACTAATATGGATAGCAGTATGCATTTGAAATACTTACCCATCGATGCAGAACGGGGTACAATTTACAGCGAAGATGGAAACATGCTGAGTACATCTATTCCGGTTTTTGATGTGTATGTTGATTTTGGCGCAGAAGGATTAAGAGAAAAAGACGGAAAGAGGTTCAAAGATCATGTTGACACATTAAGTATACGTCTGTCTAATTTATTCAACGATAAAACCCCTGCTGAATATTTAAAAGAAATGCAACTGGCCTATAAAAATAAAGACCGGTACTATCCATTAAAAAAGAAAATATCATTTACTGACTATAAAGAGCTACGGGATTTCCCGTTGGTGAAACTCGGGAAAAACAGAAGTGGATTTATCATCAGTGCCAAAGACAAACGCATTAATCCCTATGTGCTTTTAGCTAATCGAACTATAGGCCTGGCCAGACCAAATGCAAGTAACGTTGGGTTGGAACAGCGTTACGACAGTTTACTGAAAGGTAAGACTGGTACCCAGTTGGTAAGATACATGGCCGGTGCCTATATGCCGGTTGACGGTGGTGATGTAGATCCTGAAAACGGGAAGGACATCATTTCAACCTTGGATACCTACATTCAGGATGTTACAGAATCTGCTTTAATGAAGATGATGGTTGACAACAATTCTTTGCACGGTACAGCCATTGTAATGGAAACAGCAACGGGAAAAATAAAAGCCATTGCCAACCTTGGAAAGCAACCCGATGGCACTTATACTGAAGACCTGAACTATGGAATTGGTAAAGCAACTGAACCCGGCTCGGTTTTCAAGCTGGCCACTTTGTTGAGTTTACTTGAAGATAAATATGTGACCAATAACACAATTGTGAATTGCGAAGGTGGTGTGAAAAGTTTTCATGGCTTGAGAATTAAAGATTCCCACCTGGGAACACAGGACATAACCGTAAAAGATGCCTTCGAAAGAAGCAGCAATGTGGCTTTTGCTAAACTGGCCGATCAATATTATGGCAGTCAGCCTTCTAAGTTCACAGCTCACCTTCATAAATTCAGGTTAGATACACTTACTGGCGTCGACCTAACGGCATCGTCTGGCCGGCCAACAATTAAGAACCCAACTAACCGAAGCTGGTCAAAAACAACGATTCCCTATATGGCGCATGGTTATGAGGAACTGGTTACTCCGCTTCACATGCTGATGTTATACAATGCTGTTGCCAACAATGGCAGGATGATGAAACCCTATCTCGTAAGTTCAATTCAACAATATGGTGTTGAAGTAAAAGCCATTCAACCTGTAGTACTTGTTGAAAAAATATGCAGCGACGAAACTTTGGCTCAGGTTAAAGAATGTTTACTGGCAGTGGTCAACGGAGATCATGGAACAGCCCGAAAAATAAAAGATACTACATACCTCATTGCCGGAAAGACAGGCACTGCAGTAACCGCATTGGACAACAGAGGATATAATAAGGGTAACAAAATATATCAGGCATCATTTATCGGTTATTTCCCGGCCAATCAACCAAAATATTCGGTTGCAGTAGTTATTCAAAACAGCCGGGAATCAAGAAAAATTTATGGCGCCGATGTTTCGGGCACTGTATTCAAGGAGATCAGCGACAGGATCTATGGCAGCTATCTGGGTACTCAAAAATATTCAATGGTTAACACAGCCGACAGTACTCAATATAATTATTTTGGAATGAAGAATGAATTGAGTTCAATATTCAGTTCACTAAATCTTCCGTATACCGATTCTGGTATTTCGGGTTTCTGGCGTGCAACACAAATGAAATATAATACAGGAATATTACGTACACCGTCAATTTCAACTTCAACATCCGGTTCTGTAACCCCTAACGTTGTCGGAATGGGCTTGAAAGATGCGGTGTATTTATTAGAAAACATGGGACTGAAAGTTACTGCCACCGGTCGTGGAAGGGTAATGAACCAGTCCCTTTCAGCAGGAACAAATTTTAATAAAAACCAAAACATTGCTTTACTACTGAATTGATATTGCAGGATTTACTATACAAGGTTTCTATACGCACCATAAAGGGTAATACCAATGTGGAAGTAAACGACCTGCTGATTGATTCACGAAAAATAAAAAGCGGCAACTGTTTTATTGCTTTAAGAGGATCTAATACAGACGGACAGGAATACATTGAAAGCGCCATTAAAAATGGAGCGCTGGCAATAATCTGCAAAACATTTCCCGGGCAGATGAATGATAAGGTTACTTATGTGCAGGTTGAAAATGCAGCAGAGGCGGCAGGATATATGGCCCATAATTTTTATGGTGAGCCTTCTTTGAAATTGAAGTTGATTGGTGTTACCGGAACAAATGGAAAAACAACCATCGCAACTTTACTGTGGAAACTATTTACTGCACTTGGTTATAAATGCGGGCTGGTAAGTACAGTACAAAATCAGGTTGGCAGTAAAGTTATTGCTTCTACTCATACTACTCCGGATGCAGTTTCTGTGAATGCTTTGCTAAATCAGATGGTCGATGAAGGATGCGAATTTGTATTTATGGAATGCAGCAGCCATGCCATTCATCAGGACCGCATAACAGGGTTACAGTTTACCGGCGCATTGTTCAGTAATATCTCTCATGATCATCTTGATTATCACAAAACATTTGATGAATACATCAGGGTGAAAAAATCATGGTTCGATAAACTTCCTTCAACTGCATTTGCCATCAGTAATGCTGATGACAAAAGAGGAGCCGTGATGCTGCAGAATACCAATGCAAAAAAATATTTCTATAGCCTGAAGACCATGGCTGACTTTAAAGGAAAAATACTTGAGAACAGCCTTGAAGGTTTGCACATGACAGTGAATGAAAAAGAGGTTTTCTTCAGGTTGATAGGTGAATTCAATGCGTATAACCTGCTGGCTGCGTATGCTACAGCCGTTTGCTTGGGGGAAGAAAAAGATAATGCTTTACAGGTTTTGAGCAGCCTGGATGGCGCCGAAGGCAGGTTTGATTATACCATCAGCGATAAAGTAAAAGTTACCGGTATAGTCGATTACGCACACACACCAGATGCATTGTTGAATGTTCTGGCTACGATAAAAAATTTGAGACAGGGTAACCAACAGATCATCACTGTTGTTGGTTGCGGTGGGGACAGAGACAAAACCAAACGGCCGGTAATGGCCGAAGTGGCTTGTGAGTACAGCGACAAAGTAATCTTTACTTCTGATAATCCACGAAGCGAAGATCCGCTGGAGATTTTAAATGATATGCAGGCCGGTGTTAATGCGGTTACAAAAAAAAAAGTCATTTCCATTGCCGACAGGAAAGAAGCGATTAAAACAGCAGTGAGTCTGGCGAACAGCGAGGATATTGTTTTGATAGCGGGTAAAGGACACGAAAAGTACCAGGAAATAAAAGGCGTGAAGTATGATTTTGATGATAAGAAGATTTTAAATGAAATGTTTGCATTGTTAGAGAAATAGAACGAGTTGGTAATTCGCAGTAAACAGTTGGCAAAAATGCTGCCGCAAATTGCAAACTTCAATCTGTAAACTGAATATATGTTGTATCACATTTTTGATTGGCTTGCAAAAGAAGGATTCCGGTTTCCCGGTATCAATCTTTTTCAATTTATCACCTTCAGGGTGATGCTGGCCATGATATTGAGTTTGGTGATAACAACTGTGTATGGTAAAAAGCTGATTAAATATTTACAGAGAAAGCAATTAGGGGAATCGGTTCGTGATCTTGGTTTGGAAGGCGAAAAAGAAAAGAAGGGCACACCAACCATGGGCGGTATCATCATTTTACTCGCAATTTTAATTCCAACATTATTATTGGCCAACCTCGACAAAGTTTACATAAGGCTTATGCTATTGTGTACTGTCTGGCTGGGTGCAATTGGATTTATTGATGACTATTTAAAAATACGAGCTAAAAGAATTGCGCAGGCAAAAGGGGTTGCTTATAAAAAAAGTGACAGTGACGGCTTAGCCGGCAGGTTTAAAATATTCGGTCAGGTAATGCTGGGAATAATTGTAGGAACTACGCTATATTTTACACCTAGTGTAGTTGTTAAAAGAGAAGTAATAAAATCTCCTGATACAGTAGTCATTCAGCCTGTAAATCCAGATGCAAAATTTGATACAGTTTTTGTAGATGGACAAGAACGGATTTTTACAGATGCACGCAAAACAATAATTACAACAATTCCTTTTGTAAAGAATCATGAGTTTAATTATGCCAAACTATTACCCAAGGCTTGGGAAGATTATGCATACATTTTGTACATCATAATTGTAATTGTAATTGTAACTGCTGTAAGTAACGGCGCCAATATAACTGATGGTTTGGATGGCCTGGCAACAGGTGTGAGTGCCATAATCGGTATATGCCTCGGCATATTTGCTTACGTAAGCGGCAACATAAAGTTTGCAGAATACCTCAATATCATGTATATCCCCAACCTTGGAGAGTTATCTATTTTTATAGCTGCTTTTGTTGGCGCATGTATCGGCTTCCTTTGGTACAATGCTTACCCCGCACAGGTTTTCATGGGCGACACAGGTAGTCTTGCTCTTGGTGGTATCATTGCTGCCCTTGCAATTATTGTACGTAAAGAATTATTAATTCCCATTTTCTGTTTTGTGTTTTTGGTAGAAAATTTAAGTGTGATGATACAGGTGGGATACTTTAAATACACGAAACGAAAGTATGGCGAAGGCCGACGGGTATTCTTAATGAGCCCGCTGCATCACCATTACCAGAAACTCGGATATCACGAAAGTAAGATAGCCGTGCGTTTCTGGATAATAACAATATTAAGTGTGGTTTTAGCAATAGTAACGCTCAAGCTGCGATAAATAAGTTTTGGAAAACCAAACAGGCATGTGTTAATGCATGTGCTTTGTTTTTCAACCGGTCCACTATCCTTTGTAAGACAACCAAATCAGGCTACTTGAAAACTTGACCTGTTAAATTCTATGCTGTTGAAGAACCATTTTTTACTTCCTGTTGAAGTAGAAAGACCCGTTTAAAAAAAAATGAAAAAAAGATTAGTCATACTGGGTGCAGGCGAAAGCGGTGTAGGAGCTGCATTGCTGGCAAAGCAAAAAGGGTATGACGTGTTTGTAAGCGATGGCGGCCCCATCAAAGAAAAGTACCGCACGGAGCTACAGGAAAATGAAATTGATTTTGAAGAGAATCAACACAGCGCCGAAAGAATTCTGAATGCCGGCGAAATAATGAAGAGCCCCGGCATTCCCGAAAAAAACGAATTGGTAAAAAAGATCAGAGCCAAAGGAATTAACGTGATCAGTGAAATTGAATTTGCTTATCGCTACAAAGGCAACAGTAAGATCATTGCCATTACCGGAAGCAATGGAAAAACTACAACCACTGCGCTAACCTACCATATCTGTAAAACCGGTGGTGCTGATTGTGCGATGGTTGGTAATGTAGGTTTTTCTTTTGCCAAGCAGGTCGCTATGCATCCAAAAGAATTATATGTAGCCGAGATCAGTTCGTTTCAGCTGGATGATATCAAAACATTCCGTCCGGATGTGGCGGTGCTGACCAATATCACCGAAGATCATCTTGACAGGTATGAATATAAATTTGAGAATTACATAAACAGCAAGTTCAGGGTTACAATGAACCAACAACCCGAAGACATATTTATTTATAATCTGGATGACGATGTAACTGTGAAAACAATCAGCAACTATCCCATTAAATCAACACTAGCCCCAATTACTATGAGTAAAGAACTGCCACAAGGCGCCTATTTGCTGAATGCAAAAATGCACCTCAAATGGAAAACCGAAGAGATGCAGATGAGTATTGAAGACTTTGCTGTAAAAGGCAAACACAATCAGTACAACAGTATGGCTGCAGGTTTAGCTGCTTCGGCGGTTGATATCCGAAAGGAAAAAATAAGAGAAGCCCTGCAAACTTTTGAAAGTCTGGAGCACCGCATGGAGCCAGTGGCAACTATAAAGAATGTTGAGTTCATCAACGATAGCAAAGCCACCAACATCAACAGTACGTGGTTTGCATTAGAGAGTATGGAGAAGCCTGTGATATTGATATTGGGAGGCGTTGACAAAGGCAATGATTATGATTTATTAAAAGATCTGGTAAAAGAAAAAGTAAAAGCTATTGTTTGCATGGGTACCGAGAACCGGAAAATTCATGAAGCGTTTGGTGATATTGTTTCATTAATGGTGAACACTGATAATACCAAAGATGCAGTGCAGTCGGCATTTCATTTTGCCAACAGTGGCGATGTTGTGTTGTTAAGCCCTGCCTGTGCAAGTTTCGATCTTTTTAAAAATTATGAAGACAGAGGAAATCAATTTAAACAAGCTGTAAAAGAACTGTAAATAAATTTTAGTTGTCTGAACCAATAAACATAAAAAATTTCTTTACACCCAACATTAGTAACATGGGTGGCAACCTGGTTAGTAAAACCAAAGGCGACCGTGTTATTTGGGGTATAGTGGTCATTCTTACTTTGGTGAGTTTGCTTGTCGTATACAGCAGTACCGGTTCGCTTGCCTATAAGTATAGCCGTAGTACCGAGAGTTACCTGTTCAAACAATTTGGATTTATTATACTTGGTGTGTTGATCATTTATTTTGCACACAGGGTAAATTATACCATTTATTCCAGGATAGCATCTGTGTTGTTTGTGGCTTCAATAATTTTATTGATTTACACATTCTTTTTCGGAGTGCGTATGAACGAAGGAACCCGCTGGATAAAGCTCCCTGTCATCAACATGACATTTCAGACTTCTGATATGGCGAAACTGGCGCTGTTCATGTATATGAGCCGACAGCTCAGCCGTAAGCAAGCTGTTATTAAAGATTTTAAAAAAGGATTTTTACCAATCATCATTCCTGTTGTTGTCATCTGTTTATTGATTGCTCCGTCAAATCTTTCCACCTCTATTTTAATTGGAGGCACCAGCATACTGATCATGTTCATTGGAAGAATAAGTACCAAGCATATTTTACTAACGATGGGTATTGCTATGATACCGGTTGCGATTTTATTCGCAGTTGCTGTTGGTACTTATGATAAAAAAGAACAACGTGCAAAGGAAATTCCGGCAGCGTTTGCTGTGGGACGTGTGCCTACCTGGATTGGCCGTATACAAACATTTATGTACAGCAAGAAGGAAGACTCTAATGAAAAACTGTACCAGATAAATCAGGCAAAAATTGCCATTGCGAAAGGAAGCTGGGTAGGATTGGGACCAGGCAACAGCCAAGCCCGGAATTTTTTACCGCATTCATACAGCGATTTTATTTACGCAATAATTCTTGAAGAGTATGGATTAATGGGCGGCATATTTATGGTTTTCATTTACCTGTTGTTTTTATACAGGTGTATCAGGCTTTATCGAAAATGTCCTTATGCATTTGGAGCATTTCTGGCGCTGGCACTGAGTTTTATGCTGGTCATTCAGGCCATTGCCAACATGGGTGTGAATGTAAATGTATTTCCAAACACAGGGGTAACCTTGCCGTTGGTGAGCATGGGCGGTAGTAGTTTTTTATTCACCTGCTTGTCCATTGGAATTATTTTAAGTGTAGCACGAAACGTTGAGCAGCTTGAAGGAAAAGAACAACCCGTTGTTACAAATGAGCAGTAGAATTATTATAGCAGGAGGAGGAACAGGCGGTCATATTTTTCCGGCAATTGCAATTGCAAATGCCATTTTGAAACAACAACCACAAACAGAATTTTTGTTTGTTGGCGCAAAAGGAAAAATGGAAATGGAAAAAATACCGCAGGCAGGATTTAAAATCGTTGGGTTGGATATAGCAGGTTTCAACAGAAGTTCTTTGATAAAAAATATTGGTTTGCCATTTAAGTTGATCAAAAGTTTTTTTCAGGTCAGAACGATCTTTAAAGACTTTAAACCTAACGCGGTAATAGGCGTAGGAGGTTATTCCAGTTTTCCGGTATTGCGGTTGGCGCAGGCAAAAGGAATTTCAACTTTTATTCATGAGAGTAATTCATTTGCCGGCAAAGCAAATATAATGTTGGGAAAAAAAGCTAAGAAGATCTTTACTGCAAGTACTGGAATGGAAAAGTTTTTCCCTGCGGAGAAGATACTGATTACAGGTAATCCCGTTAGAGCTGACATTTCAGGAACGGCAGTTACCAGGGAAGATGGGGTAAAGTTCTTTGGATTGGATCCGGCAAGAAAAACAGTCTTGTCAATTGGAGGAAGCCTTGGAGCAAAAAGCATTAATGAAGCGCTGGAAAAAAATCTGGAAGTATTTGAGAAAAATAATCTCCAGTTGATTTGGCAAACAGGAAAGCCTTATGCAGATAAGGCGAAAGAAAGAGCAGCCGGTAAAACTAATATTTGGACAAATGATTTCATTAACAAGATGGAGAATGCATACGCCGCCGCCGACCTTGTCATCAGCAGGAGTGGAGCCATGGCGATTGCAGAATTATCTGTGATGAAAAAAGCCGTTGTTTTTGTGCCTTTTCCTTATGCTGCAGAAGATCATCAAACGGTTAATGCACAAAGTTTAGTTAATAAAAATGCAGGCATAATGATAAAAGACAACGAGGCGTTAGAATTACTGATACCGGCAATTATTGCATTATCTAACGATGAAGGGAAACAGCTTGTATTGAAGAGCAACATTAGCAAAATGGCTATAACAAATGCAGACGAAAAAATAGCAACAGAAATTTTGAAATTGATTTAATGACAGATTTAAAGGATATAAAAAGAATTTATTTTTTGGGCGTAGGAGGAATTGGCATGAGCGCCATTGCAAGGTATTTTATTTCGCAGGGAGTTGTGGTAAGTGGCTATGATAAAACCGAAACCACTTTGACAAAACAATTGATTGAGGAAGGGATAGCAATTCACTTCGAGGATAATGTTGAGTTCATTGACAAAGAAGCAGAATTGGTGATTTATACTCCGGCGGTGCCCAAAGACCACAAGGAGTATAATTATTTTTTACAGAATAATTACACACTCGTAAAGCGAAGTGAAGTGTTGGGTGCCATAACAAACAGTTCTTATAATATATGTATAGCCGGTACACATGGTAAAACCACAACCAGTACAATGGTTGCACATATTTTACGGCACAGTGGATATAGTTGCAATGCTTTTCTAGGTGGAATTGCAGTGAACTACAACTCAAATTTTTGGGCCGGCGAAAAAAATGTAAGTGTGGTTGAAGCGGATGAATACGACAGAAGTTTTTTGAAATTAAGTCCCGATGTAGCCATCATAAGTTCCATGGATGCCGATCACCTGGATATTTACGGTACCACCGAAAATATGCAACAGGCATTCATCGATTTTTCGGCTCGGATAAAAAAAGATGGCATGTTGATGAGTAAGTACGGACTGGCACGAACTGACGATCTGAATGGAGACGAACATCTGACTTATCACCTGCATAATGAAAACGCAAGTGTATATGCCGCAAATATTCAGTCGGAGAAGGGCAGTTACAGGTTCGACGTAATAATGCAGTACTGGGAATTGAAAGATGTTCTTTTAAATATGGGAGGTCTTCATAATGTTGAGAATATGATAGCCGCTATTTCTGTTGCGCATTATCTGGGAATAGAAAATGATAAGATCAGAAAAGCGGTTGCAGATTTTAAAGGAGTGAAAAGGCGGTTTGAGTATATCGTGAAGAATGAGAAGCAGGTAATGGTTGATGATTATGCACATCATCCGGAAGAGTTGAGGGCATTGATTGACGGAGCAAAAAAATTGTTTCCGCAAAAAAAATGCACAGTGATATTTCAGCCGCACCTGTACAGCCGCACAAGGGATTTGGCTGATGGCTTTGCCGAAGTGCTTGACCACGCGGATGAAGTCATACTGTTGCCTGTTTATCCTGCAAGAGAATTACCCATTGCAGGTGTGGAAAGCGAAATGATAGTAACAAGAATGAAAAATAAAAACAGTAAAGTATTAGATAAAACAGCATTGCTGAACTGGATAAAAGAAAATAAAACTGAATTATTAATTACAGCCGGTGCAGGAGATATTGACACATTGGTGGAACCGATTAAAGAATTATTAAAATAGATTGGAAACAAAAAAACGATATAGTTTAAAAAGTATTCTCTTGGCAACTATTTGGGTTGCCTTGGGCGGAGCTGCAATCTTTTTACTCGTTGCTGCTATTAAAAGCAAAGACGAACAGCGTTGTAAAAAGATTGAGATAACAATTCACGGTGTTAGCAATAATTTTTTTGTAGATAAAAAGGATATCCTGCAAGTAATTACGGCTACTGAAAAAATTACTCCCGTAGGTAAAGCCATCGGCAGTTTTAATTTAAGGAAGATGGAAACGGAGCTGGAAAAAGACGTCTGGATAAAGTCAGCCGAACTGTTCTTTGATAATAATGAGACCCTGCAGGTAACGGTACATGAACGTGAACCGGTAGCAAGAGTATTTACGACTGCAGGTTCTACTTTTTATATTGATAATGAATTGGCAATGCTGCCGCTTAGTGAGAAGTTTTCGGCTAGGCTTCCGGTGTTCACCGGTTTTCCATCGGATAAAAAAGTTTTATCAGCCGCCGACAGCAGTTTGCTGAATGAGGTAAAGAATATCAGCCTTACAATTCAAAAAGACAGTTTTAGTATGGCTATGATTGAGCAGATCGACATAACTGCGCAACGAAATTTTGAAATGATGCCTAAAATAGGAAACCAGTTGATCGTGTTTGGTGATGGAAAGGATGTTACCAGAAAACTAGATAAGCTGAAGTTATTTTATAAAGAGATTATGACAAAAGCTGGATGGAATAATTACAGCGTAATCAATGTGCAGTATAAAAATCAGGTAGTAGCAAAAAGAAAAGGAGCCGAAGATATAGCTGCAGATTCCTTACGAACCCTACAATTGATGCAGCTGATTGCTGACCGGGCAGAACAGGCTGCTGGCGATTCATTGCGTAACATAAGTCCCAACGATGATCGG
Source organism: Sphingobacteriales bacterium (assembly GCA_024642285.1). Lineage (GTDB taxonomy): Bacteria > Bacteroidota > Bacteroidia > Chitinophagales > Chitinophagaceae > Ferruginibacter. The sequence continues at coordinate 24,902 of JAHEBJ010000025.1, forward strand.
AACACCGTTGACAGCACAATGATTCAGCAATCGATACAGCGGGATGATAATTACGAAGCACCACTAATCAACGATTTACCGGCGCAACCGGTAATTAGTTCTAAACCTGTTGATCTAAAAAAAGATATAGTTATAAAGAAAGATAACAAGCCAGTGCAAAAACCCGATACAGGAAAGAAAGCAGCAAGGCAACCAAAAGCAATTATGCAAAAGAATAATGATTACTGATCGCAATGTTAAAACAAAAAATATAAAACACAAACACAAACTCAAAACATACAATTATGAATCAGGAACAACCCATCATCGTAGGTCTCGACATAGGCACAACAAAAATTGCTGCTATTGCCGGGCGTAAAAACGAACACGGCAAGCTGGAAATACTAGGCTTTGGCCGTGCCAACAGTAATGGTGTACAACACGGCATGGTGTTGAACATCGATCAAACAATTAAAGCCATTGAGCAGGCTTTAAAAAACTGTTACGACTCCAACCCCAACCTGGAAATAGGAGAGGTATATGTGGGCATTGCCGGCCATCATATAAAAAGTTTACAAACACGTGGTGATATTGTTCGACAGAGTATTGAAGAAGAAATAAGACAGGAGGAAATTGACCGGCTGGTTGCCGACCAGTACCGCACCTATATTCCGGCCGGAGATCAAATCATTGATGTTATACCGCAGGAATTTACGGTTGATAATTTTCAGAACATTCCAAACCCAATTGGTTACAGTGGAGTAAAAGTGGGTGCGAATTTTCATATTATAACCGGCGATAAAAATGCGATTCGAAATATAAACCGAAGCGTTGATAAAGCCGGATTGAAAACCAAAGATCTCGTGTTGCAACCGCTTGCCTCTGCAGCCGCTGTTATGTGCGACCAGGATTTAGAGGCTGGTGTCGCCATTGTTGATATAGGTGGCGGCACCACCGACCTGGCTGTTTTTTATGAAGGCATATTAAAACACACGGCGGTGATTCCTTTCGGTGGTGAGAATATTACCAACGATATAAAAAATGGTTTAGGTGTTTTAAAAACACAGGCTGAGCAAATGAAAATTCAGTTTGGCAGTGCATTAAGCGATGAAGCAAAAGCAAATGCCTTCATTACCATTCCCGGATTACGTGGTATGGCGCCAAAAGAAATTTCTGTAAAGAATCTTGCAGGTATCATTCAGGCACGTATGAGTGAAATCATGGATTTTGTTACCTATCATTTAAAGCAGGTTGGTTTGGATAACAGGATGTTGAATGGCGGTGTAATACTTACGGGTGGCGGATCACAGCTGAAGCATCTGATTCAGTTGACAGAGTATGTAACGGGCTTGAATGCAAGGATAGGTTATCCAAATGAACATCTTACCGGTGGTCATATAGAAGAACTGGCAAAGCCTATGTACAGTACATGTATAGGTTTAATTCTGAAAGGGTACAATGATTATGAGAATAAAAACAAGCAGTTTGATGAGCAATTTAGAAAAGTTGATGTTCCAGGCTCATTAAAAAATAAACCTATTGATGAAACAATAGATGCAGAAGAAGAAAACGGCGAGGTAAAGGTTAAGCAACGTAAATCCTTAAAAACATTTATGGATGGATTTAAGAATGGCTTGATTGACCTGTTCAAGGAAGAAGAAGACGCAAAATTATAAGAATACAAAACTAACTAACCCATTATTTAATGAACGCCGCGTTGTAAAATGCAGCAGTTCACAAAAAAAAAACTATGATACATTTTGATTTGCCAAAAGATCAGTCATCCATCATCAAAGTAATTGGTGTGGGCGGCGGCGGAAGCAACGCGGTAAACCACATGTTTTCGCAAAATATCGAAGGCGTGAATTTTATTATTTGTAATACCGATGCACAGGCCATTGCCCAAAGTAAAGTGCCCAATAAAATTCAGCTGGGGCCGCATTTAACGCAGGGTCTTGGTGCAGGTGCCAATCCCGAGATTGGTAGACAAGCAACAGAAGAAAGTCTTGAAGAAATAAAGCGTATACTGGAAGTGAATACGAAAATGGCATTCATCACTGCCGGTATGGGCGGCGGAACCGGAACAGGGGGAGCTCCCATCCTTGCAAAAATCTGTAAGGATCTTGGCATACTTACCGTTGGTATAGTTACTACGCCTTTTGCTTATGAAGGTAAAAAAAGAATTGCCCAGGCAGAAGAAGGTGTGATGTTATTAAAGAATCATGTTGATACTTTACTGGTGATCAGTAACGATAAACTGCGCCATCAGTTTGGAAATCTAAAAATGAAGGAAGCTTTTGCCAAAGCTGATAATGTGTTGGCCACGGCTGCTAAATGTATCACAGATGTAATAAATACTACAGGTCAGATCAACGTGGATTTTGCGGATGTATGTACAGTAATGATAAACGGTGGTGTCGCTATTTTAGGAAGCGCTGCAGAAGAAGGAGAAGAAAGGGCACAGACTGCAATTGAGAATGCCATCAATTCTCCATTGCTGAATGATAATGATATCAGAGGAGCAAAATGGATATTGATCAATATTAATTCGTCCGAAGGTGAGCATGAGTTTACAATGGATGAAGTAGAAGTGATACAAAATTATTTGTTGAGTCAGGCTGGAGAGGATACCGATGTGATCCTTGGTTTGGGTTATGATAACAGCCTGGATGCAAAGATCGGCATTACATTAATTGCAACCGGATTTGAACATAAAGATCCATTTGAGAAAAAACCGGAGATGAAAAAGGACGAGAAGAAAGATGAGAAAATTGTGATGACGCTGGAGATGCCGGTTAAAGAAGAAATTAAAAAAGCAGAGCAACCGGTACTTCAGTTTGATGAAAAAGATGAAGACGAAGCCATAGCCGAAATTACTGAGCAACCAGCTATGTTAAATGTTGAGGAGCAGGTGGATGACTTGATGCCAACCTTAAAAGAAACAACTGAAGAGCCACCTGTGGTGAAACTACCAAGTAAAACTACTGGGGATAAATTAGATGAAGCACCGGAGTTTTTTGAAATATCTTCGGCCACTGATCAGATTCCTGTAATAGAATTTGATTTGCCCCAAGATCCTCCTCCCGTTGATAAACCAGCAAACAAAACCAAAGTTTATAAAGAGATTTCTGATGTAGCTAAAGATGCTAGCAACCCTCCTTCGTCTGGAGGGTATCTGGCCAAACCTTCGCAAATCTATGTGGAGGAGAAGCCGGAGCCAAAATCCAATTCGATTGATGAGCTACCCCAGGCGCAGGAGAGAGAACAGGAAGACGAACCTGTGATTGAAATGCAACTGGTGGTAAAATCCCATCAAGCGGCGGAGGAAGAGCAACATGTACAACCAGCTCAGCCCATCATGATTTCCGATGTTGAGGAACCTGCCATGCAGGACGAAGCAGAGGATCTTAGGCGCAGGGCGATAGATCGGATTACAAAACTGCGAAACTTGTCGTTCAACATTAACGCAGCCGATCCTAACAATGAGTTTGAAACGGTGCCTGCTTACCTTCGCCGCAACATGGAATTGCACAATTCCATTGCCGATGTAGAAAGTTTTTACAGTAACTACACGGTAAAGACCGACGAGAATAACCAATCTGAGATCAGCACGATCAATAGTTTTCTGGAAGGGAAAAAACCTGATTAATATAATTGTCCCGATGCCGTTGAAACGGCATCGGGATTTTACGTTCGTTTGTGTTTGGTGTTTTGAGTAGCGCTCCCCGATTTATCGGGGGGCATTTTTATTATTCGTAAAGTCAGTTTAATACTTCAGTGCCTTGTTTTGCCAGCCATCTGTTTATTAATTCCGGAATTTCAACTGTATGCTTCCCCGCAATTGGTTTTGGCTTTTTCTGTTCTTCCAGCAAAAGCAAAAGTTGCTGTCGGGTGGCGGCTTCCTGCACACCGGCAATTTTACAGGCTTTTTCAAAATCGGTATGCATACCATAGCCAACAACAATTTCTGCTAACCCTTTGAATTCGGGAAGCGTGAGAATTTTTTTTACAAAATAGTAAGTTTTACCTTCTATTGATTTTGTGTCTGCAGTGTACAAATGTTCCATAGTTTCTGTTTTAAAAGTGAGTACAATCTATTTTCAAATACGGGTAATAGAGCTTAATAAAAACCATGGTTTTAAACTAAAGGAAGAGGATTGGTCACTTTTTTATTGCACCATTCTACGATAGGACACAATACAGCGAACCTGCAGAATTTCGAAGGATAGAATTGGAATAATTATTTGTTTTGGGGGAAACTAAAATGGGTACGGCTATTCAAAGGATGGCGGACGTTGCTGTTAAGCTTTGGTAAAAATAGAGGTAACTATTGAACCAGCAAATAATATTCGACGAATGACATGATTAAATCACTATGGGAACAATTGCAGTTGTGAGTTAATCCTGTGTTTTATAATGTTTTATCTGTAAATATAAGAGTTGGTAATGTTGATAAGTTAACAACAGTTAATAAGTCCTGCTTTTTATTTTCTCTGAAGATCGAGATTGAGGTTGGCAGCAATCAGGAACCCGTTGTTGTATTGGAAAACCGGATTGTTATTGACTCGTCGTCCTTGCTGCAAGGTTTGATTGATATACCCTGCTTCCAGCTTTACAGTTTTGTTTAGTTTATACCCAATGAGCAAACCAATCCGGTTTTGATCGAAAACATTGGCACCAATATTTTTTCCCCAACCGATAAATATTTCATCCTGTGCAATAATACTCCAGGGTTTTTTAGCCGCCGATTTTTTGTGCAAAGGTAATTCACCTCTAATCCGGTATCGCATCCTGTTTAAAAAACTATAGTCGGTGTTTTTAATTCCGTTGGGCATGGTTACCCTGCCCACAAACCGTTGCTCAAGAATAAAACGGTGAGAAAGATCCAGACTTCCAAGAGGGTTTTTAACAATGGCCATTTGAAAGATCCTGTGCTCAGGAAAACGAAAGGTTGCGGGGTAGTCTCCATACACATACGTATCAGCAAATGCATAACCAACAACAATATTGAGGTTTTTGCCTGCGGTGTAGTTAACTCCGGTTCTGAACAATCCTTGTTGCCAGTTTTTAACCACATCGGTCCTGCGCCATTGGTATTCGGTATGAATGGCGAATTTGGGACTTATTTTAATTGTACCTGTATAGACAAACCAGCCAATTGAATTCCTGTCGGTAAGTCTTTGTTCCTGCGCTGTTGAATAATGGCAGATTAATAAAAAAGAAAAGGCTGCAAAAAGATTTTTCATTATGGGTAAAAATAAAAAAACAGGCTGCAAAAATCCCGCAGCCTGAAGACAACTTAGTTGCAAATTATTTAATTATAGTTGCATCATCGTAAAACTGTACTTCACCATTTGATATATCATGGGTTCCTCCAACAATGCCAATCTCACCTTTCTCAATCATTTCTTTTAAGATCGGGCTTCGTTGCATAATCGCCTGAACGGTTCTTTTTACATTGATAGTGGAAACTTTTTCAACAAACTCTTCATTGCCGGAACTTCGGTCTCCTGTTTCGGTTTTTTCATCATAAACAGCAGGCTGTATTTTACTTAAGAGTGCGGTAAGGTTTCCCATTTCCACATGATCGCATGCACCTTTTACTGCTCCACATTTTGTGTGTCCCAGTACCACAATGATTTTTGAACCGGCAACTTTACAGGCAAATTCCATACTTCCCAGTATGTCTTCGTTTACAATATTTCCTGCAATACGTGTACTGAAGACATCGCCCAATCCCTGATCGAATATTAATTCGGCCGATGTACGGGAATCAATACAGCTAAGTATTACAGCGAAAGGATGCTGTCCATCTGAAGTCTCATTTGCCTGCTGCAGCAAATTACGGTTTGCTTTAAGGTTGTTTACAAACCTGTGATTACCTTCTTTCAAAATTGACAAAGCTATAGCTGGTGTAATGGCGTCCTGCAATTCTTTTGTTAATGTTTTCATTTGTTTATTTTGTTGTTTGATTTAAGCTGGTTCAATAAAATTTATTTTTTCTACAGTTATATTTTTTGTTTTTGCGTTGCTTTCGTAATCATTAATAAGTTCCACTACATCGTGTGCAATAGATTTTGATTGGGTACAATCTATGATCACTTTTGAATTGGCAGGAATATTGTCCAGTGCTTTTATTACGCTGGCTTTATTAAAGAATGAAACTTCCTCCGCCAAAACCAGATGATGAAGTTCATGCCCTTCTTCAGTGGTAACCTTATCCTTCATATGATAGGCGTTGCGGTAACTGTGCCGAAGGGTGTAAAATATACCAAATAAAATTCCAATAGTAATACCTTTTAACAGGTCGGTGGTGAGAATACCAACAACAGTTGCAACAAATGGTATGAATTGCTCCCATCCTTCTTTGTATATTTTTTTGAATAATGCGGGTTTTGCCAGTTTATAACCTACCATCAATAATATGGCGGCCAAACTTGCCAGTGGTATCATGTTTAAAACCGAAGCCAGAGTCAATGCACTCAGTAGAAGGAATACACCATGTAAAATGGCCGACATTTTTGTTTTACCTCCAAAAGCTATATTAGCAGAGCTTCTTACAATTACTTGAGTAACTGGTAAACCTCCAATAAAACCCGATACTAAATTTCCTAATCCCTGGGCTTTTAATTCACGATTGGTTGGCGTAATTCTTTTATCCGGATCCATTTTATCGGTTGCATCAACACATAATAAAGTTTCCAGACTGGCAACTACAGCAAGAACAACGGCTACTATATAAACGTTGGGGTTTGCCAATGCCGAAAAGTCGGGAAAAGTAAATTGCCTAAAAAAGCCTGAGATATCTTCAGGAACCGGTATGCTCACCACTTGCTTAGCAGAAAGGGAAAAGTCAAGCGTACCAGACTGGTAAAGATTAAACATGACAATACCCAAAACAACCACTACAAGCGGACCTTGAATTAGCTGAAATATTTTGTGTTTCTTTGAAAGTACGGTATCCCATAAAATAAGAATGGCAAGTGAAATACCTGCGATAAGTAAAGCTCCGGGTGTAATTTTATTTAATGCAGTTAAGATCGCCGAAAATGTATTGTCGCCATCAATCTGAAAGAATGCAAAATCGCCTTCAGCATCTTTATCGTACCCAAGTGCATGAGGTATTTGTTTAAGTATGATCAGCAATCCAATACCAGTAAGCATTCCCTTAATAACCGACGAGGGAAAAAAGTAGGCGATAAAACCTGCTTTGAGGTACCCCAAAGCCAGCTGAATAATACCTGAAATAACTACTGCAAGTAAAAATGCTTCAAATGAACCTAAAGTTGCAATTGCTGAAAATACAATTACTGCCAACCCGGCCGCAGGCCCACTTACACCCAGCGGTGATCCGCTTGCCATACCAACCACGATGCCTCCAACGATACCAGAGATGATACCGGTAAATAGCGGTGCACCAGAAGCAAGAGCAATTCCCAGACATAAAGGAACAGCTACGAAGAACACCACAATACTTGCTGGCAGGTCGCTTTTGATCTCTTTAAATACGTTTTTAAAAATCATAGTTTGCGTTTTTTATTTCGAGTGACAAATATAGGGTAATAATCTGAAATGATAGTAATACTATTTCATGAAATTGTAAAACTTTTAAGTATTTTTGCTTTTTAAACTGAAAATCTGGTATCATCCCGGGAGGTTTACAGGCTATACATATAACATATACAATGGAAATGCAGCTGCATATTAAAATGAATGAAAAACTTTTTTTGCGTGATCCAGAACAAACCGATCTGGGAAAAAAGATTATTCAACACGGAATTCTGGTAATGTATCGAAACGGGTTTGAATCCTTTACTTTTAAGAAACTGGCTAAAGATATTGGAACAACCGAAGCTGGTATTTACCGGTATTTTGAAAACAAGCATAAAATGCTGATGTATATATCAGCATGGTACTGGAGTTGGCTTGAGTACAGGGTTACTATCCATACGCTTAACGTATCAGACCCGATTGTGAAACTAAAAAAGACAATTGAATTACTGGCAACAAATGTTGAAGATGATTTAACTACCAGTTATGTTAACGAAAGTGTGCTGCACAAGATTATTATTGCTGAAGGATCAAAAGTGTATTTAACCAAAGAAGTTTCGGAAGACAATAAAGCACATTTTTTTAAGCCCTATAAAGATCTTTGCGCAAGAATAGGAGATATCATACTTGAGTGCAATCCTGCCTATCATTACCCACGCTCATTGTCCAGCACAATTGTAGAGATGGCCCATTTTCAAAACTTCTTTATGATGAACTTACCTGCCTTAACCGATTTCGGTACGGTTAAGGATGAGAAGAATGTTGTGGCTTTCCTCGAAGAACTGGTATTTGCCGCCATCAGAAAAAACTAAACAATTAATTTTTTAAGCTATCAGGTTTAACCGGCGCTAAAAGTGGCGGTACCGATGTTGTTTTGGAATCTGTAGTATTCGCTGCAGCCGGTTTGCTGTTAAGTGGCGCCCCAACTGCAATATCACAACGGTGGCCCGGTTCCCCGTGAGGAGGGTTCATTCCTGGTAATGTAACAGCAGCAGGTTGCTGGGTTGTCACAACGTTTTGGGCAGGCTGTTGAGTAGTAACAACATTTGGCTGACTGGCATTATTTGCAGCCGGTTTGCTATCCAAGGGAGCACCAACGGCAATATCACATCTATGTCCTGGTTCGCCATGTGCCGGATTCATACCCGGAGCAGTTTTATTTAAAGTAGGAACCTGGGTAATGGTAACCGGTGAAGGTGATGGCGTAGTACCTGCATTTACCTGTTGAACATTTGCCGGTGCCGGTTTACTGTCCAAGGGAGCACCAACGGCAATATCACAACGGTGTCCGGGTTGTCCGTGCGCAGGATTAATATTTCCGGTAACTGTGCCGGATTGGCCAATAGCAACTGGAGTTGCTTGCATTGCCGGGTTAACAATTCCAGGAATAACGGGGGTGGCCGTTCCTGTGTTTATATTTCCTGCAGCTGAATCATACGCAGCAGCTCTTTTTTCTGCCTCAGGGGTGATTATAGATTTATCTACGTAATCTTTATTGTTATTTCCTCCACATGAAGAAAGCAATATCAATCCTGTAAAAGCGGTTATAGAGTACAATTTAATAATCATTATTTATATTTTGAGAACATGCAAAGTACGTTTTTTTCGTCGATTAATAAAAATGATGTTCAGTAGTTATGTATGTTAAAAATGAGTAAACGGATATGTTATTTTTGAAACTGAAGAATAATATTTCCTGTTTTCTTTTTAGCATCAGCCAGATTCTTGCCCCGTCTTTCTTCTTCCAAAGCGAATATTTATGACGTAAGCGGAATTTCAGCCAATTTAAATTGTTTATAATTTGTTTTCAACAACAAAAAATCATCCCATTCTTTTTCATCATATTCATACAATACAATGATACTCTTCAAGGGTAGATTGGGTATTTGTTCTCCTGGCACAAGGTCTTTAATTTTACAGCTTTAATAGCAAAACCTTTTCTGTGGGCATTTTCAACAACACGTTGCCATTTGTCTTTCATTTTAGCACTACTCGGTCCGAGCCAGCTTTTCAGCAATGAGAAGTTTTTTTGTCCTGAACTGATTTTGAAAATGCTTCGGCAAACACCTGTTCTGTTTGAGCAAAAATCTGGAACTATACCAGAACCAGTAACAATGTGATAATTTTTTTTATAATTCTGTTTTGATCTTTAAAGATAACGGGCTTTCCTTTACTGCATATACCCTTGTAACGGTATTTTTTGCAATGGAAGTTGTTTATATCATAGTAAATAGTCATTTTAATTATTTGTAACTTTATAAACGTTGCAAAATGGAATAAACCATCCATATGAAAAAAATAATAGCCTTGTTAAGTTTGATAATGGTTGTAAGTCTTAATCCGGCTGCAGCCCAAACTTCTACTGAATTTAATAACCAGGGTCTGGCAAAATTTAAAGCCAAAGATTATAATGGCGCTTTACAGGATTTTAATAAAGCAGTTGCCATTGATAAAAACAATGAAAAGGCATTGCACAATCGTGGTTTGGTAAAATATTCGTTAAAGGATTATGAAGGCGCTATCAGCGATCATACCATGGCAATCAAACTTAATCCTTCGTACTCTAATGCATATAACGACAGGGGATTTGTGTATTACCGAATGGGCAATAAAAAAAATGCATTGCTGGATTATGATAAAGCTATACAGTTTAATGAAGCGTATTTCAGGGCCTATAAGAACAGGGCGATGCTTCAGTATGCCGAAAAAAACTATGATGCTGCAATTAAAGATTATGCAAAGTGTATTGAACTGGAACCTAAAGAAGCAGATGGCTATGTGG
>JAHEBJ010000088.1 GCA_024642285.1 Sphingobacteriales bacterium
GTATTGATGTTCATCTCAGGCTTCATGCGTTGGCGGGTGATCTGCATCAATCCAAATTTACTGATGGCTAAAACCGCATGCTTGGCCCTGTCTGGTCGCATAAAACTGTCCATGGCATCGGCCAGTTTCTTTTTATTCTCCATCAATTTCATATCTATGAAATCAACTACAATGATACCTCCCAGGTCTCTCAGGCGCATCTGGCGTGCTATTTCTTCTGCCGCTTCCAGGTTTGTTTCCAGTGCGTTTTGTTCCTGGTTATTACTTACACTTTTATAGCCGCTGTTCACGTCAATTACGTGCAGTGCTTCGGTATGTTCAACTATTAAATAGGCACCACTTGGCAGATTTACAGTTTTGCCAAAAGCAGCTTTAACCTGTTTGGTAACTCCAAAACTGTCAAATATTGGAGAGCCGTTATTATAGTGCGAAACAATATCAGCTTTGTTAGGTGCTATGCGTTGAATATATGTTTTAGCATCGCTGAAAATATTTTTATCATTTACAACGATCTTATTAAAATCTTCATTTAGTAAATCACGCAGTATGCTGGTCGTTTTTCCTTGCTCACTCAAAATTTTTGCCGGAGGAGTTGAACCTTTTAAATTGTTCTGTATGGTTTTCCAGGTTCCAACCAAACTCAAAAGGTCTTCATGCAATTCCGCTGTTTGTTTTCCTTCGGCAGCAGTACGCACAATTACACCGAGATTCTTCGGCTTTATTGCTTCAATGATTTTATGTAATCTTTTCCTTTCGTCGGACGAATGAATTTTACGGGATATGGCTATAATATCGTTGAACGGAGTAACCACCACAAAACGACCAGGCAATGACAATTCGCAACTCAAACGGGGTCCTTTGGCAGCTATCGGCTCCTTTAATATCTGTACCAAAATATGTGGCTTGCCATTTAGCACTTCCGCAATCTTACCGGTTTTTACAATTTCAGGTTCTACCTTAAATTTTGCAAAATCAAAACCATTATCCGACTTGTCGTGAATAGATTCGTGGGTAAATTTTAAAATGGAACGTACGTATGGGCTTAGGTCGGTATAATGCAGGAATGCATCTTTCTCAAAACCTACATCAATAAAAGCAGCATTGAGTCCGGGGATTAGTTTTTTGACTTTTCCAAGGTACAGGTCACCCACTCCAAAACTGGCATCGGCTTTTTCGTTATGAAGCTCAACCAGTTTTTTATCTTCCAGCAAGGCAATTTCCACACCTTGCGGTGCAGCGTTAATAATAAGTTCCTTGGTCAAGAGTAATATTTTGAAAAGACCACTACATCAGGAAAGTAAAATATACCTGTACGCAGCAACAACCATACATAAGCTATGATGAATACAGGTATACATGCTACAGCGAGGATCTGCAGCAGTTATAAAAAGAAATTACTTCTTCTTATGACGATTCTTTCTTAAACGTTTTTTACGCTTGTGTGTTGCAATTTTATGACGTTTTCTCTTTTTACCACAAGGCATAACTAGTCTTTTTTGTGTTTTTAAATAATTTTTTTAAATATGTAAATCGGGTTTTATGCCGATGTTTTACCTTAATAATTTGATCCTTTCATCTACCTCTTTACTGTAATGCGGATCGTTGATAAGTCTTTTACTCAGTTGATACCATTTTATCGCTTCTGCTTTATCTCCTTTAGCTGCATACGTATCAGCTAAAAAGGCGATTGCTTCCATGTTATCCGGTTGCCTGGTAACTACTTTCAATAAACGCTCAATCGCTTTATCATATTGCCCTGAAACATAACCACCTACACCCAGCATCATCTGCGCATTCATGTTGTTTGAGTCCTTCTGAACCACAGCAAGCAACTGCTGAATACCTTTCATTGCCTCCTGTGGGCCTCCGGTTCTTACACTGCCAAACACATAACAACTTCCCAATCCAACCTTATGGTCATCATTTTCGGGATAAAGTTCTACCGCTTTTTCAAATAAGGCTATCGCCTGTTCTGTTTTCCACCTTAATTTAGCGTCATCCCGTTCTCCACGAAGATTATCCAAAATTAATTGGGCAGCAAAGGTGAGGGATTTTTCCGACTTATCCAACTTAGCAGCCTCAGATAAATAATAAAAATAAATTTCGGGAGAATGATCGTGCCCTTTCCAAAAATCGGCAAGTGCCAAATTTGCATTAACCAGCTGGCTGTTAACATCTCCACGTGTTACACTATTTTCTAATTTAGCAACCAGAACAGACTCTCCGGCACCTAAATGTTTCTTTTCTTCGGCAATAAAATTAAGGATGTCGAAAGCTTTAACGGTTTTTGCAGCAGGAGCAGTTACTTTGCTTTTAATGGCAATGGTTCGTCCGAAGACAAAAAGCAGGACAACCGCACTAATTCCAATAAACGTAAATATTAATTGTTTCCTCAACATAAATCACAACCTGTGGTTCAAAACAGGAATGCAAAGTTACGTTAGTCTTCTTTGTCTTCCGCCTTATTTTCTGCTTGTTCAATTACATCTTTCGAAGATTTTATTTCGAGCATAAATTCTTTGGCTGGTTTAAAGGCAGGTATGTAATGTTCAGGAATTTCAACGGCAATATTTTTCTTAATATTACGACCAATCTTAGCAGCTCTTTTTTTGGTTATAAAGCTGCCAAAGCCACGTATATAAATATTTTCGCCGGCTGCTAATGAATTTTTGATAGACTTAAACATGGTCTCTAAAGTAACTAATACGTCAACTTTGGGGATGCCGGTTTTGTCTGAGATTTGATTAATGAGGTCTGCTTTTCTCATATAATTTAATTTTATAACTGTAAGTGTATGAAAAATACAACAAAAAATCCGAATTTTCCAAACCAGTTGGTGATTATCAGGCAGTTTGTTTAGCCGTATTTACCTTATTTGGGTTCCAGATATATTGTAACCTGTTGATTTGTAAAAAGATATCCTGATACCGGGAAGTTGCGATTAGTTTTGCTGACCGTAAATATCAGGAATAAATAAAGCATGTACAAGAACAAAAAATACTTTACCAGCACGCTTTTGAGCTGGAATGAGAAGGAAAACATCCGTCAAATGCCCTGGAAGGGAGAAATAGATCCTTATAAGATATGGCTTAGTGAAATAATTTTGCAACAAACCAGGGTAGAACAGGGCTGGAATTACTATAACAGTTTTATCGCTGCCTTTCCCACCGTAAAAAAACTGGCGAATGCGCCGGATGAAAAAATATTTAAACTCTGGGAAGGACTCGGGTATTACACCCGCTGTAAGAATTTGATAGCTACTGCAAAGTTTATTTCAAAAGAAAGGAAAGGGAATTTCCCCAAAACTTACGAAGAGATACTTGCTCTGAAAGGTGTAGGTCCTTATACCGCTGCTGCCATTGCTTCCTTCGCATTTAATTTACCGCATGCCGTTGTTGACGGAAATGTTTTCAGGGTATTGTCCCGTTTCTTCGGTATTAATGAAGCTACAGACAACAGCTCAGGAAAGAAATTGTTTGCAGATTTGGCTGAAGAACTTTTGGATAAAACTAAACCTGGAGCCTACAACCAGGCAATAATGGATTTTGGAGCAGTAATTTGTAAACCAAAATATCCTCTTTGCAACACTTGTGTTTTGAAGGCTAAATGTGTAGCCCGGATTACCAACCAGGTTGAACTGCTTCCGGTAAAATCGAAAGTCATAAAAAAGAGGAAGCGGTATTTTTATTATTTTGTAGTTGAATGCAATAACAAAGTCTTTGTAAGGAAAAGAGGACCAAAAGATATTTGGGAAAATCTTTACGAGTTTGTCCTACTTGAGCAGGATAATAAAATTTCGGTTGAAGGACTTCGACAACATTCGTTTACTAAAAATCTTGCAGGCCGAAACAATATCGAAAAAATCAGTATCTCACGTTTATATACCCAGCAGTTGACTCATCAAACAATTGCCGGACGCTTCGTTTATTTAGGATTTAAAAAAGAACTCACGGTAAAACATTATGATACAATAAGTTTTAAAACGCTTAAAGAGTTGCCCTTCCCAAAATTTATTACTGAGTACCTAGCTGAAAATGATGTGCAAAATTTGGGAGATAAAAATGTATCTTTAAATTTGTTGAAACGCTGAAAGGAGCTAAGCTTCGTCAGCCAAATTGAAATTTATGAGAGGCGTAAACAGGGTGATATTGATAGGAAACCTGGGAAAAGATCCCGACATGCAATTCCTCGAGGGAAATATTGGCGTGGCTAAATTTTCATTGGCAACTACCGAAACTTTTAAGGACAGGAGTGGAAAACTTGTTTCGCAAACGGAGTGGCATACGATTGTATTGTGGCGGGGACTTGCCGAACTGGCCCAAAAATATTTACACAAAGGAAGTTTGGTGTATATTGAAGGAAGATTGAAGACAAGAAGTTGGGAAGATAAAGAGGGCAATAAGAAATTTGCCACTGAAGTAGTTGGGGATAACCTGATTATGCTGGATAAAAGATCGGAAGGCGGACACGGAACACCGGGTATGGAAAGTTTTGAAAACCCCGATTCGGATATTTCACATTCGGAAGATGGCTCCGAAAAATTGCCTTTTTAATAAATGAAACTGCTTACCCAATTGCGTTAAACGAACAACCTGTTTTTTTGCCCGGTTTGGAATTTAAAAAAATATAATTTTTAATTTAAACTCATTGCTTTGGACTATCATTCGGTTCATGATTTTTTTTCTTTTTCATTAATGGTAATAACTCCGGCTGCAACCACAGTACTTATTTTTTTAGTGGTCATTTTATTTATGTTGTCCTTCCTGTTGGCTGGTTCCGAAATAGCTTTTTTTTCCCTCACCTACAAGGATATTAATATACTTCGTAATAAAAAGCAACCAGCTTACCGTCGTATTGTAAGTTTACTTGATGAACCAAAAACCTTACTGGCATCTATGCTTATTGGTAACAGTTTTGTTAATATCGGCATCATTCTTATTTCCAATATTTTAATTGATAGTTGGATTGGTGGGCTGCAACTTACCTTCTGGCCCGTATTTTTAATTAAAGTTGGTTCGGTAACTTTTTTATTGCTATTGTTTGGCGAAGTGTTGCCAAAGGTTTGGGCTACTCATCATAAAATATGGTTTGCTGCCACAGCGTCATTAGTAGTTGAAATTTTCGAAAGTATTTTTTTCCGCTTCAGCAAACGAATGGTTCGTTACAGCGATAAGGTTGAAAAGAAATTTTCTTCTGAGAATTCATCAACTCTTGACCGCAGTCATCTTGATTATGCTATCGACCTGTTACCCGAGCATGAAGCAACTTCGGAAGAGAAATCAATTTTAAAAGGCATCCGAAAATTTGGTGATACCACGGTAAAACAGATCATGCGTACCCGGCTTGACGTAAGTGGAATAGCCGTAGACAGTAATTTTGCTGATATCATTCGCAAAATTGAAGAATTGCATTACTCCCGGTTGCCGGTATATAAAAATAACCTTGATGAAGTGGTGGGCATGTTGCACACCAAAGATATTTTACCTCATTTGAATGATCCTCCCGATTTCGACTGGCATGTTTTACTGCGACAGCCCTATTTTGTACATGAACAAAAACTAATTGAAGACTTGTTGCAGGAGTTTCGTAACAGGCGCATGCATTTTGCCGTAGTGGTTGATGAATTTGGCGGCACATCCGGCATTGTTACACTGGAAGACGTGATGGAAGAAATTATTGGCGACATTAAAGATGAGTTTGACGATGAGGAAAGTGGCAACAAAAAAATTGATGAGTTCAATTATATTTTTGAAGGCCGTACCATGATCAATGATGCCTGTAAGATGATGGGGCTGGCCGCCGATGGATTTGATACGGTAAGAGGAGAGAGCGATTCAATGGCCGGGCTTGTATTGGAAATTGCCGGCGAGTTTCCACAGGTAAATGAAGAGTTAGTTAGCGGCAAATACGTTTTTGTTCCCCTCGAAATAAATAAAAACCGGTTGCATAAAATAAAAGTAACCATCAAGCCTGAAACAGAGTAAAGAAATTCAATGTTTAAAATTCAAAATTCAAAATTCAGAAAATATGCGATATGCAAATTGCAGACTGCAGTTTGTATAGTGCTTTTGGTCACAATTGTATCTTGTAACTCAACTTACACTTCAAAAAAAAAGGGGTACTATAAAATTGATTTTCCAGAACGGGCATATCAAACTTTTGAAAGGGAAGGATTTCCCTACAGTTTTGATTATCCCGCCTATGCACAAATTGTAAAAGACAGTACCTATTTCGATCAGGATGCAGAAAATCCTTATTGGGTGAATATTGATTTTCCCAACTTTGGCGCACGGATATTTTTAAGTTATAAATCAGTTGGCGGAAAATCAACTTACAAAGTGAAACAGGCTGATGGAACCTATAAAGATTCGTTGGGCACCAATGTATTTGATTATATGGTTAGCGATGCTTTTAAACTCACCAGTAAAAACGAATCGGTTGCTTCGTCCATAAAAGACAGCCTGTTTCATACGCAAAACGGCGTTACCGGAGTTTTCTTCCGGGTTGGTGGTAACGCTGCAACCGCCAAACAGTTTTTCATGAGTGATACCACAAAAAATTTTTTTAGGGGTGCTTTGTATTTTGATGTTACACCAAATGCTGATTCTCTCAGGCCTGTGCAGGATTTTCTGCAAAAAGACCTCGATCAGTTGATTAGTACTTTTAAATGGAACAACAAATAGAAAGCTGAGTTCCCGAATAAAAATTTATCCTTTAGTTTTTACGGCGACTTTTTTCGCCGACCTCACTTGCTTTTTTAATGGTGCCCTTGAAAATTTTTCTAAAGTAATCGTTCTTTTATTTTCTTCTTTCAGACTAACAGATTCTGCAGGCTCAGGATCTTTCTTTTCAGGAATAACTTCTTCAACCTTTTTAACCGGTTCTTCAATCACAACTTTTAATTCCTCTTCCTCTGGTATCAAAGCCCGGGAGTAATCTTCAGCTTTAATTTTTTTAGATGCTCTTTTTTCTTTTTTTGCGGAACGGGTTTTTTCAGGACTTGAAGTTTCAGTCTCCTTCACCGGGATAACAACTGTGTTTGTTTCATCAGGATTTGCAGCTGGTTCAGTCTCTTCTGCGTAAAGATTTTTCAGCTCACCTTGTTTGTTGCTGCTGTAGTAGTCTGCCACGCCATAAACCGACGCTACAGAAAACAGGCCAATGCCGGCATAGATAATTGCTTTCATAATTGTTGAGTTTGCCTGCCTTATCAAAATATACAATAAAACAGAGGTTATAAAATGGTTAAGTCAAAAACGATTTTAAATAGGCCTTGCTTTTTCTGTAGATCAGTAATTCGGCTACCAGCATATTTCCCAGAACACTAATCCAAAGCGAAATTTCATAATTAGCCAGGTGATCTACACCGTAGTAGTAAAAAAACAAATGATAAACCCTGAAGGTTACTGCAGTCATAGCCATACTATAGCTGCGTATCATCCAGTTCTTGTGAGCAATAACATTTTTCACATTAATAGATTGTAATCCCTTCATGGTACTGAAAAACCAGTACAAAGCCATGAACATAAAAAGTGTCCGCTCCCAAAAACTTCCTTTGGCGAAAAAACTCATGTAAAGGCCCGTGGGGGCGCCAAGAACCAGAACTACGAAAACATAAGTTTTTCCCATCCAGATATGAATGGCTTTTCGTTTTTTAAGTACATAGGACGAGAATTGCGTTAAGGCAGCAACAATGCAGAACATGCCTGCAAAAACGTGAATGTAAAAACTGTATTTGTAAACGGGTTTTAAAAACAGCAGCGCTCTTTCTTCTATAAAACCAAATTGCTGACTGAAAGAAAAGTAGGGTATGGTATTCTTTACCAAAAGCAGGCTGAAGAAGACCACCGGAATCCAGAAAAGGGCAGCAAAAAAATAACGTACGCTGCTGCGCAGGGTTAATTGACGGCTGTTGAGCATGTTGGTTGGTTTGATTCTTGGATGATGCAAACTGAGCATTACATAAAAAATCCTGTTAGTGTTTTGTTAAGGGTTTAAACCCGCAGAATAAAAGTTTGAGAATGTGATGGATAAATCTGGTGAGCCTACTTTCTAAATCTTTAACTTTGCGCCCATGATTGCTATTGATAACATCCTGGTGGCTGATGCGGTGGTTAAAGAGCAGTTTGTATGCGATCTGGGCAAATGCAAGGGTGCCTGTTGTGTGGATGGCGATGCCGGAGCCCCGCTTGATAACGATGAACTGGATAAGGTTAACGAGGTTTATGAAAAAGTGCTTCCTTATTTAAACGACGACAGTAAAAAAGAACTGGATCGGCAGGGAAGGTATGTGTACGACAGGGAGTACGGCTGGGTTACACCCACTATCGACAGCAAGGTTTGTGTTTACGGAATAAAAGATGAGTCAGGCATAGTTAAATGCGGTATAGAGCAAGCTTATATTGACGGTAAAATCAAATGGAAGAAACCGATCAGTTGCCATCTTTTCCCCGTGATTGTAAAATCCAGCAAGAGAAGTGATGATATTTATGTAAACTACGAACCCCGTGAAGACAGTTGCAAAGCTGCCTGCTCATTGGGTAAAAAATTAAAAGTTCCGGTGTACGTTTTTTTAAAAGAAGCGCTTACCAGACGGTTTGGAAAAAAATTCTATGAAGCACTCGATGCAACAGCACAACATCTCAATAAAAAATAACCATCTTATAAAATGAAAAAATTCTTCACTTTCTTATTTGTAATTTCTTATTCCTTATTTTTCATCTCCTGCTCTGTTAACAAAGCCGATAACGATGACAGTCTTAAAAAATATTTCGACGAAAACGGTGTGGATGGCTGCTTTACTATGTTTAACAACGCCGATGGGAAAGTAACGGTTTACAATATGAAGTATGATACGATGCGTTTTTCGCCGGCATCTACATTTAAAATATTTAATTCGCTGGTGGGTTTACAAACCGGCAG
>JAHEBJ010000026.1:0-7910 GCA_024642285.1 Sphingobacteriales bacterium
CTTTCTTTTGCTATTTACATTCAACCCCTTACCTTTGCACTCCAAATTAAAAAACGGATTTAAAAAGTTCTTTTTATATGTCACAGAGAATCAGAATAAAATTGCAGTCTTACGACCATAATCTGGTTGATAAATCAGCAGAAAAGATTGTAAAAACGGTACGTAGCACCGGCGCTGTAGTAACAGGACCTATTCCTTTACCTACGCACAAGAAAATATTTACCGTTTTGCGTTCTCCACACGTAAACAAAAAAGCACGTGAGCAGTTTCAACTGTGTACGCATAAGCGTTTATTAGACATTTACACCAGCAGCAGCCGTACGGTAGATGCTTTAAGTAAGCTAGACTTACCTAGTGGTGTTGATGTTGAGATCAAAGCCTGATGAACTCTCTTCGCCACGGCGAAGAGAAGCAAAAGGTAAGTTCTTAAAAGAAAAAAAATAATGAACATCCATCTGCTCTTATTAGAGTAGCGCTGGATATAAACAAGATACAATGAAAAGTATTATTGGTAAGAAAATCGGCATGACGAGTATCTTCGATGTAAGTGGCAAGCAAACTGCTGTTACTATAATTGAGGCCGGCCCATGCGTGATTACACAAAAGAAAACCGTTGAAACAGACGGATACAATGCTCTCCAGATAGCATTTGGTGATAAAAAGGAAAAGCACTCCGTAAAAGCTGAGATCAATCACTTTGCCAAAGCGCAAACCTCTCCTAAAAAATTCGTTCAGGAAATACGCGATAGCGAAATAGATAAGAATGTTGGTGAAACATTTACTGTAGACATATTTGCCGAAGGCGATGATGTTGAAGTAGTGGGTACCACTAAGGGTAAAGGTTTCCAGGGTGTTGTAAAACGCCATGGCTTTAAAGGTGTGGGTCAGCAATCTCACGGTCAGCACGATCGTCAGCGGGCTCCGGGTTCTATCGGTAACTCATCCGATGCCAGCCGTGTATTCAAGGGAATGCGCATGGGGGGGCGTATGGGTCAAGACAGAGTGACTATGAAAGGATTGAAAGTGGTTAAAATTTTCGCAGAAAAAAATTACATATTAGTTAGTGGTTCAGTTCCGGGCCATAACGGTTCAATTGTTTTAATTCAAAAATAAACAACCGGCCACTGGCCAATAAAAATAAGTACAATGCAAGTAGACGTTTTAAATATAGATGGAAAGCAAACCGGCAGAACGGTTGAGTTACCTGAAGAAATATTCGGTATTGAGCCTAACGACCATGTAATTTATCTGGCTGTTAAACAATACCAGGGAGCCCAGCGCCAGGGATCACATAAAGTGAAAACTCGTGCCGAAGCAAAAGGTTCTTCTAAAAAATTGCACAAACAAAAAGGAACCGGTGGAGCCCGTAAAGGTAACCTGCGTAACCCTTTGTATAAAGGTGGTGGTAGCATATTTGGACCAAAGCCTCACAAGTACGATATTAAACTGAACCGCAAGGTTAAGGATCTTGCTAAGATGAGTGCATTGGCTTATAAAGCTAAAGAGAGTGCAATTATTGTTTTAGAAGATGTGAAAATGGATGCCCCTAAAACATCAACTTTTACAGGTATTTTAAACAATCTGAACATTGCAGGTAAAAGATCATTGTTTGTGATTCCTGAGTATAATGACAACCTGTACTTAAGTCTTCGTAATGTACCATCAGTTAGCGGTACTTTATTGAGCGATTTAAATACCTACGATATTTTAAACGCAAATGTTTTGGTGTTAAGCGAAAGCGCTGCTAAAATATTCAGTGAGGAAAGCGTAGAAGCATAATTAAGAAACAAAAAAATTAAAGACGAATGAAACAGTCTGATGTATTAATAAAGCCGATTTTATCTGAAAAAGCCAATAGGCAAACAGAGAAAATGAACCGTTACTCTTTTGTAGTGGATAAGAGAGCTAATAAGCTGGAGATAAAAAAAGCAGTAGAAAGTTTTTATGGTGTAACTGTTGACAATGTAAATACCATTGTAGTGCCTTCAAAAGCAAAAGCAAAATATACCAAAGCCGGATACATAGTTGGTCGCAAGCCATCTAAAAAGAAGGCTATCGTTACCATCGCCGAAGGAGAATCAATTGATCTATACGGAAGCGGAGTTTAATATTACTAATGAATGGTGGTCAGCACCGCAAAGTTTTGACAAATAAAAGAAATTAAAAATGGCATTAAGAAAATACAAACCAACAACAGCAGGAACCAGGTGGAGAATTGGTAATGCGTACGCAGAAGTTACTACTAATGTTCCGGAAAAATCTTTGCTTGAAAAGCAAAAGAATACAGCCGGCCGTAACTCTTCTGGTCGCAGGTCAATGCGCTATATGGGTGGCGGAAACAAAACCATGTATCGTATTATCGATTTTAAAAGAAGTAAGAAAGATATTCCTGCAACTGTAAAGACTATCGAGTATGATCCAAACCGTACTGCTTTTATCGCTTTATTGGCTTATGCTGATGGTGAGAAACGTTACATCCTTGCTCCGCAGGGATTGCAGGTTGGACAAACAGTTATCAGCGGCGACGCGGTAGCTCCGGAATTGGGAAATGCTTTGATGTTTAAGAATATGCCTTTAGGTACAAACGTTCACAACATCGAAATGCAGCCTGGTCAGGGTGGGATTCTTGTACGTAGTGCAGGAACATCGGCTCAGTTAAGTAATAAAGAAGAGAAGTACGCAATATTAAAAATGCCTAGTGGTGAGTTAAGAAAAGTGTTGATCAAATGTTATGCAACCGTAGGTGTTGTAAGCAACGGCGATCATAGCCTGGAGAGCATGGGTAAAGCTGGCCGCAACCGTTGGAAGGGTATCCGTCCACGCACAAGAGCGGTAGCGATGAACCCGGTAGATCACCCGATGGGCGGTGGTGAAGGTAGAGCGTCTGGTGGTCACCCACGTAGCCGTAAAGGTAAATATGCTAAAGGACAGATTACCCGTACAAAAGGAAAAGGTTCAAGCAAATTGATCATTACCAGAAGAAACGGAAAGAAATTACCTAATTAATAATCATTGTTAAAATATCCAGATATAAAATCGGGAAAATAAACAGAAAAAAATAAAACATGGCTCGTTCGTTAAAAAAAGGTCCTTATGTAGAAGCTAAGCTTGATGCTAAAGTTGCTGCAATGATAGAAGGAAAAAGCAAAAAAGGTGTTATTAAAACCTGGAGCAGAAGAAGTACCATCACTCCTGATTTTGTAGGACAAACTTTTGCGGTGCATAACGGCAACAAATTCATTCCGGTTTATGTAACTGAATTTATGGTAGGACATAAGTTAGGTGAATTTGCGCCAACACGTAATTTCAGGGGTCACTCTAGTAAGAAAATTGTATAATACTTTGTTAGTCGTTTCTGGTTGCCCGTTGAGCTACACTTTTTAAACAGTAAAACGAGAAACAATAAAAACGAGAAACAAGAAACTTAATAAAAAAATGGAAGCAGTAGCAAAATTGAATAATTATCCAACCTCACCGCGTAAAATGCGTTTGCTGGTTGACCTGATCCGAGGTATGGAAGTTGAAAAGGCATTAGCCGTTTTGGAGCACAATCCAAAGCATCCGGCAGTTCCTTTACGCAAGCTGGTAATGAGTGCCATCAACAACTGGAAGCAGAAGAACGAAGGTGGTGATGAAACCGGATTAGTTGTAAAAACCATCATGGTTGACGGAGCAAGGGTTATCAAACGTATGCGTCCTGCACCACAGGGGCGTGGTTACAGAGTTCGTAAGCGCAGCAACCACGTTACAGTTATTGTTGACATAAAAGGAAATAACGTTAAACCAGGTAAAGCCATTCAGGCCGAAGCGGTTGCAGATATTCCTGAAGAAGTTGTAGAAGTAAAGAAAAAAGCGGCTCCTAAGAAAAAGACAGCAGCAAAAAAATAATTAGCAAAAACAAAAAATAATAAGAACCGAATATGGGTCAAAAAACAAATCCGATTGGTGCCAGATTAGGAATCATCCGTGGATGGGACAGTAACTGGTTTGCAAGTAAAACGGAATATCCAAAGAAGTTAATCGAGGATAACAAAATCAGAAACTATCTGAATGCACGTATCAACAAAGGTGGTATTTCTAAGATCGTTATTGAGCGTACACTTAATAAGCTGATCGTTACCATTCATACTTCTAAGCCAGGTATCATCATTGGTAAAGGTGGAGGAGAAGTTGACCGTATTAAAGAAGAGTTGAAGAAATTATGTGGAAAGGAAGATGTACAGATCAACATTCTGGAAATCCGTCGTCCGGAGTTGGATGCAAATATTGTTGCTGATACAATTGCCCGTCAGTTGGAGAATCGTATCAACTACAAAAGAGCAATAAAAATGTCTATCGCTTCTGCATTGCGTATGGGTGCCGAAGGAATTAAAGTAAAAGTTGGTGGTCGTTTGGGTGGTGCAGAGATTGCACGTAGCGAAGAGATCAAGCAGGGACGTACACCATTACATACTTTACGTATGGATATTGACTACGCTAATGTTTTCGCATTAACTGTATACGGTAAGATTGGTATTAAGGTTTGGATATGTAAAGGAGAGGTTTTAGGAAAGCGTGATTTGAATCCAAATGTGATTGCAGGAGGAGGAAAAGAAATAGGAGACAGACCGGGTGGATTTGACAGAAGAGATGACAGACGTGGTGGTGGAGACAGAAGAGGTGGCGGAGGCCGTGGAGGAAGAAGATAATTTAAAACGAGTTAGAAAATCAGAATAAGTAACATAGAAATTTATTAAAAATGTTATCACCAAAAAGAAGTAAACACAGGAAGGCGCAACGGGGCATGATGAAGGGTAATACCAAGCGTGGTGCAACCCTGGCTTTTGGAACCTTTGGATTAAAAGCTCTGGATGAAGTTTGGATGAGCAGCCGCCAGATTGAAAGTGCCCGTCAGGCAATGACGCGTCACATGAAACGTGAGGGTAATGTTTGGATCCGCATTTTTCCGGATAAACCTATTACCGCAAAGCCGGCAGAGGTAAGGATGGGTAAAGGTAAAGGTAATCCCGAGGGATGGGCAGCAGTTGTACAGCCAGGAAGGATTTTGTTTGAGTGCGACGGTGTTTCTATGCAGGTTGCAAAAGAAGCATTTGCATTGGCAGCGCAAAAGTTACCTATCCAGACAAAGTTTGTAGTACGTCATGATTACAAAGCTTAATTAAAGAAATTATCAAAAAGAATAACAATGTTAAAGAAAGTTGATTTTTTAAATAGCCTGAAAGATTTGAACGAAAACGATCTGAAAGCAAAAATTGCTGAAGACGAGTTGCGTATGAAGAAGCTTTCATTTGCTCATGCCATTTCTCCACTGGAGAATCCGCAAAGCATCCGCTCTTTAAGAAGAGATATCGCCAGGTTAAAAACGGTATTAAAAAAAGTACAAGCAGGATCATAATAAATCCTTAAAAAGCAATAACAGTGGAAAGAAATTTAAGAAAAACAAAATTAGGTGTGGTATCCAGCAATAAGATGGATAAAACCATTACTGTAAGTGTAGAGCGTAAAGTAAAGCATCCGCTTTATGGAAAGTTCGTAAAAAAATCTACCAAGTTTCATGCTCATGACGAAAAGAATGAGTGCAGCATTGGTGACACAGTAAAGATCATGGAGAGCCGTCCCTTGAGCAAATTAAAGCGCTGGAGATTGGTTGAAGTAGTTGAAAAAGTAAAATAATTTTTTTCAAGCTGCCGGTTGCAACTGCCCGTTACGACTTTCAGCCTCTGATAATTAACAATAGTAATAATAGCTAAAAGCTAAATAAAATGATACAGCAAGAAAGCAGATTAAACGTAGCAGATAATAGTGGTGCAAAAGAAGTACTGTGTATCCGTGTACTGGGTAACAGTGGCCAGGACTACGCAAGAATTGGCGACAAAATAGTAGTTACTGTAAAAGATGCAATGCCTGCAGGTGGTGTGAAAAAAGGAACAGTGAGCAAGGCTGTAATTGTAAGAACAACAAACAAATTACGTCGTAAAGATGGTTCTTATATCCGTTTTGATGATAACGCAGTGGTATTGTTAAATGCATCTGACGAGCCAAGAGGTACACGTATTTTTGGACCGGTGGCCCGTGAATTAAGAGATAAAGGTTACATGAAAATTATTTCATTGGCTCCTGAAGTTCTGTAAAAAAATATAGATCACAAGCTGGCAGTTCACAGCTAAAAGTAAAATAAAAATGAGTACAAGATTTAAACCAAAATTCAACATTAAAAAAGGCGACTCGGTAGTAGTTATTACCGGAGAAGATAAGGATTTGAAGAAACCTCGTAAAGTGTTGGAAATAATTTCAGAAAAAAACCGTGTGTTGGTTGAAGGTGTAAACATCGTAACCAAGCATACCAAGCCAACTTCGCAAAACACTAAAGGTGGTATTGTGAAAATAGAAGCACCTATTGCCATCAGTAATGTGATGCTTTGGGATGCGAAGGCAGGTGCACCAACTAAAATTAAACGCACCAGGGAAAACGGTAAATTAGTAAGAATCGCTAAAAAATCAGGGGAGGTAATCAAATAATGAGTACAGTAAAAAATAGCCCAAGGCTGGCAGATAAGTACAAATCGGAAGTTGTACCTGCCTTAATGAAAAAATTCAGTTACAAAACTGTAATGCAGGCACCAAGATTGACCAAGATTTGTTTGAATCGTGGTGTTAACGGAGCCGTTACGGATAAGAAGCTGATTGATATTGCTGTTGAAGAGTTATCAAATATAACCGGTCAAAAAGCAGTAGCAACAAACTCTAAAAAGGATATCTCAAACTTTAAGTTGCGTAAGAATATGCCAATTGGTGCACGTGTTACACTTCGCGGAGTTAAGATGTATGAATTTTTAGACAGGTTGGTTTCAGTTTCATTACCACGTGTACGTGATTTTAAAGGCATTAATGACAAATCATTTGATGGCCGTGGAAACTACACATTGGGTGTTACCGAGCAGATCATTTTTCCGGAGATCGATATCGATAGGGTAAATAAGATCACCGGTCTTGATATCACTTTTGTAACAACGGCTAATACCAACGAAGAAGCATTTGAATTGCTTAAAGAAATGGGAATGCCTTTTAAAAACGTAAAAAAGACAGAGAGTTAATTGTTAACCGTTGTCTGCAACAGCAGAATAACAGATAACTCTTAACCGATAACAAATAACAACAATTATGGCAAAAAAATCAATTATAGCCAGGCAGATCAAGCGTGAAAAAATGGTGGCTAAGTATGCTGAAAAAAGAGCATCACTTAAAGCAGCCGGAGACTACGCAGCTTTGGATTTATTACCAAAGAATGCTTCTCCAGTTCGTTTAAAGAATCGTTGTCAGCTTACCGGCCGCCCAAGAGGATATATGAGACATTTTGGTTTATCCCGGAATATGTTTCGTGATATGGCTTTGCAGGGTAAAATACCAGGCATAACTAAATCAAGCTGGTAAAAACTCCCTGGTCCACTTTGATGGACACAAGGATATCGCATTGTAAAAAAATTATTTAATCAATTAACAGAAATAACAATGGTTACTGATCCAATAGCAGATTATTTAACTAGAATTCGTAACGCACAGATGGCTAATCACCGAATTGTTGAAATACCTGCCAGCAATCTAAAAAAGCGTATCACTGAAATTTTGTACGATAAAGGATATATCCTGAAGTACAAATTTGAAGATGATAGCAAACAAGGGGTGATCAAGATCGCTCTTAAATATGACGCAGCAACCAAATTGCCTGTAATACAGAGTTTAGAAAGAGTAAGTCGTCCTGGATTGCGTTCTTATGCAAAACCGGCTGATTTTAAACGTGTGAAGAATGGCTTAGGAGTTGCCATCGTTTCTACATCCAAAGGTGTAATGACCGATAAAGAAGCAAAAGCTCAGAATGTTGGCGGAGAGGTTCTGTGCAACATCTACTAAAA
>JAHEBJ010000026.1:8010-34864 GCA_024642285.1 Sphingobacteriales bacterium
CAGAACCCGATGATTACTTTTGAAAGTATCGATAAGCAATTAATCGGCCAGGTTTGTGCTAAGATCAGAAGCTTACGTAAGCCGGAGCCATACAAAGGCAAGGGTGTTAAATTTGCTGGTGAGGTGTTAAGAAGAAAAGCCGGTAAATCAGCGGGTAAATAATTAAGGTAAAAAAATCCCTGGCAGAATCAGGGAGAAAAAATAAAATAAAATGAACAACAAGTCAAGTGCAAGATTAAAGATCAAATATCGCATCCGTAAAAAGATCAGCGGTGCAGCTGCAAAA
The DNA here is from genome assembly GCA_024642285.1 of Sphingobacteriales bacterium. Classification (GTDB taxonomy): domain Bacteria; phylum Bacteroidota; class Bacteroidia; order Chitinophagales; family Chitinophagaceae; genus Ferruginibacter. Next base: position 8,297 of record JAHEBJ010000026.1, read on the forward strand.
CCAAGGTTAAGTGTTTTCAGAAGCAATAGCGATATATATGCTCAGCTGATCGATGATAACAACGGTGTAACATTAGCCGCAGCGTCATCAAGACAAAAAGATATCCAGGCACAAAAAGCACCAAAGGTTGATAAAAGTAAATTGGTTGGTGCTGCAATTGCAACAAAGGCAAAAGAATTGGGTATCACTACAGTTGTTTTCGATCGTGGTGGATATATCTATCATGGCCGTGTGAAAGCTGTGGCTGAAGGAGCCAGGGAAGGTGGTCTTCAGTTCTAATTGAATTTTTAAAATCAAAAATCGTAAAACGATATAAATGTCAAATCAAATAGCAAATAAAATTAAAGCGGGTGACCTGGAATTGAAAGATAAGGTGGTTGCCATTAACCGTGTGGTAAAAACAACCAAGGGTGGTCGTGCCTTTAGTTTCTCTGCGCTTGTGGTAGTAGGTAACGAAGCTGGTGTAGTAGGACACGGAATGGGTAAAGCTAAAGAAGTACAGGAAGCTATTACAAAAGGAATTGAAGATGCAAAGAAGAATTTGATAAAAGTTCCAATCAGACATGGCACAATACCACATGAGCAATTATCTAAGGAAGGTGCTGCAAAAGTGTTTATCAAGCCTGCAGCCCATGGAACCGGTGTAATTGCCGGAGGAAGTATGAGAGCGGTTTTGGAAGCAGCTGGTATCACCGACGTATTAGCAAAGAACCTTGGTTCGGCTAATCCAACCAACGTGGTTAAAGCAACTTTTAAAGCATTGGCTACTTTACGAGAGCCTATTGCTGTAGCAAAAACCAGGGGTATTTCTTTAAAGAAAGTATTTAACGGATAAATTGGTTAATGGTTAGTTGTTAATAGTTGAATGATTTTTACAATTAACAGATAACAGTTAACCCCTAACAAATAACAGACACAATGAAAAAGATAAAAGTAACACAGGTTAAAAGTGTAATAGACCGTTCGGAGCGTCAAAAAAGAACGATGATAGCTTTAGGGTTAAAGAAAATGAATGCTTCAGTTGAAGTAGAAGCTACTCCACAGATTTTAGGAATGGTTAATAAAGTGAACCACCTGATTAAAGTTGAGGAAATCTAATTTGATAATTTAGATGATACCATCGTCAAAATTATCAAATCAATTAATTATCAAATTAACAAGCGAGCCCCGAATGCTTTCGGGGCGTAAGTTTAAAATAAAAGCAAAATGAAACTACACACATTAAAACCTGCAAAAGGTTCTACACACAAAGAAAAAAGAATTGGTCGTGGTGAGGCTAGTGGTAAAGGTGGTACATCTACTAAAGGTAATAAAGGTGGACAAAGCCGTGCCGGCTACAAAAGTAAGAAAGCACATGAAGGCGGACAGATGCCAATTCAGCGCCGTATTCCAAAACGTGGATTTAAGAACAATAATCGTGTTGAGTTTAAGGTATTAAACCTTGGACAGATTGATATGTTAGCAGAAAAATACAGCATCACAGAATTTAACCTGCAAAACTTATACATCAATGGCTTAATCAGTCAGTTTGATAGCGTAAAAGTTTTAGGTAATGGTGAGCTTAAAGGTAAATTTGCATTTAAAGTAAATGCTGCCAGCGAAAAAGCAAAAGCTGCTATTGAAGCTGCCGGCGGTACTATCGAGATAGTAAAATAATTTACCGATATTTGCCCGACTTCTGTTAAACGGGGTCAATCATAATTTAACGAAAACAATTAAATCGTTTACATTCTGTGAAGAAATTCATTACAACACTTAAGAATATCTGGAGCATAGAAGAGCTGCGTAATAAGATCATGTTCACCCTGATACTGATCTTTATTTACCGTTTAGGTTCTTTTATTGTTTTACCAGGTATCGATCCAAATAAATTGGCCAGCCTTAGTCAGAGCACGCAGGGCGGTATGCTTGGTTTACTTGATACATTTGTAGGCGGTGCGTTTTCAAAAGCGTCAATTTTTGCATTGGGTATCATGCCCTATATCTCAGCTTCAATCTTTATGCAGTTGATGACCATCCTTGTTCCTCAAATGGCAAAAATTCAGAAAGAAGGAGAGAGCGGCAGAAAGAAGATTAACCAATGGACCCGTTACCTTACTGTAATTGTCACCGCATTTCAGGCGGCAGCTTATATAGGTTATTTAAAAAGTCCGGGCAATCAGGAAGCCATCATACCTGCGTTCAGTGCTTACTTCTGGGTGTCAACGGTTATCATTTTAACAGTAGGTACATTGTTTGTAATGTGGCTTGGAGAAAAAATTACTGATAAAGGATTAGGTAATGGTACATCAATCATAATTATGATAGGAATCATTGCACGTTTACCTCAGTCTTTTATCCAGGAGTGGGAAGCAAGAATAACCAGAGGTGCAGGTGGTATTTTAATGATATTGATTGAGATTTTATTTTTAATAGCTGTTATTCTTGGTGTAATTCTTTTAGTGCAAGGCACAAGAAAAGTTCCGGTAAACTATGCCAAGCAGATTGTAGGAAACCGCCAGTTTGGAGGGGCCAGAAATTTTCTGCCTTTAAAAGTGAATGCTTCTGGAGTGATGCCAATTATCTTTGCACAGGCTATCTTGTTCTTACCAACATTATTTTCATTTGGAGGAACAGCTTCCTGGACAAAATATTTTACCGATCATACTAACCTTGGTTATATGATTGTATACTCTGTTGCAGTAATAGCGTTTACGTTCTTATACACGGCTTTGATATTTAATCCTAAACAGATGGCCGATGAATTAAAACGCAACAACGGTTTTATTCCGGGTGTTAAGCCGGGGCAGCCAACTGCCGATTATATTGGCACCATTATGGACAGGATAACATTTCCAGGTGCAATTTTGCTTGCATTTGTAGGAATTCTGCCTGGTATAATTCAGTTATTGTTTGGTATGCAGCAAGGGTTTGCAACTTTCTTTGGTGGCACATCACTGCTGATTAATGTAGCAGTTATACTTGATACTTTACAACAGATAGAAACTCAGTTGTTGATGCGCCAGTACGATGGTTTAATGAGCAGCGGAAGAATTCAGGGAAGACAACAAGGCGTTGGCGCCACTCTGTAAGACGATTTAAAACTGTCCAAAAGAAAGAATTAAAAGAAATAAAATTTTTTAAACCCTGACAGAAACAGTCAGGGTTTATTTTTTAAAAGTATAAAATCCACGGTGGGGAGAAACATGATTCATTATAAAAGCAAGGCGGAAATAGAACTGATGAGAGAAAGCAGTTTATTGGTTAGCGAAGCGCTTGCTTTGGTTGCGGCTGCCATTAAGCCGGGAGTAACTACTATGCAGCTCGATAAGATCGCTGAAGAATTCATCAGAGATAATAAAGCTACTGCATCGTTCAAAGGATATCATGGTTTTCCTTTCACTTGCTGTATTTCAGTAAACGATGCCGTGGTGCATGGTTTTCCAAACGAAGATGAATTAAAGAACGGCGACCTGATCTCCGTTGACGTAGGCGTTTTTAAAAATGGATTTCATGGCGACAGTGCTTATACTTTTGCTATTGGTGAAATTTCAGATGAGTTAAAACAATTGATGAGAGTTACCAAGGATTCACTTTACAAAGGGATTGAAAAAGCAGTGCACGGTAACCGAGTAGGCGATATAGCTTATGCCATACAAGATTATACTGAAAGGCAACATGGCTACGGTGTGGTTAGGGACCTGGTAGGACATGGCCTTGGTCGGAGTTTACATGAAGAGCCGCAAGTTCCCAACTTTGGTAAAAGAGGAACGGGGGCTAAATTAAAAGAAGGCATGACCATCGCTATTGAACCAATGATAAACCTTGGTGCCAAAGATGTTTTCCATGATGAAGATGGCTGGACGATACGTACGGCAGATGGAAAACCGGCTGCCCATTATGAACACGACATTTGTGTTCAAAAAGGCAAAGCTGATATCTTATCTTCTTTTACTTCAATTGAAGCTGCTGAAAAAGCAAACACTAACTTGTGTTCAGATTATTAATATTCCCTTTCTTACGTAAATAGTTAGATGCTGATTTTTATTGAACAACGTTCAAAGTTCGAGCGGCATTATTGTAAAACGGCGATTAAATTGAATAGCGACAATGCATAAAAAAAGACTGGTAGTTATTGGAGGCGGTGCTGCAGGTTTTTTTTGTGCAGTAAATGCAGCCCGTATAAATTCAAACCTGGAAGTGATTATTCTTGAAAAGTCTTCCAAATTATTAAGTAAAGTAAAAGTGAGCGGCGGTGGTCGCTGCAATGTAACCCACGCCTGTTATAGTATTGCCGAAATGATCAAAAAATACCCGAGAGGTTCTTCATTTCTGAAAAAAGCTTTTCATCATTTTTTTACCAATGACACTGTTGCATGGTTTGAGAAAAGAGGTGTAAAACTTAAGACTGAGGCCGATGGTAGAATGTTCCCGGTAACCAACAACTCCCAAACTGTAATTGATTGTTTGATCAGCGAAGCAAAGAAATACATTGTCGATATCAATATGAAGCAGGATGTTTCAGAAATACAGGTATCCAATGGAAAATGGAATATAATTTGCAAAGGCTCGAAACCGATTGAAGCAGATTTTATTTGCATCGCCAGCGGAGGCTTTCCCAAAATTGTGCAGTATGACTGGTTGAATAACGTAGTAGAAAATATTGAACTTCCTGTACCTTCTCTATTCACCTTTAATATGCCGGGCAATTCAATTACATCATTGATGGGAGTAGTAGTTGAGAACGCACAGGTTAAGATCGTTGGATCAAAACTTAGTGAATCAGGTCCATTACTGATCACTCATTGGGGAATGAGTGGCCCTGCAGTTTTGAAATTGTCAGCCTGGGGCGCTAGGGAATTGGCGTTAGTAAATTATCATTTTAAAGTATTGGTGAATTGGATACCCGAATTTAATGAGAATAGTTTACGGGAACATTTTCAAAAGCTAAGGTTCGATCTTGCACGTCAGAAGATTATCAATCGAAATCCCTTTGTGTTGCCCAACCGTTTGTGGGAGTATTTATTAGTTCAGTCTGGAATAAACACTGAGATTCGCTGGGCTGATTTACCGGCCAGAGAACAGAACAAACTCATTAAACAGTTGTGTGGAGCGGAGTTTGAGGTAAAAGGCAAAACAACCTTTAAAGAAGAGTTTGTAACAGCTGGCGGGATAGGTGTGGTGGAAATAGATGTAAATACTATGCAAAGCAAAAAGCACAATGGATTATTCTTTGCTGGTGAAGTTTTGAATATTGATGGCATAACCGGTGGGTTTAATTTTCAAAATGCCTGGACAACAGGATGGATCGCTGCCAAGGGGATTTGCTCTTTCGTTTAGAAAGTTTAGATGTTTAGTTTGAATCTAATGAATTAGAAATTACCTTCTAAATTTTTAATCCCCTAAACCACCCCATCGATCTTCATAAATTCTTCACTTCTCTATTTTATTACCCAATCCATTTAAGTTACTTTTGCTATAACTCGGCATATGAAAAAAATAGACCGTTATATACTTTCTAAATATCTTACTACTTTTTTCTATTGTTTGTTATTATTTACGGCTATAGTTGTAGTAGTTGATATCAGTGAAAAAACAAATGATTTTGCCAAATCAAAATTATCTGCTACACAAATATTTATGGACTACTATATTGGTTTTATACCCCGTATAGATGCCATGTTGTTTTCGCTATTCGTTTTTATTTCCGTAATTTTCTTCACTTCTAAAATGGCTGGGCGTTCCGAGATAATCGCCATATTGAGCAGCGGTGTAAGTTATAATAGATTTTTACTTCCCTATATCGTAGGTGGTGTTTTTCTTTCAGCGATTTTGTGGATGGGATATTATTATGTTGTTCCAAAAGCAAATCTTAAATGGGGTAATTTTGAGGCAGCGTACATTCAGGGACCTGCCAGTACCGAAAGCAACAGTGGGAGTTATAAGCAAAAACTTTATTTTAAAATAGATTCTAATACTTATGTTGGAATCAGAGGTTACGATACAGTATTGAAGTCTGGAAATGGGTTTTTTGTTCAGCGGTTTAAAAATAGTAAACTTGTGTATAATCTACGTGCCGATCAGTTTAACTGGGATACAGCCACCGAAAAATGGAAATTATTTTATGCAATGGAACGCCGGCTCGACAGTATTTCTGAACGAATCACCAACGAAAAGGAAAAGTTGATTTCGTACAATTTTAAACCACGCGATTTAAGGAAAGATAACTACCTGAAAGAACAGTTGCCTACACCCGAGCTGGATGAATTTATCCGGCTTGAACGACTACGTGGTTCTGAAATGTTGAGCACTTTGCTAGTTGAGCGATATAACCGTGATGCAATACCGGTTTCGGTTTTAATTCTTACAATCATAGGAGTAGTCCTGGGTTCCCGGAAAGTACGTGGTGGAAGCGGACTGCATCTGGCAATCGGCGTAGTCATCAGTGTACTTTACATTTTATTCGGCAGGTTTTCACTAGTATTCGCCACAAAGGGAAATTTTACTCCTTTACTGGCCGCCTGGACACCCAATATCTTCTTCGGCCTGTTGGCATTTTACCTGTACAGAAGAGCACCCAAATAATGCCGACTGGCCTGCCTTTCGGGCTTTACAAAACTTTATTATAAAACTTTTGTTTTAGAGGCAGTTGCATCGTAATTTTAAAGCAATTGAAAACGCTATTATAATTGAAAATATATGGGAATAATTAAAAACAGATTTAAAGAAAAGGCCGACGATATAGCCTCAGATATTAAAACTATTCTGAAAGAAAATGGTGATAAAGTAATTGGAGAAGTAACGCTAAGCCAGATCTACGCCGGTATGCGTGGAATTACAGGTCTCGTTTCAGAAACTTCGCTGCTCGATGCACAAGATGGAATTCGATTCAGGGGATACTCTATTCCGGAGTTAAGGGAAAAATTACCCAAAGCTCCGGGAGGAAATGAACCTTTACCTGAAGGTTTATTTTACCTGATGTTGGTTGGTACATTACCAACCGAAGAAGAAGCGCAGCATTTAAGCAGTACCTGGCAACGTCGCAGTCACGTGCCAAATCACGTGTTTGCATCCATTGAGGCATTGCCTTTGAATACGCATCCAATGACTCAGTTTGTAGTTGCCATCATGAGCTTACAAACCGAAAGCCAGTTTACAAAACGCTACGCAAAGGGCATGAGTAAGGCAGATTATTGGGAAGCCGTATTTGATGATTCAATGGATTTGATAGCCCGCCTGCCAAGGATCGCAGCGTATATCTACCGCCGGAAATATAAATTTGGTGAGCATATTCAACCAAACGGATTACTTGACTGGGCAGGAAATTTTGCTCACATGATGGGCTTTGAGGACGAAGGATTTAAAGAGCTTATGCGATTGTATATGACCATTCACGCAGACCACGAAGGCGGAAATGTTTCAGCGCATACTACTCACCTTGTGGGTTCGGCACTTAGTGATCCTTATCTTGCTTTTGCTGCCGGTATGAACGGACTTGCAGGGCCCCTCCACGGGTTAGCAAATCAGGAAGTGATAAAGTGGATCTATGAAATGAGAGAAGAAATTGGTACGGATTTGCCCAGCAAGGAACAAATAGAAGATTACGTAAAGAAAACATTAAGTGAAGGAAAAGTTGTACCCGGTTATGGTCATGCGGTTTTAAGACAGACTGATCCAAGATTTACAGCCCAGATGGATTTCGGAAAGAAACATATGCCGGATGATCCATTGGTCAATACAGTTTGGAATATTTATGAAGCCGTACCGCCGGTACTGGGTTCAATTGCCAAAATTAAAAACCCATGGCCGAATGTAGATGCACACAGTGGTGCATTGTTGGTACATTACGGTATGGTTGAGTATGAATTTTATACTGTTTTGTTTGGTGTGTCCCGATCACTGGGTGTTTTAGCAAGCCTTTGTTGGGACAGGGCTCTTGGCTTCCCGTTAGAGCGGCCAAAATCGGTAAGTACCAGGCTGGTAAAAGCCTGGTTAGATGGTAAGGAGGAGATTTGGGGAGATTAAAAAGAAAATTGAGATATTAGAAACCGGAATTCTGTTCCGGTCTTTTTTTCTAAATGGAGAGTCTAAAAAATTAAAGATGAAGAAATTATTTCTGGTAGCGTTTGTTTCGTTAGTGTACAATAGCGGTTTTGCGCAGGCTTCAAAAACTGATCAGGTAACTGCAAAGAACAATCAGCATATTAAAGTTTTTATGCAGGCAGCAAAAAGCGGCGATGTAGCTACTGCTATCACCGCATTAAGTTATTATGTAAATGCCGAAGGTGCTAACTCAGTTTATGAAGATACGTTGGCGATGTTGTATATGCAACAGGGCGGCTACATGCAGTGTTTTTACTGGGCAGATAAAAGACTTAAGGTAAATCCTGATGACCTTGTATTGATGGAATTGAAAGGGATAAGCCTTGATAAATTGAACCAACCAAAGGAAGCGATCAATGTATTTGAAAAATTGTATGCAAAAACAAAAAGCCCGTACCATGCTTACCAGTTGATGGAACTCCAATACAGCATTAAGCGCCTTGCCGAATGTTTGGCAACAGCCAACAGTGCAGAGCGATTAGAATACAAGCCTGAGTTTACAATGACATATAATGTAGGAGAACAGGTGGGCAGAACTTATTTACAGGCTGGTATTTTTAATATACAGGCACTTGCTCTTTACGACCTTGATAAAAAAGCAGAGGCAAAAATGTATTTTGAAAAAGCCCTCGCTCTTGATAGTAATTTTGTACTGGCTCGCCAAAACCTGGATGCTTTAAAATCTCTAGAGTCGGGTGACAATAAAGTAAATGGAACAGGGAATACAAGCCCAACATCTCCGGCAAACAAAAATGACTAAAAAATATTTTTATGCAAAGTATACTGCCGGTATATTTGCAATCCTTTGGGGGGTTAGCTCAGTTGGCTAGAGCGCTTGCATGGCATGCAAGAGGTCGTCGGTTCGACCCCGATACTCTCCACAAAAGGCTCACAAATAAGTGAGCCTTTTTTATTTAAATTGCAATTAGAAAACCAGGAGAATAAATGTACTCAGCAGCAACAGACAGATATGATTCCATGACATATAACAGGTGCGGCAAAAGCGGTTTGCTTTTGCCTGCAATATCCTTAGGCTTATGGCATAATTTCGGATCAGTAGATGATTTTAAAACCATGAAGGAAATTATTTTTCATGCGTTTGATAAAGGCATAACCCATTTTGATCTGGCTAATAATTATGGTCCGCCACCCGGCCAGGCAGAAACTAATTTCGGGAAAATTTTAAAAAAGGATCTTCACAAGTATAGAGATGAAATGATCATTTCTTCAAAAGCCGGTTGGTCCATGTGGCCTGGTCCCTATGGGAATTTTGGATCAAGGAAATATTTAATGGCCAGTATTGATCAGAGCCTAAAACGTCTGTGTACCGATTATGTAGATATATTTTATTCTCATCGTCCCGATCCTGAAACACCAATGGAGGAAACCATGATGGCTTTGGATCAGATGGTAAGAGCCGGAAAAGCTTTGTACGTGGGCATATCGAGCTATAATGCAGAACAAACCAAAGAAGCAGTTGATATTCTAAATAGTTTAGGAACTCCGTGTTTAATTCATCAACCTAAATATTCAATGCTTGTACGTTGGGTAGAAGACGGACTTTTGGACGTTTTGGAACAAAAGGGCGTAGGCAGTATTGCCTTCTCGCCGCTGGGACAGGGGCTGCTTACCAATAAATATTTAAATGGTATTCCTGTTGAATCCAGAGCAGGACGTAGATTAGGCAATGGAGCTATTCTGCATTCGGATATTTCGCCAGATGTTCTTCGTAAGATCGGATTATTGAACGAGATCGCATTACGACGCAATCAAACTTTAGCGCAAATGGCAATAGCCTGGTTGCTCAAAGATAGTAGGGTTACTTCGGTATTAGTAGGCGCCAGTTCAACCGCACAATTGGATGATAACCTGCGATGTTTGAATAATCTCAAATTTCTCCCGGCTGAACTAGCCGAAATTGAATTGATCTTACACTAGAAGCTTTATTCTTACAACCCAAAAATGCCCGGAAGCTGTGGTTTTAATATTTGTAAGAAGAACGACAATGCCTTATATTTATCTGCTTACATATTCATATGTAAAACAGAATCTATAAAAAAGGAATTCCAAAACTACATGAACATTGTACCTAAAACCGGTTTTAGCGGATTAAGAGAGAACTGGCAAAGCGATCTGATTGCTGCTTTCAGTGTTTCTATGGTGGCATTGCCATTAGGGTTGGGAATTGCCATTGCCTCTGGTGTGCAGCCTATGGCCGGTATTATTTCGGCAATAGTAGGTGGACTAGTTACCACTTTTTTCAGAGGAACCCACTTAACAATAAATGGACCAACCGCAGGTTTAATTGCGGCTATATTGGCATCTATCGAGGTGCTTGATGACGGCAGCGGCAAAACATTAAACTATGTTTTTGCAGCTATTGTTGTTGCCGGAGCTCTACAGGTAATTTTCGGATTACTTAAAGTAGGAAAATTTGCTGATTTGTTTCATTCAAGCGTAGTACACGGAATATTGGCAGCCATCGGAGTTATAATTTTTGTAAAACAAATTCACATTGCCTTAGGAACCCATACAGAAAGTACCCACATTGTTGACACAATGATTGATGCTTTTTATCAATTACCAAACGCCAACCCTTTTGTATTGGTTATTTCGATTGTCGGATTGTTGTTGTTGATTTTTCACTCAAAGATCAGCTACAAATTTTTTCATTTTTTACCTGCACCTATGTGGGTGATGATTTTGAGCATACCTTTTGTTTATGCGTTTAACTTTTTTGAGCCTCACAGTCTAAACTTCCTGGGTAAAAGTTATGACCTTGGCCCATCGTTATTGATTAACATTCCCGACAATATTTTAGATGCGGTGATTCTTCCCGATTTTTCAATAATTAATACGCTACCTTTTTGGACATCGGTACTATCCATTGCAATTATTGCTAGTATCGAATCGCTGGCAAGTGCAAAGGCAGTTGATAAAATGGATCCTTATAAAAGAAAATCTAATTTAAACAAAGACCTTGTTGCCGTCGGAATAAGTACAATGGTATCGGGCGCAATTGGAGGTTTGCCTATTATTAATGTTATTGTGCGGAGCACTGTAAACATTCACAATGCAGCAAAAACCAAGTGGTCTAATTTTTATCACGGCGCATTATTACTGGTTTTTATTTTTCTTTTAGCGCCTGTAATTCAAAAAGTACCACTTTGTGCACTTGCAATTTTATTGGTTTATACCGGATTTAAACTGGCATCTCCAAAGGTTTTTAAACATGTATACAGCCAGGGAATAGAGCAACTTTTGTTTTTTTCCGGAACTCTTGTAATTACCCTAATGACCAATTTGCTTGTTGGTTTATTTGGCGGTTTACTTCTGGTGTTGGTAACTCATCTACTGTTAGCTAAAATGCCGGTGCGACGGTTTTTCAGCAGTATTTATTATACAGAGTCAAAACTGGAGAAACAGGAAAACGGTAATTACCATATAACAATAAAAGGCATTGCTAACTTTTTAGCTACGCTTAAAATTGAGAAGTTACTTAATCAAATACCTTACGGGGCAAATGCAACGATTGACTTTTCATCGGCCAGGCTGGTAGATTTTTCCATTCTTGAACATATGTATGAATTTCAAAGATCGCATGCCATTACGGGGGGGCGGTTGGTTATATCAGGCCTCGAAAATCACAGCTCTGTTACCGATAATAAACTTGCCCTTAAAATTTCCAGATCTGCTATTACGAAACTTAATCATCGTCAAATAAAATTGAAAGGACTGGCTGATTCCTATGGTTGGAATTTTAAAACCGGCAGCCGGGAGAATATTTCTTATTTTGAAACCTTTCATTTTTTTAAAACCAGGCCGGTTGAAAAAAATATAAATACTATTCTGAGCGAAGAAAAGGGCTGGGAAATTTCTGATATCCAATTTGAAGAGGGCGGTTATCATTTACAGGAGGAATATAAAACTACTTTATGTCTCATTAAGGCCGGAGAAAAGATCCCAAAATTTACAATTGAAAAAAAAGCATTCCCCGAAAAATACCTGAATTTATGGAGGCACAGGGATATTGACTATAGCTTGTATGAAAAATTTTCGAACGACTTTATTGTTAAGGTACAAGACGAAAAAGCGATGAAGGAATTTATCACAGGCCGATTTAAAAGACTTGTTAAAAGAAGTACGGTAATCCATCACCTGGAAAGTAACGGTGAAGCAATCTTATTATTTACTGATAATCTGAAACTGTCTACATTAGAGGATTATGCTGATATTGCAAAATTTGCCGATGCCATCCACAAACTGATTCAGAAGAAAGCAGTTAGCAGTTCTGAAGTTGGAATATAAAATACCGGACATCTCACGGCGTTACGGGAGCTGTTGTCTTTGTTGTTGAAATTCTCATAGCTCAAGGCAATCTCATACCCACCGCGGCCATAACTTGCGTTTCTTAGTTGAAAAGTATTTACGTCATAACTCATATAAACAGCCATATTGCTGATATCTAATTTTGACATCGGTATTAAAGCATCCTGCAAATGAATTATACTGCCAAAGTGTAATACATAGCGTGGTTCTTCAGGATCGCCGAACCTGTATCTGTATATCAATCGTACAACGGTTTCTGTGAGGACTATTTGTTTACTGTAATCGCCGTAATTGTTGTGATAATATTCTTCACTAACATATACACTGATTCCCCTTGAGCCTGCCCATTTTGGAACCATTTCAATTCCAGGGTTACCGTAAAATAAATATTTTGTTTGACTTAAAGCGCCTGAATGTGGTGTTAGGGCACATAAGCCTGGCTTCTTTGTTTTTAATAGATATTTTGATATGCAGTAATTAAACTGACTGATAACAGCTTAATAAACTGATTTTTAACGATTAAATTGTGCAGGTAAATAAATTAGACAGCAGCCAAAATGGGGTTTATAACAAAAGCATTAATTTCACGTTATCTCTGTCCTAATACAACTTTAATGAAAATCAGGTCTTTAGGCATCTTGCTAATTGCAAGTTTATGCTGTTCAGTTGTTTGTGCGCAAAAGGGGCAACCTAAAAAATCCAGCTTATTTTCTTATGGCGTGTCCATCTCTGATTATGGATTTGCTAAGAAATTACAGGACTCAACTTTTGGCTATGCCCTCAAACCCAAGGATTACTTCAAATCCGGTAATCCAAGTTTTGGCATATTGGTCAGTTACTGGAAAGGCCTTTCAGCCCGGTTGGATGTTTCGGCAAATCTTGGTGGTTCCTTTTCAAATTTTCCGGCCGGGTATATAAAAGATGATAGTGTGGGGCAGGCTAAGTTCAGTGCTCAGCTGGAAGCACTGTTTCATATGAAGGCTTTACCCGACAACGTACACATCAATCCTTTTTTAACAGCCGGGGCCGGCCTCGGTTATTTTGGTAATCAGCTTGCTGTTTATGCTCCCGTTGGAACGGGGTTGCAGTTCAGGTTAAATGAAGGCGGCTATGTTTTTGTACAGGCGCAGTGGAGATTAAAGTTAAATTCATCCATCAACAATGATTTTACTTTTTATTCAATCGGTTTTGCTCAACAAGGAAAGCTGAGTAGATCTGAAAAAAATAAAAAAGCAAAAAAGGAAAAAGAGAAAAAGGATATTCCTGCAAAGGAAAATGTAAAAAAAGAAGTTAATACTGCAGATAAAGACACTGATGGCGACGGTGTTCCTGATGCAATTGATAAATGCCCAACCGAAAAAGGAAATGTAACCGGTTGTCCTGATTCTGATGGTGATGGTATTCCTGATAAGGATGACAAGTGCAAGGATGTTGGGGGTGTTTATCGTTACGATGGTTGCCCCATACCTGATACGGATGGCGACGGATTGAACGATGAGATAGATAAGTGCCCAACCGAAACAGGAAGCAGAGAAAATCATGGTTGTCCAAAAGCTGATATTGATGGAGATGGTGTTCCTGATAGTGATGATAAATGTCCGACTGTGGCTGGTAAGGCAGAAAACAATGGCTGTCCGATAAAAGTTGCGGATGACGGGGAATTGATAAATGTTTCGACAGATTCGATGACTTATCGGGTGAATTTTGATTTCGACAGAGCTGAGTTATTATCTGATGCATTCAAAATTTTAAGACAGGTTGTTGAAATTTTAAAAGCGGATAATTCATTGGCAGTAGATATTACCGGCCATGCAGATAGTTTTGGAACCGATGCTGCAAATATGCAGGTTTCGGCCGACAGGGCTAAGATTGTAAAAGAATATTTCAGGAGTTATAATATTGCCGCAAACAGGATCAGTTCTTCCTATTATGGTGCTACCCGGCCTTTTGATAAATTACAACCCTGGCGAAACCGTCGGGTGGAAATAACACTGATAAAAAAATAAATGGTATGAATAATGATTATTGAATGCTATGTTTATTTATTTTTTCTCATAGCTTCGCAATAAAAAACTATGGACCTTAAAGATCAATTCGAAAAAGCAATTACCGATAGTAAATCACTTAGCCAAAAACCAGATAATGATATTTTACTGCAATTATATTCTTTGTATAAACAATCAACTGCAGGCGATGTAAGTGGTGATGCGCCTTCCAATCCATTTGATTTTGTAAATAAAGCCAAGAATGACGCATGGTCGGCGTTAAAAGGAAAATCATCCGAAGAAAGTATGCAGCAATATGTTGACCTTGTAAATAAACTGAAAGGATAATTAAAATCTTTCCAGGTGTAGCACTTTAGGATCTGTTGTGCCCCATGGTGCCAATTCCATTACGGGTAGTGCTTTTTTGGTAAAGCGCCAGTCTCTTGTTATAAAGACTAATTCTGGAGGTGTTGATGGAAATGTTAAAGTGAGTTTACTGTAATCTTCATTACTGCTCCAGATGCCGTTATAGGTTATGCCATTCTTTGTGGCAGTTGTGGGTCCGTTATAATATGTGGATTTGTACATCACGAATGTGTATCCTGCATACTGGCCGGTAAGGTCAACGCCGTTATCGCTGGCAAGGTACACCCTGAAATTTTTACCAAGAATATTGTCTTCAAACTGTTGTTGCAGGTAGGTTGCCTGAGCATCTTCCACAGCGGATTTGCTGCAGCTGTTATTTACTGCTGCTATGATCATAATTGAAACTATAAATGTGAAATTCCGTTTCATTGCCCATTTATTAGAATGGTAAATATCGCACTTTTTCTTGCCGTATTAATAACGAAAGTCTTATAAACTTGTTGTTCAGCAGAATCTTGAAAGTAATTATAAAACGGCCCGGTTCTCCAACGATATTTAAGCTCGTCAATTTTTTGCATCTTTGTCATACAGGATGGATTCAGATTTATAAATCAAACTAATGAAAATACAGGAGATCACGATTTTTCTGGAGATAATGGCTCCGCTTTCGCTGCAGGAAAGCTACGATAACGCAGGACTGATTACCGGCAACGGTCAATGGGACTGTACCGGAATCATCACAACCCTGGATGCAACTGAAGAAGTGGTACTAGAAGCAATTGAAAAAAAATGCAACCTGATAGTTGCTCATCACCCAATAATATTTGGTGGATTAAGAAAGATCAACGGGAAAAATTATGTTGAGAAGACGATCATTACAGCGATAAAAAACGATATCGCCATTTATGCCATTCATACCAATCTGGATAATGTACTGCACGGCGTTAATGCAGCCATTGCCGATAAACTGGGATTGAGCAAACGGCAAATACTTCAGCCCAAAAATGATACGCTGAAAAAACTTTATACATACGTTCCTCTTGAACAAGCTGAGAAAGTACGGTCGGCAATTTTTGAGGCCGGCGCAGGGCATATCAGTAATTACAGCGAATGCAGTTTTAATGTAAAAGGAGAGGGTACATTTAAACCGGGTGAAGGAACAAATCCTTTTTCGGGTAAAGTTGGAGAAAGAAAAACTGAGGACGAGATAAAAATGGAGATGATCTTTCCTGCGTGGCAGGAGAGAAATATTGTTGCTGCCTTGTTAGAGGCACATCCTTATGAGGAAGTAGCATTTGATATTATTGCTTTGGAAAACGCCAATCAGATGGTTGGTAGTGGCATGATTGGCAATCTGCCTGAAGAAATGACCGAAAATGCATTTTTGGACCTTCTGAAGAAAGAATTTAATCTTTCGATGATACGGCACACGGAATTAATTGGGAATCCAGTTAAAAAAGTCGCCCTTTGTGGAGGAGCCGGCGGCTTCTTAATTGGCGCTGCAGCCGCCAGTGGTGCTGATTTCTACCTCACCGGCGATATCAAATACCACGAGTTTTTCGACGCCAATGCTCGCATGGTAATTGCCGATATAGGGCATTATGAGAGCGAACAGTACACAATTGACCTCTTATTTGCTGTTTTGAGCCAGAAATTCCCTACCTTTGCCGTCCAAAAAACAGGGGTAATAACCAACCCGGTGCGTTACTTCCTGTAATTTCAAAAAATCAAATTTCAATAAAAACATGGCCGCAGTTAAAGAATTCTCGATTGAAGAAAAATTAAGCGCTTTGGTACTTTTACAAAAAGTAGATTGCAAGCTGGATGAAATTCAGATACTGAAAGGTGAATTACCAATGGAGGTAAAAGACCTGGAAGATGAAATTGAAGGTCTGCATGCAAGGCAAACCCGTGTAGAAGAAGAAATAAACGGAATACAGGAATTCATTGCTCAAAAGAAAGAAGGCATTAAGGAAGCCGAAGCGTTAGTTAAGAAGTATGAGAAGCAAAGTGATAATGTAAAGAACAACCGTGAGTTTGAAGCCATCAACAAAGAGATTGAAATGCAGACTTTAGAAATAAAGCTTTGTGAAAAACATATTAAGGACGCTACGGAAGAAACAGCTGAAAAAGCTAAACAACTGGAATTGGCTAAAAAAGCAGTAGCAACCAAAGAAGGTAATCTGGTTGGTAAAAAAGGCGAGCTTGAAAAAATTATCAGCGAAACTGAGAAAGAAGAAAAGCATTATAGCAAGGAAGGAGATAAGGCCCGTGGTCAGGCTGATGAACGTTTGCTGACAAGCTACGATCGTATCCGTAAAAACTATCGTAATGGATTGGCAGTGGTAGCTGTTGAGAGAGACAGTTGTGGTGGTTGTTTCCACGCTATTCCCCCACAAAAGCAAAGCGAAATTAAATT
Source organism: Sphingobacteriales bacterium (assembly GCA_024642285.1). Lineage (GTDB taxonomy): Bacteria > Bacteroidota > Bacteroidia > Chitinophagales > Chitinophagaceae > Ferruginibacter. Next base: position 25,478 of record JAHEBJ010000026.1, read on the forward strand.
GCGTAAAAAGATCATGGTTTGCGAAAACTGTGGCCGCATTTTAGTAGATGCTGATCTGAATGATTCAGTGGTAGTAAAATAAACACGGCGAAACAAAAATAGACTTGAGGAGTTCACATTTATTTGTGGACTCTTTTTATTTGTATAAATTAGATTAGAAACTCGCCGTTTAATTTGCTAATTTGCCCGACAGTTAATCAACTTATGCTTCAACACTTAAACATACAGAACTACGCAATTATTGCTGAACTGGAGATTGATTTTTCGGAGAAGCTGAACATCATAACCGGTGAAACCGGTGCAGGCAAAAGTATTTTAATGGGCGCCCTGAGTTTGATATTGGGCGAAAGGGCGGATAGTACAGTGTTGCAGGACAAAGAAAAAAAAGCAGTGATTGAAGGAACATTTAAAGCCATGAATAAAAAGGCGATTAAAGATTTTTTGAGAGAGAATGATCTGGATGCGGAAGAATTACTGATGATAAGAAGAGAGATTGCTGCCAACGGGAAATCGAGGGCATTTATAAATGACACCCCTGTTAATTTAATACAGTTAAAAACGCTTAGTACATTTTTAGTTGACTTGCACCAGCAGTTTGATACGTTGGAACTTGGCTCTTCTGATTTTCAGCAGGAGGTATTAGATGCACTTGCCGGTAACGGAGAATTACTGGCTGACTATCAACAAAAATTTCAGCAATATAAATTGTCAAAAAAGGAACTGATTGCTTTGCAGGAAGAGCAGGCTGCAGCCAATGCCGCTTTGGACTACAACCAGTTTTTATTTGATGAATTGGAGGAAGCCGGTTTTACAGAAAACGAAATTGAGGAATTGGATACCGAGTTAAAATTGCTGAGCAATGCGGAGAATGTGAAACAAGAGTTATCAGGAATCTGTTATGCATTAAAAGAAAGCGAAGAGCCGCTTGTTCAACAGTTAAAAACACTTTACAGCAAACTGCATGCGCTGGATGAATATCATAGTGGCATTGCTGAATTAGCAAAGCGATTACAAAGCGCTCAGCTAGAGCTGGCGGATATTGCAGAGGAACTGGTTCAAATTAATAACGGCGTTAATTATAGCGCAGAGCGAATCCAGATTGTAAACGATCGTATTTCTTTAGGATATAAGCTGCAAAAGAAGCACAATGTAAGTTCAACCAATGAACTGTTAGTAATACAGGAAGAGTTACAGGCCAAATTGAACGAAATTTTAAACATCAGCGAAGCCATTGCGGCCAAACAAAAACAAACAGATGATTTGCTGGCGATTTGTGAATCGACAGCCAGGCAAATTTCTGAAAACCGGAATAAAGCGATCAAGCCATTTACAAAAAATGTAAATGATCTGTTGGCGAAGGTTGGTATGCCTAATGCAAAATTTACTGTTGAGGCCATCGTATTGGATGCGTTGGGGGAAACGGGAATTGACAAAATTGAATTTTTGTTTGATGCAAATAAAAGTGGCCGTTTTGAACCGCTTCGTAAAGTGGCCAGCGGTGGTGAATTGAGCAGGCTGATGCTTTGCATAAAATCGTTGGTGGCAAAAAAACTGGAATTGCCAACATTGATTTTTGATGAGATTGATTCAGGTATCAGCGGAGAAGCTGCTAAACAGGTAGGTAATATTATGAAAGACCTTTCATCAGCTCATCAATTGATATCTATTACTCATCAACCACAGATAGCTGCCAGGGCCGATGCCCATTATTTTGTGTACAAGGCCATTGAAAAAGACAAGATCGTAACATCTATCAGGCTATTGGATAATGACGAAAGAATTACTACAATTGCTCAAATGCTTAGCGGCGAAAAGCCCACTGCCGCTGCCTTACAGAATGCCAGGGAAATGGTGGGTAATTAATTGCCGATAAAGAATTTTCAATAAAGAATAACTGTGTTATTTTTACTGCTCAACCAAAAAATGAAATAAGTATGTCTTACAATCTGCTTAAGGGAAAAAGAGGAATTATATTTGGCGCTTTAGATGAACGCTCAATTGCGTGGAGAACAGCTTTACGCTGTCATGAAGAAGGTGCCGAATTGATTTTAACCAATGCTCCGGTTGCTATGCGCATGGGTGAAATAAACAAACTGGCGGAAGCAGTAAATGCACCGGTGATTGCCTGCGATGTGAGCAGTAACGATGATGTGACAAATCTCATTACAAAATCAATGGAGCATTTTGGTGGAGGAGTTGATTTTATTCTGCACTCGATAGGCATGAGTATCAACGTTCGTAAAGGAAAGCACTATACCGAAATAGATTATGGATTCAACAGCAAATCTTTGGACATTTCAGCCATAAGCCTGCACCGTGTTTTGGCAACTGCCATGAAAATGGACGCTATTAATGAATGGGGTAGTGTGGTGGCTTTGTCGTATATAGCCGCCCAGCGTGTCTTTCCCGATTATAACGAAATGGCTGATGCGAAGGCATTACTTGAAAGTGTAGGCCGCAGTTTTGGTTATCACTATGGCGTGAAAAAACATGTTCGGGTTAATACCATTTCACAGTCGCCGGTAAAAACAACTGCAGGCAGTGGGGTAAAAGGCTTTGATGGCTTTTTAGACTATGCCGAAAAAATGAGTCCGTTGGGTAATGCCAGCTCCGATGATTGTGCAAATTATATAGTAATGATGTTCAGCGATATGAGCAGAATGGTTACCATGCAGAATTTGTTTCATGATGGTGGATTTTCATTTACTGGTGTGACGGAGGCGGTGATTGAGAAGATGTAACTACCACCCCTGGTTCCCCCAAAAGGAGGAACCAGGGGAACGAGAATTTAAACAACGTCAGATAATTTAAAAAACAGAGCCTCTCAATTTTGAGAGGCTCATTAATATTGTAGAGTCCAAAATTCCCCCTTTACGGGCGGAGGGGGTTTAGTATTCATCCTCATTAAAAAAGAAATCTTCCTGACTGGGATAATCCGGCCAGATATCATCAAGGCCTTCATAGATCTCTCCTTCGTCTTCCAGCTCCTGAAGATTCTCTACTACTTCAATAGGAGCACCGCTCCTGATGGAGTAATCAATCAATTCATCTTTTGTGGCCGGCCAGGGCGCATCTTCTAAATGTGAGGCTAATTCCAGTGTCCAAAACATCTTTCTACAGGGTTTATTTTTTTGCAAATGTATAAGTTCATTTGGAATAACCAAAAGTGTTTTTTTTTGGCTTTTTCGGGTAAAACATATTTTGTAATCAAATAAACTGTAAATCAGCTTGTTTTTACCTTTTTAACTTGCAATTATTACCTATTTTCGAAGTATGTTAACTGCGAAAAATATTGTTAAGCGATACGGTCATCTAACCGTGCTCAAGGGTGTGGACATTGCGATTGGCAAGGGAGAGATTGTGAGTATTGCCGGTTCCTCAGGCGCCGGGAAAAGCACGCTGCTGCACATTTTGGGCAGTTTAGACAAAGCGGATGAGGGCGAAATAGAAATTAATGGCCAGCGAATGGATTCGCTCAGCGTTAGCAGGCTTTCTGCGTTTCGCAATAAACATATCGGATTTGTTTTTCAGTTTCATCATCTTTTACCTGAGTTTTCTGCTTTGGAAAATGTTTGTATTCCCGGTTGGATCGCCGGAGATAAAAAAAAGGAAGTGGTACTAAAAGCTACCGTATTGTTGCAAACTTTAGGACTGGCTGACCGCCTGGAAAATAAACCACAGCAACTTTCGGGCGGAGAACAACAACGCGTTGCGGTAGCCAGAGCTTTGATTAATAATCCTTCGATAGTTATGGCAGATGAACCAACTGGTAATCTCGACAGCGACAATGCCCGTGAATTACATCAACTTTTTATTGATCTTCGTAATCAATTCAATCAAACTTTTTTAATTGTAACACATAATGAGGAGTTGGCAAAAATGAGCGACCGGATTTTACATATGAAGGACGGGAAGATGATTTGATAATCAAAAAATACCCGAGTCAGCTAATCTTCAAATTACCACATTATCAAATCAAAAAATTATATTCTCGGTTTCCAGGGAATGTCGTTTACATTGAGAATATGCCCAACAAACCTGGCCAGCACAAAAAAGTAATCACTGAGCCGGTTTAAATATTTTATGATCAACGGATCCACAAATAAATCCTGCTCCTGCATATTAACACAAATTCTTTCGGCCCGCCTGCATACACAACGGGTAATATGAGCCGTAGAAATGGCAACAGCACCGCCTGGTAAAATAAAAGATTTCATTGGTGCCAGAGATTCGTTCATTGTATCTATTTCTTTTTCCAGAAACTCAACATCGGTTTCTTTAAGGTCAGGAATTTTTAATGCCGATTCTTTTTCTGGATCGCATGCCAGTGCAGAGCCAATGGTAAATAACCGGTCCTGTATCTCTTTTAAATTATTTTTGGTTGATGTGTGATCAATTTGATCGGCTGCTAATCCTACAAAAGAATTCAACTCGTCGATGGTGCCATAAGCTTCTATTCTGATATTGCTTTTGGATACTTTAGTACCTCCAATTAAACTGGTTTTACCTTTATCGCCTGTTTTGGTATATATTTTAATAGCCATGATATTGAACAGTTTTGTACTGTAAAGCAACAAAAATTATCGGGATTTGTTGAATTAAGAATCGGGATCAGGCAGATACCGTAGTTGTAACGGGGTTGGCATTTATATTATCGCTTTCAATGACGCCATCTCTTAACCTGATAACCCGGTGAGCATAGTGAGAGATATCTTCTTCATGCGTAACTAGTATCACGGTATTTCCGTCCCTATGTATTTTACCTACAATATCCATAATCTCGTAAGATGTTCTTGAATCCAGGTTTCCGGTTGGTTCATCTGCCAGAATGATTGACGGGTTGTTTATTAACGCACGTGCTATAGCCACACGTTGTGCCTGTCCTCCACTCAATTCATTAGGTTTATGATGGGCACGGTCATCAAGCTTTACTCTTGTCAAAACTTCCATGGCTCTTTCGTGTCTTTCTTTCTTATTAATGCCGCTATACACCAGTGGCAGTGATACATTTTCGGCTGCTGTTAACCGCGGCAATAAATTAAATTGTTGAAACACAAAACCAATTTCTTTGTTCCTTACTTCAGCCAGATCATTATCGGGCATCCGGCTTACATCTTTTCCGTTCAATACATATTTTCCCCCTGAGGGAGTGTCCAAACAACCCAATAGATTCATCAGTGTTGATTTTCCTGATCCACTGGGCCCCATTAATGCAACATATTCGTTTTTAAGAATGTCGAGCGATATTCCCTTTAACACCTGAAGCTCGTGTTTGCCGAGGTAGTAACTTTTTCTGATTTCTTCCAGATGTATGATTCCGTGCATAAATTTATCTTTTGAAGTTTAGGGTGTAAGGCTTATAAAATCTGTTTAGCTAAACCCCTAAACTATTTCTTAATCACTTTCGGTACTTTTAAAAATTGATCATCGTGAACGGCTGCATTTTTTAAACCAGCTTCACGATTTATACTTCCCCTCACTTCATCGGTTCTTAAAACATTTATGTTGTCACTCATGTGCAATAAAGGCTCAACGCCCTGCGTATCCAGTTCATTAAGTTTTTCAACAAAATGAATCATTTTTTGCAGGTCGTTTTTAATGGCTTCTTTATCCTTGTCGGCAAACTGCAACCGCGAAAGGTTAGCCAGTTTATCCACCAAATCATCATTTACTTCCATTAAACAAAAATAAAGCATTACCCTGAGAGGGAGGAGGGTCTTTTATTTAAGTGGTTTTTGGTTTTTTATTGGGAGATGTGTTTGAACTAATGAGTTTTGTTATCTTCGCCAACTGGCAGTGAAATACCATACTGCTTTGATGTTTATGGAAAAGAAAACGGAATTCATGCCTGGAGGCAAACAAATAGTAATGAGTGGGATTCGTCCTACCGGATTTTTGCATTTGGGCAATTATTTTGGTGCTATTCGTAATTATGTAAAAATGCAGGATGAATTTGAATGTTTTTTCATGGTGGCCGATTTGCATTCTTTAACTACCCATCCCGATACAAAGGAACTCAAGGCAAACGTTCATAGAGTTTTAGCCGAGAATATTGCATGCGGTCTGGATCCGGATAAAGTGGCTTTGTATTGCCAGAGTCATGTGCCCGAAACCGCCGAATTATATCTGTATTTAAATATGATGGCTTATAAAGGTGAACTGGAAAAAACCACCACGTTTAAAGATAAAGTACGTCAGAACCCCGAAAATGTAAATGCAGGATTGCTGACCTATCCTGTTTTACAAACGGCAGATATTATTTTACACAGGGCCAAATATGTTCCGGTAGGAAAAGATCAGGAACAGCACCTGGAAATGGCCCGCACGTTTGCCAACAGGTTTAATCACCGATATGGCGATGTTTTTCCCGAGCCACAGGCGTTTAATTACAATCAACAATTAATTAAGGTACCCAGCCTCGATGGAGTTGGAAAAATGAGTAAAAGTGAGAACCAGATGGCAACTTTGTATCTGGCGGATACAGATGATATGATTCGTAAGAAAGTGATGAAAGCTAAAACAGACAGCGGCCCGGTTGAACCCAATTCACCAAAACCAGACTATATTGAAAATATTTTTCTTTTGATGAAGCTGGTAAGCAGTGATGAAGTTGTAAAACAATATGAAACAGCTTATAATGACTGCAGTATTCGCTATGGCGATTTTAAAAAGCAACTGGCCGAGGATATGGTTAATTTTATTGCTCCCATTCGCAGTAAAGTTGATGCAATATTGGGAGACGAGGAAGGGCTGAAGCAAATAATGAAAAAAGGAGCCGAAAAAGCCAATAAAAGTGCTGGTGAAACTATGAAACTGGTGCGGAAGGCATCTGGATTAAATTATTTTTAATTTCAGATTTTTTAATTTCATTTTTTGTTTACTTTAGATGCTCCGCCGGCATTATGTAACAATGGCGATCGTTAATCCACAAATGAATCATGGCAAAAACTAAGAAACCAAAACATATTGCTGTAGCAGGAAATATTGGTGCAGGTAAAACAACGCTGACCGAAATGTTGAGTAAACATTATAAATGGATACCACAGTTTGAAGATGTAGATCATAATCCTTACCTGAATGATTTTTATGAAGACATGCCCAGATGGAGTTTTAACCTTCAGATTTTCTTTTTGAACAGCCGTTTAAATCAGTTGCTGGAAATTCATCATGGCACCGAAACGGTGATTCAAGACAGGACAATTTATGAAGATGCAAATATTTTTGCGCCCAACCTGCACGACATGGGCCTGATGACCAAACGTGATTTTGACAATTACTATAAATTTTTTGAAACACTGAAGAGTATGGTTCAGCCGCCCGACCTTATTATTTACCTGAAAGCTTCGGTACCAACACTTGTTGCACAAATTCAAAAACGGGGCAGGGAGTATGAAGAAAACATCAGGTTGGATTACCTGAAAAAGCTGAACCAGTTTTACAATTCCTGGATCGATAATTATAAGGAAGGACCTTTACTGATCATTGATGCAGATAAGAACAAGTTTGCAGAAAACGAAGAACATCTTGGTCAAATTATAACCAGTATCGACAGTAAGTTGTTTGGATTATTTTAATTTGAAATCGAGAACTCTTATTTAGTCTATAAGAGAATTTTTCATGGCGTAAAAAACCAGGCCCACCGAATTCTTTACACCAAACCGTTCCATCAGCCTGTCTTTGATGGCTTCAACAGTACGTGCGCTGATATCCATTTTACCGGCAATCTCCGCTGCGGTAAATTCCATACAAACTAAGGTAAGTACTTCTTTTTCCCGGTCGCTTAACACTACCTCAGAAGTAAGTGATGGGTTAAATTTTTGTTTGGAATAATTTTTTTTGATCAATACTTTATTTACGAATGGGTTCAGGTAAAATCCTGTCCGCATCACATCCATGATGGCTTTTTTTATTTCGGATGGGTCGGTACTTTTCAGCAGATAACCCGCGGCTCCGCAGTCCATCAGGTGACCAACAAAGCGCTCATCTTCATACATGGTTAATATAATAACCCTTATGTTTGGAAAATTTTTAGTGATAAGTTTAGTGGTGTCAATACCATCTTTTACCGGCATTTTCAAATCGCACAATATCACATCAGGTTCAAATTCCGGGATTTTTTCCAGCAGATCATCTCCATTTTCAGCTTCCATCACAAACTTAATGTTGGAGTAACTGCGCATTGACAGGATTACTCCTTTTCTAAATATTTTGTGATCGTCGGCAATGGCAACTTTTATTTCATTCATAACTTTGGGGCTGACGTAAATTTACGTAAAAGAAAATTCATTTAGATGGTATTGCCGTATTTGTAAAAAAAATGCTGAGAAGTAGTAAAAATCAATCCGAAAAAACAAGCATTATATTGCCGGTTCCCTGGGTATTTCAATAGTTACTTTATAATAAGTCTTACTGGGATCAATTTCAAAAAAAATGCGGCCCCTAAGTACTTTTATACGGCTTGCAATATTTTTTAATCCCAGGCCAAGTGTACTGTGGTTGAGCTTTTCAAAATCGGCCTGTACAATCCCGGTGCCATCATGGTGTATACGGAAATACATTTTATTGGCACTGATATTTTGGGTGAGATGAATAAAACCAGGGTTACTGTGTTTGAGGATATTGTTTACCAGTTCCTGAATGATGCGGAACACTAATAACTCCTGTTCTACTTTCAATCTAATACGATAATCATGAAAACGGGCACTGGCATTTAAACTGCCACTGGCACCTATTTTTTGAAACAAGTCGGTAGCAGCACTCTCAAGGCCAAAGTTCTTCAAAGTAGGCGGCATAAGGCTATGACTGATATTTCGTATTAACAATATCGCATCATCCAGAATTTGTTTTGCACTAAAAATGCTTTGCAATTGTTGCGCCTTATCCTGATTTACAAGATTTTCATTGAGATAAAGACGTGCAGTTGCCAATAATGGGCCCGCATCGTCATGCAGGTCGGCCGCTATACGATTCCGTTCTTCTTCTTGGAAACGAATAGATGCATTCAATAATATCTGTTGTTTTTCTTCTTCCAGTTTCTTCAACTGGTTATTATACCGGATTACCTTGCGCTGGTGAAAAATTACAAACCCAACTATAGCAATGGCAAGGGTAAGCATACCCAATGTTCCTAAGAACATGGCCGATGTGAATCCGCTGGTGCTGCCATTCGCCTGTAAAAAAAACATTTTAGTTTAAAGGTTAAGGTTAATTTTTAATCGGGTTAAATGAATCTAAATCAATATCAAAAAAATTATCAGGGGATTGGCTTTCGTCTTTTTCTTTGATAATAATGGATATGCAAAGAAGTAAGTTTTTAATTATTGTTACAGTAGTATATATAATTGTAAACTGTCTTTGAAAAATTTCGTTGTTAAAGCTGTTTCTGGA
>JAHEBJ010000027.1 GCA_024642285.1 Sphingobacteriales bacterium
AAATATTTTTTTCAACTCGCTGATATCAATTCCACTTTCGTCGAGACATATTTTCATAGCAATAGGCACATACGTCATAGCATATTCATACACTTTTCTGCCTTTCATTTTTATATACCTTATGCGTGGGTCCGAATCGGGATAATAAGATTTACCAAGATTCAAATAATCTACTTCCGCACCACAGTGTGACTGAACACTACAACCTAAAATTCCCGATCTTGTTTCTGCACTACTTTTTGCTTCCAATACGCAGGCCCCTGCACCATCAGAAAAAATCATACTATCCCTGTCATATACGTCCAATACTCTTGACAAAGTTTCGGTACCTATCACTAAACATTTCTTAGCTATGCCTGCTTTAAAAAATGCATCGGCCTGAATTACTCCCTGCACCCAACCGGGGCAGCCAAATAAAATGTCGTAAGGAACGCATGAAGGATTTTTAATTTTCAGGGAATGTTTAACTCTCGAAGCAAGTGCCGGCAAAACATCGGTCTGAATCGTATGTTTTAAAACATTTCCAAAATTATGGGCAACAATGATCTGGTCGATAGTTTCCGGATCGCAGCCGGCATCGTCAATCGCTTTTTGTGCAGCAATTGCCGCCATGTCGCTTGATTCAATATCTGCCGATGCGTAGCGCCGTTCTTCAATGCCGGTTATCTTCTTAAATTTTTCTACAATGATATGTGGCTCAATATCCAGCGCACTGTTATCCTCTGCATAAAAATTATGAGAAGTAAAATCGCGGTTTGTTTTAACAAAATCCGGAATATAACATCCTGAACCGGTTATAACGGTTGTAATCGTATTCGACATAAAAAAATTTAAAACAAATAAAAGGCAGGCAATCGTCGCTTATAAAGTTAGGTAATTTGAAGTTTTTAAACCTAAAAAGGCCCCAATTATTAATAAATCCGCTCAATTATCTCAATTATACTATATTTGCACTTTATTAATACAATATAATTAAAAAATGGAAACACAAAAAGGCACCGTAAAGTTTTTCAATTCTGAAAAAGGATTCGGTTTTATTAAGCACGACGACTCAAACAAAGAAACTTTCGTTCACGTAAGTGGATTAATCAGCGATATTAAAGAAGGCGATAGCGTTGAGTTCGATTTGCAAGAAGGCAAAAAAGGCTTGAACGCAGTTAATGTTAAAGTAGTAGGATAATTCCACTTCTAAAAGACCTATAAGGGCTGCTCAAATGAGCAGCCCTTTTTTTTCCACTAATTCAATTTGTGATTTTTTTGCAAAATAAGTTCCTGAAACGCCGTCGTATACTGTTTGTTTATATTTTTGCGCAGAAATAAAAAAAATATGAAAAAAATAAGTATCCTGCTTGGCGGTTTGTTGGCAACCTCATTTACCATCGCCCAGCCACAATCAACTTTAAATTCAACTCCTGGCAAATTAAAACTGGAAGCGGGGCAGAAAATTATCGCAGAATCCAGTACCACCATCCAGGGAGATTTTGGAATGGGTATGGAAATGAATTCCAGCTCGGTGCAATTTAACACCCTCCAAGTTATTAGCAGTATTAATGACAATTATTCTATCACTAATACGCTTACCAAAATGAAAGTGGACTTTAGTATGATGGGGCAGAACAATAGTTACGATTCGGAAGATAAAAACAAGAGCAATGATGAATTGTCGGGTGCACTAGGTGAAAAAATAAATAAACCGGTTGAGGTTACGATTGATAGCAGAACAGGTTTAGCAGTAAAAAAGGAAGAGGAAAAAAATAAAAAAAATGATGATGACATCAGCAATCCTGCTGCCGGACTGCTCGATGTGTTTGGCGATGCTTCGGATGATGCTGTTGTATCAGCCGCTTTTGAAGTAATACCCCGGGGGAAACTCGTAGGCGAAAGCTGGGCGGATACTACAAAGAAAAAGGACTTTCAGGAAATACGCACATACACTTTAAAATCTTTAGATGGAGATCATGCAGTTTTGGAAGTTACCACCGTAACCAACGCCATTAACAAAATGGAGTTTCAGGGAACTGAGTTTGAGATAAAGACAAATGCAACAACCAAGGCTGAAATTATTACCAACAAAAACACTGGCATCGTAAAAGAAAGGAAATCAACAACAGATGTAACTGGGAGCTTTCAATTGATGGGGCAGGATATGCCAATCAGCGCTACAGTAAAAACAAACAGCATTTATAAATAGATCAGATAAATTTAAAGAATCTTTCTGTTTAACCGTGAATAACCTGCAGCTGTAAGTAAGCAAACCCCTCCTATTATCCACCATAAATTGTTAAAGCCTGCAGCAAAGGCTATAACAGTTCCAAATGTACTTCCCAAAACCTGGGCAGTGCTCCAGGCCATAGTGTAATATCCTGCATATTGACCACGATTGCCTTCGGTGCTTCGGGAAATATAGTATGAATTCATAAAAGGCATGGCCACCATTTCGCCGATGGTTATTATTAAAGTTGAAACCGCAGCTATTACAAATCCCTGCAAAAAAGTCAAATTCAAAATAAAAAAAGATGCAGCCATGATAATTGTTCCAATTGTCATCAGCCGCAAATACGAACTTCGGCCTTCAAGCTTGAAAACAATGACCATTTCAAATAAGGCAATGATTATTCCATTGATAGACATTAAAACGCCAATCCAGAATTCATCAATATGCAATCCCTCTTTAAAATATAACGGAATTGTGGTGAACAACTGAAAAAAGCAAAATGCAAACAATACCTGCAGGCCGATGAAATATAGAAACTTCTTGTCGGCATATGCCGGAGCCGCTTTCAACGGCTTTGTTTTTTCAGTTCCACGATTTTGTTGCTCTGCTAATGTCACCCTCGGTAAAAGAAAAAGCAACAGTAATGCTGCACTGATATTAGTGAATCCATCAACCCAAAACAATAATTTGTAATTGATTGATGCCAGGAAACCACCCAATGCACCACCAAATCCCCAGCCCAGATTAATAGCCAGTCTTACAATTGAAAATGATTGGGTGCGATTTTTAACCGTACTGTAGTGAGCAATAGCCGTAGCATTCGCCGGACGAAAAGACTCATTAACCATGCTGAGAAAAAAAGTACAGAAACAAATGGAAAAATAGGTATTCATCTGCCCCAACGTGATGAACAACATTCCGCCACAAAGCAATGCGAAGAACTGCGTATAATAAAAGCCAAACCTGTCGCTGATTTTACCACCTAGAAATGCGCCTACAAGCGATCCAATACCATAAATAGCTACCACCAATCCTGCCTGCCTGATGCTGTACCCGATGTTGATACAATACAATGTCATAAAAGGCAGCACCATGGTTCCACTGCGGTTAATCAGCATCACCACAGCCAGTAGCCACATGCGACGGTTTAATCCGGTATAGGCGTTTCGATATAAATTAATGGTAGCACTGAGCATAAAAAAGTGCTGCAAAGTTATTTATTTGCAAGACCTTAATAAATTTTTAATTTTTACAGATTATTCAGGATGTCCTGAACGGATGACCGCTTTTTATAATCAACATTAAAAAACACGTACTTAATTTTGCCATCCATCCCTACAATATAAGTTGCCGGCACAGGAAGATTTGCACCATTACTACCGTTCGCTTTATCAAAATCAATTCCATAACCCTTGTATCTGCTCACCGTCTTTTCATCAACAGCAAAATTAACTTTGTACAACTTCATAATTACGAGGCCAGTATCTTCCAAAACTGAAAACGATGCTCTGGTTTTTTCGACAGTTTTTTGAACGTTTTCATTTGACTCCGGTGTAATGGCTAATACTGTTACTCCTTTTTCTGAAAGTAACGATAATGAGTCGGCATAATGACTTAGTTGCTTTTTACAATAAGGACACCATTGGCCACGATAAAAAAGGATAACTGCTGGCCCTTTCGTCAACATATCTTTAAGGCTGACAACGTTCCCATCCTGGTCTTTAGCTGAAAAAAGAGGAGCGGTATCTCCCACTTTTAATCCATCAGGATAAACTGTTTCGGCTTGCCCAAAAACGATTCCACAAACAAAAAAAAATGATAATGCTAATATTAATATGCGCATGATTTTAATTTTCAAAAAGCTAAACGTGCAAGTGCAGTTAACTTGTCATTATAATGACATTAAATAAAATCTTAAATATTTATTGAATAAAATTTTCTGTCTTTGGAATTTGGTTCAAAACGTTCTTGAACAACTCCGGCGGTGTTGCAAGTTTTCTCCGCTGCGTATCAAGCCAGGCACCGTCCAAATGAATTACTGCTGCTAATAATTCCTGGTTAGTCCATATCTCATGTGTCATACTCCATCTGCTACCGCTCTCATTACACCTGCTCAGTTTCAAATTCACTTCCAGTTCATCTCCAAACTTTATTTCTTTTTTAAAGAAACATTCTTCCCGGAAGATAATAGGACCAATTTTACTATCAAGCAAAACTGCAGGTGTTAAACCATGTTCATTAAAAAACGACATCCTGCAGAACGCTCCATAATCGTAGTACCTAGAATGCAGCACATGAAAATTAGGATCCAGATCGGCCCAGCGGACCTCGAGCTTTTTAATATACACTTCCATCTCCTGCGAATTTACTATGGTAAAATAAAACATCCCCGATTGAACGGGGATGTTTTATCATTTTATTTATAAAGGATCTCGTAATATTCTTTTGCCATCCTGTTACTGTCGAACTGCCAACGCACATCGTTCATACCGTTTTTAACAATGTCACGCCAAACTTCGGGGTTATCATAATATAATGGCAAAACCTGGTTTTCCAGAATCTCAAAAAGTTTATTCATATCGTACTCATCCTGTTCATGCACACTCATATTTTCGTAGTCAACAGGCGGCACTACAAATCCATTATTTCCATGATTGATAAACTCGCAGATCCAACCGTCATGTGTACTGCAGTTTACAGAACCGTTCATGGCAGCAGTCATACCACTGGTACCACTTGCCTCTCTTGGAACCCTCGGGTTGTTCAGCCAAAGATCGGAAGCTTGTTTAAGCCTTTTGCTCAGCGCCAGTTCGTAACCAACACATACAGCTACATTATCGTACTTCTTACTCAAATGAACCAGCATATTAAAATCGCTGATAGCAGGATAATCAACAGGGTAAGGCTTTCCGGCCCATACAAATTGAACAGGATATTTAGGATTGTTCATCAGCGCTTCAAATCTCTCCTCATCCCGGGTCAGTAATTCAGCACGTTTATACCCGGCAAAACGGCGGGCCCAAACTATAGTAAACACATCGGGATTCAACAATTTACCAGTCTGATCTGCCACAACATCAAAAGCTCTTTTCTTCAAATATCTTTTACGGTCAATAAATCCGTCTTCGTTGTGAGCATCCATAAAGCGGTAAAGTTGTTTATCGGCCCAATATTGCCAGTTTTGTGCATTAGTTATTGCTTTTATTTCGCAAATATCTTCATACTTACTCCAAAGTTTTCTGCTAACCTCACCATGTAATTGGCTAACTCCATTCGCCAACTTTGCAATACGTAACGCAGCCAATGAGTGATTGAAAAGATCCCCCGTCATACCAGTTAAGTTTTTTACCTGATCTAATTTCATTCCACAGAAATAACTCATCTTTTCACAAAGATGGATATCGTGTTTTTCATTACCGGCTTCTTCGGGAGTATGCGTTGTAAACACAAGACGTTTTCTAACATCATCAATATTACCATATTTTTTATGCAGATAAAAAGCAGCGCTTATTCCATGTGCCTCATTTAAATGGTATAATTCGGGATTAAAATTTAATTCGTCCATCAATTTTGCACCGCCAACTCCTAACAAAATAAACTGAGCTACTTTGGTGGCCACGTTGGCGTCGTACAAACGATGAGATATGGTTTGAGATACATAATCATTCTCAGGCAAATCGGTACTTAATAAAAATAATGGAGCCGATTTAAAAGTCTCGGGGTTCAGGTACCATACCTTAACCCAAACCGGATGTTCGTGTATGTCAATTTGAAATTTGATACCGGTGTCTTCCAGGAAATTATAAATCTTTTCGTTCCACTGCACCTGCAGGGTCTGATCCTGGTTACGGGCCTGATCGTAATAACCATATTTCCATAAAATACCTACTCCTACGAGGTTCTGGCGCAATTCATATGCGCTACGCATATGAGAACCACTTAAAAAACCAAGACCGCCGCTGTAAATCTTTAATGGTTGGGCTACAGCAAACTCCATTGAAAAATAAGCAATACGTTTACCATACTGTTCATCAACCGGATACGGAACATTAAAAGAAGAAAAATTCATAATGGGTTAAAATTGATTAAGTCGCAATATTAGCGGAAAATTCACAAAAATGGTCAAGCAAAATATGCACGTTAGTTAACATCTAATATCGCAGTTACCTCAATTTCTATTAATAATTCCCTATGGATGAGACCTGCAACTTCCACCATGGTGGACACCGGTTTTATTTCCTTAAAAAATTCGCCGTGTGCTTTTGCCGCTTCTTCCCATCGTTTAATATCGGTAACAAACATCCTGGTGCGTACTACATCATCCATTGTGGCTTCTGCTTCTAATAATGCCCTTTCTATTTTTTTAAAAATAAAAAATGCCTGTGCATACATATCATCTTTACCAATTAATTTATCGCCATCCATTGCAGTAGTGCCAGCCACTTCAATTACGTTGCCTACTCTTACAACACGTGAATAACCAACTATATCTTCCCAGGGAGATCCCGAACCGATTTTCTTTTTCATAAATTCCTATTTGACTGCAATTTAGCGAAACTGCGATTCTGTTGAGATGTATAAATATTTTGGTATTATGAATATTATTTTTAGATTTGTCTAAATTTATTTTTTAAGGCCATGAACTTTACAACAAGTGAGGAAAATCATATCAAGTGCATTTATCACCTGCAGCAGGTTACAGGACTGGTGAATACCAATTCTCTTGCCGCCGAAATGCAGACACGACCTGCATCAGTTACTGACATGTTGAAAAAATTAAAAGCAAAAAAACTACTTCATTATGAGCGGTACAAAGGATTCAAATTAAACGAGGCTGGTAAAAAAGCTGCACTGGATGTGGTACGTAAGCACAGGTTATGGGAATTTTTTTTAGTTGAGAAACTGAAGTTCGATTGGGATAAAGTGCATCCAATTGCGGAGGAACTGGAACATATAAACAGCGCTGAACTTATACAACGCTTAGATAATTTCCTTGGTAATCCTTCATTTGATCCCCACGGCGATCCTATTCCCGACAAGCACGGTAAAATTCCGGTAATTAATCAGCAGAACCTTTCTACTGTAACTTTAAAAAAAATGTTAACCGTTAGTTCTGTAACTAATCAGTCCGTGCAAATGCTGGAAATGCTTAAGCATTACAATATAACATTGGGTAGTCAGCTTATGGTTTTAAAAAAGTTTGAATTTGATGAATCACTCGAAATTAAAGTTTTAAAACAGAGCCCCTGCATAATAAGTGAGCAGGTTGCTAAAAATGTTTTTGTGCAATATGTTTAGTAAGAATAATAATGAAGCTTCCTTAAGTGAAGTTCATGAGTCAGTAGACACAACAGCCAGGAAAAAGGGTTGGCGAAGGATCTTTTCCTTTCTAGGGCCAGCCTACCTCGTTAGTGTAGGTTATATGGATCCCGGAAACTGGGCTACCGATCTGGCCGGCGGAAGTAAATTTGGTTATACACTCATTTGGGTTTTGCTGATGAGCAACCTGATGGCGTTACTGCTGCAGGGTTTATCAGCAAGGTTGGGAATTGTAAGAAGAAGAGACCTTGCCCAAGCCAACAGAGAAACCTATCCAAGGGCAGTTAATTTTATTCTTTACCTTTTAGCAGAAATAGCCATCGCTGCAACTGATCTTGCCGAAGTTTTAGGAATGGCAATTGGTATCCAGCTACTCACGGGGCTTCCACTGGTTTGGGGCGTTTCAATAACAGTACTCGATACCTTTCTGTTACTTTATCTACAACGCCTGGGCATCCGCAAAATGGAAGCATTTATTATATCACTGGTTGCCGTGATTGGTATTTCGTTTTTGGTTCAAATTGTAATGGCCAAGCCCGATATGGGAGAACTGGCTACAGGCTTTATCCCCACAGTGATGAATGATGAAGCATTGTACATCGCAATTGGAATAATTGGCGCTACCGTAATGCCGCATAATCTTTACCTGCATTCGGCCTTAGTGCAAACCCGAAAAATAGACAGAACCGATGCTGGTATAAAACAAGCCATTAGGTTTAACCGGATTGATACAACCATTGCATTGAATCTTGCCTTTTTTGTAAATGCAGCCATACTGGTTGTTGCAGCTTCAGTATTTTTCAAAACCGGAAATTCAGATGTCGCAGAAATTAAAGAGGCTCACCGTTTACTGCCGGAGTTTCTGGGTAACCTTGCTCCTATTCTTTTTGCAGTCGCACTGATCGCTGCCGGACAAAGCAGCACCATCACCGGCACTTTAGCCGGACAAATAATCATGGAAGGATATTTAAGCCTTCGAATAAATCCTTTGCTAAGAAGATTGATCACCAGGATGGTAGCCATTATTCCTGCACTGATCGTTATCATTATTTATGGCGAAGAAAATGTAGATGCTCTGTTGATTCTGAGCCAGGTGATATTAAGTTTACAACTTGGCTTTGCCATCATACCATTGATTCATTTTGTGAGTGATAAGAAAACTATGGGTAAATTTGCCATTAAACCGCTGACAAAATTTGCAGCATGGCTTATTGCATCGGTACTTGTATACTTGAATTTAAAAATGCTTGTAAACGAAATGGGTAATGCATTTATAAATGGAGTTTGGTGGCAGCAACTATTGATAAGTGCAGCTGCGCTTATATGCATTGCAGTTTTACTTTACATTATTCTCAATCCTTTTATTGCGGGTAAGCTTAAAAAGCCGGCCTCTATAAAAATACACGCCGAAACAAATACACTAAAACAGTTAGAGATACCCAGCTTTAATAAGGTTGCAATAGCTTTAGATTTTAGTATTCATGATGACAAACTACTGGCTTATGCAATTGGCCAGGGAAAAGCAAACACACATTACCTGCTCATCCATATTGTAGAAAGTGCATCTGCCAAACTCTTCGGCGACGAAAGTGATGATTATGAATCGAGGAAAGACAAAGAAAGGTTGGAATCATACGTTACCCAATTGCAGGAAAGAGGCTTTACAGCTGAAGGCTTTTTGGGTTATAAAAACAGGGCTAAAGAAATTGTACGCTTAGCCCACGAAGCTGAAGCTGACATGCTGGTTATGGGAGCACATGGCCATACAGGTATTCAGGATTTTATTTATGGTGAAACAGTGAACACCGTAAGACATGAACTAAAAATTCCGGTTTTGATCGTTAATCTGTAGTAAGTGAAGCCAGCTGCTGATTAACTTTTTTGTTCCAGGTTTTTTGCATTGCTTTTATTCGTCCATTCGAGGTCTGCCCGTCGTAGTCATCCTGCATTTTATCCATAGCAGTAAAACATTCGTCGTGGATCTTATTAACCAGCACATTAAAGTTACCACGGTTAAGCTGTGCCTTTTTTAATTTTTGAATAAAAAGAACTGCGTTTATGTACGTGATATCAAAATGATGTTGCTCATGTTCCAATGCATAGTCATCATCCATGCCGGGCCGCACCCAGGACTTTTCCTTATTGAAATAACAAAACACGGTAATCAGCAGGTCGGTTTTCCTGTTAAATGAGCTAACCGACATTTTAAACCCAAAGCCCGACTCAGTTATTGCCGCAGCCGGACCTGATGTTGACGGTTTGCCTTTAAAATCTGCCCATGTAAGTTTTTTGTTAAGGTTATAATATATTGTATCAGATTGGGGAGATTGTATATTTTTCTCCCACTGTATCACAGCATTAAACTGCGCAAACGACGAATTGCAAATAGTTGAAATTAATAAAAGGAAAATAAATCTTAGCATAGATTAATTACAATATAACCTAAAACAAATTCAAATATTATTTTTGAAGACGTAGTCTAACCAGATTTACAAGTTCGTTAACATCGATTTTTTCCATGCACTTGAAATGCCCTTTCGGACATTTTTTAAAACCTATTTTACTACAAGGCCTGCACCAAAGTTTATTTATCTCCACTACATCGTATTGCTTATTACTGCGATTGCCATAATATGGGTACATACCGAATGCAGGCACCGTATTTCCCCAAACAGAAATCACCGGCTTTTGCAAAGCCGCTGCAATATGCATCAGACCAGTATCGTGTGAAATAACCAGCTTTGCCCCTTTTACTAAATCAGCCGATTCATTCAGGTTAAATTTTCCACAGGCATTGTAAATTTTAATATCATCAGCTTTCGCAATTTCCATTCCATCTTCATAATCCTCTTTGCCCCCCAATAAAACAATTGGATGATCAATGAAGGAACAGAGTTTTTTCAGTTTATGTAAGGGTAATTTTTTTGTTGCTAATGCTGCACCAATAACTATCGCTATATAACCATGCATATGTGACGTAGGAATATCATCTTTTTTGATCTCATCCATTTTCGGAATAAAATAATCGAGTCCCATTCCATCATTAACTACGCCCAATGAAGCAACCGTTTCCAGGTTACGGTCAACTATATGTTTTTTTGGAAGTGTATTGATCTTAAAATTCGTAAGAATAAATTTTTCAATATTCAGCTTATTGAAAGAAAACGATTTCACTGTTTTTAAATGCCGCTTAATTCGCATCGTACGGAGGTTATGATGCAGATCGATGATATAATCATATTCCTCAATCATCAATTCATGCAGCATTATTTCAAAACTATCACCAAGGGTATGAACTTTATTTATGTAAGGATTGTGTTCAACGATGCTCCTGAATGATTGCTTGGTTAGAAAGTGAATTTCAGCATCGGGAAATTTGTTACGCAGGCAACGAATTACCGGCGAGGTTAAAACAATATCGCCAATCGATGAAAACCGTATGATCAGGAATTTTGCCAAAATTTATTTTTCTATGTAATTCAGATCCTTGCCGAAAGTTTCTTTTGTATAATAGGCAGCTATCAATGTGATCACCATAATTATTATAGCAGTGATCCATGCGCCGGTATAATAATCTGTAAGTCCCCTCATCATCTGAAATAAAGGTGTAATAAAAAACGCCAGCATACCACGCACCATATTAGGAATAGTTGTTGCGGCAGTGGCCCGCAAATTTGTACCAAACTGTTCGGCACCCATGGTTACAAATATGGCCCAGAAACCGGTACCAAAACCAAGACCAGCACATATCCAATACATTTTTGCCGCAGACCCATTCCATTGTGCTGTGAAGAAAAGGATCATGAACAAACCTGTAATGGCATAAAAAAGATACAAGGCATTTTTCCGGCTCTTCAACCACTGACTTATAAAACCTATCAGAATATCTCCAATTGAAATTGCTACATAGGCATACATTATAGCCTTGCCCGGATCAATGTTCTCTTTTATTCCCATCAGCTTTCCAAAATCATTTGAAAAAGCAACAAGCACTCCTATTACAAACCAGGTAGGTAATCCAATTAAGATGCTGGTCAAATATCTTTTAAACCTGTCGGCATTTGTGAACAGCATGAAAAAATTTCCGCGTTGCACATCCAACTTCTTCACTTCTTTAAACATGCCTGATTCGAAAACAGAAATACGCAAAACCAACAACAACATACCCAATCCTCCGCCAATATAATAACAGGTACGCCAGTGAAAATTCTCTTTCATAAAATAGGCAACAACTGCGCCGGTTAATCCAATCCCCGCGACCATTGAAGTAGAAATTCCTCTTTTTTCTTTTTTTATAAGCTCTGATACAAGTGTTATCCCAACGCCCAATTCACCCGCCAATCCAAGGCCAGCTAAAAAACGAATGATCTTGTACTGCTCAACAGTAGTGATCATGCCGTTTGCAATATTTGCCAGTGAGTAAAACAAAATCGATCCAAACAAAACTGTTAACCTGCCCTTTTTATCAGCAATAACACCAGCTATAATACCTCCAAGCATTAACCCTGCCATCTGCCATTGTAAAATGGCTTCGCCTTCAATCTTAACCTGTTCGGGAGTAAGGCCCAACGATACTAAACTTTCTATCCGTATGATTGCAAACAACAACAGGTCATAGATATCTACAAAGTAGCCCAGAGCGGCTACCAAAACAGCAATGTTAAAAATGGAGTGATCAGCTTTTTGAAGCGTCATTTTCAGGTTTCTTCTTTTTACCAAAAAATACTTTTATTAAAACCGGCGCCGTGGTAACAAGTACAATGGCGATTACAATTATTTCAAGATGCTTCTCAAGATCGACCCCAAACTGGGCCTTTACAAATGAATTTAAATAATGACCAATGAATAACATAGATATTACCCAGGCAATGCAACCAATAATATTATATAAAACAAATTTCTTTTTATCCATTTGAACAATGCCTGCAACAATAGGTGCGAATGTGCGGACAAAGGGTAAAAACCTTGCAAATACAATGGCCCCACCACCATGTTTATCGTAGAATTCCTTGGCCTGGTGTAAATATTTTTGTTTAAAAAGAAAGCGGTCTTTCCAATTATACATGGCGGGTCCCACTTTTCTGCCAAACAAATAACCAACTGCATTACCTAAAATACCGGCGCCAATACACAATGCACTTAACAACATCAGGTTTAAAAAATCACTATGCGTATCGTACAAAGATGCAGCCAACTTGTTGCTGAAAATACCAGCCACAAACAATAAGGAGTCACCTGGGAAAAAGAAGCCTACAAATAAACCCGTTTCGGCAAATATGATCAATAGTAACAACCATAAGCCGCCATTATCAATGTACCATTGCGGCTGCAGTAATTGCGTCCAGCTAAATTCAAGTAATATACTAAGGAGCATTTCGAGTTTTTTTATTTAACAGCTTTGAAATAATACGCTAATCGGGTTGAAATTCCAGCGCTTTTTTATCATCAAATTCTCCCTCCCAGCGGGCAATTACACAACTGGCCAACATATTACCGGTAACATTTACAGATGTACGGGCCATATCCATCAATTCATCGATACCTAAAATTGCCATGATTGGCCACATGGGCAAATTAAATGAAGCAGCTGTTCCCAAAAGAATTACCAGGGATGCCCTTGGTACACCGGCAACACCTTTACTGGTTAACATTAATGTTAAACCCATAAAAACCTGTTCACCAAAACTCATATTTAATCCTGCAGCCTGTGCTACAAATACTGATGCAAGTGATAAATACAAAGTGGTTCCATCTAAATTAAAAGTATATCCGGTTGGCAAAACAAAGGAAACTATTTTACGGGGCACTCCAAATCTTTCCATATTCTCCATGGCAATAGGCAGGGCCGATTCGGAACTGGTTGTTGCAAAGGCAATCGACACGGGTTCGGATGCAGCACGGAGAAATTGTTTTATTGGTAATTTGATAATTAACGCGACCGGCAATAAAACAACGAGAATGAAAACGATCAATGCAGCGTAAAGTGTGGCAAGTAATTTAACCAGGTTAACCAAAACATCTACTCCCAAATGTCCCACAGTTACGGCAATGGCTGCACCTACACCAAAAGGAGCAAAGTACATAATGATATTGGTAAATTTAAACATGGTTTCGGCAAGGCTTTCAGTGAAAGCAAGCATTGGTTTTTTCTTCTCTTCGCTTAACATGGCTAGGGCAATACCAAATATGATACTAAACACCACGATTGGTAAAACATCTCCATGATAAAACGATTTAGCAAAATTCTCAGGGAATATATGAAGCACTACTTCCTGCCAACCCTGCGGAGCAACAGTTGGTAGTTTTTCTTCAAACCCTTCTGGTAACAAAATTCCTTTTCCGGCGCCAGAAATATTAATAGCCAACAAACCAATAAACAACGCTATAGTAGTTACCACTTCAAAATACAATATCGATTTCCAACCCATGCGGCCAACTTGTTTCAAGCTTGAGTGACCTGCAATACCAACAACTAATGTGGCAAATAAAATGGGAGCAATGATTGTTTTTACCAGCCGCAAAAATATCTGGCTTAGCACCTTGAGGTTTTGCGAGAACACAGGAAAGTCTAACCCTATCTCTACACCTATTAACATACTTACCAAAATCCAGGTAGTAAGGTTTCTCTTGTACACAGCATACATAATCATACTGGTAAGAAATACCCATCTTAAACTAACCAAAACTGTTTCGGGAATGATCACAATTTCCTGCAGATGCAGAAAATAGAGTAAAGCCAGAATAGTAAACAAGCCAAGGGAAATTAAGCCGATAATGCGTTTGGTCATTTTGCTTTTTTTAAAATTGAATTGTCAAATCTAATTGAAACTTTGTACTTACAAAAATTGCTGATCTGCCTCAATGAACATTCATTGCTGCAAAACAGCATCGCAATATAATATTTAATAACAGTTATCAACCCATATTGAACCAAAAATGTACAGTTGGTTGTTTATTTAGGATTTTTATTCTTACTTTTCCATTTATTAAATTAAACCAAACCAACTGACATGAGTATTTTTGCAAGGAAACCGATGGATGCTTTATTAAGTGAAGCTGCTGAATCGGGTTCACACACTTTAAAAAGAACTTTAGGTGCTGGTGGCCTTATTGCACTCGGAATTGGCGCTATCATTGGCGCAGGATTATTTTCTATAACCGGAATGGCTGCTGCAAATCATGCGGGGCCGGCAATTACCATATCATTTATTGTTGCGGCATTTGGTTGTTTGTTTGCAGGACTTTGTTATGCCGAATTTGCATCCATGATTCCGGTTGCGGGTAGTGCATATACCTATTCCTATGCCACCATGGGTGAATTTATTGCCTGGATCATTGGCTGGGATTTGGTTTTGGAATATGCTGTGGGCGCTGCAACTGTAGGTATCAGCTGGAGCCGTTACCTTGTAAAATTCTTAGAAGGATTTGATATTTACCTGCCTCATTCATTAACCGTTGGTCCATGGGATGGTGGAGTTGTTAACTTACCTGCTGTTTCAATAATAGTGTTGATGAGTTTACTTTTAATAAAAGGCACCAAAGAGAGTGCAACAGTTAACGCCGTTATTGTTACCATTAAAGTTGCAGTAGTATTGATATTTATTTTCCTTGGATGGAAATATATCAACAATGATAATTACACACCTTATATTCCTGATAATACCGGAAACTTTGGTGATTTTGGGTTCAGCGGAATTATTAGAGCAGCGGCCATTGTGTTTTTTGCCTACATAGGCTTTGATGCTGTGAGTACCGCAGCACAGGAAACTAAAAATCCAAAACGGGATATGCCGATAGGAATTCTTGGATCTCTTTTAATATGTACTGTTTTATACATCCTGTTTGCACATGTAATGACCGGTGTTACCAGCTATTCTTCATTTGCTGGTAAGGATGGTATCGCTCCGGTTGCTGTTGCAATTGATCATATGGGTACTGCAAATGCAGCCGGCATTGTTACGCCAGATTATCCCTGGTTAAACAGGGCTATCATTGTTGCAATCCTTTTTGGATACTCATCAGTGATACTTGTTATGCTGATGGGACAGTCAAGGGTTTTCTTCAGCATGAGTAAGGATGGATTGATACCAAAAGTTTTCTCTGCTGTAAATCCAAAATCACAAACACCGGCAAAAAGTAATTTATTGTTCATGGTATTTGTTAGTTTGTTTGCGGCATTCGTGCCTGCCCGTGTGGTTGGTGAAATGACGAGTATAGGAACTTTGTTTGCATTCATACTTGTATGTATCGGCATTTGGGTAATGCGTGTAAAAATGCCAGATTTAAAAAGATCTTTCAAAACCCCGATGGTTCCGTTGGTACCAATACTGGGAATTTTTGTTTGTTTGTTCATGATGGTATTCCTTCCTGCTGATACTTGGGTTCGTTTGCTTGTGTGGATGCTCATTGGTTACGACATCTACCTGGTTTATGGAGCCAAACATAGTGGATTGGGTAATGGAACAGATACCCGTGTAGGAATGAAGATTGCAAGGATATCGGGCCTGGGATTATGTGTATTACTGGGTATTGTTGGATTCCTGCATCAGTATTCTGTTGGATTTGAAACCGACAGAACTTTATTTTATATTTCACTTGCCTTTGCTGCAATTCACTTGTTTGTATTTGGCAGAAAATTAGGAAGAAAAGAAAGTGATTAATAAATCTTCTAAAAATGAAAACGCCTGGTTAATAAACCGGGCGTTTTTTTATTTGTCGTAAACTGAAGCCAATAAAAAAAGCTCCACACCGGGAGCTTAATTTTTTAGTTCTAATTTTTTAAAAAGGTAAATCATCAACTACTGATGCTGTTTGAGCCGATTCAGTTTTTGCAACAGGAGCAGTTCCCATTCCGGTATTGGTAACATTACCCTGGTTTGAACCCTGGCTATCTCTGTTACTGCTCAATAACTGAATGTTCTGAACTCTCATGCGAAGCGTTGCAGCAGCTTGTCCTTCCTTATTGGTATAAGGGTCAGCCTCCGGCGATCCTTCGGCATAAACAGATGTACCTTTTGTCAGATAAGGAGCAATAGCTGTCCTGTCCGTCCAATAAGCACATTCCACCCAGGTGGTTCTTTCTTTTTGTGTGCCTTGAGAATCTTTGAAACGCTCTGTGTGTGCTACGCTGAAGTTGATAACGTGTTTACCGTTGATCTCTTTTACAATGCAATCTTTTCCAAGATTGCCGATGATCTGAAGTTTAATCATAACTGTGTTTTTAAATTATTAATCGATGTATCTGGTTGTGCGCTAAGTTATGTTTTTGAACCTGATCTCAGTTCATTTTCTTCTTTAAAGTACTCACCTGACTCTGCAAGTTATTCACCATACTGGCCAATGAGTTTACATCCCAGCGCTGCTGTTGGCTTACTTTACTGATTACCATCTGTGCCTGCCACAATTCCACCACATCTTCGGCATTTACCTGGTACGGCTGGTATTGTGGATTATCACTTACTAAAGTGAGTTTATTTTTACTGCGGCCATCTTTCTCTACTCTTTTATATACTATTCCCTCATTACGGCTTACTACAATATAGGTCTGGTTCGACTTAATATCTGACAGGTTCTCGATTTTCTCTCCAACAATTATACTTCCGCTTGGTGTTGGCATCATACTGTCGCCAATTATTTCAAAAGCACGGTAATTGCCACCAGATAACATGGGTAAAGTGAATGTATTCAGCTCGTCAATAAACTCTGTATCGGCATAACTGGCTAAATAACCTGCAGCGGCTTTAACGGGTACGAAATGAATAATATTTCTGTCGGCAGTCATCATTTTTTGCTGCCGCCTTTTGGCAAGATAACTGCCTGAAGTATCGCTCAGGTCTTTTAACAGCAAGTCATCCAAAGTAAGTTTGAACATATCAGCTAAAATTTCCAATACATCCAAACGTGGATCGGCTCGCTCTTCTTCATAAGCGCCAATGAGTGAACGCTTGATACCTAATTTATTGGCAAATTCCTCCTGCGTCCAACCACGAAGTTTGCGAAGATATTTGAGGTTTTGTCCTGCTATTGACATGATACAACTAATTTGATTAGTACAAATATACTAATTAATTTAGTTTGACAAAATTATTTTTAAGGCTGATTCTTTTTCCACTCAGGCAGGCGGCCAGGTGTATACGGCGCTTTATATTTTTCCAGTAACAATTCCATTTGTTTAATCTCTTCGTTTACAGAACGCAAATCATTTAATACTGCTTCAAATTCATCTGCCACAAAATCAAAGGACGTCTTATAAGTTTCTGTTGGAGCCGAAGTAGTACTCCATAAGGCTCCTGCAATCATATCAACTCTTCCTTTCAAAGAGATCGGTGCTGTTGATTCATATTTTGCACGCAATCCATCACCATTGATCTTTTGATTTATGGATTCCAGTTTTTTCTGTAAGCCCAAAACCTGCTCATAACTGTTGACCGGTACATTGGATGCATCCAGCACTGCCTGTTTCAGATATGGAAGTTTTTTAGTCAGCTCATTCCTGAATTCATCCGCTCCACTCATCGCCCTGGTAAGTTCTGCCACTTTTTTATTAAACTCATTCAAAGATGCTTTATCGCCAGCAGGCATTGAACTGTTATTTAATGATAAACAATTGAACGATTGTGGTGCTGCTAATTCTGTAAACTTTCCATCTTCAAATTTTTGCAAAGAAACTTTATAAATACCCGGCATCACCATGTATCCTTTATCAGGTTCGTTCCATGCATAGCTGTCATCAAACGGCGTAAAGGTGACCGGCGTAAAGGGTAAATACCGCAAATCCCAGGTTACACTATTGATACCTTTTTTTGCATCAGGTTTTATCTTGCGAACCACATTCCCCTTTTCATCAGTTATCACAAAAAGTAAATAAGGCGCTTCCTCTTCAGCCTCTTTTTTCAAAATATTATAGGCAGGGTAATCAATATCCCCGCCGTTCTTTTGAATTTCTTTTTCAGCATCTCTTCTTTTTTGTTTTAATGTTTTTAATTCATCCTTCAGGTAATAAGTAAATGTTGCACCAACTTCGGGATTAGGCGTTGTAAAAAAACCTGCACCCATAAAACCTTTGCCTTTAAACCCGAAAGGGTTTGCTTCAACATACATCAATACATTTTTTACCGGAAAAACAACTGCCTGTTTTTCCATCATTTCTTTGTTGAAATTTCTCAGGGGTGCATAGTTATCCAATATATACACTCCTCTTCCAAAGGTTGAAACCACGAGGTCATTCTCCCTGCGCTGGATCTCAATATCCATAACGGTTGTTGTTGGCAATCCATTTGCAAACTTTATCCATTCTTTTGCGGCATCAACAGTAAAAAATAAACCAAACTGTGTTCCTACAAACAAAAGATCAGATTTAACATGGTCCTCAGCGATGGTATAAGTACTGCCTTTTTCAGGAAGGTTGGCATTGATGGAAAACCATGTCCGACCACCATCTGTTGTTTTTAACAGGTAAGGTTTATAATCACCATAGGTAAAAGCCTGGCAGGCGGCATACGCAATTAATTTATTATAGCGTGAAGCAATGATATGATGTATCCTCGTAAATTCAGTAATACCGGGAAGTGATCCAGCTTTCGTCCATGTTTTTCCGGCATCGGTTGTATAATGAATCAACCCGTCGCCCGTTCCAACGAATAAAATATTTTCATCTAATGGTGATTCTGCAATGCTGGTAATATCTGCAAGCGAGCTTTTACCTGCCAACTCATCAATACTCCAGCTTCTGTCCATTAGTCTTTGCATTTTTTGCGGAACGCCCCTTGTAAGATCGGGGCTGATAATATCCCAGGAATTACCCTGGTCATTTGTACGAAACAGTTTGTTGGCTGCAAAATATACACGCTTGTTATTGTGCTGCGATATCAACAAAGGAGAATCCCAGTCAAACCGGTAACCGGAATCGATCAGGTTAACCGGTTGAATAAATAATGCCTCACCGCTGCTTTTATCAAACCTTACTAATCCTCCATTCTGCGATTGAGCGTATAAAATTTTATCATCTTTCCAATCTGCCTGGGTTTCAAATCCATCTCCGCCAAGCGTAAATATCCAATCGTAGTTGGTTATTCCACTGGAATTAATGGTACGGGAAGGCCCCATTAGACTATTATTATCCTGCGTTCCAATGTACACATTGTAAAACGGCAATGCATTGTCGGTACTTACTTTGTAAATCTCCGTAATTGGTATTCTCGATTTGAAGTCCCAGTTCTGTCCCTTGTCCCAGGTTTCATATACGCCTCCATCATTGCCCGAGATCAGATGCATGGTATTGACTGGATCGATCCACAAAGCATGATTATCGACATGCTTGAATTTTTCTCCCAAAGTCTTAAATGATTTACCTCCATCAATACTTACCTGTATCAATAAGTCCATGCTATATAACCGATTCTCATCTTTTGGATCTGCAATAATTTTCTGCATATAAAAAGGATAAGCAGGGTTGTAGGCACTCTGCTTGGCCCAGGAAATTCCCCTGTCGGAACTTTTATATAATCCGCTTCCCTCTTTGGCCTGTACCAATGCATATAAAATATCAGGATTGGCCGGAGATATAGCCAGCCCGATCCTGCCAACACTTTCTGTGGGCAAGCCGGTCATGATCTTTTGCCAGGTTGCTCCGCTGTCAATGCTTCTGTATACAGCACTTTCATCGCCACCACCAATACCGGTATAGCCTTTACGCATACGTTGGTGTGCCACAGCATATAAGTTTGTTGAATATCGTGGATCCATATGTATCTCAAAAAAGCCCGTGTATTCATTTACGAACAAACATTTTCTCCATGTCTTACCTCCGTCAATTGTTTTATAGATGCCACGGTCGCCACCTGAATTACGTAAAGAGCCATAGGCAGCCACATATACAATATTTGAATTGGAAGGATCAACAATAATACCTCCGATATGCTCTGAGTTTTGCAAGCCCATATTCTTCCAGCTCTTACCACCGTTCTCACTTTTATAAACTCCATCACCATAAATAACATTGCTTTGATTATTATTCTCGCCGGTTCCTGCCCAAACAATGTTTGTATTTGAAGGATCAACTGCTACGGCCCCCATTGCAAAAGAAGTTTGATTTTCAAATGCAGGAGAAAACGTAACGCCGTTATTTTTTGTTTTCCATAAAGAGCCATGGCCAGAGGCTACATAATACTCGCTGGTATTCTCTGGATTAACGGCTATTGCCACAATCCTGCCACCTGTAACTGCAGGGCCAATGCTACGGAAGCTAAGACCTGAAAGCGAAATATTTTTTAGAGAATCAGGTTCTTTTGTTTTTATGTCGCTTTTCTTCTGTGCAGCAGAAACTAAAGAAACAAATACTATTATGGCAGTAAGGAAGGGTTTTGTCATTTGCATACAACTAGTTTTGATTTCTCTAAATTAAGATGAATAGCTTGAAATTAAGTTACCACTTAAAAATCTCTGTAATCTGTGGCAATTAAAACACATACCCTATTTTTGCACAAATTATTTTACTATGAATCATACATTAATTACACATAGTATTTTACGCTGGGCTGTTTTAGTCTTGGGCGTTTGGGCAGTTTTATCAGCTTTATTTGCAGTGCTGAGCAAAAGAGAATATAAAAGCAGTGATAATAAAATTAACCTGTTTTTTATGATCAGTTGCGACATTCAATTACTGATTGGATTGATCCTTTACTTTACAGGTATGTGGTTCGACAAAGTAAAAAGCGGCATGGGTGCGGTGATGAAAGACCCGGCAGAAAGATTCTTTGCCGTTGAACATGCTTTGATGATGATCATTGCCTGGCTATTGGTACACGTGGGCCGCAGCATGGTAAAACGTGCCGATACCGATGCACAAAAACACAAACGCACACTAATTTATTTTGGAATAGCGTTAGTGATTATACTGGCAATGATCCCCTGGCCGTTCCGCCAGCCGGGAATTGCCCGTGAATTATTCCCTACCTTTTAAATGATTTGAACATACATGGCTAAGAAGAAAGAAAAACCCATTATCCTGATAACAAACGACGATGGAATTACTGCTCCCGGCATTCGCAATCTAATTGAAGCTGTTAAAGACCTGGGAAAAGTAGTTGTTGTGGCTCCAGATAAACCACAAAGTGGTATGGGACATGCCATCACCATTGGTCAACCGCTTCGCATGCACAGAGTAGATTTGTTTGGTGATACCGAAGCATGGCAAACCACGGGCACTCCTGTTGATTGTGTAAAACTTGCAGTAGATAAGGTACTGCATCGCAAACCTGATATCTGCCTCAGTGGAATAAACCATGGCGCCAATCATTCCATTAATGTAATTTATAGCGGTACTATGAGTGCTGCCATGGAAGCATCAATTGAAAGCATCCCCAGCATTGGCTTTTCATTACTTGACTATAGTGTTGAGGCTGATTTTACAGCTTCCCGTTTTTATATTCAAAAAATTGTAAGCAGTTTATTAAAACAGAAAATGGACAAGCATTTGTTGCTGAATGTAAATATTCCGGCGGTGCCATTGGAACTGATAAAAGGAATTAAAATTTGCAAACAGGCTTATGCAAAATATAAAGAAGAGTTTGACGAAAGAAAAGATCCTCATGGAAAAAATTATTACTGGCTTACCGGAGAATTCATCAATTTTGACAAAGGAACCGATACTGATGTATGGGCCCTCAAGAACAATTACATCAGCATGGTGCCAGTACAGTTTGATTTGACGAACTATGAGCTGAAAAAACAATTAGAAAAAAAGAATCTCTTCAAATGATATTTAAAAAAGATAAATTTTGGTTTGGTGCATTGCTGGGATTTATAGGGCCGATAATAGGAATCCTTATTTTCAAATTTGTAAAATTCCGGTCTTTTAGTTTCGCCAATACTTTCGAGTACATGCTACGTGAGCAGGGACATCGTACTTTCAGCGTTGCCCTTAGTCTTGCCCTGATGGTGAATGCAGTATTGTTTACAATTTATATCAACAGCCGTAAAGACCATACTGCCAAGGGTATTTTTGTACTTACATTGATGTATGGTCTCATGGTATTGAGCATTAAAACTTTCTCCTGATAATAAATCGAGCCGGTTTTTACAAACTAAAATTTAACTTGCAGTCATGCGGTATTATATTATAGCAGGCGAAGCCAGTGGCGATCTGCATGGTAGTAATCTTATTGAAGAACTAAGAAAAAGAGATGCGGCGGCTGACATACGTTGCTGGGGCGGAGACAAAATGCAGGCTGCAGGAGCCACACTGGTAAAGCATTACAAAGAACTGGCCTTTATGGGTTTTTTGGAAGTAATAAAAAATCTGCGTACCATTTTAAAGAATATAAAACTTTGCAAGGCCGATATTCTGCGTTACAAACCAACTGCTATCATCCTCATCGACTATCCCGGATTTAATTTACGTATTGCCAAATGGGCAAAAGAAAATGGCATAAAAGTCATTTATTATATTTCACCACAGGTTTGGGCATGGAAAGAAAACAGGGTTAAACTGATAAAAGAGTGCGTTGATAAAATGCTCGTTATTTTGCCTTTTGAAAAAGAATTTTATGCCAAATGGAATTATGAGGTAGAATATGTAGGGCATCCGTTAGTGGAAGTAGTTGATAGTTTTTCCCTGGGCATTGAACCATTTATGTCCGACAATGAGCAACGGGCAACAATTGCCCTTTTACCCGGAAGCCGTCAGCAGGAGATTTTAAAAAAACTCCCCATTATGCTGGAGGTTGCCAAACATTTTCCGGATTACCAATTTGTGGTGGCAAAAGCACCCGGACTAGATGAAAGTTTTTATGCAGGTTTGCTGGCGCCTTATCAAAATGTTTCATCGGTTGTAAATAAAACCTACGAGTTACTTTCACAATCAAAAGCTGCATTGGTCACAAGCGGCACCGCTACATTAGAAACTGCATTGTTTGCAGTGCCGGAAGTCATCTGCTACAAAGGCAGTGCTTTCTCCTACCAGATTGCTAAGCGTTTGATAAAAATAAAATTCATAGGATTGGTAAACCTGATCATGAATAAAGAAGTAGTGAAGGAATTAATACAGGAAGAACTAAACGTTGAAAATTTAAAACAGGAATTGAACCTTTTGTTAAATGATGTGGCAAAACAAAAACAGTTAGCAAATGATTATTCCGAATTAAAAAACCTGTTAAGCCAGGGAGGTCATGCATCGGCCAACGCTGCCGAAAGTATTTACAAATACATGAATAATTTACCATAGTAGTTTTACGGCCAGGATGACCATAGCGAGGAGAAATAGTAAAATAGAAAGCCTGTTTATGAAATGCATGTATCCAACCCATTTTGTTTTTGGTGCATCAGGATCTTTTTTCTTCAGGTATAAATATTCGGCAATTTGATTAAGTATTCCCATTTGCTAATTTTATAGATGCAAATTAATGATAAACCTGGATACTATTAACCGGGCTGCAAGTTAATAATAATGAAAAGATCAGCACTCTCCAATCCGCTAATCGAGTTTTTTAGGCAACCCCATTAAGTGTTGTTTAATTACTGCATAATGTTGCCACGGAATAAAATGCCCGGCTCCCGGGATGATAATTATTTTGACATCAGGATTATGGGCCAGTTTCTTTTTGCCATATTCAACGTTTTTTACCGTGACGAATTTATCAGCATCGCCATGAATAAAGGTAACCGGTATTTTTATTATAGAATAACCGGTATCAATACTATGCAGATCTTCCTTAAAATAAACGATCTCATCGTTTGATGGTTTAAATGCTCCCGGCATCAGCAGTTTAAGCGGCGAGTAAGTAAACAGGTATCGCCAGTATTCTTTTGGTTCATCCCCAGGCGAAATAGAACCTGCTAATATTGTTAAGCTGGCATATGCAGTTGGATAATCCTGAGCCATTCTTACTATTACAGGCCCGCCAATACTATGCCCCACCAGGTGTACCGGCTGCCGGTTGCTTTCTCTTTCAACAATTTTATTAATAAGGAATGCCTGCTCTGGCAAACGAACAGCATTTCCAAAACCGCTGTATCCAAAACCCGGCCTGTCGATGGAGATCATTCTGAAACGCCGCAGTAATGCCGTATCCATCATGTAAGTCCTGTACGCATCCCAACTGCCCGGTGAACCATGTATGAAAAACAAAGTAGGCAAACTGTCGATGCCGGTCTTTACGTAGTGGAGATAAAAGCCTTGAATTTTTACGGTAACAAGACCCGCCGGTATATTTTTTTCTTCAAAAGACCTCCGGGCTTCACTGTCATCAATTCTGAATTTCATGCAGGATTGTGCAAAAATTATCCAGCCCGATAAAAAGATCAGAATGCTCCATTTCAACTTTCTGTTTTTTTTGAACAGCATGTACAGGCCTTTAATACTCTTTTAATTTTTTTACTACTGCCTTATTTTCCCTGAACATCTGCATTCCTTCTTTAAACGTAAGGTATCTGTAACCACGCCTGTGATTTTTCATACTGATATCGCAAAGCATTTTAAAGTGTCGGGCAATTTCCTTCCAGGCAAAAAACAAAGAATGCGACGGATCATAAATATGTGTTGGCTCACTGCCTGCGCCATTAAGTTCAATAATAGAAAAGTTTTTCCCTGCTTTAAAGTCTTCAAAATTATCATACATGATATCGAGCCGCCCAAAATAAAATTCGGGTATATGTTTACAAACATGGTCGATTGTTTTTGTAAATGCTTCATCGGCCAGGTAACTTACATCAACAAACTTTGCACCTCTTGCATGGTTGCCGTACGGGACAAGGTTTTTCAAGTCGCCGGCAGCCAATATTTCCTGTAACCCTGCGCCGTAAATTTTTTGCAGGGCCGGCAATTGAAAATGATAGCGTGGGTCTTTTTCAATAAGTTGGGTAATTGTTGAATGGCCATCACCTTTAATTATTAAAAATTCCTTGGCAACAATTCCACTGATAAACCCATCTGCTTCACCGGGTATTCTTATATAAAAAACACCAACTTCTTCGGCAAATGGAATAAATTCCTGAATCAGGAAATCCATATTTATTTTTCGGGCATAAACAGCAAGTTCTTCATCGGAAAAAATTTTCTGAACTCCTCTACCCTTGCCGCCAATATCGGGTTTGGCAATACAGGGAAACCGAATTTCTGAACCTGCAAATGACTTTATAACATTGTCAACTCCTTCATTCTGCTCAAAAAATAAAGTTTTAGGGATATACGCAGATGGGATGATATCGTAAATCTCTTTTTTTGATTCCATTAAAAATCCTGCATTCTTTATCCTTGGATTAGCGGCATTAAAAAAGAAAAAAGAACGGGCTTTTGCCGCAAAGTAGAACCAGACAAAATACATGGGTATATACACCACATCAAAAGGCCAGTATTCCCAATGCGTAAGCCTATGTATAAATAGTTTTAATTTTTTCATTGTTGTTCCTTAGGGTTAATGGGCATCATCTCTTTAAATTGCCGATGCTGTAAAAGATCGGTATGTATAAAATCGATGAGGTTTTTACCAACGATGGCCTGCGTTATACTGAATGTTTTGATTCCTGTGTTGCGGTTGATGATAAATCCGTTCTCCTTGTCGCCATAGCTGTTGTTATGAAAATCATGGATCAGTCCGGCAGTCAGCTCTTTTTGGTTAGTCAAAAACTGCGCAAACCTTTTTTCCCTTTCAGCAATTACTTTATCCGAATATAAAGTAACCGACGACCAGATAAAATTGTTTTCGGAATTCAGCCTGGTCTCATATTTACTAATTCCATCCCATTTCAATTCATACAATATCCCGCTTTCAAAAAGTACTACAGTAAAAGGCTCGATCTTTTGCAGGTCCATTTCCATAAAAAATGAATAAGGGTTTTCTCCTGAAATAATATCCAGCAAAATCAGTCCCCTGCTTTTGCGGTATGGAGGTGCTGCAGTATGTTTTGAAATGGCGCCATTCAATAAAATCGCAATGTTTCCACTATCTGAGGCTACAAACCAGGTTCCGCCTGCCTTTGCATCACGAGGGAAAATAATTTTCCTGCGAATACTGTCAGACGGTCTATCTAATAATAAAAAATCAGGCGCAGCAGCGGTTTCACGGTTAATGTGCTCATCCCGGTTTGACGTAATGATAACACTGTCTTTTACCCGGATGAAACTTACTGTGCACATTGATTGCGATAATGAAGAGTAGATGAAGCTATACCGAATCCTTCGGAAATATTTATGTCCTTGAAGAAAACAAGTCCAACTTTTATCAATGCCTGGTGATGAATACAATGCTCAAGGTTGTACAATATCTCCCGGTAATAATTCGATTCAATACAAACCGGATCCTTTTCACTTCCTAAAAATATTTTTAGTTGTTTATCGGGCATGAGCAGTTCAGCTTGTATTCTTTTTAACTCTGAAACCGCGGCTGCTACATTTGTTTCATACAATACATTTCTTTTTCGGTCATCATAATTAACCTCGCCAATGGAATATCCCGCAAGGAGACATTGATAAAGCTCAATAATATGCCGTGTGTGTTGACCAATGGTAGCATCGCTCAAGGCTTCGCTGGACATTGCATATCTCCCCGATTCTGCAAGTTGCGTTAACACATTGATCAGGTCCTGAATTGCTTCATTTGATTTTTGAAATACAGTCGTCAAATTTTTAATTTTAATAATTGAGGTAATTTTTTTCTGAATATTATAGTAAGGCCAAGGCAGCAGGCAAAGGTGATTACGGCATAGGAAAATAAAATAACATCGCCGCCAAAATAAATACCCAGTTTTGTAATATGAAAAAATATAGCTCCGGCCATCAGGCCAAGCCCCATAACAGCACCAGGAAGCGTTGTACGTGGTACTAATAATAACACGGCAGCAATCAATTCTGCAACACCGGTTCCTATCCTTCCCCATGGCTCTATTCCAAGTAAAGTAAACAGATGTACAGACTCAGGCTGTGCCGTAAATTTAAAATATAAGGTTTGCAACAATATAGCCGCGGCAACTACCCTTAAAATCCAGATAAATATTGCTCTTGCCATACGTACGTAAAATTACAATGAATTAAACAAGCCCTATGTCAGCTACACAACATGCATACAATTCCTGCATTCGAAATTATTATATTTTAAACTACTAACGAAATTGGAAATTATTCAACCATATTTACATACGGATAAATCATCCAATAGGTTGGCGATTTATTTGTACGTGATTTTTTAAGTTAGATATAACATCTGTTCCTCAATAAATCAACCAAACGAAAAAGAGGTAAATGAAACAATAGCCAGAAATATTGAAAAAGACCAGGTCCATTGCTTTGGTTGTTCTCAAAGAGAACGATGAATATCCTGAATTAACAGAAGCGATCAGCAATTATTAAACACCGTTTCCCCAACTTTCTGAAATCGATATAACATCCAATAACTGCCGGGCAGACATTTTGTTCGATAATAAACTATAACATTTCATCTCAACTTTTTGCGCTAAATTTAGTATTGTGATGAAGTCTTTAAAACAATATGCTCTTTTGCTGTCAATCCTCTGGTTTTCTTCTGCTGCATCCGCTCAAGACTTAACTGGCACATGGCAGGGCAGTCTGGGCACGTATCAGTTTTTACAAATCAATATGGTGCAAAAAGGTGACAAGATCTGCGGCTACACCTGGGATCACCTTATCTCCGACACCAAGAGTTTTTGCAAGGCTTATTTTGAAGCAAGCTTTGATAAAAAATCGAGACTCCTTACGGTTTTCGGCACTTCCTTTTACGCCAACAGCGGCAGCCACACTTTAATGGAACTTGAGCTTTCGCATAAGTATGTAAACGATCAGGAGGTATTATACTATAATCCTACCACCATTGAAAAAATTCAGGCTTTTATAAATGGTGAAACCGTGGAGACAGCTATTTACCTGAAGAAAGTTTCATCTAAACCAATGCAGATGTTACCGGGTATTAACGATTGCCTTAATGATGTGGTTACGCTACAGGACACAACAAAGCAATTCCAGGTACCTGAATTTCCGGGAGACACTTCAAAAACTGTGGTGATACCGGAAGCGCCAAAAGACACAGTTGCGACGGTGATAATTCCTAAAAAAACCAAAGACACTATTGCCGCTGTTGTACCGCCGGAGAATATAGTAAAAGACAACGTGGCTGATCCGATAGACTTTGAAAAGCGAAAAAATACGGAGCAAAGCCATATTGTTGTGGATGTTAAGACCATCAATTTGAAAGTGTACGATAACGCCATTATGGATGGTGATACGGTAAGCATTTACTACAACGGCAAAATATTACTCAGTCATCAGCAGCTTTCAGAAAAAGCTATTGAAATAAATCTGGAACTTGAGGACAACCAAACCCGCCACGAAATAATTTTGTTTGCCCATAACCTGGGCAGTATTCCCCCAAATACAGCACTGGTAGTTATTACCGCCGGTGAAAAGCGGTACGAACTTTTTGCAAGTGCCAGCCTTGAAGAAAATGCAGTCCTTGTTTTTGAATATAAACCGAAGGAATAAAAAATATTCCGGTACATGGTTATTTATAAAACTGAAAAGCCGGTAAAGTATAGCAATTAAAAATAACAAACAGCATGAAAAACAAAAAACCATTCCGGGTAATGGGTTGGATATTTTTATTCCTTACCGCAGTATGCGGTATAACCTATTTTATTGCCTGGAAGTCACCAAAATATTATTCCGTTTCAACAAACGCCACAGATTCTATAATTCCATTTAAAAATTATGGAAAGATGGTCGATCATCCGCGGCCATTTATAATTGCTGCAGCAAACAAATATTGCATCTTCGGCGCTGAGCATACAAAAGACCCAACCTATTTTGAAATGGCGCTGATAGAAAAAGAATGGAAAAAACTTAAACCCACAATAGCATTGGTTGAAGGAAGACTTGGATTCCTGATCCCCGGATTTATGGATCCGGTCAAAAATCTTGGAGAAGGCGGCAAAGTAAAAGCACTTGCACAAAAAGACAATGTACCATTATACAATTGGGATCTTTCCAAAGAAGAACTGGCAAAACAACTACTGCCAAAATTTAATGCCGAACAAATTGCACTTGCACAAATACTGAGTCCTTATTTTGGTCAGATAAGATATGGTAAGCCCGATTCACCTGAGGACTACATCCATCAATATTACAAACGTGTAAAAAATGTGGGGCAGGAAAAAAATATCAGCAATGCTGCTGATGTAGACAGGCTATGGAAAAAATATTTTCCACAGGGCGAAGACTGGCGAAATGTATCGGACGAGCATGGCCTGCCCGGTTTTTTAGATGACATGGCTGCTTTTACAAACGATCTAAGGAACCGGCAATTGGTTTCTGCCGTTAAAGAATTAACAGCGAAAGGCGAAAGGGTATTTTTATCCTGCGGTTCCAGCCACGCAGTCTGTGTGGCCACAGCGTTTACAAAAGCTATTATCAAATAATCGGGTACGTAAGATTCGCCCTGTATTTAAACGCCTATACCTGTTAGTTACATAATTGTAATTCTCTTTGCAATCTGCAGTTAATTGTGTTACTTTAATGGTTGTTAAGACGTTGTATCTTATTTTTTTACGGCAGGTAACATTAAACATTTATACCTCTCTTTTCGCAGGAAAACAAACTCAACCAATTACTGGGCCATTGGCCATATTATATAAACAGATTTTAAACAGAACACAACTTTTACCAAAACAACTGCATGCAAACACTAACTCCTGTTCGTACGGAAGAAAGAATTGTTTTTATGGACGTACTCCGGGGATTTGCCATCCTGGGCATTTTTATTGCCAACCTCGGAACCGGTTTCAGCGGATATAATGAAGCGGCTCATCAAACAGGCCCCATGCTCCTGCCCCAGCTGGACCATAAAATGCAGTTCCTACATCACATGTTCATCGAAGGAAAATTCTATTCCATTTTCAGTTTATTATTTGGCTGGGGTATTGCTCTGCAATTTAAAAGAGCCAGTGCTGCCGGAATAAATGCACTGCCCACTATAAAAAGAAGGCTGGTATTTATGCTGCTGCTTGGCGCCGTTCATTTAATGATATGGACCGGGGATATTGTTTTCTTTTATGCCCTGCTTGGTTTTCTCTTGCTGCCCTGCCGGAAATTTTCAAATAAAACATTATTGATAACAGGCATCAGCCTCACATTGCTACCCATGCTTTTATATGCAGCCAAAATGCAATGGCCATGGTTGAACGCCCCAGCAGGTCTTTTGTTTGAGACCGGGCAGAAAATTGATGCAAAATTGACCGGGGTAACTTCCGAAGCTGAATATATAGTTTACAGCAGGCATGCTGGCTGGTGGGGTATATTGAAAAGTAATATCTCGGGTTTCTTTTTCCGCTATGGATATTTATTCTTTGTAAGCCGCATACCAAAAGTACTGGGCATGTTTATGATCGGGTATGTATTAGGCCGTTCTGATTTTTATAAAAATATTCAGCAACATAAAAAAATATTGTACATCATCATAGTGGCAGGCCTGTTTATTGGCTTGCCAGCTAATTTTTATCTGGGCCGCTACATGACCTATTTCATGGATGATTATTTTAACTTAAAAACAAATGGGCTTTATCAAACCATTGCTTATGCATTGGGTGTGGCGCCACTGGCCATGGTTTATGTTTCATTGTTCATGCTCAGCTTTCAAACCGGGCCGGGTAAAAAAATATTATCTGTATTGGCGCCGGTTGGCAAGATGGCATTCAGCAATTATATGATGCAGTCATTGATCGGCAATTTTGTTTTCCTTGGTGCCGGGCTGGGTTATTCGGGAACAATGGGCCCTGTTTATTTTACTTTGTTCGGAATAGCAGTGTTCATTGTTCAGATAATATTAAGCACAGTATGGCTTAAATATTTTAACTACGGCCCCGTTGAATGGATATGGCGGAGTGCAACTTATAAAAAATGGCAGCCTTTCGGAAAACCTGATTAGAAATAATGAGCGAAGAAAAAAACATACC
This sequence comes from Sphingobacteriales bacterium, assembly GCA_024642285.1. Lineage (GTDB taxonomy): Bacteria > Bacteroidota > Bacteroidia > Chitinophagales > Chitinophagaceae > Ferruginibacter. The sequence continues at coordinate 31,487 of JAHEBJ010000027.1, forward strand.
TCCGGAAGAAATTCCGGAACAGCCGGTAAACAAACCAGCAGATGAAACCGCATCATCTGCTGAACCTGTTACCGAAAATGAACAACTATCAACTATCAACCCTCAACTTTCAACTGAAGAAAACATGGAAGTACATCATCATTCACATTCCGGCCACGGAAAGAAAAACTGGAAAAATTATTTTTGGGAATTTTTAATGCTGTTCCTCGCTGTGTTCTGCGGATTTTTAGCAGAATATCAATTGGAACACAAAATTGAACGGGAAAGAGGCAGGCAATATATTCATTCTTATATGGAAGATTTGAAAAATGATATTATGCAAACCGATATCAGTATAGATGAACTATCAAAAAAACAAATAGAACTTAACAACCTTTCAGACTGTTTCAGTATACTTAAACAAGACATGCATTCAACAACATGTTTAAATAGAATCATCGTAAATTCGACAGGGTTCAAAGATTTTATTTATACTGATAAAACCATTCAGCAACTGAAAAATGCCGGTGGACTCAGGCTCATAGAAAACAAAGAAATAGCAGACAGTATTTCAGCATACGATGCCACTGTGAGGGAAATGCATATTCACCAGGACGTGCTGGAAAATATTCAACAAATAACCAAAACCGCCCACAATAATATGATTGATTTTGTGCACCTGTACAAAATATACGACAATCAGCCCGTGGAGGGTTTGTTCCTGTTATCTGATGACTCCGAAAAATTAAATTACTATTTCAATGCAATAAATGATTTCAGGAAAGGTCTTTTAGGCCAATTAAACTGGATGAAAAAAATCAAGATACAGGCAACCGGCTTATTGTCGTTTTTACAATCAAAAGGATTTAATTAATTCCACAGTCAATAAGATATGAGTAAAGCAGAAGACATACCACCGGAAGAAATTCCGCAGGAGCAGCCGTTAAAAAACGAAACAAAAGATGAAATAATATCAGCTGCTGAACCTGTTGCCGAAGCTGAACAACCAGAAACAAATAACGAGAATCAAGAAACTGAAAATATGGAAGTACATCACCACACACATGCATCACACGGAAAGAAAAACTGGAAAAATTATTTCTGGGAATTTTTAATGTTATTCCTCGCTGTGTTCTGCGGGTTTTTGGCAGAGTACCAGTTGGAGCATAAAATAGAAAGAGACAGGGAAAAGCAATTCATAAATTCCCTGATTGCAGATCTGGAAGATGATGAAAAAGTTCTTGAAACTATGACCACTTCAGAAGAATTGGGAATAGCAAATCTTGACACTTTGATGAATTTACTGAACAACGCTTCTTTAGCAAAGCAAAACGGTGATCAGTTATATTATGTGGCAAGGATGGGGCCGAGATATATTCCTTTTGCCAACAACAGCAGAACTTTTGATCAGCTAAAATTTTCCGGTGGCTTCCGTTTGATCCGCTACCCCGAGGCTTCCAATAAAATAATGAATTATTATAACCAGTTTTCTCTTTTGCGGCTGCTGGAAGATAATTATAACCATGAGTTCGACAATTATAAAATTATTGCAGCAAAAGTGCTTGATCCCGGTGTTTTAAGAAAACAGGAAACCGATAAAGGAGAAATTTTAAGAAGTACTAATAATGCTGCACTAAGAACATATGATACTGAACTCCTTAAAGAACTTGGATTTCATACTTTACAAATGAATGGTTCAAGGAGGTCAAAATTATTGATATTGCAAACGTTGAAAAAGAATGCCGCAGAATTGATAAACTATTTAAAACAGAAATATCACCTGGAATAAAATTAAATCCCACCAAACTAATCTCATGCAAGAATCACTAACCAGCCAAAAAAGAATTGAATCCATCGATATCCTTCGTGGCATCGCCATGGTTATTATGGCACTGGATCATGTAAGGGATTATTTCCATATCGGCGCCAACCTGGATGATCCGTTAAACCTGGATACTACCTCACCTGCATTATTCTTTACAAGATGGATCACTCATTTCTGTGCACCTATTTTTGTTTTTCTATCCGGCACTTCTATTTATTTACAGAGTTTACGAAAAACTAAAAAAGAACTGAGTGCATTTTTAATTAAGCGGGGTTTATGGTTAATTATTGTTGAAGTTGTCATCATCACATTTGCATGGACCTTTAATCCGCAATACACTATTATTCCGCTACAGGTAATCTGGGCTATTGGTATCAGTATGGTCTTTTTAGGTTTACTTATTCATTTGCCTTATCGTTTTATTTTAATATTGGGTTTGATCATTGTGTTTGGTCATAATCTTTTAGATATTCCGGAAGCTGCCGATGGATTTAAAGCCGGTTTTTGGTGGGATCTTTTTCATCATGGGTATTTTGCTCCTTATCAATTTGCTCCGGGTCATTTATTAATGATGGTATACCCGTTTGTTCCCTGGTTGGGAGTCATGATGCTGGGTTATTGTATGGGAGTTTTATACTCGCCAAAATTTTCTGCAGCACAAAGAAAAAAAATATTGATTCGCTTAGGTATCGGAATGATCTTATTTTTTGTTGTACTTCGTTTTACCAATTTATATGGCGACCCGGTTGACTGGAGTGAACAAAAAAATGCCTTCTATACATTCCTCTCATTTATCAAAGTCAACAAATATCCGCCTTCGCTTTTGTATATATGCATCTTACTGGGTCCTGCAATTTTATTATTAGCACTTATTGAAAATGTAAAAACCCGGTTTACCAACTGGATGGTCATTTATGGACGAACAGCTTTCTTTTATTATATCAT
>JAHEBJ010000028.1 GCA_024642285.1 Sphingobacteriales bacterium
TATTTGGCCAATTCGAAATGCCCTACCAGATACAACCAGAAATTCGCATGTTGTACAACCCGCAACTGAAAGGGGCGTATAATTTTGTGCCGGGTGTTATGGCCATGATTTTAATTTTAATTGCAGCCATGATGACCTCCGTTGCCATCGTTAGGGAGAAAGAGATCAATACCATGGAAGTGATACTGGTATCGCCGCTAAAGCCACTTCTGTTTATTATCAGCAAAGCTATACCGTATATATTTTTATCGCTGGTTAATGTAACGACCATTCTGATTGTAAGTGTAACCATACTTGATGTACCCATCAATGGCAGTCTGGTCTTGTTGTTTGCTGAATCTTTGCTGTTCATCATTACGGCGGTTTCATTAGGGCTGATGATCTCCAACTTTGCCAAGACACAACAGGAAGCACAGATGTTTTCACTGATGTCTTTATTGCTTCCAACATTGTTACTGGGCGGATTTATGTTTCCTATTGAAAGTATGCCGCTGCCGTTGCAGATTATTTCCAATATCGTTCCCTCAAAATGGTTTTACCTGATTGTAAAAGATGTGATGATAAAAGGCCTTGGTTTTTCGCAGGTGTGGAAAGAAACACTGGTGTTGCTGGGCATGTCGTTGTTTTTACTGACAGTGAGTTTCAGAAAATTTAAAATCCGTCTGTCATGAAAAAGCTACTCGTAATACTGGAGAAAGAATTCAGGCAGGTTTTCCGCAACCCCGCAATCCTTCGGATGGTGCTCATCATGCCGGTGATACAATTACTGGTGTTTCCTTTCGCTGCCAATTACGAAGTAAAGAATGTGTTGTTGTCTGTGGTTGATCATGACCATAGTTCTTACTCACAAAAATTCATTAACAAGATTTCAGGCTCGGGTTATTTTAAACTGACCGATTTGTCGCCGTCTTATAAACAGGCCATGGTATCTATTGAATCAGGAAATGCCGACCTGATCATTGAAATACCGTCGGGATTTGAAAGGGAATTGGTGAAGGAAAACAAAAGCAATATGCTGATTGCCGTGAATGCCGTGAATGGTGTAAAAGCCAATCTGGGCGGGGCATACGCGGCCAATATTATTAAAGATTTTAATTCAGATATCAGGGTGGAGTGGATTCAGTTTCCAAAATTCAATCCGCAACCAATCATCGAAGTCACTTCTTCCAATTGGTACAATCCTGCCATGAATTATAAAATATTTATGGTGCCGGCAATACTGGTAACCTTGCTTACCATGATTGGCAGTTTAATGGCTGCGTTGAATATTGTTCATGAAAAAGAAGTGGGAACCATCGAGCAGATCAATGTATCGCCCATAACAAAAGTGCAATTTATTTTGGGTAAACTTATTCCTTTCTGGATCATGGGTTTGGTAACACTTACCCTTGGCCTGATCGTTTCCTGGTTGTTTTATAATATTATTCCGGTGGGCAGCATTGCATTAATATATTTATTTGGGATGGTGTTCTTATTTACCCTGCTGGGTATTGGATTGCTGGTATCTACGTTTTCAGAAACGCAGACACAGGCAACTTTTGTAAGTTTTTTTGTAATGATGTTGTTCATGTTGCTGGGCGGCTTATATACACCGATAGAGAGTATGCCGGAATGGGCAAAATGGATCACCAAAATAAATCCGGTTGCTTATTTTATAGAAACCATTCGTATGATTGTGTTAAAGGGAAGTGGTTTTGCTGATATACGAACTGATCTTTTCTCTGTGTTGGGTTTGGGGATTTTCTTCAATACCTGGGCTGTTATTAATTACAGGAAGCGTTCTTAAAAATCACCCATCTATATACAAGTCTTCCACTTTCTTTCTTGCCCATGCTGTTTTGCGTAAAAATTTTAAACTGGATTTGATACTTGGATTATCTCTAAAGCAATTTATTCGGATGATATTGCCCAGTTCTTCCCAGCCATACATCTCCACCAGATGTGTGACAATCATTTCGAGTGTTTTGCCGTGCAGGGGATCGTTTGATATGGATTTGTCTTCACTCATGCTTTGTTTGTTTCATGTTCAGCCAGTCTTTTTTCTTTTTGTTTAGTTGAAATAAGCCCGATCATCATAATAAAAGCCGTCAGCAAAACAATCTGCAAAATAAGTGATTTGTTCACCAGCGGAATATTTTGCGATGGTATGATGGAAAGAAAGAGCAGGATGTTGATCAAGCCCCGGGGTACTATCAGCAGCATAGGCATCATATCCAGTTTCAGGATTATAAACTGGAGGGCACGTAAAATTAAAACAGCTGATACAATGCCTACTGCCCATACAAAAGTTTTCGGATTAAGAATTTCTTTTGTCTCCATTAAAAAACCGAAAAGGATAAAAAACAGCGAACGTATCAGAAACGTGGCTTCAATGTTCAATTCTTTGAATTTTCTAATCTCACCATCCAGTACTTCAGGTTTCTGTTTGCTAATCCAGCTGAATTTCTTAAACTCTTTAAGGTTACCCAGGAACAAACCGAATATAAGTACGAATATCAGCGCCGGAAGATGAAAATATTTGGCGATACCATAAATCAAAATGATGGCAAGTATGATGGGCGCAAATTTTATGGAATGGTCGATCTTGCTCAACAGGTAAGCCAGTCCAATTGTGGCAACAAATGATACGCCAATCATTAGCAACAGCAAGAGGACCGACTGCCATGCCGGTACCGGTTCAGTCATACTTTTTAATGCCACAAAATTGAAAAATATTATTCCGAATATATCGGAGAGGCTGCTTTCGTAGGTAATAAACTCCTTACTTTTTTTGCTCAGGTATTTTACACTTGGTATGGCAATGGAACTGCTGATGATACTGAGTGGTATGGCGTTAGCCAGCCCATCCCGGAAAGATATAGAAGGTATGGCGTATTGAAAAGCAAAAGACAAAGCAACTGAAAATACCAGCATCGGTATCAACGCAGTGATGATTGACTTGGTAATGATCTCTTGCTTCGATGCATTAAGCTCCAGTTCCAGCGAGCCTTCCAAAACAATCAGTATTAAACCAATGGTGCCGATAAAGGGGAGTAAGTAATTGAGGTCGGGGATTTCGGGAAAAAAATAATTGGTCAGTTGTCTGACTGTCCAGCCCAGCAATAATAAAAGAATGACTGATGGTATCCTTGTACGGGAAGAGGTTAGGTCAAAAACATACGCAATTAAGAGTAAGCTGCAAATTGCAATGATAATTACGGCTGTCATAAAAAGGATAAGTAAAAACGTCTTGTAAATTTACAAGACGTTTTAAAATTAAGTAAAAGGATGGTTATTAGTTTATCAACTTCCCATTTTCTTTTTCAGGTTCTCATCTATCGCATCTAAAAACTCCTCGGTGTATAAATAATGCTCCCCATGATTAACCTTATTGCCATGAATGCAAACGGCAAGGTCTTTGGTCATTTTGCCACTTTCTACGGTTTCAATACAAACCGTTTCCAGTGCATTGCAAAAATCAATCAGTGCCTGATTGTTATCTAATTTTCCGCGGAATGCAAGTCCCCTTGTCCAGGCAAAAATAGAAGCAATGGGATTGGTAGAAGTTGGTTTGCCCTTCTGATGCTCTCTATAGTGGCGGGTTACTGTTCCATGTGCGGCTTCAGCTTCCATGGTATTACCATCGGGAGTTACCAAAACTGAAGTCATTAAACCTAAAGAGCCAAATCCCTGCGCTACCGTATCACTCTGCACATCACCATCATAATTTTTACAGGCCCATACAAAATTGCCGTTCCATTTTAAGGCGCTTGCAACCATATCATCAATCAGGCGGTGTTCGTAAACAATTCCTGCATCTGCAAATTTTTGTTTGAATTCGCTTTGATAAATATTTTCAAAAATATCTTTAAAACGTCCGTCGTATTTTTTAAGGATGGTATTTTTAGTAGAAAGATATAAAGGCCAGCCTTTACTTAAAGCCATATTGAAACAGCTACGTGCGAAACCTGTAATACTTTCATCTGTATTGTACATGCTCATAGCAACACCATCACCTTTAAAATTATATACTTCAAAAACCTGCGGTTCGCCACCGCCTTCGGGTGTAAAGGTCATTGTTAATTTTCCTTTGCCTTTTATTACGGTATCTGTTGCACGGTACTGGTCGCCAAAAGCATGACGGCCAACTATGATGGGTGCTGTCCAGTTGGTAACCAGTCTTGGTACATTCTGCATAACAATCGGCTCACGGAAAACAGTACCATCAAGTATGTTACGGATGGTTCCGTTGGGGCTCTTCCACATTTGCTTCAGCTTAAATTCTTCCACTCTTTGTTCATCAGGAGTGATAGTTGCACATTTAATACCCACGCCGCAGGCCTTTATGGCATTGGCTGCATCAATGGTAACCTGATCATTTGTTTCATCACGATATTCCATGCCCAGGTCAAAATACTGGATGTTTACATCCATATAAGGAAGGATCAATTTGTCTTTAATAAATTTCCAGATGATACGGGTCATTTCGTCACCGTCCAGTTCAACCACAGGATTATCTACTTTAATTTTAGCCATGTTTTATTTTTTTTTGCGAAAGTATTTAATTTTTTTTTGCTATTCTTTTACAGGCTCGAACTTTTCTTCAATTGCCCATCACCGGTTACTACGCCCATGTCGTTTATAATCTCGTTGCCAAACTCACTTGTTTTTAAAAGGGTAGCATCACTCATCAGGTTATAGAAATCTATCGTAACTCTTTTGCGCATGATGGCGGCCTGCAAAGCAGATGTGATCAGGTCGGCAGCTTCTTTCCAACCTATATATTCCAGCATCATGCAACCGCTTAAAATAATGGAAGAAGGATTCATACTGTCAGTGCCGGCAAATTTTGGCGCGGTACCATGGGTGGCTTCAAACACAGCATATCCTGTGTTGTAGTTGATGTTGGCACCCGGAGCAATACCGATACCACCAACCTCTGCAGCTAAAGCATCAGAAATATAATCGCCGTTAAGGTTAAGGGTAGCTACCACCGAATAATCCTTAGGAGCAATCAGTATCTGCTGTAAAAAATTATCGGCAATAATATCTTTCACCAGCAATTTTCCTTCATGAAGGGCATTGCGTTGCACTTCGTTAGCATGTTCTTCGCCATGTGCTTTCTTCAATTCATCCCATTCGGCCCACGTAAAGGTTTTATCGCCGTACTCTTCACGTGCCACTTCATATCCCCAGGTTTTAAAACCACCTTCGGTGAATTTCATGATATTTCCTTTGTGCACCAGGGTAACAGATGGCTGCCTGTGTTCCAAAGCATGTGCGATTGCTGCTCTTACCAATCGTTTGGTTCCTTTGGATGAAACCGGTTTTACCCCATAACTGGAGTCGCCCGGAAAACGTACACTGGTTACGCCCATTTCTTCAAGTAAAAATTTTTCAAATTTTTGGGCTTCTGCCGAACCGGCTTTCCATTCGATACCTGCATAAATATCTTCGGTGTTTTCTCTAAAGATGGTCATGTCCACATCCTGCGGATTAACAACAGGAGATGGTACACCCTTAAACCATTTAACCGGACGTACACAGGCAAACAGATCTAGCTCCTGGCGCATGGCAACATTTAAAGAACGAATACCCCCACCAATTGGCGTGGTCAACGGACCTTTTATAGAGACAATATAATCCTTGGCTGCCTGCATAGTTTCAGCCGGTAACCATTCGCCGGTTTGTTTAAATGCTTTTTCGCCTGCCAGAATTTCCTTCCACTCAATTTTGCGTTTACCGTCGTATGCTTTTTCAACTGCGGTATCAAATACTTTTTGTGCCACCGACCATATTTCGGGTCCAATGCCATCACCTTCAATAAATGGGATGATAGGATTATCGGAAACAGTCAGTATCCCGTTTTTCATTATTATTTTATCTGCCATAATATTTTTTTTGAGCCTGGCTTTTGAATGGCTGTCTAGCTTCATTGGCAACGGCTGTTTGTTAATTTTTACTCTTTTAGTAAAAGAGGGAAAAAATAATCACTCTTGTACAGTAAAGCTTTATTCAGCTTATGGAGCCGCAAATTTACGAAAACGGGGGCGTAGTTTAAAGGAATAAAATCAGGGGATTGATTATTGACGGTTAGCTAAAAATTTATTGAACAATTCACCCAACCTTCATCAAAATTCACTTCGGGGTATTTTTTATAAAAATTGATCGCTGGTTCGTTCCAATCCAGTACCTGCCACATCATGCCGCTGTACTTTTTGGCTTTGCACTCTTCAGTCAGTTTATCAAATAATAGTTTGCCAATACCCTGTCCACGCATTTTTTCGGTAACCAGCAGATCCTCCAGATAAAGGCGGGTTCCCTTCCAGGTGCTGTAGCGGATATACCAAAGAGCAAAGCCTTCAACCATTCCATCAACCTCGGCAACATAGGCCCACCAGATTGGTTTTTCGCCAAATCCACAATCCACAAAATGATCAAAAGAAACAGTTACTGCATCCGGTTCTTTTTCATACTCAGCCAACTCCTGTATCAGTTCTAACATTCTCACACAATCTTCTTTAACCGCCCTGCGTATCGTTATGCTCATTTTCTTCAATTTTTAATTCTTAATTTTTCATTTTTAATTAGACAAAGCCTGTTCAAGATCCAAAATAATATCCTGCACATTCTCAATTCCCACGCTCATGCGTATCAATCCATCGGTAATACCATACTGTTCACGTTTTTCTTTGGGAACGCCATGGTGTGTCATGGTTGCAGGGTGACATAACAATGTATCGCAGGTGCCCAGCGAAACAGCACGGATACACATCTGCAGTTTATTAATAAATTGTTTTGCAGCTTCCAGTCCTTCTTTCATTTCAAAACTCAACATGGCACCCGGGTGTCGCATTTGTTTGGCTGCAGTATTAAAATCAGGGTGAGAACTAAGTCCGAGGTAGTTGACTTTGGCTATTGCAGCATGCTCTTCCAGGAAAGCAGCGACTTCCATAGCATTATGACAATGCCGTTCCATCCTTACTTCCAGTGTCTTCATACCCTGGGTTAATAAAAATGCATCAAAGGAATTACTGTTGCCGCCCAGCAGGCGATGAACTTTTGTTATGTGACCGTTCATCAATGCCAGATCACTGCCTAACAATGCGCCTCCGATGGCTGTTCCATGTCCGTTCAGGAATTTAGTTGTACTGTGAAAAACAAAATCAACGCCGTATAAAAAAGGCTGCTGCAAATATGGAGTAGCAAAAGTATTGTCAACTGCTACAATCAAATTGTTGGTTTTTGCCAGCCTTGTCAATTCTCCAAGATCAACGCACTGAATAGTAGGATTGGCAGGGGTTTCCAGATACATCATTTTAATATTGGCGTCGGCCTTGATAGCTTCGGCAGCTTTATCCAAATTCCTCAAATCAACAATTATCGCTTCAATGCCCAGCGGCGGTAATACTTTTTCAACCAGTTCCTGTGTGCCGCCGTATAAAGAATAATGCGTTAGAATTTTATCACCGGCTTTTAATGTACCAATCATCAATGTGCTTAAAGCCGCCATACCGCTGCTGTGCAAAATGGCTTTCAACACAAGCGGGTTCCTGTCATCTCCGGCAATGCCAAAACTTTCGAGTGTTGCAATTTTTTCTTCAGCTTCATTGATGGTTGGATTTCCCCAGCGGCTGTAGACATAACCTTTTTCTTCACCGCTGAATCGTCGCATGCCCTGTTCAGCATCATCAAACATATAAGTGCTGCTGGCATAAACAGGAGTGAGGTGTGCAGAATTAGGATCTTTGGTATGTCCGCCATGAATAGCAGCTGAACTAAAACCGCTGAATTGAATTTTTTTGCCGCTCATTGTTGAGAATTAAAAATGAAAGAGAAAAATGCTTTAATTAAATTTGACAGTAAATGTAAGAAAAACCATGAAGCATCTCCTGCAACAATCTGCCGCTTTTACCATTTGGGCAAATCAACAACTGTTTGATTGTATTGGTAAATTGACAGAAGAACAGATCAACAAAGAGATTAATAGCAGCTTTCCCTCAGTCAGGCAAACCATCATTCATATGTGGGATGCAGAGTGTGCCTGGTGGCAACGTTTAAAACTGGTTGAGAAAATTGAAATGCCTAGCCAGGGTTTTACAGGCGATTTTCAGGAACTCATCGCAAAAGTAAATCAGCAATCAGCTACATGGAAAGAATGGGTTGATAACGCCACAGAAGCTCAACTAAGGCATGTGTTTTTTTATCGGAATACAAAAAGGGAAGAATTTAAACAGACGGTTTATGAAATGTTGCAACACCTGATGAACCACGGTACTTACCACAGAGGACAACTAGTAACTATGTTAAGACAATTGGGAGTTGATAAAATTCCCCAGACGGACTTTGTGGTTTTTTGCAGAAAAAAGTAGTTAGTTATGATCTATCATCACCATCCTAACACCATACCCTTGCTTATATCCACCACGCCCGGGAGTTGGCGGTTGGTATTCTATATGTAAAAAATCTCGAAAGATCATCCCGATACCTTTTGCATATTTTTCGGCGCCGTAGTTTATTTCGCTGTAGGAGTTGGGGTCAGTTGGATTTCCAATCACTTCATCACGCTGTGCAACCTTTAATGTACTATCCAGGCTGAATGCACCAATTGTGGTGTTTACACCTACGCTATCAAAGGTATAATCCCAATCATCTAAATACCGCACGTTCGAATTCAATGAATAAGTATCAATATAAGAATTACCCTTCCATGTAAAAGCATCTCTTACCGGTGCTTTTAATTTTAAGTACCGCATATTGTTTTCAACAAACTCAAGCCCAAACTCAGTTGGTACATACATAAATGTATTATCGGGATTCCATGGATTGGCGGCTGTTTTGCGTATATATCTTATGATACGGAAAGCCGGTCTGCCGAGGTTATCGGTTATCTGACCATCAACTTCCAGTTTAACCTCGTAGCTGATAACTGTATCCTTAGTACCAAAATTTATGAAAACCAGCGAATCGAGGCTATAGGTAATATATTTTCCTACCAGCAGCGGAGCATATTCACCCACTGCGTCTATGCTAAGTACCTCAGTACTTTTCTTACAAGCGCTAAAAAATGTTAGGGTAATTAAGGCCAGGAAAAGAAATTGCTTTCTCATAAGTTTAGATATATTACAAATAAAGATACAGTTAAATCGCAAAAGGCTGCTCAGCCCGTTGAATAATACCACCGCCAATAACATCTTCTCCTTCGTAGAAAACAGCACTTTGTCCGGGGGCTACGCCTTTTACATCTTCATAAAAACGCACATTTATACTGTTTTCGTATGTGTAGAGATTACTTAATGCACCTTTATCTTTATAACGGATTTTGGTTGTAGCTTCCATGCCATCAGAAATACCATCATATTTTATCCAGTTAAGCCCGGTTACTTTCATTTCGCTGCGGTTCAGATCAACCTCTTCGCCTAAAACTACTGTGTTGGTTTCAGGAAGGATTTCGGTTACAAAAGCCGGACGCCCAAGAGCTATATCCAATCCCTTGCGTTGACCAACGGTATAAAATGGATAACCTTTATGCTGACCCAGAATTTTTCCGGTTTTGTCAATAAAATTGCCACCGGCCACTCTTTCTTCCAAACCTTCAACTTTTCTTTTAAGAAAACCGCGGTAGTCGTTATCAGGCACAAAACAAATTTCGTAGCTCTCGTTCTTTTTGGCCAGTTCGGGATATCCAAAGTCATGCGCCATCTGGCGGATATTTTTTTTATGGTAGGTTCCCAGCGGTAGCAAAGTGCGGCTCAGCAGGTCCTGCTGTAATCCCCACAGGGCATAGCTTTGATCCTTTGTGTCATCAATTCCTTTGCGGATAAAGTAACGGCCGTTTGTATGCTGATGTACCTGTGCATAATGCCCGGTGGCAATAAAATCGCAGCCCATCGCATCGGCCCTTTTTAATAAAGCCCGCCACTTGATATGTGTATTGCACATCACACAGGGATTGGGTGTGCGGCCGGCAATATATTCGTCAACAAAATTCTCAATCACAAAATCGCCAAACTCTTCCCGTATATCTAAAATAAAATGTGGAAAGCCATGCTGCACCGCCGCCTGCCGGGCATCATTAAAACTATCCAGATTGCAGCAGCCGGTTTCTTTATTACCGGTTGTACCAATGCTGGCAGCATAATCCCATGTTTTCATAGTAATACCCACTACTTCATAACCTTCCTTATGAAGCATCAAAGCGGCCACGGTACTATCTATACCGCCGCTCATGGCCATTAAAACTTTTCCTTTTGTGTTCATATTTAATATCTCCGCTGCAAAGATACAAAAATCAACAAGGGGTGTATTGCAGGCTGTTTACGCTTTTGGGCATTTTTTAATCAGGCTGTTTATACTTGCCTTAATAACTTTTAGCTTTTTACTTTTTAGTTTTGACTTATTTTGCAGTTATGCAACAGTATTTAGATTTAGTTAAACATATTATTGATACCGGCGTGGATAAAAGCGACCGCACAGGTACAGGAACCCGCAGTGTATTTGGTTACCAGATGCGTTTCAATCTGGCCGATGGATTTCCATTGGTGACAACTAAAAAGTGTCATCTTAAAAGCATCATTCATGAATTGCTTTGGTTTTTACAGGGAGATACCAATATCAATTATTTAAAAGAGCATAATGTGAAAATATGGGATGAGTGGGCTGATGAGAATGGCGATCTTGGTCCGGTGTATGGTAAACAATGGCGCAGCTGGGCCGGAGCTGACGGTGTAGAAGTTGACCAGGTGAAAGAATTGATTCATACTTTAAAAACAAATCCCGATAGTCGGCGCATGATCATCAGTGCCTGGAATGTGGCTGACTTGCCGAAGATGAAGTTGATGCCTTGTCATTGTTTGTTTCAGTTTTATGTGGCCGAGGGTAAATTAAGTTGCCAGCTTTATCAGCGTTCGGCCGATGTGTTTTTAGGCGTGCCTTTTAATATAGCTTCCTATGCTTTATTAACAATGATGATTGCTCAGGTTTGTGATCTACAGTCGGGAGAATTTGTTCACTCTTTTGGTGACGTTCATTTGTATAAAAATCATTTTGAGCAGGCCGAGTTGCAATTGAGCAGAAAGCCTTTTGTATTGCCTGCGATGAAGATCAATACAGATGTAAAAGATATTTTTAGTTTTAAGTTTGAGGATTTTGAGCTGCTGAATTATGAATGTCATCCTGCGATAAAGGCACCTGTGGCGGTTTAGTGATTGGAGTCATTAGCTTACTGCTCAACTTTCTTATTCCTTATTTTTACTTTCTTATTTCTTGTGTATGACCATCAGTTTAATAGTTGCGGCTGCAGAAAACAACAGCATTGGTAAAAACAACCAACTGCTGTGGCATTTACCTAACGATCTTAAATTTTTTAAGAACACAACCTGGGGTATGCCGGTTATCATGGGACGTAAAACATTTGAATCGGTGAACAAACCACTGCCCGGCAGGTTTAATATTGTAATTACCCGCCAGTCAGATTGGAAAGCAGAGGGTGTAATTGTTGCATCGGATCTTCAGGATGCGTTAAAAAAAGCTGCCGAAACAAATTGCAAAGAAGCGTTTATTATTGGTGGAGGCGAAATTTATAATCAGGCATTCGATTTAGCCAACAAAATTTATTTAACCAGAGTACACCAAAATATTGAAGGAGATACTTTTTTCCCAGAAGTGAAAGAATCTGAATGGCAACTAAGATCCAATCATGATTTTGAATCGAACGAAAAACATGGCTTCCCATATTCCTTTCAAACCTGGACAAGAAAATAATTTTTTAACCTGCCTGCCGGTACGCAGGATTTAATTCTTAATTCTTAATTGTTCAACAGATTCCAATTAGCTAAAAAGTACTTACAATATTTTATTTCTGCTTCAAACGGAAAAGGCCACGGCATTCATTCTCCTTTTGTATTCGATTTTGTAAAACATGTGCTGAATGATAAAGCAAGTTATCACTGTTATCAGACAATTGAGCAAAAAAGAAAAGTATTGTTACAGGATGAATCCATTATTGATGTAGAAGATTTTGGCGCAGGTTCATCGATATTTAAAACAGATAAAAGGGTTGTAAAAGATATTGCTGCTTCTTCGCTCAAACCCAAAAAATACGGACAGCTTTTATACCGGATGGTACAATATTATAAGCCTGAATCGATTGTTGAATTGGGTACCTCTTTCGGAATAACCAGCGCTTACCTTGCATCTGGAAATGAACATTCGGTTTTAAATACCTGCGAGGGTTCATCTTCGATAGCATCAATTGCAAAACAAAATTTTAATGAACTGAGATTAAAGAACGTTCAGATAATTGAAGGCAATTTTGCAAACACGCTGAGGCCGCTATTATCAAAACTAAAGACAGTTGATTTTGCCTTTATTGATGGCAACCACCGCCAGGAACCTACAATAAACTACTTTCAACAATTGCTTGAACATTCAGCAAAGTCAGCCATATTAGTCTTCGATGATATACACTGGAGCAATGAAATGGAAGCTGCGTGGAAATTAATAAAGCAACACCCTCAGGTCACATTAACCATCGATTTGTTCTTTATTGGCATAGTACTTATAAACCCCGATTTTAAAAATAAACAACAGTTTACCATCAGGTATTAATTTTTCCTATCTTAGCTAGTAATAACTGCATTATGATAATTGGCGTACTGAAAGAAACATCACCCGAAACAAGAGTATCCTTACTTCCTGAACATATCACAATCCTTAAAAAATGGAATGTAGAAGTTTGCGTGGAAACCAATGCTGGTTTCTCAGCTTTTGCGAATGATGCTAAATATACGGAAGCAGGAGCTACTGTAAAATCAAGAAGCGAAGTTTTACAAAATAGTGATCTCGTTTTATCCATAAACTCTCCTTCACAATCTGAAATCGCAAATCTAAAACCTGCCCGTCAGAATGGCGGGTCTAAAATTCTCCTTGGTGTTTATCAACCTTTGTTCAATTCAGGATTGATGAAAGACTTTGCAGCTAATGGTTCAACCGTGTTCAGTATGGATATGCTGCCACGTACTACCCGGGCACAAAGCATGGATATATTGAGCAGCCAGGCAAATATTGCCGGTTATAAAGCGGTGTTGCAGGCCGCTAATTTGTTTCCCAAATATTTTCCCATGTTTATGACTGCAGCAGGAAGTATTCCGCCGGCAAAAATTTTAATATTAGGAGCAGGTGTTGCCGGCTTACAGGCGATTGCTACCGGCAGAAGATTGGGAGCAGTGATAGAAGTATTTGATACACGTCCGGCGGTAAAAGAAGAAGTGATGAGCCTGGGTGCAAAATTTGTTGAAGTAGAAGGAGCAGCAGATGCAAGCATGGCCGGCGGCTATGCGGTAGAGCAGAGTGAAGACTTCTTACAGCGCCAAAAAGCAAAGATTGCTGAAAGTATTGCAAAAGCCGATATTGTAATTACTACCGCACAGATACCGGGGAAGAAAGCGCCGATCTTAATAACTACGCCCATGATGGAAGCAATGAAGAATGGCTCTGTCATTATTGATCTTGCTGCTGCCACGGGTGGAAATACTGAGTTTACAAAGAACAATGAAACGGTGGTTCATAACGGGGTGAGTATTGTGGGCAATTCAAATTTGGCGGCTACCATGCCCAGTGATGCAAGTAAAATGTACGGAAAAAATATCCTCAACTTTTTGCAACTGATGATTGATAAAGAAGGCAAATTCAATCTGAATTTTGAAGATGACCTGGTATTGGGCACCTGCGTTGTGCATAATGGCGAAATAACAAATGCCCGTGTGAAAGAATTAATAAATTGATTTTATGGAAAATATTTTAAACTGGATAACAAGTAATCAGCAGATCATCTACATCGTCATCCTTATGATATTTGTTGGTATTGAAGTGATAGGCCGTGTGCCCAGTGTACTGCATACACCACTTATGAGCGGAGCCAATGCTATACATGGCGTAGTGGTTATAGGCGCCATCATCATTATGGGGCAGGCCGAAACCGATAATTATTTAGCATTAATACTTGGATTCCTGGCGGTTGTATTAGGTACATTAAATGTGGTTGGGGGATTTGTTGTTACCGACAGGATGCTGGAAATGTTTAAGAAGAAGAAATAGTAATACTGAAATTCTAAATTCTAAACTCGAAATTCTAAATGAACGAAGATCGAAAATATGATTTAGAAGAAAGAACGGCTGCTTTTTCAATCCGTGTTAGAGATTTGTGCAGGCAGTTAAAGCAGGATATAATTAACAGGGAATACATTTCACAATTGATTCGGTCTGCAGGTTCAGTCGCTGCAAATTACATTGAAGCAAATGATAAACTTGGAGGGAAAGATTTAAGATACCGGATAAGGATCAGCAAAAAAGAAGCCAAGGAATCGATACTATGGTTGAAACATATTTTGACTAATGAATCTGAAGAGTTAGAAATGGAAAGGCTGTCTTTACTAAAAGAGGCAGATGAACTAATGAAAATAATCGCGGCCATTTTGCGTAAACTTGGAGATTAAGAGACTCCAGTTTTAGAATTTAGTATTTAAATATTAGAATTTAACTTATGGGAATCAACATACTCACACTTTGCTACTTAATTGCTTCGGTAACATTTATCGTTGGCCTTAAAATGTTATCCAATCCTGCATCTGCACGCAGAGGAAATTTATTGGCTGCTTTTGGAATGGGCATCGCAATAGTTGGAACAATCTTTCTTTATACCAATCATGAAACCGGCGAACATCTTGGCAACTATCCCTGGATATTCGGCGGATTATTGATTGGCGGAATCGTTGGCACACTGGCTGCAAAAAAAGTAAAGATGACAGCTATGCCTGAGATGGTGAGCATGTTCAACGGAATGGGTGGAGCATGTGCGGCATTGATATCAGTAGTAGAATTCAATCATCTTGCAAAAGAATTATCAGCTGGTACAATTAGTGCCGATGCTATTCAACCAACTGTTTTAATTATTGTTTTGGGATTAATTATCGGTTCGGTTTCTTTTGCCGGCAGTATGATCGCCTGGGGAAAATTAAACGGTACTGTAAAGGATTTCAGTTTTACCGGGCAGAATATTTTAAATCTTATCATTCTTGCTGTTACGCTGGGAGCCGGCGCTTACCTGGTTGTTGATCCCACGCAAAGTTTTTTACTCTATACAATTTTAGCTTTAGCCTTGGTGTATGGTGTATTTTTTGTTATGCCAATTGGCGGTGCCGATATGCCTGTCGTAATTTCCTTACTCAACTCATTTACTGGTGTGGCTGCTGCCTGTGGCGGATTTTTATATGATAACAAAGTAATGCTTACCGGAGGAATTTTAGTTGGTGCAGCCGGAACATTGCTCACAATACTCATGTGCAAAGCGATGAACCGCTCATTGCAAAATGTGTTGATAGGTTCTTTCGGCGGTAACAGAGCAGGCACTGCATCAGGTAGCGGCGAGCAGGGCCATTACAAGGAAATAAGTTTAAGCGATGCAGCTATGCTGATGAGTTTTGCAAATAAAGTAATGGTTGTACCAGGTTATGGACTTGCGGTTGCACAGGCGCAGCACGCATGTCATGAGCTTGAAAAAATACTGGGAGAGAAAGGTGTTGAATTTAAATACGCTATTCACCCGGTGGCTGGCCGTATGCCTGGTCACATGAATGTATTGCTGGCCGAAGCGGATGTGAGTTACGAAAAATTGCTGGAGATGGAAGATGCTAACGATGAGTTCAAGACCTGTGATGTAGTGCTCGTACTCGGTGCCAATGATGTGGTAAATCCTGCTGCGAAAATTGATGCAGCCTCTCCAATATATGGAATGCCTATTTTAGAAGTGGAATCGGCTAAAACCGTAATTGTAAACAAGCGTAGTATGAAACCCGGTTATGCCGGTATAGAAAACGGACTTTTCTTCCAGCCCAAAACATCCATGCTGTTTGGCGATGCAAAAAAAGTATTACAGGACTTGTGTGCAGAGGTGAAATCGGTTTAATAAAGACAAGATGGATCTTTTTGGTGAATTCCCCGAAGATAGAAATATATTACCTGAAGACGGTACAGTAATTTATTACGGCTGTATTTTCTCCAGCCTGCAGGCAGACTATTACTTTGATAATTTGCTCAATAACATTGAGTGGAAAAATGATGAAGCAATAATGTTTGGTAAAAAAATAATCACCAAAAGAAAAGTAGGCTGGTATGGTGATACTGATTTTCAATATGAATATTCCAACGTTAGAAAAACAGCAATGCCATGGACAAAGGAGCTGAAGGAACTAAAATTAATATCCGAAGGAAAAACAGGTGAAACCTTTAACTCCTGTCTGCTTAATCTCTATCACAATGGCAACGAAGGAATGGCCTGGCATAGCGATGCTGAAAAAGATCTAAAAAAAAATGGTGCCATCGCTTCACTGAGTTTTGGCGCCCAACGAAAATTTTCCTTTAAGCATAAGCAGACTAAAGAAACAGTTTCCATGGTTCTGGATCACGGGAGTTTATTGGTTATGAAGGATACAACCCAGGCAAACTGGCTGCATCGTTTACCGCCAACCAGATTAATTACAAAGCCAAGGATAAATTTAACTTTTAGAACTATTATTTCGTAATTTCTGTTTTTATTCTTGTCTTCTGCACAAGTATCTCTCCTGTTTGTTTTTCCATTGCTTAACTTTATTAAGACAAATATTTCAATTGAGTTTACCAGTTCAGTTAATACAATCTCTTCAAAATAAAAAAGGCTTTAATGAACAAGCATTTGAAAAAGTACATCAATCCGGCGAACAAATAGTTTCTATCAGAATCAATCCTTCCAAAACCGTTCAACGAGCATCGAAGATCGAACACCGAACAAAAGTACCATGGTCATCATACGGCTACTATCTTCCCGAACGTCCTTCGTTTACCCTTGATCCGCTTTTTCATGCAGGTGCGTATTATGTACAGGAAGCAAGTTCCATGTTTTTGGAAGAAGCCATCAAACAAACAGCTGATTTGTCGAAACCTTTAAAAGTTTTAGATCTCTGTGCTGCACCCGGCGGAAAATCAACCTTGATACAATCCATCATTTCAAAAGAAAGTCTATTGGTAAGTAATGAAGTGATAAAGACAAGGGTAAATATTTTAACCGAAAATATTACCAAATGGGGGGCGGCCAATGTGATTGTTACTAACAACGATCCAAAAGATTTTAAGCGCCTTCCTGAATATTTTGATTTAATCGTGGTAGATGCTCCTTGCAGCGGCAGCGGGTTGTTTCGTAAAGACCCATCTTCAATAAACGAATGGAGTGAAAACAATGTAGCACTTTGCAGTCAGCGTCAGCAAAGGATATTAGCTGATATAATACCTTCTTTAAAAGAAGGAGCTGTTTTGATTTATTCTACCTGTTCTTATTCAATAGAAGAGGATGAAGAAATCAATGACTGGCTGTGTAATAAGTTTGAAGTTGAAAGAATGAAATTAAAAATTAATGAAGATTGGGGAATCGTTGAAACTGAAGGCGGGTATCGTTTTTATCCTGATAAGGTAAAGGGGGAGGGGTTTTTTATAGCAGCATTCAGGAAAAAGTCTACGGAAGCAATTCAGATTGAAAAAGTCAAAAGACAAAAATCAAAAGTTAAAACTGAGAAACTTAAAGGTAAAGAAATTGAATCGCTGACTCCCTATTTGAAACATAGTGATGACTTTTTCTTCTTCAAACAAAATGATGAAGTGATTGCCATGCCGGTACTACTCGAAAATGAACTGGCGATTATACAATCAGCATTGTACATTAAAAAAGCCGGAGTGAAATTAGGTACCATCATAAGGGGTGAGTTAATTCCTGCACACGATCTGGCAGTAAGTAGGATCCTAAATTCAGCCGTAAAGCGGATGGAAATAGATAAGGAAAAAGCGCTGCAATATTTGCGGCGACAGGAAATCAAAATTGATGGTGCAGATAATGGCTGGATATTACTCACTCATCAAAGTTTGCCTTTGGGCTGGATAAAAGTCATAGGCAGCCGTATCAATAATTATTATCCTGCGGCATGGCGTATTCTTAATAAATGAAAATTATCAAACAAAAATTAATTTCGTTTCTTTGCAGCGAAAGATATCCGATATGAAAAAAATACTTTTCTTCTTTTTATTCACTCCTTTTTTTGCAAATGCACAAAACAAGAATCTGCTGGTTGAAGGAGTATCTCCCAATCTTTATGTAAATCATAAAGTAGCACCTAAAGAAAATTTTTACAGCATTGGCAGGATATACAATATTAGCCCGAGAGATATTGCTCCTTTCAATAAACTGGAACTGGAAAGCGGATTGAGCCTTGGACAAAATTTAAAGATACCACTGAACAGCAGCAATTTTTTTCAAAGTGGCGAAGCGGAGGCCGGCGAAACATTTGTTCCGGTTTATTATGCTGTTAAAGATAAAGAAGGTTTATATCGTGTTGCTCAAAATCATAACGGGTTGCCACTGGAGACTTTAAAGAAGTGGAACAATATAAAAGATGATGCGGTTAACAAAGGAGCCGTTTTGATTGTCGGCTACCTTAAAGTGAGTAATGAGTTATCGGCGCTGGCGAAGAATGGAATGGGGTCTTCAATTACATCCAGTGCTGCTGCAGTTGCGAAAACAGAAAACAAACCTGTAGTAACTGAGGCAAAAACAGAAGTGAAAAAGATACCTGAACCGGTTGTAGTAGCGAAAAAAGAAGAAGTCTCAAATATAAAACCTGTTGCTCCCGATATTAAACCAGAAAAGAAGGAGACAACAAAAGCAGCGGATGTTCCGGCAGCTAAATCAAATTTCAGGGCGTCGAAAAATTTACCCGGTGGCATTTTTAAATCCGTTTACGAATCACAGATTGTGAGTGTATCGGCGATTGAGGAGGAAGGCACTGCCGGTGTTTTTAAAAGTACAAGTGGCTGGGTTGACAGAAAATTTTATTGTTTGCATAATAATGCGGCAACAGGCAGTATTGTTAAGATCACCAATCCCGAAAACGGGAAATTTGTGTACGCTAAGGTACTTGATATTATTCCCGATATAAAGCAAAACACTGGCCAGGTTGTTGTTGTGAGTAATTCAGCTGCGGATGAACTGGGCGTGGCCGAAACAGATTTTTCCTGCAAGGTCAGTTATATCAAATAGGTTGATGGCGGGATGCAGTTGCTAATCAAATCTATAGCCCCTTAAAAAATCGGCGATATTCATTTTCTTTTTGCCCTCCAGTTGAAGTTCAAGAATAGAAATATATCCATCGGAACAAGCAAACTGTAAAAACGTTTTTCCATCGGTTTCAAATTCCCCACATGCAATTGCTGGAACTTTATCAACTTTATTTACCCTAAATACCTTAAACTTCTTCCCTTCTAAGAAAGCGAATGCCGCCGGGTAAGGTGCAAGTCCACGAATTAAATTATTTACATCACTAACCGGTTTGTTCCAATCAATAGAACAGGTTTCGGTGAAAATTTTTGGTGCGTGTTTTATGACTGACGACTGACCAAGGACAACAGACGATTGTGGTGTTTCTGATAAACTGCCTTCAGCCAGACCTTTAATAGTTTTTAATAAAAGCTTTGCACCAATCTCTTTCATCTTATCATGAACCGTTCCGGCATTATCATCGTCTTCAATTTTAAGACTCTCCTGCAATAAAATATCACCGGTATCAATTTCATGCTTCAGTTTAAACGTGGTTACACCGGTTTGTTTTTCACCATTGATAATGGCCCAGTTAATTGGGGCAGCGCCACGGTATTGCGGTAGCAGCGAGCCATGCAGGTTTACCGATCCCATGGGCGGCATGTTCCATACAACCTCTGGTAACATTCTGAAAGCAACAACAATTTGCAGGTCGGCTTTCAATGATTTCAATTCCTCTAAAAACTCAGGATTCTTTAATTTTTCTGGTTGAAGTATGTTAAGTTTTTTTTCAACAGCATATTTTTTTACAGCACTTTGCTTCAATTGCAAACCTCGTCCACCGGGTTTATCAGGTGCTGTTATAACACAAACAATATTGCAGCCAGCATTCACTAGGGCATCGAGTGATGCCACTGCAAATTCGGGAGTGCCCATAAAAATAATTCGCAGGTCTTTATAATTTTTGGAAATCTTGTCAGTCATAGGTCAGGCTTAAAAATCATCGTACAATAAATATTTCTTTCTTTTTTCTTTAAAGGTATTCAAACCTGGTTCCCAGCTATTTCTTATCTGCTGTTCAGTTTTTCCATCCTTTATCTGTTGCATAAAATCGTCAGTGCCTGCCAGTTTATTGATGAAATTATTTTTGAGGAAAAAACTGTCCTTGCCGGGAAATAATTTGTACGCTTCAATAAAATATTTCAATTGTATCTGATATCCGCTATCGCGGTCGTAGATCGATTTTAAAACCTTGGCAGTACTGCCGCTTAAATTCCAGCCATAACATTTCTGGTAAAAGCATTTACTGTTCTTTGCGCCAGTATTGGGTTTGGGTGTAAAGCTGTACAGGTTTTTCGGCAAAGACGGATGACCAAAAACCTGAAAGGGCATATCAGTTCCTCTTCCTTCACTCATAACAGTGCCTTCAAAAAAACAGGTGGAGGGGTAGAGATAAATGCTCTGCATACTTTTTAAATTGGGCGAAGGCATCACCGGTAATTCGTACTTTGTTTTGTGATCGTAATTTTTACATTTAATATATATAACATGAAAAGGGGTATCGACTGTAGGCTCTGTTGATATATTATATGTGTTGATCGCATTGGCTTCTGCTGATAACATATTTTCTCCGCCAAGCATCCAGGCATATTCTGCTATCGTCATACCGTAAACAATTGGTATGGGCTGCATACCTACAAAACTTTTATATTTCATATCCAGCACGGGTCCATCTACATAAAAACCATTTGGGTTAGGCCGGTCCAGTATCATCAGTGGTTTATGATTTTCCAAAGCTGCTTCCAAAAAATATTGTAAGGATGATATGTAAGTATAAAAGCGAACACCCACATCCTGAATATCAAAAATCAAAATATCTACTCCTTTAAAATCTTCGGCAGTTGGTTTTTTATGAGTACCATATAAACTGATGATTGGTAAACCGGTTTTTTTATCTTTTGAATCATCAACATGTGCACCGGCATCTGCATCGCCTCTAAAACCATGTTCTGGTCCAAAGATTTTTACCACGTTGATTCCAATGCTTATTAATGTATCTACTAAATGTGTGTTTTTAACCATACTAGTTTGATTGGCGAAAACTGCCACGGTCTTACCTTTCAGTAGGGGCAAATATACGTTCATCCTTTCTGCACCGGGGATTATTGAATTGCTACCTGCTGATTGACCTGCAACCAGATAACAATTAAACAATACAGCAATGCAACAGTATTTTAACTTTATCATTCAGCTAATTTCACAAAAACTTTTCATTCGGCGGCATTTATGTGGTAAATTGCACCCGTTTTAACGAAACCTGCCTTTTTTCTTCACTGATCACAGCAGTTTAAAGCAACAATTTGAATTTCATAGTGCTGGTGAATACATCATCGGCACCTTTAATAAAAAAACAACAATATGCAAAAGGTAAAAGAAGGAGATGTAGTAAAAGTTCACTACACCGGTAAATTAAGTAATGGCGAGCAGTTTGATTCATCAGTTGGCAGAGAGCCACTGGAATTTACAGTTGGTGCCGGACAAATGATAAAAGGTTTTGATGCGGCCATGCCCGGCATGAACCTGGGAGAAAAGAAAACGATTAATATTGCTCCAGAAGATGCTTATGGTCCAAGAAGCGAAGAAGCAATCATAGAATTTCCTAAAGAAAATGTGCCTGCCGATATGAATCTTGAGCCAGGCATGCCTCTCACTCTAAGCAATCAAGCTGGGCAGCCCGTTCCGGTCGTTGTAGTGGAAGTTAAAGAAGAGGTTATTATTTTGGATGCCAATCATTTTTTAGCAGGACAGGAATTGGTTTTTGATATTGAGTTAGTGGAGATAGGAGCATAATTCAAAAGTTAAAATTCAAAATATAAAAGGCAGTTTACGAAAGTGAACTGCCTTTTACTTTCTTATTTCTTATTTTTACTTTCTTATTTTTTATTTATGATACAAATTAGTCCCGACAGTATTGCAGACCGATTCATGCGGTATGTAAAAATTGACACACAAAGTGATCCCACAAGCACGGCACACCCAACCTCAGAAAAACAAAAAGACTTAAGTAAACTTTTGCTGAAGGAATTATTTGGTATGGGTATTACTGATGCAAGTACTGATGAATACGGCTATGTATATGCAACCATTCCATCTAACAGCGATAAAAAAAATATACCAGTCATTTGCTTTTGTGCACATGTAGATACAGCACCCGATTGCAGTGGTACCAACGTAAAACCCATACTGCATCGCTATTACGATGGTAATGATATTGTATTGCCCGATGACCCTTCGCAGGTACTGCGGATAAGTGATTCATCCTATTTAGAAAATCATATCAACAGCGGTATCATTACTTCCAGTGGAACTACTTTGCTGGGTGCCGATGATAAAAGCGGCGTGGCTGCCATTATGGAAGCAGCTTTGTTCTTTATACAAAATCCTGCCATAAAACATGGTGATATAAAAATATTATTTACACCCGATGAGGAAGTAGGGCGGGGAACAGCCAAAGTAGATATGAAGAAACTGGGTGCAACTTATGGCTACACATTGGATGGCGGAGAAGCAGGCAGCCTGGAAGATGAAACTTTTAGTGCTGATGGAGCTTTAATCACTATTAACGGCGTTATTGTTCATCCGGGCTACGCAAAAGATAAACTGGTGAACGCTTTAAAAGTAGCAGGAGCGGTCTTAGATGCATTGCCAAAAAATGAATGGAGTCCGGAGACCACAGAAAAACGTGAGGGCTTTGTTCATCCTACTGCGGTGAATGGAATTGCTGAGAAAGCAACGATTCAATTTATTGTAAGAGATTTTACTTTGGCTGGCTTGCAACAACATCACGATCGCCTGAAAAAAATTGCTGAAGAAACGGTTGCTAAATTTCCCGGAGCTACAATGGAATACATGGCGCATGAGCAATACCGCAATATGAAAGAAGTGTTGGACACTTGCCCGCAAGTGGCTGCTTATGCCGAAGAAGCCATACAAAGAGCAGGATTAACCGTAAAGAAAGAAAGCATTCGTGGCGGCACCGATGGAAGCCGTTTTAGTTATATCGGTATGCCTTGCCCCAATATTTTTACGGGCATGCAAAACATTCACAGCAAACTGGAATGGATCGGAATAAAAGATATAGCCAAGGCTGCTGAAACTATTGTGCATGTGGCCATGATCTGGGAGGAAAGGACCTAGGAATTTTCAACTTCATTATTTTGGTTACTTTTTTTGTTCTCCTGTATTTCATTTTTGTGAATCTCATTTATATACTTCACTTTAAGTTGGTCGTAAAAGGAATGCCTGGTAATAATCTTAGAAATTAAGTTTGCTATTAGTGCTGTTAGCATAATATAGAAAATGATATTATGGCTGTTGGTCATTTCCAGAACCAGAATAGAGCATGTAAAAGGGCTTCGGGTAACACCCGTAAGAAATCCAGCCATGCCGCATAAAATAATTAAGTTGGTTGCCGGGCCAGATAAATGAAACAGATGTGCTGTTACTGCACCAATGCTGGCGCCTGCACTTAGAGATGGTGCAAAAATTCCACCGGCGGCTCCTGTTGAAAATGAAACAATAGGCCCCACAATTCTTAAAACAGGCATATACCAGCCCAGTTCTTTATTATCGGTAAACAATGTTGTTACCATAATCTCTTTTCCCGAACCAAAAGTGCGGTGGTCAATAAAAATAGCGAGGGAGGCGATGATCAGTCCACAAATGATCACGTAGATATATTTCTGATATTTTTTTTTGAGCCCTTCTTTCTTTTTAAAAATAAAGAGAATGATCTTACCCATTCCACTGCCACCCAGGCCGGTAACAACAGCAACCGGAATAATCACTAACACGATCCAGCCGGGAATATCATTCAGCAACGGGTATCCCAGGTAGAGATAGGGGCCTAAAAAATGTAATGCAGTAAGACCGGCAATGATAACACCGGTAAGCAGCGCTGATTTAAAATAACTAAAATGTATCTTGGTAAGTTCTTCAATGGCGAATACAATTCCGCCCAGGGGAGTATTAAAAGCAGATGCCAATCCGGCTGCGGCACCAGTTACAATCATGTTTCTTTTAGAAATTTTTGGATACCAGTCCGGAAGCCAGTCATTTATTTTTTTGTAGATAGTTGCCGATATCTGAATGGTCGGTCCTTCACGCCCAACCACGCCACCGCCAAAAACCATAATAAGGCTTGAAATTATTTTTACAACAAGTACTTTAAGACTCAGCAGCTTGCTTACCTTATGATTGTGTTTGGGATTGGTAAGTTCGATAGCAGCACTTACCTGCGGTATTCCGCTGCCACGGGCAAATTCGGCAAATTTTGTTACTGTCCACAAGGCCAGCAGAAAACAAAGCGGTGTTATGATAAAGAACAGCCAACTGGCTTGTTCGTAAACATATAAAGTGCCGGATTCAGCCATGGAAAATAAGTAAGCATAAATAACCGCCACGCCACCCGTAATAAATGCACCCAGCCAGAATGGGAGTGCGTTTAGAAAATTATTTTTTAACCGTGTGTTATCAGCGGCGTCAATTTTATTCTTAAAAAACCGCTTGATTTTATTTATAACATTCATCAATGGGTAATTAGTCATAAACAACCAGAAGCATTTTAATGAGGAACGTTAAAGATACAAAAGATGAGTTACACATTTAAGCAACGTATTGTTTTAATCCTGTAAGATTTTTCGAAAACGGATTTTAGAATATGATAACTGTAAATCAAAGTGTTGATATCTGCTATCTTTTAAAAGCAGTGTACCAGTCAGACATCTCTTTGTACTTGTCCTTATTATCATCCAGCCATTTTAATATTACATTATCCTTTTTTGATTGAGTAATATAATATGAGAAAGCATCTGAATGATTTTCATTTGCCAAACTGTAGAAAAAGTCAACATAGAAATCCCACCAAAAGCCTTTGTTTTTATCCTTCAATTCACCAAGAATTGTAAAAAGCGACTTCATATTGCCGGCAAATAGTTCGTAAGTGGATTTATTTTTATTCAATTCGCTGCTGTTGCTGCTTTCCAATAATGCCAGCATCAATTCTGCTGTGCTAAATTCATCAGTTTTACTTCCTGGGGCAGATTTTATTTTGATGGTGTTGCTTTTTTCATTTTTAAAATTCTCTTCCAGCATTGCAATTCCTTGCGCAGAGCGAGCGGAAGCGGGTTCAAGCAATAGAAAATTGCTGAGTGCTAAAATTGATTTTACGCGGTTTCCCTGTAAGTTCATGGAATATCCTAGTAATAAATGACTGCTTGCATGCGCCGGATTTACCCGCAGTCCTTTCATAAGTGCCTCGTCTGTGTCCTTAAATTCTTTTAGATTAAACGAGGTAAGTGCCAGGTTGTAATACAATAAATAATTTTTAGGAAACTTGCTGATGCCGGCTTTGTAAGTCTTAACAGCCTCCTCTGGTTTCGCCTGCAGATCCTGCGTCGACCCCTTCAGTATATATGCCTGATCAACATAATCTCCATTGGCCGCAATTACAGCATTACTGTGTTTAATGGTGTTTTCATAATCTTTCATTGCAAAATAGGATGATGCAATTTCATAGTTAGCCTGTGAGTTCCTGCTGTTTTGTTTTAAAACTTTCTTATAAAGCGCAATAGCTCCGGCGTAATCGCCTTTATCATGCAAGTGAATGCCATCTGTTATTTGTTCCGAAACAGTTTTTGATTGTGCAAAGCTGAAACCTGTAAATGCTAAACTAAAGATAAGCGCAATTATATATTTGCCGGGGGTAGTATGATAAAACAGGTATTTCATAACCGGAGCAGGATTAATAGTTTTCAAGAATTTTGCGTAGTTTCTTTTTCAGTTTGAAATTATTTGCTTCATTATCGCAGTAATTTAATACCAGTTTACAGGCGTTTTTTTGAACAATCAATGCCGGTTCAGCAGCTTTTTTATTATCAATACTGTACTTTACCATCGCTGCAATATAAAGGCTCAACACGTTTTTATCTCCGCTTATTTCCTGAACTACACCCTGAACATAAAAGCTGTAATCCTTTGTGCCCTCTACCCACTTTGAAAGGAATAGTAAAGCATTTGCCCTGTCTTTGCTATCTTCAATAAATGGCGATGTAAGCAAAAAGCCCGCAGCTGACAAAGCCATCGGTTCTGTGGCCGCGTAGTCTGCAGTTTTCTCCAGTTTAACATCCTGGTATGGATACGCAGTCTGAGCCACGGCTTGAACAGAAAGAAAAATAAAAGAAAGTAGGATTAAAAATCTGAACATGGGGATTACATTTTAATTATAATGTTTGTAACCGGCATAAAGGTAACTAAATTGATTCAGGCCGATTCGGCAAAGTTATTAAAAGCAGTAGGGTATTTCAGTTCTCTGATTTTTATGTACACAAATAATTATTGTTGCTAGTGGTGCGACTTGCCATAAATCTTCACTGCATCCGCCACTTTCAGTTTTTTACTTTTAAAATTCCATTACCCGTTTTCCGGGCTTTGTAAATATCAATATTATCGATTTCGATTGGCTTTTGATGCAGTTTAGTTACTATCACATCAAAAGTAAATACTTTTTCAGTAGTGGCTACCAGCCAGTGTATATTATTCTTGTCGTCAGATATAGATGAGAAGCTACCCGGCTTTCCGGTTTCTTCAATCGTTAAAAAAATATTTACCCGGGTACTGTTCTTTACACCAACATGATTTATAAACGCCAGTAACAAAGTGATGACGGTGATAGTTACGGTCCGTGGTATTGGCTGCGCAAACCATTCCGAAAAGAAAGAGAGATAGGTAACCAACAGGTTTGCTAATGCTGCATAAGTAATAAAACGGGTGAGTAACAACAACCAGCCGGTTACAAAACCGGTAAGCTGACCTAGCGAAGACCGGGCATACACATAGGGTCGGCCCGTTTTATCGAAACGGCTGCTTACTTCGGCCAGGTATAAAATTATAATGAATACGGTTACTGCGCAAACCAGCACAGCCCAATACTGTAAACACCAATTTCTTTGAACACTTTGGAGGGTAAGCCAAAAATCCCTGCACCTATAACACCATTGATGTACAGGAGAACCATCTCCCATTTGCTGATACTGCGGTTAAACATTAGCAAAAGATAGCGATAAAATTGCTCATCCAACAAAATCAAAAACGATTATTTTAAAATCCGGCGAGACAACCTTTTTATTTTTTTAAACCAATTATAAACAAGATTAACATTTTGTTATGCAGCAATTGTAAATTTGTTTCGTTTCATTGCAGAATTGAATAGCTTTGGCACAATTGTAGAGTGGCTATCATATAAATTAAAACCGGCATTACATGTTTAATATCTTATTGCAGATCGACAGTACTGGAATCGCAAGTTCAGCAGTAGCAAAAGAATCACTTTTTTCTTTATTGGTAAAGGGCGGCGTATTGATGATTCCGCTTGCGATCTTTATGGCCATGGCCATTTTCTTTTTTATTGAGCGGTTGATCGCCATACGTAAAGCAAGTAAGATAGAAGATAATTTTATGAACATCATCCGTGATCATATCATCAACGGCAATGTAACTGCAGCACGTAGCCTCGCAAAAAATACCGGACATCCTGTTGCAAAAATGATCGACAAAGGAATACAGCGGATAGGAAAACCAATTGATGCCATTGAAAGAAGCATGGACAATGTAGGAAAACTGGAAGTGTATAAAATGGAAAAGAATCTGCCGGTACTTTCTGTTATAGCCCGTATTGCTCCGTTGTTTGGTTTTGTGGGAACCATTATCGGACTGGTAATGTTGTTAAGGGATTTTGCTGCTGCATCCAATCCGTCTATTACTGATATCGCTGATGCGATGTATGTAAAGATGATTACTTCCGCAACCGGTTTGATAATAGGAATGCTTTCATTTTTAGGCTATAGCTATCTCAATACTCAAATAGATAAAACGGTACATAAAATGGAATCGGCCAATGCAGATTTCCTTGATATTTTGCAAGAGCCAACAAAGTAAATGCAGGAATTATAATGATTACACGAGTTTGTTAATCACATGAGAAAGCAGTTCGTGTAATTAGTAAAAATCAGTGAAAAAAAAGAAATGAGTTTAAAAAGTCGTTTAAGGGATAATCAAAATGAAGTGGATGCCGGTCCGTTGAATGATGTATTGTTCATATTGTTGATGTTCTTTTTATTGGTTTCAACATTGGCAAATCCCAACGTGGTGAAGGTTAATAACCCTAAAGGAAAGAGCGATACAAGAGTGAGCCAGAATATTGTGGTTACAGTAACAAACGATCAAAGAGTTTTTATTGGCACGCAGCAGATAGATATGATCTATATTGACTCGTTGCTTAAAAAGGAAGTAGACGATACCAGAAAATATGTAGATACTCCTACTGTAATTTTAAATGTAGATACTGCCGCCTATTATGGTCAGGCATTTAAGATTATGGAAGCTGCTAAAAGAGCAAAAGCCAAGCTGGC
Source organism: Sphingobacteriales bacterium (assembly GCA_024642285.1). GTDB lineage: Bacteria > Bacteroidota > Bacteroidia > Chitinophagales > Chitinophagaceae > Ferruginibacter. The sequence continues at coordinate 28,561 of JAHEBJ010000028.1, forward strand.
AGCAAATATTAAGCAGTAACCAGCACCATTCTTTCTTTTCCGAATATATCTTTTTTGATCATCACTGTTGGATATTCTTTTTGAAAAATGGCAGCAACTGCTGATGCATAGTCTTCATGGGTTTCCAGGTAAATTTTACCGCTATGGTGCAAATGGTCTTTTCCAAAAGCAGCAATTTTTTCGTAAAAGATCAACGGAGATAAGTCCGGAACAAATAATGCCTGATAAGGTTCGTAGTCAATCACATTTTTATTGAGTTTTTCTTTTTCGCTGATTGGTATGTATGGCGGATTGCTCACAATAACATCGCAAACAGGAAGTTTTTGCCAATTGTTTTCATTCAGAAAATCCATTTCCAAAAAACTGATGTGAGCATTATACATTTCGGCATTTTCTTTTGCAAGCGCCAAAGCATTTTTACTTACATCGATACTGGTAACAACAGATGCAGGCAGATTTTTTTTTATAGCAATAGGTATACAGCCGCTTCCTGCGCCTATATCGAGTATCACCGGATCAGTGAGTTTAGATTTTCGGTCAGCTATCAGTTGTTCTACCAATTCTTCTGTTTCGGGCCGTGGAATTAAAACATGTTCATTCACTTTAAGTTTCATATGATAAAACCATGCCTCGCCAAGTACATATTGAACAGGTTTGTGTTGCAGTAATTCCTGTAGTGTCGACTGGATCAGTTTTTTGGCTGCAGGAGTAATCATCTTGTCGGGATTCTTGATGATCTCAGTTCGTTTCAAAGAGATCTTTTTCTCAAATACCCAGTCGGTGATGGCTGTGGCTTCACTGAGGCTGTAAACCTTTTGCAGCTCAATCAAAAAATTACGGTATAGTTCCTTTATCGTCATAAAGCAAACTTACTACTTAGCAGGTTGATTGTAATAAAACAGGGTGATGATATTTTAGTGACGACAAGAAGCCGGCTATGTAGTACACGTAGTTTATTTATTGATGCGTATTTTTGTTGCTTGTCGTTTCAGGAACAATATATGATGCGTTGTTTGCAACTTGCCGGGCTTGGCGCCGGAAGAGTAGCACCTAATCCCATGGTTGGCGCTGTGTTGGTACATGATGGCCGGATAATTGGCGAAGGGTATCATCAACAGTTTGGCTGGCCACATGCCGAGGTAAAATGTTTGAATAGTGTTGCAATCGCCGACAAAGAGTTGATAGCAGATTCAACTTTGTATGTTTCACTGGAACCCTGTGCTCATTTTGGAAAGACACCTCCTTGCGCCGATCTGATAATTAGGCACGGAATTAGAAAAGTAGTTATTGGCTGCAGAGATACTTTTGAGGAAGTGGATGGCAAAGGAATTGAAAAATTAAAGTTGGCTGGCATTGATGTAATTGTTGGAATGATGGAAAAAGAAAGTACTGAGTTGAACAGGAGATTTTTTACTTTCCAAAAAAAACAACGTCCTTATATTATTTTAAAGTGGGCACAATCTGATGATGGTTTTATTGCTGCCAACAATCCCGAAAGAATTTTTATCAGCAATGAGAATACGAACCGATTGGTACATAGATGGAGAAGCGAAGAAGCGGCAATATTGGTGGGAACGAATACTGCATTGAATGATAACCCTGCGTTGACTGCAAGGTTGTGGACCGGCAACAATCCGGTAAGACTGGTAATTGATAGAGATTTAAAACTGCCCGGTTCTTTACAACTGTTTGATAAGAGTACAAAGACAATCGTATTTAATAACAGTAAGCAGTCTGAGGACGATAATCTTGTTTTTCAGCAATTGAAAAATAACGAAGATGTATTGCAACAAATCTTGACATCGCTTTATGGGTTACAATTGCAATCTCTGATAGTGGAGGGCGGTTCAAAACTCCTGCAATCATTTATCAATTCCGGATTGTGGGATGAAGCAAGAGTTATCACAAACACATCTCTCAAAATTAATGACGGAGTCAGAGCGCCGGTTCTTAAAAATGAATTGCTTACTAAAGAAGAGCAAAGCGGCACAGAAAAGATCTCTTATTTTAAATTTATCCAATGAGTGAAGTAGATTTTTATACTACCATCGAAAAATCATCCAATGCAGAATTCAAAGATCGTGGCAGCAAGTTTTTCGCTTTTGCTTTTCCCATCAAATCTGCCGAAGAGTTTAGGGCAGCATTGCAAGTTCTGAAGAAGGATCATCCCAAAGCTGTTCATCATTGTTTTGCATATCGAATTGGTACGGATGGAAATAATTTTCGTTCATCTGATGATGGAGAGCCGTCGGGTACAGCCGGTAAACCTATTCTTGGCCAGATTGACAGCAAAGGGGTAACAGACCTGGCAGTTGTTGTAGTAAGATATTGGGGCGGTACCATGTTGGGCGTACCTGGTTTGATTAATGCTTATAAAACAGCTACGGCACTGGCTTTACAGATAACGCCGATTATTGAAAAGCAGATTGAAATGAATTATTCTATTGAGTTTGATTATACCATTATGAATGAAGTAATGATGATCATCAAACAATTTAATTGTACCGTTCATTCAAATGAAATGCAATTGTTCTGCAACATTAAAGCCGGCGTACCTAAGAACAGACAAGATGATGTTCTAAACCGCTTGGGTGATTTACGAAATGTGTCTGTTGAAAAAATCGCCTGATAAGCTTATATGTTGTAATTTTCTGAAAATATTTTCATGGAAGCAGAAAAGAAATACAAAAGCTTTTGGAGTTTTTATCCATATTACCTCACCGAGCATGGTGATTTAACAAACCGCACCTTGCATTTTATTGGTACCGCCGGACTTCTTGCAATTCTGGTTGTCGCCATCGTGTTACAAAAATGGTGGATGCTGGCGTTAATACCTGTTTGTGGTTACGGCTTTGCCTGGGTGGGTCATTATTTTATTGAAAAGAATAAGCCAGCCACATTTACCTATCCGCTCTGGAGCCTGGCCAGCGATTTTGTAATGTTCTGGCATATACTTACCGGGCAGATTAATAAAAAGCTTGAAGAAGCAAAAAAGACAATTAGATAGATCATGAATATAGAAACGCTGAGAGACTATGTTTTAAAAAAAACTTCTGTTACAGAAGGTTTTCCGTTTGATGATGTGTCACTGGTTTTTAAAGTAAAGATTAGTCCTGACGGTAAACCCAGGAAAGACAGGATTTTTTTAATTGCGAGTCTTGATGAGACACCACTGCGTTTTAATGCCAAATGTGATCCAGATAAAGCCATTGAGTTGAGGGAAGAATATCCTGAATCTGTTTTGCCCGGTTATCACATGGATAAAAAACACTGGAATACGATTGTTGTTGATGGAAGATTAACCAGTAAAAAATTGAAGGAGATGATTGATGATTCCTATAATTTGATCGCTAAAAAGAATAAAAAGAAATAGTCGATTTATTTCTTTTCATATTTCCAGTTCCTGCCTTTTCCTTCAACTATCCACTCTAATGCAGTTGCTATTCTTTTCTCACGTGTTGTTTCCGTTTTTGCATCGGTGATCCACAAAATATATTCCTTGCGATGTGAGGGTGGAAATTTTTCAAAAATTTGCATTGCTTTTTTATTTTTATTCAGCGCATTGGCAAAAATAGCAGGGATGGCGGTTTCTACCTGGGCAACGGAATTTGGTTTTTTTGTAAGTTTTATTCCTTTATCATTAAGCACCATGGCTTCTTTTATCCAACGGGTTATTTTTTTATCGGAAGGTATATCTTTTAAAGAGGTGATTTTACCCAGGTGTCCCATGGCCGCTTCCGATTTTGCATTTTCAACAAGTACAGGATCTTTCATCAATTCTGCTTTCCAAAAGCCCATAACCGCATGTTTTTTAAATGCAGCGATATGGCATAGCATTTCGTCTTTGTAATCGAAAAAAGGCATACCCCATTTTATTTTTTCTTCTACATCAGGACAGGCCTTGTGAATCAAATCCCGGATATGTTTTAAAATGGGTTTTGCAAAATCTGCCTTTTTTGCAATGTAGTCATCAACTGCTTTTATTTTTTTTGCCATAGATTTTTATTTTTTCCTTGCTGTGCACATCCAGTCCCAGGGATAGGGATCTTTAAGCCACTTGGGTGGTTTATGGAATTCTGTATTCCAGTTATAATTTATTTTTTTCATCAGGTTGACTTCAAAACCTTCAAGTGTTAAAAGAAGTTCCAATTCTTCTTTTAAATAATGTTTGGTGGGTACATTATCAATATTAGTAACACCTTGTTTAATATTGCTCACCTGCTGAATGGCATTTTTGGGTGATGGCTTCTCATCATTTTCAGCGTCGTCCACATTCCATCTGTCGGCAATAATATTTGTGTAGAGTTTCGATTCCAGCGAGGGAACTACCAGCACCAGTTCGCCACCTGCATTCAGGCACATTGATAGAGATTGGAAGAAGTTTATTCTTTTTTCAAGCGAATCAGTGAGTATGGCATTAATGCAGATGGCGCTGTCGCAGGGCGTTACAGTCAATTCATCTGCAGAAAAATCTAAGCGTTGGTATTCGACATTTTCATATTCAGGAAAATTTTCTTTAGCTAACTGTAAATTGTTGGCGGAAATATCAGCAGCAATAACATGTTTAAATTTTGGTGCCAGCACCGGTATCCATTTACCAATGGCACAGCCAATGTCAATCATGGTCTTGTAGGGGGATGCCATTTCTTCAATGGCAGTAACAATACTTCCCGATGTATCATTATGAAGTACATCAAATATCTCTTCATTATATTTTGGGGCAATAGTTTCCCAGTATTTTCTATCCACTGAATTTGCTTAAA
>JAHEBJ010000029.1 GCA_024642285.1 Sphingobacteriales bacterium
TTATGCAGGCTGCAAAAACTTTCTACAGTTTCAATAATTTCGTCGCCATATTTTTCAACCTTGGCTTTGCCAAAGCCGCCTATCTGCATCAGGTCCTTTTTATTTAAAGGAAGATAAGTACAGATCTCCTGCAGCGTTGCCTGGTTGACTACCATATAAATAGGTTGACCGGTTTCTGAAACTATCATATTGCGCCAACGCTTTAGTGTGGCAAACAGTTCTGCATTTGCAAGGTCCTCGTTTTTTGTTTCAGCGGTTTCACTGCCATAACTAGTTAACTTCAAATGTGGAAGCACATATTTCAGCTTGTGCTGTAAAAAACCCGTAACAGAAAAAGGCTGTTTGCAATACTGCATGTAAAAATTGCCGTTGTATAATGCCAAAGCCAGTTCGTTAAGCTTTTCGTTAATAGGCGTAGCCACTTCTTTGTGTTCTGTATTTAATGGATGAGTTTTCAACTCTTTTATATAAACCTCAAGCTTTGGTGAAAAATGATTGGCAGCATCGGAAATTCGTTTTTGCAGCAACGCATTGTTTTCAATAACACCCTCATCTTTCATTAACGCGGCAATTAGGCCTATAAACTTTAAACCAACGCCTTTGTCAGCGGCTATATGTTTTTTAAAGATTTCAATCCACCCAACGGCATCTTCGTTTAATTTTTCTTTGTGCTGATTGATTTGGAACTCGAGTTGTTCAATTCCGGCACTTATTTCTCCAAAGGAAAATATTTCTTCCAGCAACTGCTGTGAAAATAGTTGACGGGCTCCTGCAAATCGTTCGGCCAGGTCGCCTTTATATGAAAGTGACTGCTGCCCCTTGATCACATTCTCATTACTGTGAATGGCCGTTGGTTGTATTTTGCTCAACAGCACAATTCCATCCAGGCTGGTACAACGGCTCAACGCAACATACACCTGCCCGCTGCTGAAAGCCGCTCCTGCATCAATCATTACTTTTTCAAATGTTAGCCCCTGGCTTTTGTGAATGGTAATAGCCCATGCCAGCCGTAAAGGGTATTGTGTAAAAGTGCCAAGTGTTTCCTGTTCAAGCTTTCCGTCTGCACGGTTAAGTGTGTAGCGGCTGTTTTCCCAGGTCTCCAGCCCCACTTCAATTTCGGTTCCATCACAATCCACAATTATTTTTTCTTTTTCAAGTTCTTTTACAACACCAATCTTTCCGTTAAAATATCGTTTCTGAATTACATCGTTTTTCAAAAACATAACCTGTGCACCTTCTTTTAGCTCCAGTTCCATTTCAACTGGATACATATTCTCCGGAAACTCATCTTCTATTTTTGCAGCGTATTTAAATGAACCGCTGCTTAAATTGTACAGCTTGACCTCATTGATCTTATCTGCCTGTTTGTTGTGAGAAGTGAGTGTGATATATTTTTCATCAGATGACGGATTGAAAGCGGGATCATACCGTAAATGCAGATCCTCAAAATCATCAGCATCCATATGATTGTTGCGGACTTTGTTCAGTAACCGTACAAAACTTTCTTCTTTTTGTCTATAAATTTTATCCAACTCAATCAGCAATGGCGATTGCTCTTTAATAGCCAGACTGTCGAAAAAGAAAGGCGATTCGTAATATTCAGTTAAAATACTCCACTCCTGTTGTTGTGCAACCGGGGGCAATTGATGCAGATCGCCAATACATAATAATTGAACCCCGCCAAAAGGTAAATGATAGTTCCGTCTGGCGTGTTTCAATATAGTATCAATAGCATCCATCACATCGCAACGTACCATACTTATTTCATCTATTACCAGCAATTCCATTTTGCGGAGTAAGGAAAGCCGTTGCCGGTTGAATCTGATCTTCGCCAGTAATTCTTCTTTATTATTTTTTGTTGGGAGAAATGGATGAAAAGGCAGCTGAAATAAACTGTGCAAGGTTACTCCTCCAGCATTGATTGCAGCTACCCCGGTTGGCGCTGCTACAATAATATTTTTAGTGGAATTTTCTTTCAGATATTTTAAAAACGTAGTTTTTCCTGTACCGGCTTTTCCGGTAAGGAAAATATTTTCGCTTGTTTCGGTTACAAAACGGTAAGCCAAATCAAAGACTTCATTTCTTTCAATCTTCTGCATTGCAATAAAGATAAGAGGAGATAATAAGAAAAGAACGCCGACTTAAGCAAATTAAACCGGCGTTCTTAATTTTAAGCAGTAGCAGCAGTCTTACTGCCCAGCATTAAAAGCTCATTTACCTGTACTTCGGTAATGTACTTTTTGTTACCATCTTTATCTGTGTAACTGCGGTTGATGAGTTTGCCTTCAATAGCAACTTCACTTCCTTTGTTCAGATACTTCTCGGCAATGTCAGCAACTTTTCCCCAGGCAACTAAATTGTGCCAGGTGGTTTCCGTTACTTTTTCGCCACTTGCGTTGCGGTAGCTTTCATTGGTAGCCACGGAGAAACGGGCCAGTTTTTTACCGCTTTCGGTAGTTTTAACTTCAGGTGCATTGCCTAAGTTTCCAATCAGTTGAACTTTGTTTTTTAATGCGTACATAGTTTTAAGTTTTGTGCTCGCCCTTTGTTTTTGTGTGGGTCTGCGGTTTTTAATTTATTTCAATCAACCGGTTCTGTTTTGTCATTTCCGATTGACAACACAAAGATGGGGGTGCAAAAAAGGGGTAGCCGGAGATTATCCTTTTACTTACCTTTATAACCGTATGTAAACGGTTGCAACGGAAAATTTTTTAACCAAACTCAAGCCCACACTATGCCAGAGAAAAAAGAAGCGAAAACCTGTTTGTTTTGCGAAAAGCCTGTAAAAGGCCGAAGTGATAAGAAATTTTGCGACGATTATTGCAGGGCAGCGTACAATAATGAACTAAAGAGCGCCGCCAATAATTATATCAGGAACGTAAATAATGCTTTGGGAAAGAACCGCCGCATATTAGAAAGCCTCCTGCCCGATGGAGAACAAATGGCTAAGGCCAAACAGGATAAACTACTGCAGCTTGGATTTCAGTTTAAGTATATCACCCATACCTACACCAATCAAAAAGGAAATGTTTACCACTTTTGTTATGAGTACGGATATTTACCGCTGGAAAATAACTGGTATCTGATTGTAAAGCGGAACGAAGAATAAATTTTTTATGAAACTCGTTTTATTTTTTTTCTCAATCTTCTTTACCCCCTTTCTTTTGGGGAATAGTAGTAGCGCCTGGTTTTCTGCTAAGGAAAAAAACAAGATTGTATGGAATGCAGAAAAGAAACTGGAGTGGAAAAATTTTAAAGGGGTGATGCCAGCTAATTTTCTCTATTCGGTGAATTCCGGAATTAGTCTGAAAGTGGACTATAAGATTAAAAAGAACAGGTTTAAATATACAGTTAACGCTATTTTTTCTGAGAATGATTCTTATTTCAGGAACGGAACTGTTACAACCACGTATATACTAAATAATGAACAGAGGCATTTTGATATTGCGGAAATCTATGCCAGGATTCTTAGAAAAAAATATAGTGAGTTGGCTTCAGGCGAAATATCAGATACTGAATATCTTATTACTGAACTGTATAAAAAATTTTTTGAAGAGCTAAAGAAAGCTCAGGTTCAATATGATAGCGAAACCAATCGTTCAATGGATTTTGAAAAACAAGAATATTGGAATGGCCGGATAGATACCATGCTGGACAGCTTATACAAGTTCAGATAAAGAAAACCTTTGAGTGAAATGAGATTATTTTAGTCTGAAAACGAAACAAGTTCGCCTTTGTCTTCTTTACTTCCAGAGGCCAATATGATTTTTCTGTCGGAGAAACCCGCCTGTCCGCCAGAGAGGTCCTCAGCTTCCAGTTCTATTCTCCTCGTTATATCACTCAAAGAAGAAAGCCGCTCCATGGTATAAGGAATTGTATCCAGCCCCGAAGCAAATTTTAAGATATAACTGTAGATACCAAACAGGCTTCCGGCCATAATGGTTGTACTGTGCAGGTTCTTTGATGCAATTAGCGAAACGGCAATCACCAACAAAACCATGATCTCCATAAAACCAAAATTCCAGGCCTCCTTATCTGAAATACGAACCTGCCATTTACGTAAATTATTGTAATGATGCCTGATGCTGGAATGGTTTCCGGTTGCAATAATATCAACTTGTTTTTCCAACTCATCGTTTTTGAATTTGTTCAACCGCAGCATTTTTTTACCATACAGCAAGCTGATGATAAGTACCGGAATCATGATCGCAAGGCAAATAAGAACAACTGTTCTGTCGTAAAAGAACAAGATAATCAGTGAACCTAGGATATTGTATACCGCTTCAACAACATACACCAAGTCGTGTTCCAGAAAATCAACAAACTCCCGGGCTAAAGTAGAATGGGCAGTAAGTTTTGAAATATCAGCGTTCGAATGCTTCCTTGTTAAGAATTTGGTGACCAGCGATGTATAGATAGCTGAATAGGTTCGTGTATCAAACATATGGCGAATAGTACCAATGATCAGATAAGCAAGGTGAACAAGCGTTAATACAATCAGTCCTTTATAACTACCATTAATCAGATCGTTAATGGCTTCACCAAAAAAGTAAAACCGCAGCAAGCCTCCCAGCATTTCAACAGAGAACAACGAATACGTAAGCACCAGCTGGTACTTATGCTTCATCATCAGGTTACGTAAAATTTGAAACTTCGACATAATACAATTCTTTCGATCCTCTGATCGTCAATAAAAAATCCCCAATAAATTGGCGAGAATTTGAAATGTGGTTAGTAAGACCGGATTAAAATGAGGGAGTTTAATCTTTACGGAGGCTTTCTCTTTCGGTTACCGAGTTGTTTTTTGTTCCGGTAACCCGGCCACAACAATTAGGCGCACCGCAGCGGCAATTAAAGGGTTCCATATGTTCATCAAGAAAGGATGCGTAGTTAAGTGTTAGTTCTTCGCCTTTCGAAATATTTCGTAAAGCCACTACATTTAGTCCTTCATAGGCTGTGTTAGGATCACAACTGTGATTTTGAGGCGCCCAGTTTGCCGGATTATTGTCCCAGAGCAAAAATAACTCATTGCTGAGAGGATAAGCATATTTTCTAAAGGTTTCCAGCTCCTTAACATTCCAATAACGCTCTGCAAACCTGCGTGTAACAAGGCGTTGAGACATCTCCTCTCCTCTGAAAACCAGTTCCTTAAACTTTATGTTTTGGTTGGCACAAATGCCATATCCGGCAATAGCATTACCCTTCATAGTGTATTTTTTCTGACTGCGTAGATGCCTGGCAATTCCTTCTTCAATTATTTTTTTAAGAAAACCGGCCTGGCCAATGCCATCTGCTTTTAAGATATAATCGGCCGATCCTTCGTAACCATCTTTATAAAAAACCGAGCAGGTAAAATTAATTTCAAGGAAGAATATTTCGTTCTTATCATTTACCCTGAAGTCGAGCCGGGCATATCCAACACCACCAAAACCCTGGAAAATTTGCAGCGCAGCTTCTTTCAATTGTTTTTCCAGATCAGGATCGTTGCAGGGAATATTTGCTTCGGGATGCAGCTCTGATGTTTTTAATGCATAGGTTTTAAATTCAAAACCATCTGGAAAAGTGTATTCGATGGGTTTGAAAACCGTGCAGGTTTTTTCATCATTGGCATTCGCAACAAGCATAACAGTGAATTCCCTGCCTTCAATATATTCTTCCACCAGCAATGGTCCATACTCTTCAATAATAGCCGCACATTTATTTAACAGCTTTTTTTTATTTTGAACAAGCGAATTGTTGTCAATACCCAAACTGTCACCGGCTTTATCGGGTTTAACAAACAACGGATATTGTAAATGACCGCATGCTGTTTCAATATCTTCAAGTGATTCTATTAAAGCAAAAGCCGGAGTCTTTATCCCTGCCGTATATGCAACATATTTCATCAGGTCTTTAGGCGGATCATACAATAAAGAAGTTGGCCCTGTATACGGAAGGTTTAGTTGTTCCATAAAATAGATCACATCAATAGACGGGATATTCCATTCGAGATAACCTTCGCAGAGATTTACAAAAACATCGTAATTTTTTTTCTTTAGTTCCTTTAACTGCCGGTAAGTAGAAAGTTTGTTGAGCAGTACATGATCAAATTCAGCCCCCGGCATCAAATGACTAAGTTCTCTTGGCGGGTCGTAGTTTTTATAGTCAACGTCGGATGTAGAGTAATCGGGCTGTAGCACACAAATTTTCATCATAGGGTAAGTTTCAGGCTAAGCATATCTTCTTTTCTGTTCTTTTGCCGACCGGCGGTTGAAGGCATCGATAATAATTTCTGCAACAAGCTCGGTAAATGTACTTCCGCTATACCGCAGGATGGCTCCAATTGAAGTATAGTTTTCGTCTTCACTTAAACCACACTGGGCATTCACTTCCAACACATATAGTATACCGGTTTGGCTGTCCATTCTAACATCAACCCTGGTATAACCGCATCCTTTTGTTGCAACATATGCATCCCAGCTTATTTTTTTTATCTTATCAATTAGCGAAGCATCAGGCAGAGCATACTCATAAAAATTTGCGTTGTTGGGCATGGGCGTTTCCTCTTCATAAATTTCCCAAAGCCTGTCGAAGGATAAAAATTTTTCCTGCTCGGGTAGCGAAGGATGAAAGACTCTTTCTACCGGCGAGTATATTTTTGCGTCCTTTGGGTTATTATAGGAGCCTGAAATAAAAACCGTGTATTCCGGACCTGTAACAAAAGATTCGGCAATCAACCCGTCTGACACAAGATCCCAGCCACGATATCCTTTAAACATTTTGGTTACCTGCTTTTTTAATTCGGTTTGATTATGAACCACGTTTTTAATACCCACACCCATACTGCCGCCCGATACGGATGGTTTTACAATTATTGGTTTTCCAAGGTTTTCAAAAAGATATTGCAAACTTTGTTTTTTATTAGAGATGGTTTCCCATTTAGCAGAAGGTACACCGGCTTTGTCGAAAGCCTGTTTCATAGGAATCTTAGAGGTTGTGATGTTATAAAAATATTCGTCGGATCCTGTGTATAACAATTCTTTTTCTTCCAGAAGTTTCAAAACAGAAATTCCGGGTGTTCCATTTACCTCATCACCATCACAAAGATTAAAAACCACGGGCGTTTTATTGCCCACTTCTTTTTCCTGTACAATGCCGGCAATAACCTTGGGGTAATTTTCCATGGTTACCGGTTGCCATTTCCACTCAATACCCAGCTCGGCAAAAGTCTTTTCATACTCGGCAATGCTCTGGCTGAAGTCGTAGAAATAATCAATATTAGCATCACTGGTTATCAGGTGTGGTGCCAGTACCCATACTTTTATAAGTTGGGGCGATAAAGAAGCTAATGGGTTAGTTAAAGCCATACTACAAAAAACAAGTTACAGGTTGAGTTTTTGTTTAACCTGCTGTTTAATAAAATCGGTTAGTTTATATTTTGAAAGTGTGCTTATTGAAAGATTAGATGCGCCGTTGATTAGCTGTAAACAACCTTCATTACCGCAATTGCATACAAAAGGCTGCGCCATTTCCCATTCAGTGCTTGGATAGAAGAAAGTAAACTCATCACCCGGTTGCAGGGCCTGTAAACAAACCAGCTGCATGGCAGTTGTGTCAAAAAAAACAGTGGGCGCACAACTATGATTGATGTATTGTAAAAAATCAGGCATCAACGTAATGTGCCTGTCGGCGCCGGTTTGCACGGTTAAGTAAGTTGCAAAAGTTTGAGTTATGTCTGCGTTGAAACTACAGATAACATCACCGGCTGAAAAACTAACTGCGGCATGCAATGACCTTTGATTGGTTTCACCGTTGAGTAAAATATTTGCAAATATGTGATTGCTTACAATAGCAACTGATGGGGTAGTAATGGTAGTTGTTATCATGCGGTTTTTGATGGGAATAACCCGGATAAGTTTAAAATAAGTAAAGACTATTTTAACTATAACAATTTGATAAAGTAAATGTATAAAAGCATTAGTTAATAAAAAAGATAATTAACTATAAATAGTGGATAGTGGATTAATCTTGAAAATGTGTGTATAACCCATATTTATTTCAGCGCCGAAGGATAGTAATTGACGGTGCGATAAACAAAATATTTAGGTACCTATTTGCCTCGGCGTTTAATAAGAACAGGGTCCAGCTCCTGAACCGAATCAAAATAATTATTCAGCTTTTGGGGTACTGTGCCGGATTTGTTCTCGTCACTAAAACACGGCGAAGAATCGAGGAAGATAGCATTCCTCCCAACCGGCGTTGGCAGATCATTAGGCATAAAATCAAGTTGCAAGGCCCGCTCTCCTGCTACATTGGGGTAATATACTTTTTTATCAAGATAAAAATTGAGCATAGCAGAATTTTTATAGCCATCTGTTGCAAATACAAAGCTGCCTGCGTTTTCATCCAGGATGGTTTTTACTTTTTGCGAAAGTTCCTTCCAACCCTACCAGGTCGGCCAGTTTGATGCTGAACACATGCTGTCTGAAAACGGAAGTAAACAATCTAAGCATATAGGCAACTGCGGGCGGATAACCGAAATAAGAAAGCGTCAGGTTTTCACTGTAAAAAAAATAGTAAGCATCCTGTGGCATCATGCCCATAAAACCGGTAAGCAAAATGCGTAAAAAAATCAGGATGATCAGCGACGATACAATCAAACAGTCGGTTTTAAATGAGCCCCAAAAAGAAAACTGTTTTTGTAGAAACATTTAGCAGCAGGTAACTAAATTTTTTTTAAGATAACTGTAATCAAACAGAGTTACTAAATTTCTTGAGAGGCTTATCAATGAAATCGACTTTAAAATGGATATTGCGTAATAAAGTAAAAACTATGATTCCCGAAGCTAAGCCTGAGTTGCTTTTACAATTGGTAAGAATGAAAATGCCATTTGGAAAATATAAAGACCGATTGCTGTGTGACCTGCCGGTGTCGTACCTGGAATGGTTTCAGCGCAAAGGTTTTCCAGAAGGGAAACTAGGGGTACTGCTTGAAACAATCTACGAAATTAAAATTAACGGACTTGAAGAATTGCTGGTTCCGTTAAAACGGGGATAATAATATTTTAACACAGAAGGCTTGAAATCGGAATTTATTTTCAGTATCTGAAAAGGCAGAAAAGAAATGATGAAAACTCCCGGCCGAAAATTTCAGAAATTTAAAAAAGCAAAACTAATTTTGAACTGCAAAAGTTAAGTACACATAAGGATTGATTGACCATTCATCATTCATTTCTACATCAATGTCGCCATACCTTAAATCCAATAGATTACCTGATTCGTTAATTTCCCACAGCGTAAGTGGCTTATAACCTTCGGGCATCTTACAAATTTCGGGGATCATTTCTGTAAGCATTCCGTTCCAGCATAGTTTTATCAATTGCTCTTTTTGAGAAAGGGCTTTGCCGTTTTTGCCGGCTTTAATTTCACACCAGTCTCTTTTAAGATAATTACTGTCGGTCACCAGTAATATTTCAAGGTTGGTAGAAAACTTTTTCATAATACTATTATTTGCGTGTTAATAGTATGATTGGTTTTTAGACCAAATGACACAAAGCAGGCTTGTAAATTCTTGTTAAGAATGCTGATTAAGGGCCGAATTCAACCTGAGCAAGCAGTTTAGTGTGCGGATCGAGTTTAATTTTTTCAGGCATTTCCCTCATACGTATTGTGTAAATATGTTGCTTTTTATTTAACCTGAATTTTTTTATCAGAGCAGTGTTGTTTCCGGCGCTGTATATTCCAATTTCCAATGGCACATCAAATGTGTGGTCGCCAGATTGGGTTTGACCGATCTGAACTATCACCCGATTTTTATTTTTATCATAGGTCCAGCTACCTTTCAACTTTAAGTTTTCTGGCCGGTATAGCCATTGTTGAAAAAAAGATTTTAAATCCTTGCCTGAAACTTTTTCCATCTCATAAATAAAATCATCGGTTGTTGCATGAGCGTTCATATACTTTTTATAGTAAGCCTGAATGCCTGTTTTAAATTTATCTCTTCCGATCAACTCTCTCAACATGTGTAATACCCATGCTCCTTTTTGATAAGTGATCGTGTTGGTGATGGTTTCTTTTTCGGCAGTGCGTTCAGCAATAATGCTAAAGCCAGAATCTTTTTCGGCATATTTATAAACCGAACGGCCGGCATCCTTTAAACCTTTTATATACTCATCGTAGCCATATTCATGTTCAATAAAAAGCAAAGTAAAGTAAGTGGCGAATCCTTCACTTAGCCATGCGTCGTCCCAGGTGGTTTCGGTAACGGCATTACCAAACCATTGGTGAGCCAACTCATGGATTACCACATTTCTTATCCTGACTTCTCTTTTTCCGGTGATGAGTTTTTCACCATAGAATATTGCAGAAGAGGTTTCCATTCCGCCGCCGATACTTGCCGCCTGAATATTGGCCAATCTTTCATATACAAACGGCCCAACATAATCTGTGTAATACTGCAATACTTTTTTAGTGGGTTCGGCAAAATCATAATAACCAGCTTTCCGGTCTTTTGGGTAAACCCAGGTTTCAATTTGTTTGCCCATAAAATCGTCAACATACTCTACTGCAAATTCAGCAATACCCAAAACAAATAACCAACAAGACACCGGCACAGACTGTTTCCAGTGTGTAAGCTTTGTTTGTTTGTCAATTGCAGATTCTTCCTTCAGCAAACCATTGGAAACAACCTTATAATGCCGGGGAGCCTTCACTATAAATTCCGATGTTGCTTTTTCATAAGGATGGTCAATTGTGGGCAACCAATGCCTGGCTCTGTTGGGCCAGTTGTCGCAAAAGAAACTACGGTCCCCAAATTTAGTAGGGCCAATTCTCAATCCTGATTCGGGAATGCCGTGATAGGCAATGACGAAAATTATTTCGGTGCCCGCCGCAGGCGAATTGGATAATTGAATGAATATTTCGTCGTTCATGTGAGAATAAACAACCCGCTGTCCGTTCATCATTATCGAATCAACAACCATCCCCTTCCCGTTTCTTAATTCAGTTTTATTGATGAGGTCGAGCCTGAAACGTGTAATATCATTTTTCTTAAACAATATGCTGATCGATGCCTGGCCAACAATCTCATCTGTGTCATCCGATAAGTTCAGCGCAAAAGAATAATGTTTTATATCAATTGAGTAATTGCGGGGATAGGTATCTGCATAGCTGCTGAATACCATCAATAGAAAGTAAAAGAAAAAAAGTATTGCTTTATAGATTTTCATTGTCGCTAATAAATATAACACTATAAATGGCGATCATGTTATTTGTTTCTTACAATAAAAATACAACTTGATTAAGTGGTTTAAAACAAAAAACCCCAACATTTCTGTTGAGGCCTTTGTGGTGTGGGGCGGGATTGAACCGCCGACACAAGGATTTTCAGTCCTTTGCTCTACCAACTGAGCTACCGCACCAATTTAAATTTCGCTCTTCAAATCCAATCCGGATATCGTTCCTCACCGGGACCTAGTTTTTCTAAAACTCCTTCGTCGCCTTGAAAAACTACGGCTGAGCTAACGCACCATCCTTAATCTTGTTTCATTAATGAAATTTCGATTTGGGCAGCAAAAATAAGGGTATTCTCCCAAATATTAAATAGCCAATCTAAAATATTACATCAATTACCGTATTCGCACAAAAACTTTATCCGCATCAGCTTTAACTGTTCCCAGTTAAAATTACTGTCGGCTAGCTCCTCTTGTGCAACCTGTAACGATGAAGTTTCGCAACTTTTGAAATAATCGATGATCTCTTCCTGCTCGTATTCATCGACCATTTCATTAATGGCATAATCAAGATTTAATTTGGTTCCGCTGGCTACAATGGTTTCCATTTCCTCCAACAACTCATCAATTCGCAGGTCACGGGTTTTAGCAACAGTTTCCAGTGGTATTTTCTTATCAATATTCTGAATGATAAAGATCTTATTGTTGTTTCGGTTCACCACGCTCTTCATTACAAAATCATCGGGCCTTTCAATATCGTTTTCATCAACATATTTATTGATCACATCTAAAAAAGGTTTGCCATACCTGATGGCTTTTCCTTTGCTCACGCCGCTAATCTTTTCCAACTCGGGCATAGTAGTTGGAAACATAGTAGCCATATCTTCCAGGCTGTTCTCTAAAAAGATAACAAAGGGCGGCAGGTTTTTTTCTTTGGCCACTTTTTTACGTACATCCTTTAACAGGATCATTAATTTTTCATCTGCTGCCGCTGCTTCTGTTGCCCCCTGGTCGCCCTCTTCATCATCAGCATTGGCTTCTTCAAACAAATTGTTGAGTACAATTTTGAAAGAAGATGGTTTCTTTAAAAAAGCTGTTCCCGCTTTTGTTATCTTTAATAAACCGTATTCAACAATATCTTTTTCAATCAAGCCAGCCAGCAGCATCTGCCTTATCAGGCTGTTCCAAAAATGATTTTCTTTATCGTTACCGCTGGCGAAAACACCCAGCTCTTCGTGGCGATACATTTTAACTGCAGGCGTTGCTTTACCGGCAAGAATTAGCAAAGTATATTCAACCGGAAACTGTTCGCCAAGTGCTCTGATAACCTTTAATACGATTACTGCTTCATCCTTTGCTTCTATTTTTTCTTTAGGGTGCAGGCAGTTGTCACAATGGCCGCAACTTTTTTTATCATCGTAATGCTCACCAAAATAATGCAGCAATGTTTTGCGCCTGCACACGCTGCTTTCGGCATAAGCCACCGTTTCGTTTATTAATTGGGCACCTACTTCCCTTTCACTAAGCGCTTTGTCTCTCATCAGGTGTTCCAGCTTGGCCACATCTTTATGAGAGTAATACAGGACACATTTTCCCTCCATGCCATCCCGGCCGCCACGGCCCGTTTCCTGATAATAATTTTCTATCGACTTTGGGATATTGTAGTGTATTACAAAGCGGATGTCAGGTTTGTCAATACCCATACCAAATGCAATGGTAGCCACAATCACGTCCACGTCTTCATTTAAAAACTGATCCTGTCTTTGAGCTCTTAACTTACTGTCAAGTCCCGCATGATAGGCAACCGCTTTAATGCCATTCGCCATTAGCATTTTTGCCAGTTCTTCGGTTGTCTTGCGGTTTAGCGTATAAATAATGCCGCTTTTATTTTTGTGTTGCTGAATAAACCTTACAATACTTTTATTGGTTTGATCGAGATTTATTTTTGGTTGTATCTCATAATATAAATTAGGCCGGTTGAATGAAGAGATGAAAATTTTTGGTTTACGTAAGCCCAGATTTTTTACAATATCGCTCTGCACTTTTGGTGTGGCAGTAGCCGTTAATGCGATCACCGGAATTTTTTCATTGATCAGGTCCATCATTTCTCTCAGCCTGCGGTACTCCGGCCTGAAATCGTGACCCCATTCCGAAATACAATGTGCCTCATCAACAGCAAAAAACGAAATATTCAACTCCTTAAAAAAGTTGATGTTCTCCTCCTTGGTCATGGTTTCAGGTGCCACATAAAGTAGTTTCGTTTTACCGGTAACCAAGTCGTCTTTTACAACTTTTTGCTGTCCCTTGTTTAATGTGCTGTTTAAAAAATGAGCCACGTTGTCTTTATCGTTATAACTGCGTACCAAATCAACCTGGTTTTTCATTAAAGCAATTAATGGCGAAACCACAATGGCAACTCCGTCACTTATAATGGCAGGTAGTTGATAACATAAACTCTTTCCCCCACCTGTAGGCATAATCACAAAAGTGTCGTTGCCATTGAGCAAGCTTTGAATAATTTCTTCCTGCGGGCCTTTAAAACCGTTGAATCCAAATTGATCCTGCAATTGTGCCGTTAATCCGGATTTTTTTACCGTTGCTTTGGGCTTTGGTTCTTTAACACTGGATTTTGTCTTTGCCATAATTATACCTTCCGGTAGATTTGTTCGTTGTTCTGTTTAATGATCAGCCTTTTTTTAAGGGCAGCGAAGTTAATTTAAAACCGCTGCAAAAAGCAGCCCAATCTGTATCGAACGCAAACCGGGAGCAGCTAATTTCATTCTCTTAAATTAATCAAAAAAATCAAACCTGCAAAAACCTGGCAATACATTTATTTATCAAAAAATAGTAGCCCTCGTTCTCCAGCCCAGGTTCTTTGCATTATGAATGAATAGAAGTAGATTTGCGGCATCGCCGATGAATAATGACAAGATTATACAGGTTGCTTTACGAACTATTGAGTTAGAAACCAATGCGGTAAGCGGCTTAAAATTATTTATTGACGCCGATTTTGTAAAAGCTGTTACTACCATTGCTCAAAGCGGCGGAAGACTTATAGTAAGCGGAATTGGAAAAAGTGCGGTGATTGCCAAAAAAATTGTGGCCACATTAAATAGCACAGGAACTCCCTCAATCTTTATGCATGCTGCCGATGCCATTCATGGCGACCTTGGTATGATACAAGCCAGTGATATTGTTTTAATGATCAGCAAAAGCGGAAACAGTCCCGAAATAAAAGTATTGGCGCCACTTGTGAAAAATTTCGGAAACGTATTAATCGGCATGTCGGGCAATACCGAATCTTTTCTTGCAAAAGCCAGCGATATTGTTTTAAATACTACAGTTGAGCAGGAAGCCTGTCCTATAAACCTGGCACCAACCAGCAGCACTACAGCGCAAATGGTAATGGGAGATGCACTGGCTGTTTGCCTGATGGAACTCAAAGGGTTCAACAGCAGCGATTTTGCAAAATATCATCCGGGCGGCATGTTGGGTAAGAAATTATATTTAAGGGTAGCTGATATTGCGGCTGTGAATGAGAGGCCACAAATTGCACCTGACGCAGGAATAAAAAAAGTAATTGTAGAGATAACAGAAAAACGACTTGGCGCTGCAGTGGTGGTTGATGCAGGTATGAAGATACTGGGCATTATAACAGATGGTGACCTGAGGCGCATGCTGGAAAGAACAGATTCATTTATGAACCTGCAGGCAAAAGATATTATGAGCAGTAATCCAAAAACAATTGCAACCGATGTGTTGGCAGTAACAGCACTTGAGGAAATGAAAAAACACAACATCAGTCAGCTGATAGCCGAAGAGAATGGAATGTATGCAGGTATTATTCATTTACACGATTTGGTAAAAGAGGGGATTATATAAATAGTATGTATAAAGACAATTACGTTGCCATAATGGCCGGCGGTATCGGAAGCAGGTTTTGGCCAATCAGCCGGGCCGAATATCCCAAACAGTTTTTGGATATTTTAAATACCGGCCGAACACTGATACAGGCGACCTACGACCGTTTTGCAAAATTTACTCTTGTAGAAAATATTTATGTCATCACGTTTGAGCAATACAAGGATATAGTGATAGAGCAAATTCCGGAATTGCCGGTAGAAAATATTTTGTGCGAACCTTCCCGAAAAAATACCGCACCCTGTATAGCTTACATTTCATATAAACTGCATCAGCTGGATTCTGAAGCTAATCTGATATGTGCGCCTGCCGATCATATCATCAGCGATGATGAGGCGTTTAGAAAAGTATGTACAGATGCATTGCAATTTACCAGCCACATAAAAGCTTTGGTAACCCTGGGCATAAAACCAAACAATCCAAACACGGGTTATGGATATATACAATTTGATCAACACGCAGTTGGCGAAAATGTGTTTAAAGTAAAAACCTTTACCGAAAAACCCGATCGTGAACTTGCCAAAACATTTTTAACCAGCGGCGATTTTTTGTGGAATGCCGGCATTTTTGTTTGGCAGGTAAAAAATATTATAAAGGCCTTTGAAAAACATTTGCCCGAGATAGCCGAAGTGTTCGATGCTGAAAAATCTCATTTCAATACTCAAAAAGAACAAGAAGCTGTTGATCGTATATATCCACAGTGCGTTAATATTTCTATCGACTACGGCGTAATGGAAAAAGCCGACAATGTGTATATCATCCCTTCGGATTTTGGCTGGAGCGACCTGGGCACATGGACCAGCATTTATGAGAACATCGACAAAGATTATCTTGGCAATGCAGTAGCCGGCAACCAGGTAATGGTGATTGACGCTACCAATAATGTTGTGCATGTTGATAATAAGAAACTGGTAGTACTGCAGGGGCTTGATGAATTTGTTGTGGTAGATACAAATGATGTGCTGCTCATCTGCAAAAAAGAAAAAGAACAGGATATTAAAGAATATGTTGCCGAAATAAAAAGGAACAAAGGCGATAAATATCTGTAAGGCTCACCAAAATTTTTTTCTCTTGATACCGAACATACAGAGCAAACTTCCCAACGTTGGCACTACCGTTTTTACCGTGATGAGTGTGTTGGCCAACCAGCATAAAGCCATTAACCTGGGGCAGGGTTTTCCTGATTACCCGATGAATGAAGACCTGGTTGCTTTGGTGAACAAAGCAATGAAAGACGGGCACAACCAATATGTACACATGAACGGACTGCCTGCGCTAAGAGAAATGCTGGCCGAAAAAATCGAATCGCTTTACGCTTCAAAAATTAATGCCGATGCGGAGATTACCATTACTCCCGGCGGAACCTACGCCATATACACAGCACTCACTACCATCTTACAACCCGGCGACGAAGTGATTGTTTTTGAACCGGCTTACGATTGTTATATCCCAACCATTGAGTTGAACGGAGCCGTTCCTGTTTTGGTACCACTTGTTTATCCCGACTATAAAATTGACTGGGAACTTGTGAAGCAAAAGGTATCTCCAAAAACAAAACTCATTATGCTTAACACACCGCACAATCCCACCGGAGCTGTGCTGGGCGCAGATGACATAGCAGCCTTGCAAATTATAGTTAAAAGCACAGGCATTTTTATTTTAAGCGACGAAGTATATGAGCACCTGATCTTTGATGGTAAAAAACATGAGAGTATATTGCGTTACCCCGATCTGTTTGAACGCAGCTTTGTTTGTTTTTCCTTTGGCAAAGTGTACGACTGCACCGGCTGGAAGATGGGTTATTGCGTGGCGCCGGAAGCGCTGATGAAAGAGTTCAGAAAAATTCACCAGTTCAATTGTTTTACCTGCAACAGCCCGATACAGTTTGCATTGGCTGAATTTTTAAAACAAAAAGAGAGTTACCTGCAATTAGGAAACCGGCTGCAGCAAAAACGTGATCATCTTTTTAACGCCATGCAGCAAACAAGGTTTAAGGCACTGCCATCTTACGGTAGTTATTTTCAATTGTACAGCTATGCAGATATTACAAATGAATCCGAGAAAGAATTCGCCATTCGCCTTACTAAAGAATACGGCGTAGCAACCATACCCACTTCAGCCTTTTACAAAACTGAAACTGATAATAAGGTTTTGCGTTTTTGTTTTTCCAAAAATGAAAACACGTTGGAAGAAGCAGCAAACAGGTTAGTGAAGATTAATAATTAAATTTTTGAACTGTTTAATTGCTGAATTGTTGCCGCATCATCATTCTCCTTAACAATTAAACAATGCATTCTTTATTTGCTAAAACTATACGTTACTCCAAAATTTACCAGGTAATCCGCAAATGCTGCGTCGCCATGTTTTTGTCCGGTTGGGTCCGAACGATCGTCAACACTCTTGGTGCGGTTGCGGTAAACAGCAACAGGCACGGTAAGCTGGTAAGCCATGCGTTTTGCCTGGTAGCCAACACCGGGTTCAACCGAGATAACAAATCCCGGCCTGCGGAAACCCTCGCTTTTTCCAATAGCATCACGTGCAGGTAAACCCTCGGCCCTGCCGCTTAAACTTGCCGACAAATTCTTTTTCTTAAGCATGCTGTAGATCATACCTATACGAACAGCAAACTGGTCGGGTACTGAATTATATTGTGTGAGCGGATTATTGCTTCCTCTGAAATTATTATTTGTATTACGTGGGTTAAACAAATAGAAAGCTGAGTAAAGCAGCGATGCATTTTTAAACAGGTGTTGATAACCCTGTGCTTCAATACTGAATCCTACTCCACCATCGCCGGGCTGTATGGATTGGTCAACAGCTTTGCGTACAATAGAATCGCCGCCGCTTGAATTTCTTTTGTGAAAATCATCCAGCAGCTCCGGATTACCTGTTGGTAATTTAAGACCAATGCCTACCGCTATATTTCCATTGTGTTTTTTTGAAGGGTTTAATATCCATGAACTTACAGTGAGCCGCATATCACCAATACCATTTGCCTGTGTTGAAAAACGCTTGCGCTGGGGATTGGCAGCAACAGAATTCCCATAATGTTCATAAAGCGAAGAACGATTGTTAAAAACAACAGGAACAACCAGGGAGCCAATAAAGCGTTTCTTAAAATTGTGGGTGATGCCTATATCAAATGAATAAACCCTGTTAATTACTTCGGTTCCCTGCTCAACCCTTTGTTTTTGTTCCTTATCGCCAACAAAATGTTTGTACGATCTGAAAGTACGTGAGTTAAGGCTTATTTCCCAAGTCGGCATGTTACTGGTCATTGAATCCATTGCTGCCCCATGGTCAAAACCCGGCAACATGGTACAGGGCATGTTTTTAATAGCCACGCAGCCCTGCGAATATACTTTTTGGGCAAAAGTGGAAACAATAAGAATAGCGATAATTGAGCATTGTAAACATTTACTCATAAATCCCTGTTTAATTTTGGAAAGTAAATTTAGTTAAAATATGTAACTCACTGCTACAAGTTTTTTAAACGCCAAACTGCCTGAAATGATGATCCAGATGTTTATACATACTTTGTCCCCACTGCTCAGGGGTATAGGAACCAAACATAGGATGCGGATATAGCCCTACTTTTTGGGTACCACCATTGTAAAACCGGTTGACCAATTCGGTCAGCTCTGCTTTTTCCTTGGCAAAATCACGTTCATCTTTAATGATAAAGTTAGGTGCGGTAGGCAGGTTCTTTTTCCAGGGATCGTCGTTGTATAATTTCTTTTTAAAGGCCCAACCCAACAGCAGGCCCATAAACATACGGGGCATTTTCTTTTCGCTTAGGGGTACTTTAAAAGCTTCCTTGCAATGCGCCAGCATTTGCGCCACATTCATTTTTCCCCATTGGCGCTGTGTGTCGGGCGTCAGTGCATTTATGCGGCCGATTACTTCGTTGTAAGTGTAAGTGTCAAATAAGTTCTTCATGCAGTTTTGTTTTGTCAAATATAAATAAGAGCAGCCTGATTATTGGCGCACTGTCCATATCTCATGCAAGGGCTCTCCTGCACTTGACGATCCGGTATGATTCCATCTACCATCAATGAGACTGTAATTAAACTTTAAACTGAGCCCTGCTTTGGTATTATCTCTTGAAAAAAATTCGATGTTTTCGGTGTACTCACCGTTGATAGTTGTATAAGTGCCGCCGCCGGTTCCCGAAAACTGTTTGGTGGCGGTGTTATAAGCAATCCACTGAAAACGAGTGCCCGATAAAATTTTCATGGACTTCCTCGGAGCGGTAATATCTCTTAATTGTGTTTCACCATTTCTTACCCTGCCTTCCATCAACCAGGCGCCCTGTAATTTTCCGGGCAGGCCATTGTCAATTCTCCGCATTACCATATCACGGCCAACAATGCCCATTACCGAATCGTTGATGTGAATTTTAAAACTTATTGTTGTGCCCACACGGCTGGTATCGTTGGTATCAAACTCAATTTTTTCGGTCATGGTATTGCCGTTTAACTGCCAGGTGCCTCCATTGGTGCTTATAAACTTTCCGGTTAAGGCATCATAGCGAGCTATTACCTGGTAGCCTTCCGAAAAAAGTACAACAGCTTTTATTTTTTGTCGGTTACCGGTAATCTGTATGCCTTCCCAGGCGCCGATAAAACTTTGTGCACTAATGGTAAATGACAGTAAAAGGCAGATGATTAAAAAAGTTGTTTTTTTTATGACTGACAATTTTAAAGATTATAAGCTTGTGTAAGGGCTCGCTCAAAATAAGAACTAAAATTGAGATTTTATACTTGATACTTGTGTCTCAGCGGGGTTTTCGCAACGCCGGTTTAATTTATTCGGGATTATTTTACGAAACCCCGATGTATATTGCTGCTGACGGTAGGGGCTTTCACTCCATTAAATATTTTATGATTCTTTATAGTGGCCTCTTTTTTATTTCAGGAGTATTATGCAGCGGGGTTTCGCTTTACATAATAGATTCTTTTTAAAAATTTCATTGCGAAAACCCCGCTGAGACAGACAATACCTTGAATTTAGCAATTCCTCCACCATAAGCTATATGCTTTGTCGTGTGTTAGTTTTAATTTTTCCTGCCAACCACATGAAAAATTTGCCAATGTTTTGGTTTCCTAAGCTCTGGCGGATCGTCACGTTCTTCCTCCCTTATCATCTCAATGGTAAAGCCTTCCAGTAGCTTTAAAACTTCTTTGCGTGAATGGTGAGATCGATTCGGAAGCGATGCCCAAGTGTCCCTTTTTCCAAAGAACTGACCTGCAAATCTACCTCCGGGACGTATTGATGCTACAATTTTATTCCATAGTTCGTCGAAATGCTGTGGCTCGCAAAAAGGTAAGGCAAAACTAGCGTTTACCAGATCACAAACAGGAAACTTCATATCATTGAAGCTTATTTCTGTAGTAGTCAAAAGTGGTTTCATTATTTCGGGAACCCTTGGCCATAAATATGCGAATGCTTCCGGGTGATTATCGGTTGCCAGTACTCTCCAGTTTCTGCTAAGCAATTCCAACGAATCACGTCCTTCTCCAGCAGCTAAATCGATCGCAAATCCATTATTAATTCCTTCAAGCTTAAATGAATCCAAAGCTGCAATAAGCGTATCACGTGCTCCTTTCCCAAGTACAGCATTAAAATATCCCGACCAGTCTTCTATTTCCGAAAAGTCTTGAGCACCCATGGGTGGTAAGCCTGGCTTCTTTGAATTGTCTTTTTCGTGCATAAGGTTTCTATTTTGAGACACACTTAATCTTTTAATTTTTTAAGAAAATACGATCTAAATATTGATTTCTCATTTTAAATGACACACAACATGTGTATTTAAACTATAATTCACTACCATGGTTTTTAGAATTGCATTGAAAATCAATAATTAAAAACCCAAACAGGTATTTTTTGTTATTGCACAAATACAGCTTGTTGAAATTAAGAATTAAAGTTGAGATTGATTATGGCAGGCGAAGAGTAAAGACCAACATCGGCGGAGATAAGCTTGTGTAAGGGCTTGCTCAAAATAAAAACTAAAATTGAGATTTTATATTCGGCACAGATACTCCAACGCTCTATTACCGCCTTGGATAGCTGCGCCAGTTAGGGGGTTCGTATTTTTTCAAAACGTTTTTTCAAATGATTTTCCGTTAAATTTATAAACTCCTCCATTTGCCATTCCAAAAAGTAAATTGTTTTTATTGTCTTTGTATATACTCCAAATCATTTGTGTCGAAAGCTTGCTATCGATAGTATAGTTTGTCATAGTCTTGCCGTCATATTTCCAGGCTCCTGTATCTCTATCTCCAAACCAGATGTTTCCATCTTTATCTTCTCCAATAGCAAAAACATGTTCCATTGTTCCAGCTGGCGAGGGGTTTCCATTTTTACCGCTATTCTCTTGAATAAGTCCGTTTATATCTGAAAAATTGATTGTTTTATTTTTCTCCATTAGTAAAACTCCAATTCCATTATTCCCAATCCAAAGTCTACCTTTTGAATCTGCTAATACACTTCTTACATGCAATTTTTGATTGTTTTTAAGTTCTAATTTTTCATTGTCAAAAATATTTAACATTTTACCGTCGTAATTGAATAAAGCTGCATAAGTAGCAATCCAAACTACACTTTCTTTATCTATAGATATATCAGTTACACCGTATGAATCATTTGGATTATAAACTTTTGGTTTTGGAAAAATTAAATAGTTAATTCTTTCTCCGTCAAAACGATTTATTCCGTCTTTTTCGCCTGCATAAAACCATAAATCCCCACTGGTTTCATTCCATTCCAATGTTGGGTCGTTAGTTTTAGTGGTATAATTAGTAAACTTTTGCCCGTTATAAATACTTAATCCTTTTGCTGTTGCTATCAATATATTCCCATTTTTATCTTCCTGTATTGAACGGATTTGATTATCTGATAAACCTTTATTAGTGGTAAAGTATTCAAATGTTTTTCCATCATATGAGCTTACTCCTTCTTTATGACTTCCAAGCCAATAGTTACCTTTACTGTCTTGAAAAATAGAACGTACCCCTGAAGTAAATTTTAAGGTGTCGGTTTTTGAAGTACCAACAAATTCGGATTTAGTTACTTCCTTTTCGGAAGATTTATTTTCAGCGCAAGAAAAATTTAGGGCTAATATTAGTATTAAGTAGATCAATTTTAAACGTTTTTTCAATTAAGTATTTATTTTACAAATTTCTCAAACGAATTTCCATTGAATTTATAAACTCCTTTTTCTGTTTCAAAAAAATATTTCCATAAGCATCTTCTTGAATCCCCCGTATTTCATTGCTAACTAAACCGTCTTTTACAGTTATCTGTTTTAATTGCTGACCATTATAATAAAATATACCGCTCTGTTTACTTCCGAACCAAAAATTAGATTTTTTGTCCTGATAAATACACCAAATTGTGTATTTGCGTTATAATACGCTACCCAAATTTTTAGAATTACATTGAAAATCAACAATTCAATACCCAACCAGGTATTTTTATTTATTGCGTAAATACAGCCTGTTAAAAAAAATCAATTTAAAAAATTAGCACTCAGCGTTAAAACGGCCTTCCCTTTAAACCCAAAATAAATTTGTAAAAAATTGCATAGCCAGGTAGTAAAATCGGCTTTATTTATTTCCTGCAGCTTTACTTATCGTTTCCGTTAGTTTTAGATACTGCTCATTGTCCACCTGGGGATTAAGGTATTTTTTAACGGCAGCTTCGGCACCGGCAAAGTCCTTTTCATAAATAAAAATGTCAACCAGGCGCTCAAGGTCGCGGTACTTGGTTTGGGTATCAAAATTAAAAGCAAGTTGGTAAAAGGGCTTGGCTTCACTGAAGCGTTTGGCATAATAATAATAATCTGCCACAGGGTGTATCATATTACGGAAGCGGTAAGAGTCGAAGGTGACAGCCCTGCCATAATAATAAAAAGAACTGTCTTTTTTAGTTTCATCAATTGCATACAGCTTACCCAGATTGAAACAGGTATAGCTCAGGCTGCTGTCAACCTCCAGCGCCCATTTATAATACATGATGGCGGTGCTGAACTCAGATGGAGGTTCAAAATATGTATTGCCCATTTCATTCAACAGGTCTTTGGTATAACCGGTCTGCTTGAGTGCCGCCGTGTACACCGAAATGGCCAGCTCTCTTTTTTTCTGTTTGCGGTAAACCCTCGCCAGCGAAAAATAATTACTGCTGTTTGAGGGATCGAGGGTGAGTGCTTTTTTAAGATGCTCAAGAGCCGTTGCAGTATCTGCTTTAGTCTGCAGGTAATAATTGCCTAAGTTCCGGAAGCCATCGCTATTCTTCGGATTTTTAGTAACACATTCATTCAGGTAAATGAGGCTGGAAGCAGAGTCGCCGGTGAATTCAAAAAAATCGGCCAGCTTTTGATAACCCAATGCAAAATTAGAATCGCATTCAACTGCTTGCTGATAGTTGGTGAGGGCATTATTATAATAGGCTTTATAAGATCCACCATCCTTGGGATAAGATCTTAAGAACGCCAGCTGATGATCGGCAAAATAAACATAGGCATAACAATCTTTTGGGTTGATCTTTTTGGCAGTAACAAAATCTTTGCGGGCCAGCTCCAGTTGTTTTGCATCAACGAGGCTCATACCATTCTTCCCGGCATAACCACCTTTAATAAAATGCACCAGGCCTCGGTTACGGTAGGCCTCGCTGTTTAAACTATCAAGTTGCAGTGCTGCATTAAAATAATGCAGCGCCGAGTCGTAATTGGTTTCGGAGGAATAATAATTACCCAGGCCCACCAGCGGATACGACCATTTGGGTGCAATGGCAGCCGCTTTTTTGAAATAATATTTACTGGAATCGTTTTCCATATCCTTCAATATCCATGCTTTAAGCAAAAAACCTGCAGGCGAAACAGGGTCGGCAGTGATATAGGCTTCACACTGCTGCAATATTTTTTTAAGGTCCTTTTTTGTTTCGGCATAGGCCGCCATAGTTTTTAAAAAATCGTATTTGGGTAAATAAGGCAGCAGGAATTCAGGTTCGGCCTTCAGCATGTCAATGGCTTTTTCCATCATTTGTGCCGCATCAATATAATCGGTGCTTACAAGTGTTTTAAGTTTATGCATTACATCTTTATCGGCCGAGGTAAAACTGTTTTTAGATTGGTCGGCACCGTTCTGCGCTGCCTTTTTTTCGAGTTCCAGAATGTGTACAATTCCTTTGCCGCTCAAAAACAGATTTATCTTTTGCTGACAAAAATTTACAAAACCGGTAGCCAGCGTAAACTTTGCATCTTCGGTAATGGTTGTGCCGGGCCAGGATTTCTCCAGCTGACGGTAAAAAAAATCTGCCGAGCCATCGCCTGTTAAATTAGCTTGTTTATAAGCTTCATTGAATTTATTGTAAATTTTTATCTGATTGCTGTCGAGAGCGGTAATATCAACAGATCTTTGTCCCCCCCTCGGAGTGTTCATAGCAAAAAGGTTTTCATCGTCACCGATTTTTTTTATTTTTTTGGCGTTCTCCCAGTTGGCAAAAGATTCAGCATTAACATTGGCAACTGTTATCAGGTCTTTTTCGGAGCAGCAATAAAATGGTATCTGGTCGGTTTTAAATTTTTCCTTAGCTTCTTTTTTTACCCTTGATTTTACATAGGACCCTATTTCAAATAAATTAACATTTCCGTTGTTGTCGCCATCCCTGTCATCTTTATCGGCAGCACCAGCCAGACCATCAATAAGATAATAAGTAAAAAGACCGTGTCCGTTTCCAATCGATACATCTTCAATAGAAACCTGGCCGGGTCCGGTTGACAGCAGCATGATATCGCCCATTTTTTGCTCGGCAATAAAATTGTTGATGAATGTTTGCTGGCCCTGTTGTCCGCCGGGCATTGCTTCATTAGTGCGGCAGGCATCCACAATTAAAAACACTTCAACACCTTTTGTAGTTTGTGGTTTTATAAAAAGCGTTTTTACATGGTTCATGTCAATATTGCCGGTACCTAAATAATTATGATCATCCTTATTTGGCATACAATCGAAGGGCAATAAAAAATAAAGCCCTTCTTCCATCGCATCGCCGTGGCCGCTGAAATAAATATAGAGTCGGTCTCCCTTTTTCAGGTTCTTGCTGCGCAGCCATTTCAAAGCGCCAAGGTTAAAGTCGGCGGCTTTTGCATTTTCGTTGATCAGCAATTTTATATTATCGGGCTTAGTGTTGCCTCCTGCAGGGCTCAATAAAAAATCCCGAAAAAGCAATGCATCGGCGTCGGCGTACTTTAATGGTTTGAGGCCGGTATAGGTAGATACGCCGGTTATGATGGCATAGGTATCGCCGCTCAACGAATCGGCCTTTGTTTGCGACACAACAATAGCCCCCCTTTCGCCAGCTGGATTTTGTGCGCCAGCCAAAAGCCAGGGAAACAAAAAGAATAACAGCAAAAATTTTTTTAACAAGATCAACGAAGCCTGCATGCGAATGAAGTTTTTTTTAAACAATTTAATAAATCAAAGAATTCCGGCAGGTATTGAATTTAAAGCACTCCTATTTAGAAGAAGAAAACATTAAAACAATAGTTCTCTGTAAAATTTAGTTGGTTAAGTTAATACAAAACTACCGGATTAATATATTTTTTGTGGGGTAATTTGGCTAAACAAATGAATGCAGAAACATAGTGATGAGGCCATAAGGGTTATCAGCCTGTTGGTATCAACCGTATAATTAATTATATTACTGCCGCTTTCGGCATCAAACCTGCTGCAAGGTTAAGAAAATAATCCCCGATGAAGTTTAAAATATTTTTTCTTGGTGCGTTGTTCATTTTTGTTTCAGGTGATTTGGCGGCGCAAACCAAACATGCACTGATCGTTGCCATTGGCAATTATCCAAACCCAAGGGTCAATAAATGGAAACCTATTAATTCGGCTAATGATGTTCCGCTGATAAAAGATGCTCTCGTCAACAGTCAGCAGTTTAGCGAACACAATATCGATGTATTGATTGATGCCCAGGCGACAAAGCAGGGTATCATTGATGCGATGGACAAACTCTATAAAAAAATAAACAAAGGAGATATTGTAGTCATTCATTTTTCGAGCCACGGGCAACAGCTTGAAGATGATAATGACGATGAGGTTGACGGGCTTGACGAAGCCATTGTTCCTTATGGTGCGGTATTTAGCACCGATCCGGAAAAATTCGATGCCGTGGCTCCGGGTTATTTGCGTGATGATGTGTTTGGCGATAAGATAAACCTGATAAGAAATAAGTTGGGTAAGGATGGTGATGTGCTGGTGAATATTGATGCCTGTCATTCGGGTTCGGCAACAAGAGGAAATCAGATTGCATTGGTTAGGGGAGGAAACGGTGCCATGGTGAGTAGTAATTTTAATTCAAGAAGGTTTTCAGGTGCAGATACGGCTGGTGTTTTTAAAGAAAACCGTGGTACAAGATTAAGTGCTGATGCAGCCAGCATGGTACTTATTTCGGGAGCACAGGCAAGAGAATTGAATTCGGAATGTTTTGATGATAATGACAAACCGGTTGGTTCTTTATCTTATGCGTTCAGCAAAGCCATTTCTTCGCTGAAGGGAAATATTACTTACCGTGGTTTTTTTGCTTTGATAGAAGATATTATGCAGGTAAAAGCGCCGTTGCAAAAACCGGTGCTGGAAGGCGATGCGATTGACCGGGAACTTTTTGGCGGCAAGTTTGTAAAACAGCAAACTTATTTTGCGATAGATCCTGCGGCCAGCAATGCGGATAAGATATTTTTAAAAGCGGGTTTCGTATCAGGAATTACCAGGGGATCGGTAATTAATTTTTATGAGTTGGGTACTACCAGCACCGCCGGGAAAGAACCCATCGGAAAAGGAAAGGTAGAAACTGTTTCTTCTTTTTCGGCAACGGTACAGTTAGATAAACCGGATGCAGGGCTGGCCAAAAAAAATCCCTGGGCGTTCATCAGCGAACTGGGTTATGGTGCCGAGAAGATCAAACTCACCGTGAATAATAATACCGCTATTGAAAAACTGTTGAGGGATAGCCTGAAGAATTATCAAAGGGTTGAGTTCAAGAATAATTTCGACCTGTACCTCGATACTTCTGGCTCGGTAAATAACTGGGCGTTAAAATATCCCAACTCCGGCGCCGTGTTCCAGGATGGATTTAATTTTTCGCCACGATCAGATATGACCGATTTAAAAAATGCGCTGAACAGGTTTGACCGGTTCAGGTATTTAAAAGGCCTGAGTTTTAATGAGGATGGATTATCGGCCCGGGTTGAACTGGTTTTTTTGGATAGCGAGGGAAAAATTGATTCTGCAACTTTAAAATCGAGAATGCATTTGGGCCGCCTGGAGTTAAGGGAAGGCGACAAAGTGAATTTGAAAATTACAAATACCGGCAATCGTAATTTTTATTTCAATATCGTAGATATACAACCCGATGGTTTTATAAATGCCATTATGCCGAATAAGGGAGTGAGAAACAGAAACGGGAATCCCGATCCGGTGAGATGGGAAGATTGCCAGGTTGCGGCATTTGATTCTTTCCTGGTTACCCGCTACGTAATTAGAATAGCGAAGCCATACGGTGAGGAAACCTTTAAAGTATTTTTATCGGCATCGCCGCTCGACCTGGAAGATATTTTAACCAGTAACAATGAAAAGGAAGCTGTTGGTAAAAGAGGCGGTGTACTTAATGGCCTTGAAAAAATATTTGTGAACTCTAAAGTAAACGAGGTTGGAAAACGTGGAGGAGAAACAGAGTCGGTAAATACAGATCAGAATGGAACGATTTTTTCGGTGAATTTTACCATCGCAAAAAAATAACCATGCCTGACAGACATGGTTACTATTCTGAATTAAATTATTGATTTTATAATTTTTGATACAGCGCTTTCAGCCGCTCCCTGTTCATTTGTTTTTCCCAGTCTTTGCCCAGTGCATTTTCCCAAAGTGGTTTCATGCCCAGCGAAACATCAATCATCTTGTCAAAATCGGCGTCGCTTAATCCGGCGCAAATATTTTTTGGTATGTCGATATTGTTTTTCTCCACCATCAATTTAAATTCCTTTACCCCTTCAGGATAAAATTCTTCAAGATGATCGAACACTATGCAATTGCCAATACCATGTTTGGTGCCTAGTAAATAACTTAGCCCGTAACTCACCGCATGTGCCACACCAACCTGGCTGTAAGCAATACTCATACCGCCTGCGTAGGAAGCCATCATCAGTTTGTCGTCACTGTCCGCATCCCAGCCATCTTTATTTACATAAACGTCGCGGCAAAGCTGCAATGCTTTTTCGCCATAACTTTTGCTGAACTCGTTTAAAAAAGTTCCCTGCAAACTTTCAATACAATGTATATAACAATCCATACCGGTGTAAAACCTTTGGTTGGCCGGTGCATTGTCGGTTAACTCCGGATCAAGAACGATTTGATCGAATGGTGTGAAATCAGAATTCATGCCTAGTTTTTTTGTAGGGCCGGTAAGCACCGTAGTGCGGCTTACTTCTGCACCTGTGCCGCTTAAAGTTGGAATTCCTACTTTATATACGCCCGGATTTTTTACAAGATCCCATCCCTGGTAATCGGAGCTGCTGCCGGGGTTGTTCATCATCAGCGAAACAGCTTTGGCAAGATCCATGGCTGAGCCGCCACCAATTCCAATTACACCGCTCACTGTTCCAAACTCTTCTTTAAGCTGATTGGCTAAACTATCTACATAGGTAGTCTTGGGCTCGTAGGTAACATCAACAAAAATAATTTTGTCGTTGCCTTTTAGAGGAACACGGCTGGCCAAAGGTTTGCCCTCAAAGAAATGATCGACTAAAAAAATCATTGGTGCATCAGCTTTGCGATGCGGAGCAATGATCTCATCCAGCTGGTTAAAAGATCCACGGCCATAAATTACATAGCCTACCATTTTAAAATTGCGAAACGACATTTTTGAAAATTTAACAACGAAGGTATAAGATTTTTTTGCCACGACGGCACAAAGACACAAACCTGATCCGATTTTAAAGAGATACGGTAATTTAAAAATTCACGAAGAGAATTTTTTCGTGTCTTTGTGCCGTCGTGGCAAAAATATTCCAGTAGGTATAAATCTGCGCAGTCTGCGATTTTTTGCTAGCAGGAAATTATTTCAACAGCGAAGCTGCCCTTATCAGATCTTCCGGCGTATCTATTTCGACACCCATATACTCCGTAACCACCATTTTAAGTGGCACTCCGTTTTCCAGATAACGCAGGCATTCAATTTTTTCTACAGCTTCAAGCGGCGTAATTTGCCAGGAAGTAAATTTCAACAAAGCCTGCTTTTGAAAAGCATACACACCAATATGTTCGAAATAAACAGGGGAAGTGTTTTTATCTCTATGATATGGAATCGGACTGCGGCTGAAAAAAAGTGAATTCATGTTTTTATCAACTGCTACTTTCACGTAGTTGGGGTCAGCAATAAATTTTTCCTCTTTCAATTCCTGCATCAACGATGCTACCTGAACAGTATCATCAATAAAAACAGCGAGTAATTTTTGCAACGGTTCTTTCTGTACAAATGGTTCATCACCTTGTACGTTCACTACAATATCTACATCCATTTCGGCAACTGCTTCTGCAATACGATCGCTTCCGCTTTCGTGTTCTTTTTTGCTCATCACCGCCTTGCCGCCGTTGTTTACAATTTCGTTGAAGATGATATCGCTGTCGGTAACCACAATCACTTCATCAAAAAGTTTTGTGGCAACGGTATTATCATAGGTATGTAGGATAACAGTCTTGTCGCCGAGCAACTGCATCAGCTTGGCCGGAAAACGGGTGGCAGCATAGCGTGCCGGAATCATGGCGATTTTTTTCATTGACTTTTAATTCTTTGCAATTTAGTTTATCTGTTCGGAGGTTTTACCACGGAGGTCACAAAGTTTTTGCACAAAGAACACGAAGAGTGCCTCTGTGTTCTTGGTGCGGTATTTTTCCTTAGTGCCCTTAGTGGTTAAAAAATCAAAATGACGGCGGCAATTCACTAAACAAATGATTGCAGTTTGTACAGCGGTATTTTTTACTGTAGGTAGATGTTTGTCCGTACAACAACTGGTTCTTTAATTTCCCCCAAAAGTCCTGCGGGTTATTTGTTTTTTCTTCCACAGTTAGTGCATGTACTTTACAATCCGGACATGCAATGTCTCTCACAAAAGTTTCTTCTGCATCTTTCATCAGGGCAATGGCCCGTTCATATTCTTTTTCTTCTACCAGTAATTTAATGCCACCAACAGCCGCATTTAATAAAGGGTCCATGGTTACAATATGCTCATCCTTTAACTGGCATTTGATATCATTCTCCGTCATCAGGCCCATAGTCATATTGGCCAGCAGGAAATTATCGTAGGATGCGATCTGTTTAAAATTCATTCTATTGATCTTTACTGTCGATGATGATTGGCGTATTGCCTTTGCCCATTACAATCACTTTTGCATTGTTGCTTAATGCCAGTTCTTTCATAGCTTTTATCTGCTCGTACTGCAACTGCTGACTGGTAAGACCGGTATTAATGATGCGCTGATAATCGGCAATACCCTGTGCTTCCACCCGCTTACGCTCTGCCTCCTGCTTTTCTTTCTGTAGCACAAATTCCATTTTCTTGGCATCTTGCTCGGCGTTAATTTTAGATTCAATGGCCGACTTTACCGAATTGGGCAAGGTTATATTTCTTACCAGCAACTGCTCCAGCATCAGGCCACGGGTTTTAAAATTATTGTCCAGACTTTTATAAATACGTTGCTGAAATTCGTCTCTTTTGTTTCCAAAGAGATCAACAGCCTGGTAATAAACTGCATTGTCACGTATCATGGTACGGGTAATTGGACGTACAATTTTATCCCTGTAATCGTTACCTGTTTCTCTTAATAGCTTAGGTGCGTCAGCACCAATCACACGGTACAAAACTGTAAGGTCAATGGTAACTTCTAACCCGTCGCTGGTTAAAACCTTTATAGCATCGTCTCCAATTTTATTGCCTTCGTCGTTAATACCGCTCATGGTATAGTTCTGCGTTTTTATGTCGATCATTTTTATTTCCAACAAGGGATTTATAAAATGTAGACCACTGCTCATCACATCTTTTTGAATGTTTCCAAACAATATTTTTACACCTACCTCACCCGGCTCCACCTGTTTAACACTTGATGTAATGATACCCAGCACAATAAAAACAAAGCCTACTATACGTGCAACGGGTTTAAATTTTGCAAGAGCAGGGCTGGTTTTCAGCATTATGCCGGCGCCAACTAAAATGATTATTCCAAGAATTATTAAAAACATGATCTTATTATTTTAAAATGAAAGTTGATTAAAAATAAGTAATTAAAACGGGATTAAATATTCCAATCAACTGGATAAAAAAACCGCAGCATTTGCTGCGGTTCAAATCCGTATTATCATTTAAATCTGTGATCAATTATTTAACATCAGCGGCATCACCAGCATCAGCAACTCTTCGCCTTCTCCCTGTTCGGTTGGTTTAATGATACCTGCTTTGGTTGGCGTACTCAATTCCATATTGATTTCATTAGTATCCGCACCGCCTAACATTTCAATTAGAAATTTTGCGTTAAAAGCAATTTGCAGATCTTCACCATCATACTGACAGGCCATACGCTCATTACCTTCAAAACTAAAATCAACATCCTGTGCGGCCAGCTGCAATTCGTTTCCACTGATGCTTAATGCAACCTGGTTGGTACTTTTATTACTAAACACACTAACCCTGCGTAAGGCATTTTGAAAATCGTGTTTGTTCACTGTCATCTTGTAAGGATTATCAACCGGTATCACCACTTTATAATCAGGGAAACGGGCATCAATCAACCGGCAGACCAGTTCGGTTCCGCCATGCGAAACAAACAAATGATTGCTGTTATAAGAAATTGTCAGTTCATCATCATTATCAGGTAATGCACTCTTTAATAAATTCAATGGCTTTTTTGGAACGATAAAAGAATCTTTTTTAGGACAGTTTATATCGCTTCTTGTATAGCGTACCAAACGATGGGCATCGGTTGCTACAAAAGTTATAGATTTTTTATCCAGCTCAAAAAACACACCCGTCATCGCCGGACGAAGATCATCATTACTTACTGCAAACAATGCTTTGTTGATAGCGGTTACCAATCCCGAGGAAGTCATGGTAAAAGCATTAGCATCATCAGCAGCCGGTTCCTTTGGAAAATTATCAGGCGTTTCACCCATCACTTTGTACTTACCGTTGTCGCTGGTAATTTCTACCGCAAAGTTTTTGTCGATATTAAATGTAAGAGGTTGTTCGGCCAGATTTTTAAGAGAATCCATTAATATCTTTGCCGGAATACACACTTTACCGCTGTCCTTCGCTTCAATATCAAGGTGCACTTTCATTACTGTTTCCAGGTCGGTAGCTACTACGGTCAGTTTATTTTTGTCAATTTCAAACAAAAAATCTTCCAGGATAGGCAAAACGGTATTGGCATTAATAACGCCACTTATCTGTTGTAACTGCTTAAGCAAGGCCGATGAGGAAACGATAAACTTCATAAATATGTCTTTAGTTGGCAAATATAAAATTAACAGGGTTAAAAATACA
>JAHEBJ010000089.1 GCA_024642285.1 Sphingobacteriales bacterium
AAACCCACCAATTCCCAAACCACTTGTAGATGCATTTACTACTCTTCCGTTACCGGGAGTGGTTGCATTAATAACATTACTGTTATTGCCTGCTTGCTGATAAAAATTACCTGCTACACCTCCAAGACTAGTTGCATCAACAGCATTTCCGGTTCCAAAAGTTAAAGCAGCAACACCAACACCGGTTCCAAAACCACTTACTCCAAAAACACCAGTCGCACTAGCACTGGTTCCAAAAAGGCCCACACCGTTATCACTCTCAAACCAACCTCCTTTTTTTGCACCTATTGTAATTCCTGCGCCGCCATTTATACCATGCATGGCTGCAGGCGTTGTACTCGTTGTATTAGTTGTTGCCTGCAAGGCATCGGCAGTATTTGCAGTATTCGTCGTTTGGAACAAACCCGCTCTGCCTAAACCGGCCTGGTTACTTTGTACGTTATTAGCTGTATTAGTAGCATTGCTTTGCACAAACAAACCTGCACCATTTGTACCTGTGCTGTTGGCACGTATTCCCCAGCTTGCACCGGTTCCGTTGGTTGTAGCTTCTATGGCATTGGCAGTACTGGCTGCATTATTTACTTCAAAATAACCAGCCCTGCCTGTACCGGTATTGGTACCACTAACTGTACCTCCAACACCATTTGATAAGGCTGCTAAAGTGGCCGCTGTATTTGCTGCATTTGAATTTATAAATTGTCCGGCATTATTAGTGTTACTACCGCCCCAAACACCCACGCCACTTCCACTACTACCATTTACAGCGGTTCCGGTTGAGGATTGTCCAACAACACCAATACCACTTGGAGCCCAGCCCCAAACACCCCATCCACTGGCAGCATGCAGGCCACTGACTCCAATTCCGAAGCCGCCGGTACCATTGCTAACACCTTTAACACCGCTGGCATTTGGGCCAGGGCCTGTTGACGACATTGTGCCCGTAATAGCAGCTGAATTAGCGTCATTACTTGCACTTGTTCCGGTAATAGCTCCCAATGTTCCTGTTGTAGCCGAATTGGTCATGCCTATCAACTGAGTAGTTGGGAAATTGAATGTTTTAATTAATGGGAAAAATATTTGCGGGTTGGGGTATGTTCCTGTTAGATCACCACCTGCGGGTCCAACCGGAGTCGCCGAGCCTGCATATAGTGCATAAGGAACACTCACCATCTGGGTGGATCCAACAGATGTGAAACTGCTTCCTCCATTAGGGTCAATCTCAACCTCAAGGAATTTATTTCCACTGCCTGCTCCAAATGCGGTCCAGTTAATGCCGGCAATTGTACCGGTAACACCCGTAGCTCCGGGGCTTCCTACAACTACGTTAAACAAGCCAAACGCATTGGTAAGCATTGATCTGGTCTCGCTATAAACAACAGCACCTGTAGCAGTACCGGTGTGTATATTCAGCCTGAGGCTGATAGGTTGATTGGGTAAAACATTACCGGCTGCATTACGGGCCACACCCTGATAGTTCATCAGGTTGGGCGACTGAGCTACACCGAGTAACGCTATCATACATCCAACCAACGTTAATAAAATCTTTTTCATGTGTAAATTAGTTTTAGTTTTTACAATAGATGATTTATTCATCTTGTCTTATTTAATTTTTAATACTTTGAATGTGCTTTTTTTACCCACTGACGTTCCGGTTGGTTCCAACGAAATATCAAGGAAATAAGCACCTGAAGCATATCGTCCAAGATCCCATAATTCTATACGGCCTATGCCAAAGTAATCGAATTGGCGACGGGCCATAAATCTGCCTGTCTCATCAAACAGGTTCATGGTTACCTTACCCTGTTGCTTGCTGTAAAAGTCAATTTCCAGAACACTCCGGGTAGGGTTGGGCAAAATTTTAATCTCATCTTTTCCCCATGCATTGTTATTGTTAATAGTTGCAGGGTTGTGTGTGCCCGGTTGTAATACTCCATTTGTAACAATCAGATTGGGTGTTGACATCGTATTAATGACCAAAGCTTCGCCAAAACTCCATTCAAAACGGTAAAAGGTGAAAAAATTGGTTCCACCAGTTGTGTTTAAAATTGCCGGAGTTACACTTTGCGAGTAAGAAGTAAGAGAGAGAAAAATTGCTATAATAGACAAGAATAGTCTTTCTTTTCTCATAAGCGTTTTATTTTAAAGGGTGAACTTGTAAATTACTCCTCTAATATAATAGCTATAATCGGTAAATGCAATACCCGGTTAAGGGTAATATGAAAAAAAAGGTGATTGTTGATAAATATCTAAAAATCACAGGCTTAAATGTGGATATAAAAACGGTTTGGCTTAACTGTAATTTGAGCTATTTAGGGAAAATCATACGGTAATCCATCTTGATTTTTCCCTTGGAAATATCGTCCAGTTTGCGTTTCAGCAATTTACGTTTAAGTGGTTTTAAATAGTCGATGAACAACTTTCCCTCAGTATGATCATATTCATGTAAAATGATACGGGCGGTGAGGCCGTTAAAGGTTTTTGTATGGGTGACAAAATTTTCGTCGTCAAATTCAATAGTAGCTTCCTCATTACGCAGCACATCTTCCCGTATTTTAGGAATACTAAGGCAACCTTCATTGTACGCCCATTCTTTTCCTTTGAGTTCTACTATATGAGCGTTTATGAAAACTCCCTTATAACCGGGTGAATCGGGGTATTCATCTTTTTCATTTTCTTCCTGGTTTTCAAAAATCTGTTCGCTGTCCATGATAAATAAACGGATGGGGATATTGATCTGTGGTGCGGCCAGGCCTACGCCGTTACTATTATACATGGTTTCCCACATATCTGCTATCAGGCTGTCCAGGTTGGGATAATCGTCATTAATCTCATCACATACTTTTCTTAAGACCGGCGAACCGTATGCTGCAATTGGAAGGATCATGAAATTTTTAATTGTTGTATTGCTAAATTGATTGCTGCAAATTTACTTCAATTCAGCTATTTAACAGTTCAGCAAGTAAACAATTAAGCAATTGATTGCAAATATTCCTGCAGAATAATAGTAGCGGCAATCAGATCAACATTCTTTTTATCTCTCCTGTCTTTTTTCTTCATGCCCATTTCAAGCATGGCGTCTTTGGCCATTTTTGAAGAATAGCGCTCATCAACGGTTTTGAGCGGCATGGAGGGGAATTCTTTTTGTATTTTTTTTATAGCAGCCTCAACGAGTGGGGTTCCATGCGTATCAGATTCATCCCAGTTTTTTGGCAGGCCAATGATAATGAGTTCAACTTCTTCCTGTGATGTATATTTTTTTAGCCAGGGGATGAGCGCCCTTGAATCAATGGTTTCCAAACCGGTTGCAATAATCTGCAACGGATCGGTTACAGCCAGTCCTGTTCGTTTGCCGCCGTAGTCTATGGAGAGAATTCTTGACAAGATTAGTTGAAAGTTGAAAGTTGAAGGTTGAAAGTTGGAGACCGGTATTTTTCAGAATTCACGGTTGCAACTTTTGCACGTCAACTGTTTAAAAATAAATCGAGTATTACAAAGATGGCGAAAACAACCGAAGCAATGCCATTGGTTGTAAAGAATGCCATATTTATTTTGCTAAGATCGTTTGGTTTTACAAGTAGGTGCTGATAAATTAACAGCCCACAGAATATTGCGACGCCTGTCCAGTACCACCATCCAAAATGCCCGTATGTTCCAGCAATTATTACACAAATTGCAGAAAGTACATGAAGCATATTACTCACCTGCAAAGCTTTTGATTTTCCCAATGCTGCCGGAATGGAATGCAGTTGATTTGTCTTATCAAACTCTTCATCCTGCAGAGCATAAATAATATCGAAACCACTTACCCAAAATAATACAGTGAATGAAAAAAGAATGGGTAACAATGCAAACTGCCCGGTTACTGCCAGGTAAGCACCAATCGGGGCAAGACTTAGGCCTACACCCAAAACCAGGTGACATAGCGCAGTAAAGCGTTTTGTATAACTGTAAAACAGCACCACAAACAACGCAACCGGCGATAAATAAAAGCAAATTTTATTGATGAAAAAAGTACAAACAACAAACAGAACACAATTAATAATTACAAACCATAGCGCACTGTTTGATTTGATGATTCCTGCAGGAATTTCTCTTATTGCTGTACGTGGATTTTTTGCATCAAAATTTTTATCTAACCAGCGGTTGAAAGCCATGGCGGCAGAACGGGCAAAGATCATGCAGAACACAACAGCCAATAAAATAATAAAGGGATTATCGAATTCAAAACCAAATGCAAAATTTTTCTTAACCAGATGTTCGTGAACAATATTTCTATATCCCAAAAAAAATCCAATCAATGCAAATGGCATTGCAAAAATGGTGTGAGAGAATTTTACAAGAGAAAGATATTTTTTTATTGTGGTCATTTAAAATTTAACATTTAAAATTTATCATAGTCTGTTCCTCACAATCTCCCACAACACAACACCAGCAGCAGTTGCAATGTTTAACGAATGTTTCATGCCCAGTTGTGGTATCTCTATACAGCCATCGCACTTTAAAATGGTATCCTGCTCCACGCCGGTTACTTCGTTGCCAAAAATAACGGCTATTTTTTCATCGTTTTTAAGTTCAAGGTTTTGAAGTTTAAGACTGTTTGCAGCCTGCTCAATAGCATAAACTTTATAACCCTTTTCTTTTAAAAATTTTATGGCTTCCAATGCATTGGCGAAATGTTTCCAATCAACACTTTCCTCGGCGCCAAGGGCAGTTTTTTTAATTTCTTTGTGAGGGGGAATACAGGTGTAACCAGTTATGTAAATGGCTTCCAGTAAAAAAGCATCAGCAGTACGAAACACACTGCCAACATTGTAAGCACTGCGGATATTTTCCAGCACAGCAATAACAGGCGTCTTTTCTGATTGTTTAAATTCTTCAACCGATTTACGGTTTAGTTCATCCATGGAAAGTTTACGCATAGCTTATGAACTCATTTCTCCCTGTAATACGGGTGCTTTAAGGCTGTCTTTTTTTTCGGAATGTTCTTTTGCCGCTTTAATAAAGTGTACAAAAACAGGATGCGGATTTTCCACTGTACTCTTTAACTCGGGATGATATTGCACGCCGATAAAGAATGGATGATCTTTTAATTCAACAATCTCCACCAAACCTGTCGCAGGATTTTTCCCGCTTGGTAACAATCCGGCTTTTTCAAATTCGGCGAGGTATTTATTATTGAATTCCCAGCGGTGGCGGTGTCGTTCACTTATTTGTGTATTGCCGTAAATCTTATGTGCAAGACTGTCTTTCTT
The DNA here is from genome assembly GCA_024642285.1 of Sphingobacteriales bacterium. GTDB lineage: Bacteria > Bacteroidota > Bacteroidia > Chitinophagales > Chitinophagaceae > Ferruginibacter. The sequence goes on from JAHEBJ010000089.1 coordinate 5,253, forward strand.
TATTTCGCATGGATATGCACCCAATCGCATGGTACCACCTTTGTTCTCAATATTTTTCTGATCGTCCATCAGGTCAATCACCGGGTGAGTTGTCTTCTCATCCATTTCGGTTGAATGTGCATCGGTAAATCCTAAAATATTTCTGGCGTATTCAATCACTGCCATCTGCATGCCCAAACAAATGCCAAAGAATGGCAGTTGGGTTTCACGGGCGTATTTCACTGCCGAAATTTTTCCTTCCACTCCGCGGTTTCCAAAGCCGGGCGCAACCAGCAAACCATCCAGGTCTTTAAGTTTCTCTTTTACATTTTCAGCGGTTATAAATTCACTGTGTACGTTAACGATCTGCACTTTACATTCGTTAATAGCACCGGCATGAATAAATGATTCGAGGATAGATTTATAAGCATCCTGCAGTTCTATATATTTTCCAATAAGTCCGATCGTTACTTTGCTGTGCGGATATTTCAGCTTATCTAAAAATGCACGCCACTTGGTCAGTTCAGGAGCTGCATATCCATTAATCTGTAATTTTTTCAACACAATAACATCCAGCCCTTCCTGAAGCATCTTCAACGGCACCTCATAAATAGTACTGGCATCCATGGCTTCAATTACTGCATTGGGTTTAACATTGCAGAACAGGGCGATCTTCTTTTTCAGCTCTTCGGTTAGTGGATGTTCGGTACGGCAAACGATAACATTCGGATGAACTCCTTCCTGACTGAGCATTCGAACACTGTGCTGTGTTGGTTTTGTTTTTAATTCTTTGGCTGCTTTTAAATAAGGTATAAGGGTAAGATGAACTACCATGCAATCTTCTTCGGGCAGTTCCCACTGTATTTGACGAACAGCTTCCACAAAAGGCAGGCTCTCAATGTCACCTACTGTCCCGCCAATCTCAGTGATCACAATATCATACTTGCCACCCTTGCCCAGCAAAAGCATACGGTTCTTAATCTCATCGGTAATATGTGGAATAACCTGAACCGTTTTTCCCAAATAATCGCCTGCCCTTTCTTTATTAATAACGGTTTGGTAAATGCGGCCGGTGGTAACATTATTGGCCTGCGACATGGGTGTATTTAAAAAACGTTCGTAATGGCCAAGGTCAAGATCGGTTTCGGCACCATCATCGGTAACATAGCATTCGCCATGTTCGTAAGGGTTTAAAGTGCCGGGGTCAACATTAATGTAGGGATCAAACTTCTGGATAGTAACTTTTAAACCCCTTGCCTGCAGAAGTTTTGCAAGCGATGCGGCAATGATGCCCTTACCTAATGAGGAAGTTACACCGCCGGTTACAAAAATGTACTTAGCCATAAAAAAAAGTTTGCCAACCCTTCCCTTATTTTTTGGGAAGCCAGTTGCCGTTAATAAATATGACCAGAAAATTTTTGGATAAAATCTTAGAGGTCATGCAAAGATATGATGAATATTTGGGAGCAGGAAATTTGACCGGAAGTTTTGTGGAAAAAAATTACAATTAATTATCCTTTCACAATCTTATTATAACTGGTTGCAATGCCTTTTATCAATGACGAACTAAAACCCCTGTGTTCCATTTCATTCAATCCTGCAATGGTACAGCCTTTAGGGGTAGTTACTTTGTCAATCTCCTGTTCGGGATGAGTGCCGTGTTCCAGTAATAATTGAGCAGCGCCCTTTACTGTTTGCGCCGCAATTAAGTTGGCGGTTACTGCATCAAAACCAATTTCGATGCCGCCCTGTATATTGGCACGTATATAACGCATTGCGTAAGCTGTACCGCAAGCGCCCAACACCGTTGCTGCATCCATCAGACTTTCGTTGATAACTGCCACCTTACCCAAATTTGAAAAAACTTCTTTCACATAACCGGTTTGTTTTTCGGTGCTGTTATTAAAACTCAAGCAGGTCATGCTTTCCTGGATAGCAATGGCGGTATTGGGCATGGCCCTGCAAACGGGCAGTTTCTTTTTAATGATTTCTTCGATGTCTTTTATAAGCACTCCGGTAACAACCGAAACTAAAATATGATTTGCCGTGAGTTCTTTTTTAAAGCTGTTCAGTACTTCTGAAACCTGGTAAGGTTTTACTGCCAGAATCACCAACTGGCATTGCTTTACAGCGGCGGCGTTATCCGATCCGGTTTTAATGCCGAGGGCTTTCAGGTTATTTATTGTTTTGGTATTTCTTTTGGTGACATAAATATCTGCAGCTTTACAGAATTTACTTTTTATCAATCCTTCTGCTATGGCAGATCCTAAATTTCCGCCGCCAATGATAGCTATAGAATGTTTCATGGTTAATTATTAGTAGAACTTATTTTTTGAGAGGTAATTCCGCACATAATCATCCACACCTTTTTCAAGTGAATAGAATTCCTGTGTATAACCTGCTGCTTTAAGTTTATCCATATTAGCTTCGGTAAAATATTGGTATTTATCACGCAAGTCGTCGGGCATATCAATGAATTCAATTTTAGTTTCCATATCCATTCCTGCAAAAGTTGAACGAACAAGGTCATTAAAACTGCGGGCTGTTCCGGTACCTAAATTGTAGATGGAAGAGGTGATTTGATTTTCCATAAACCAAAAACAAACAGCAATCACATCCTTCACATAAACAAAGTCACGGAGTTGTTCACCATCTTCGTATCCTTCTTTGTGCGATCTGAAAAGTTTTACTTCGCCATTTGTTTTTATCTGGTTGAAGGAATGAAAGATTACGCTGGCCATACGTGCCTTGTGATATTCATTAGGGCCATAAACATTAAAGAATTTCAGTCCGGCCCAAAATGGCGGATGATCTTTTTGATGCAAAACCCATTTATCAAATTCGTTTTTCGAAATGCCGTAAGGATTTAAAGGATTGAGCTGTTCAACAATATCATGGCTGTCATCATAACCCAATTCACCTTCGCCATAAGTAGCCGCAGATGAAGCATAAACAAGTGGAATATTGTTGATGGTACAGTAGTTCCATATCTTTTGAGAATACTCAACATTTAAATGTTGGTGTACCGAATAATCAAATTCGGTGGTATCAGTTCTTGCTCCTAAATGAAAAACAAATTGTACATCCGGTTTTTCTCTTTGCACCCAGTCGAAGAAATTTTCTCTTTCTACTCTGGCAATAAATTTTTTATG
>JAHEBJ010000090.1 GCA_024642285.1 Sphingobacteriales bacterium
TGGCATTAGGGATGGTAGATGGTTTATAAACAATGGCCGAAAAACGTGCGTCTTCAAGGCTCCACTCGGGGTTCTCTGCTTTTGTTGGAGCCCTTTTTGCCATTACTGCATTTTTAAAACCCGCTTTCTCAAAAGATTTTTGCCAGTCGTTAACGCCCTGTATAAGATAGGGTATCCATTTTTCGGGCGTAGCCGGATCGATATAATATATGATTGGTTTTTTGGGCTCAACCAATTCGCCTCGTCTATATTTTTCCATGTCTTCCTCCTTTGGCTCCAGTTTCCAGCGCTTAATCATAGAAATTTTCTTTATGCCCTGCGGGTTTAGGTCAAAGTCGGTATAACCAACAGTGAAATAGCCTACACGTGGGTCGTAATATCTTGCCTGCATGGGCTTTTCGGGCAACAATACCAACGAGCTGTTTAGCTCAAGCGTTGTATTACCTGCTGTTGGCGCTGTGGGCGAACTGCCGTATGTTTTTATTGCTACAACTTCTAGATTAATAGGGAAGGTTTTAATTGTAACTACATATGATTTGTCTTTTTGCAATGCCGCCAGGTTAGCTCTTTTTTTAGAGGCAGCCCCAAGGAACAAAACATCGTTATCGCCATTTACCATGTCGGTTACATCAATTACTACGGCTGATGAATCTTTTGAAAATGCTTTAATGTCAAATGCAAAATCAATAGGCTGAATATTGGAATTACTCACCGATGTAAACATAGGCGAAGTGGAATCTTTGGTATATTCTGCATAAGAGATTGTGCGAAGAAAGATATTGTCATTAGGCCCTCTTTCGAACCAGATAACATTTTGACCGATGCCATCTCCTGCATACGAAAGTCCGGCATCCCGGCCTGATGAAGGTGCTTTGGAAATTCTGTTCACCACCAGTATCTCTCTTTTTAAAAGGTTGTGGGGTATCTCAAAAAAATACTTATCGTCAAGGATATGAACTTTAAACATTCCCTTATCTGTTTTGGCTTTAGCGGTTATCACTTCGGCATAAGGCCTTGGCCCTTTGGGCTGTGGTTTTGCTTTTTTTGACGTATCGGAAATGGCTGCTGCGTCTGGGGGCTTTTTATCGTTTTGGGCCATTGATAAACCCGTGCTCAATAAAAAGACCGACACAAACAGGCTTTTTAAGAATGATTGCATTTTCGGTTGTTTAGGTTATAAAATATTAGAAGACGTTTAAAAAATTGTGCAATGATACCCCAAAATCCGATTTAAGGTGATACCGTTTATGTAAATAAACATGGATTTTAACCTTTGCCTTGCATTTGATTTATTATTGCCAAATATTGTAGCTTATTACCTGTTTAAAAAAATGGACAGCATTCACAAAACCGCGTAAGTGTGCGACAGGTTGGATTTATTCTTGTGCAAAACATGCTGCCCGGAACCAGCTTTTTTTAATTATAGATAATTCTCAATTGCCTAATGCCGTAAAATTTTTTCCATTGCCTTTCCCTTCGCCAGTTCATCCACCAGCTTGTCTAAATATCTTACCTGTCGTGTCAAGGGATTGTCGATTTCTTCAATACGGTAACCACAAATTACACCTTTTATGAGTGGTGCATTAGTATTCAACTCAGCTTTTTTAAAAAAAACGTCGAACGTTACTTTTTTTTCAATGAATTCCTCCAGTTTTTTGTCACTGAATCCAGTTAACCATTTTATGACCTGGTGCAGTTCTTCCTTTGTTCTGCCTTTCTTCTCCACTTTTGTAATATAGTGCGGATATACTGAGGCAAATGTCATTTTTGCTATTCGTTCATTGTGTTCAGGGGTAACTTGCATATCATTTTAGTTTTTCCAGTTTACCTTTTCGTTTTACAATATTCTTATAATCCCATTGTATTTCTCTCGATTTTTTTAACCAGCTTTTCAATTCTTTTAAAGCAACCTGCTCTGTCAATGTATACCAAATTGAAGCATCTTTAAATTTGCCCGTGCCAGCCTTCAACTTTTCTTCTTCAAAATCGGCACCGCTCCAAAACATAAGCCTTACGCCGTCCTTTTGTTTGTCATAACCAACTATAGGATTGCCATCTAAAAACCAAACAGGGTGGGCATGCCAGATTTTGTTTTCGGCTTCGGTGAGTACGCTGTCAATCGTATTTGCAAGCAGATCGCAAATTTCATTATCAACCGCTATTTGTTTGTTGTTATAAGCCTGAATTTCTTTTACCATGATGACAAGGTAGTTTTATGGACAGCGTTTGCGGGCAAGTGAGTTTTCAGGCTAAATTACCCTCCTTTTTTTCGAAAATGTTTTTTGTAAACATTCTAATTTATTCAATTGGCTTGTTGAGAGAGGCTGCTGAGAAAAAATGTAATAAATCGAAGCAGCTTCCTTTCAACGATGCCGTTTAAGGATGTTTCCGGTGAAAAATTATCTACACCCAAATACAGCCGCAACCTACAAACTTAAGAATCCGGTTATATTGGCTATCTGTCGATATTGAAAAAAGCCATCGGTTCCTGATGTCTGTCATGTTTGCCGGGTAATTATCTGCAGAACAGTTATTGCTTTGTTCTCACACTTTTTGCACGGCGCCTTAGACTAAGGTTTTAAATCATAGCGATCAGCATTCATCACTTTTACCCAGGCCTTTACAAAATCTTTTACAAATTTTTCTTTAATGTCGTCCTGTGCATATAGTTCTGCATAAGACCGCAATATGGAGTTTGAGCCAAAAACAAGATCTACACGGGTTGCCGTCCATTTGGTTGCGCCTGATTTGCGGTCAACTATATTATATAAATTCTCAGACACCGGTTTCCATGAATAATTCATGCTGGTAAGATTGACAAAGAAGTCATTACTTAAAACACCCGCTCTATCTGTAAGTACGCCATGTTTTGTATCTCCGTAGTTTGTTCCTAAAACACGCATACCACCAATCAGGACCGTCATTTCAGGAGCAGTCAACCCCATGAGTTGTGTCCTGTCGAGCAACAGTTCTTCAGGTTTTACAGCATATTCTTTTTTAAGCCAGTTTCTATATCCATCGTGAATGGGTTCCAGCACAGCAAATGATTCTGCATCGGTCATCTCTTCAGTTGCATCGCCCCGCCCTGCACTGAACGGAACTTTAATATTTACGCCGGCTTCCTTTGCTGCTTTCTCAATGGCGGCATTTCCACCCAAAACAATCAAATCGGCGATGCTTATTTTTTTTGCAAGTCCTGATTGAATTTCTTTGAGTTTATTAAGTACTTTTTCAAGTCGTTTAGGTTCATTGCCTTCCCAGTCTTTTTGAGGAGCCAGGCGTATTCTTGCACCATTTGCTCCACCCCGGTAATCAGAACTACGGAATGTTCTTGCGCTGTCCCATGCCGTGTTGATCAGTTCTGTATTGCTCAATCCACTATTCAGCAATTTCGATTTCAGATCTTCAACCTCCGCTTCCGAAATGGTGTAATCAACTGAAGGAACAGGATCTTGCCATATTAAAGATTCAATTGGAGCATCGGCACCGAGATAACGGGTTGTCGGACCTAAATCACGGTGCGTTAATTTAAACCATGCTCTTGCAAATACGTCTGCAAAATATTCAGGGTCTTTATAAAACCGGTTAGATATTTTCCGGTATTCGGGATCCATTTTCATCGCCATGTCTGCATCCGTCATAATCGGGTTTCTGCGAACACCGGCGATGTGTGCATCAAAAGGCTTGTCTTCTTCTTTAATATTTATTGGTTCCCATTGCCATGCACCTGCAGGACTCTTTTTCGATTCCCATTCGTGATTCAGCAGCAGATGGAAATAACTGTGATTCCATTTGTCTGGTGTGGATGTCCAGGCGCCTTCAAGTCCGCTGGAAACCGTATCTTCTGCATTGCCTTTACGGGTTGGATTCATCCATCCAAAACCCTGTGTTTCCACATCTGCTCCCTCAGGATTTGCACCTAAAATAGAAGCATCCCCATTTCCGTGAGCTTTACCAACGGTATGTCCTCCGGCAGTTAACGCAACTGTTTCTTCATCATTCATAGCCATACGCTTAAAAGTAGATCTCACATCATTGGCTGTTTTCAATGGGTCGGGATTTCCGTCAACACCTTCGGGGTTTACATATATTAATCCCATTTGCACAGCTGCCAACGGGTTTTCAAGCGACTCGCTATCTGAATTATTTTCATATCGTGATTTTCCCAACCACTCTTTTTCAGCACCCCAGTAAATATCTTTTTCCGGATGCCAGATATCCTCACGTCCGCCGGCAAACCCAAATGTCTTAAAGCCCATGGACTCATACGCCATGTTACCAGCCAAAATGAATAAATCGGCCCAGGAAATTTTATTGCCGTATTGTTTTTTTACGGGCCAAAGTAGCCTTCTGGCTTTATCAAGATTTACATTATCGGGCCAGCTGTTGAGTGGTGCAAAGCGTTGGTTGCCGGTGTTGCTTCCGCCACGTCCGTCTGCTATACGGTAGGTACCCGCTGCATGCCAGGCCATACGTATCATTAAGCCACCATAATGGCCCCAATCGGCCGGCCACCAGTCCTGGCTATCGGTCATTAATTTTTTCAGGTCGGTTTTCAACGCTTCTAAATCAAGCTTTTTGAATTCTTCTGCGTAGTTAAAATGCTCCCCAAGCGGATTTGTTTTTGTATCGTGTTGGTGTAATATGTCTAAGTTCAGTGAATTTGGCCACCAACTTACTACTGATTTATTTGTTTCTGTATTTGCTCCGTGCATTACCGGGCATTTTCCTTTTTGAGTATTGTTCATTGTTATTTGATTTATATATTTTTTTTAATTGTCTGTTTGTTGTACAACCATTAAGCTGACGGTTCGGTGCCTGTTTGGTGGTTAAATGATTTAGGGCAGATTCGTCGTTATCATGGCCCTGCAAAGTTACTTGTGTTCAAGCTAACAAACAAAAGCTGAGAAGTGTTCAAGTTGAGTCATAATAGATGTTCTTCGCTACGATTATACGGTAAGTAAATAAAAAAGCTATTAAGTATTTATTTCTTCAAATACATTTTTCGCATGTCATTTACAGATTCGATAATGATCTCCTTTAGTATATCAAGATCAATGTCATCCAGTTTGTTTATGTACAGGCAGGAACCTGAACTGGCTTTATACTTGCCGAGTTTTTTTAAGTGCGCTGGATATTTTTTTACACCCGATATAATATAAACAGCGATATAATTTTTCCTTGGAGAAAAACCGGTCATAAACCAATCGCCGGCCTGTTTGCTTTTTTCTGATTTATAACTGAATGTCCCAAAGCCGATAATCGCATCGCCCCAAAGAGCTGCTTTTTCTTTAGTGGCATCGGTAAATAGTTTTAACAGGGTTTTACTGTCCTTACGTTTTTGTTCATCTTCTACCGCCGCTATGAACTGCGGTACACTTGCCTTTGTTTTTTGTGTTTTAAGTTCTGCCATGATGCCGTTTTTTTATTTTAATCGGTTGTCACTGTTTTTAAATAATATCCATTAGGGTCGGCCAAAAGGGGAGTTGCGCTTTTTATTTTTATCCAGTCTTTGGTTACTGTTATTTTTTTTATTTCGCCATCGGCTGCGATATCCATCGGCAATGGCATCGGCAGGTTGGTTGACCTTACCTGGTAGGATTGAAACCCTGTCGTCTTTATTTCTATTTTAAGTTTTTCAGTTGTACGTAAATAAAAATCAAACAACGGTTTTAGATCTTTGCCAGATTCTTTGCTGAATAATTGTTCCACATCATCGGTGGTTACAAAATTGCTGTAAGTGTATTTTGGATCAGTAGCCAGTTTCTTCAGCGTAGGGAAAAACAGGTCATCGCCTAAAACACCCCGCAACGTATGCATAAAGTATGCGCCTTTGGTATAAATATCGCCTGTGTAAACATCTGAGGAATTCATTTCCTCAGCCTGCACCAATGCTTTTTCGTTTTTGATTTTTGTTTTAAACATCTGTATTATACTGTCGTACCCACGCTCACCATTTGCTTCCCTGCAAAACAATGCTTCGGAATAGGTTGTAATGCCTTCCTGTATCCACATATGCGCCCAATCCTTATTGGTTACTTTATTGGCAAACCATTCATGAGCAAATTCATGAAATAGATTTCCTGAATAATCCCAGGTACCAACTTTATAAGTGCGAAATTTTCCACTCCTGTCGCCATAAGTAATCATAGTCTGGTGTTCCATACCGGGATTAGGTACCTGTGCAATGCCCATTTTTTCTCTTACCCATGGGTATTCACCAAAATATTTTTCCAGCACCCGGGCATCCCGTTCACGGAGATCGAGAATTTTTTGGGCATTGGCTTTGTCTTCTTCAAGAATATAAAATTCAATTGGCACTTTATTTCCTTCGCTGGTTGTGAACATGCGTTTCGCAATTTCGTATTTGCCGATATTGAAGAGGATGCAGTAATTGCTGATGGTATAATTGGTCTTCCAATGAAAGGTTTGTGCATTTCCTTTTCTTTTTATGCTTTGCAAAAGTCCTGGTCCGGCAACGGTTAAACCTTTTGGCACCGTTATGAACATGTCGACGCCTTCGTTTGGTTCGTCACTGGGATGATCTTTACACGGAAAATAAACTTTGCCGCCTTCGAGCTGGCAATTGATGACCACCCAGGGATTTCCCGTGCTGTCTTTCTTCCAGCTGAAACCGCCTTTCCAAGGCGGATTTACAGCAACGGGAGGTTTGCCGTTGTAATCGATCTTAATAGTTTGCCTGCCTGCTTTAAAACCGCCAGTATTGGTTATATAAATAAAATCGCCGCTGCGATAAAAACTTTTGTTTGTTTTACCGGCGCTGATCTTTGTAACGTTTAAAAAATGAACCAGGTCGAACAAAATGGTATCTGAAGGTTTTGCCAACACAAAATCAATTTCGGTATAGCCGGCGATTGATTGATTGGGAATATCTATATCGAGAGACAAAGTATAATGCCTTATATCCATATTTGCCTGCAAAGGTTTTAATTTACCGCCCGAACTCATGTAACTGATGTCACGGTCCTGTGCACTGGCATTTGCTGTAAAAAAACACAGCATGAAAAATATAAAAACTGTACGATTCATAATGTTATTTTGATTTTATCTAAAGTAACAAAAACTAATCAAGAAAAGGAAATGCAGATAATGAAATGTAAACAGATATCAGGGCCTTCCAACCTGGTTTTTAAGTATTGGTTAGGCAACATTATTTTTATTTGGATTTAACATACTAAAATAAAAAAAGAGGCTGCAATTAACACAGCCTCTTTATCATTAAAAATATTCAATTCCTACCTTGTTATCACGCCGGTAGGCAGGGATGCTAAATTAAGTCCCATATTATAAGTAACATGATCCAGCGCAGTTGCAGGAATATTTGCAACAAAAGGTTTCAGCAGGAAAGGTGCAGGACTGTTATCAGGCTGCGGTTCAACTGAGATCACAGCGAGGCCACCTGAAAGATCTGTTGGAAAGGTAAATCCGGCTGGCGCATTCATCAAAAAATCTTCGCCGGGAAATGGTGGACCGGCAGCCGCAGTGCCACTAAATAGCGCCGCCTGATCTGCTGCGGTGGTACTCGTAAAACGACCGCTGGTGACTGCTTTACCGCCAATAACCGCCCAACCTTCATACACCCAACCTGCTGGCAGTGTCGGCAGATCCAGACCTTTCATCGGCGTGCCGGTGCCCAGGTCGAGAAACCAAAGCCCACTTTTTTCATTGGTTGAGGGGCCATCGGTAGGCGTAGCCAGAATATATTTTCCAGTTGCCGTGCCAAAACCATTTCCTAATGCTTTAGGATCTGCAACCGAAATGTTTGCTGTATTTGCTGCAAATGATCCGGCCAGAATATGTGTAGCTGTAGGATTGGGGTCGGTATCGGGAAAAGGTTCAATGGTTAAAATATAGTCCGTGGCCGCTGCCAATTGATCTTTGTCGAGATCGAATGAAGTTTGTGAAAGTTGGCCTGCGGCATTTACACTAAATATACCTGCGCTAACCGGCACGCTTCCTACAAGCAGCCAACCTTCATAGCGAAAATTAGCTCCAAGGTCCTCCAGCCCTGTTATATTCAAATTCATTCTTTGTGTGTTAAGCTCTGCTTTTTTGCAGGAGATAAAAAGTACTGCGCCCAGGAAAATGAGCATTAGGTTTTTTGTATGTTTCATAATCAATGTTTTTTTTAAAATATTTTTTATTCGTTTCAGGACATAGTTTGCCCCCGCCCAGTTTGGGCATTTTTTTTACTGCATTAAAAAACTGGTTCTAGTTTCGGGTAAGTACAAGGTGCACTCCTGTACTCATTACCGGCAAAGAGCCGATACCGATTCCCTTTAACGGGATCTGGATATATGGTTCAACACGGATATTTAATTTTTTAGAAAGGCGATGCTGATAACCTGCGC
>JAHEBJ010000030.1:0-2208 GCA_024642285.1 Sphingobacteriales bacterium
AAAATGTTTTTCTGATTCATTGATGTAAAGTTTTGGTTTTCCTACTCGTATGGCTTTTCGGTTTCGCCCCGTTTTTATAGTGTTTACCGGCCTGCACTTACAACTATAAGGTTACAATAAATTTTTAATTAATCATAGCGGTTTCTTATAGTAATAAAGGTAACTGCCAATTGCAGCATTCTTAAGCTTTAGTCTGTCCTCGTCCGGTGTTATCGCCGGTGGTGATAACAGCAGCCGGCGACGAGGGAACACTTGCGCCAGTTGGGAGGCCAAAACAAACTTGCGCCAGAAGAAGCTTACCAGCCTGTTAATTTTCAGGCGGCAATGGTGCCGGAACTATATTGTTAATTGGTTTGGTTGATTTTAAGAATACATAGATTGCTTTTATCTCAGCATCTGTAAAATGGCTAAACATTTCCCAAGGCATTGGTGGCAATAAAGTCCTTGACCCTGGTAAACCTTTGTATTTACCTTCTCTTAAAGCCAGTCTCAATTGTTCCTCACTCCATGTTCCTATTCCGGTATCATCTGAAGTAAGATTGGCTGTAAAGGAAACACCCCAGGGACCAACCCATGCTGTAAGATCGCTGGATACCACGAGTCCTTTTTCCTGCATTTGCTTCCGGTTTACATCCGGTACAGGTGAGTTTGGCATATGCCCGGCCAGTAATAATGAACTATCAATCACGGGCCCCATGGGTGTCATTTTTTTAGGAGTGTGACAGTCATGACATCCACCGATAGTTACCAGGTGATTACCCCAGGCTGCATTGTCTTCAAAACCACCATAACTTTCCTTTTCAACCACCGGCGTGTCCTCTTTTGTGTTATTGCATTGTACCAGCAAAATAATTACAACCAATGTAATAAATGATAAAGTAAACGACTTTTTCATAATGTGAGTTTATTAGTTTGAGATAAAGGTGAAGAAATACTGAAGCAGAAGTGATTTAAATCACAACTGACACAGCCTAAAGTTTTTAAAAACCAGTAACTATTTATTAATTCAAAAAGAACAATAGTAATTGATCTTATCGCCCGATTACTTCAGCAGGCTACCTATATTAATGCCACCCTATTATTATTATCAGGCCAACAAATTGGCATTAAATAAGTAATGAATATTTTGCCTGGTCTATTTTGCGAACTTAAATGTAAAAATAAAAAATGATAATTGGTAGCTGTTTTTTTAAAGCAGTCAGTACAACCTTGCCGATGTTGGTTAAAAGAAATAATTTAAAAAACACCGTCACTAGCGAAAGCTGGGGGGCAAAAGAAAACAGTCTGCGCCAGTTGGGTAGAGCAACATCCTGTTAATCCCATTGCATTAATAAAACAGTTGTGCATAGTTTTTAGCAAAGCTCTGCCAGGCATCACTATCCCGCAGTTGCCAAAGTACTGAACCTAAAAGGATCAACAGGAAAATCGTGAGGAATGGTTTAACGTTTTTCTTCCTGTAAAGATCAAAGCCCAGTAATACAACCACGATCAGCAGTTCCAGCACATCGGTTACCGTTATAGCATCCCAAATTGACAATCCAAAACTGTGGATCAGCCCACGCCCCATACCAGGCCCTATGGCAAGTATGCCGGTGGCGATCATATACCGCATATGCGTATCAGGTTTTTTCCGGTAGATCATGGCCATTGACCAGAAAATTGCAAAAAACAGGAAGCCTCTCATATCCAGTACAATAAAAGAAAGCATATCATGCTCAGGGGCAACCCCGTGACCTCTTAAATATCCACCCCTGCCAATTAGGAAAAGCGATGCTATAATGAGTGGCCCTAACACAAAAGAAACTTTTCCGATCCTTCTGTGCAGGTGTGCCTTACCCGTATGTATCAGTAAAGGTTGTGCTATCAGTAACAACATCCAGGTCATCAGCAAAGCGCCGTGAATATGTATGATTGTGGTCGCATCTTTAAAATGAGGGAATTGACTGGTATAGGATTTATAAAATCCCCACTGAATGCCAATTAAAACAAGAACAAAAAAGATAGATGTGTTGCGATACACTTTTTGCATGAGCGTTAATTTTGGTCGAGTTGTAATAAAACTTTAAGCTAAACAATTACTGCGACATTTGCAATGGGCTTTACTTACATGGAATGAATACAAGACTTTCTGGGGAGATATGTTGTCTGCATTTAATTAAATGGATGATTTTTTTGTGGTTTTGAACTCTGCAACGCCGTTGGTCATAA
>JAHEBJ010000030.1:2308-32487 GCA_024642285.1 Sphingobacteriales bacterium
TTGCAATGGGCTTTACTTACATGGAATGAATACAAGACTTTCTGGGGAGATATGTTGTCTGCATTTAATTAAATGGATGATTTTTTTGTGGTTTTGAACTCTGCAACGCCGTTGGTCATAAGACCAGACGGCGGCAAGAATGGTTTCACCGGTTTCTAATAGTTGTTTTAGTTTTAGCAGGTTTTCCTTCACTACCTTTTTCAGGTTTTTTGTTCAACCATGAATTAATAAAAGATGGCAACCCTGAGCTGCCGCCACCTGGGTTTTAACCAGCGGCGATTTAAATTGGGAGCTTGTTTTTTATTTCGTGGCTCTGGTATCTGCAACGCCGTTGGTCGAAGCCCAGACGGCGGCAAGCATTACGTCAGTTGGGGGCTTACCTACAGCGGCAAGGGTTGGCTTGTTTTTATTGTAACATTACTAGTGGGCATCCAATGCAGCGGACCAACGCACTTTAACCGCCCTCCATATCTCTGCGCCAGTTGAGGGCAGGAACTGGTCAGAAATCAGTATGCGCCAGTTGGTATAAACAATCGATTGCCATCCAAGTAATCTATCTTATTTTCGAAAAAATATTTCAAATGCTAAAAAAAACAGCCTGCCTTCTGGTGAGTTTAACCGCACTCTTTTGTAGTCATGCCCAGTCAAAAAAAACAGTAATACTGGGAATACCCGAATCCCGTTGCGAATCATTTAGTGCAATAACCAATTTCCAGGGGGAACCGCTGATAGATTTTGTAAACGGTGGCATCAAATCTGATAAAATACGTAATGCGGCAGATGAAATGAAACGGCGGGTAAACCAGCTATCATTTACAACAAAATACAGTAAGGCAAATGGCCAGGTGTGGACCTATAATGGTGAGTACGACGATGCTATATTTATAGTAAAAATCTCCGTGGGCAAGTTGCTGCCACAGCTAAACCAGCCCGATCTTATGATTATAAAACAACGTGGACTTACCATAGACAATAATGATGTACAAACGGCAGCGACAAATGCGTTGGACAATGTATTCGATTGGTTAAACAAAGATTTTTCGTTTGCCGGCGATTATGCCAGGTTGCTGCCTATGTTTGCCGCTAATGGCACACTGCAGGCTAATAACGGTAAATTACCTGTAACCTGGCAGGTAATACTTGTTAAAGATCAGAAGACCCTTCCGGAACAAACGGTATTGTACAAAGTGCCAAAGTTTTAAGCAAGTCAAATAATGGCGAATATCTACAGCATGGCTCACTGTGCAAGCGTACCAGCCTGGAGACAGGTATGTGCCAATTGGGGGGAAAGTTGGGGAGCAAAGGGAACACTTGCGCCAGTTGAGGCAAAGGGAACACTAGCGCCAGTTGAGGGCTTACCTACGGCGGCAAATGCCAGACGGCGGCGTGTACGGGGGAGCCAGTTGAGGGTAAAAACTAATTACCGCTAAAATGGATAATAAAACCAAATTCATAAATACCCAATTCATAAAATTTTGCTGAAGAATATTTATAGTCTTCGGGATTAGGCACCAAGCGAGCCGCTACTGGATTCTGGTGAATATAGTTCAGCTTTTGCATAAACGTATTTTCAGTAAATAATTCAATACTTAATGATTCACGTTTCCATATTTGATGCTTCCTGTCGTATTTATTTACCTTAATTTCTTGCAATATCCCGGGTGTGGATTGTGACAGTTTCTTCAATAGCATTTTTGCAGTATAAGTTGTGAAAGATGTTTGTATTTGGGTAAGCGTGTAATGTTGTAAAGGTTGCCATATAAAGTAAACATGATTACTCATTATTACAAAAGCATTTACTTCTACCCTGTTTTCGCTGACTAAAAATTTAAGACAGTCAATAATGATGTCTTTTTACTCATCATCCTTTAATAAGTTATTCTATTTGTGAATAGTTGCTGTGAAAAACTGCGGCCAGATAGTCGGGAATTCCATTTGTTGAAATTAAGACTGATTTTACTTTTTGAGAAGCAACTCTTAAACTTTTGAGCTGCCGTCGCTTGGGCTTCGACCAGCGACGATATAATTTATTGGGTTGTTCTTATTATTTTGTCGCTCTTGGTCTCAGCAACGCCGTTGGTCGAAGCCCAGACGGCGGCAAGCAGTAAGCCAGTAGGGGGCTTACCTACGGCGGCAAGAATTATTGTTTTTGCTACCCATCTTTAATTTTCTTTTAACTCTGCTATATTTTTTAAAACTCCTGTTCCATTACAACCTGAACAATTCCTGATCCGTTTTACAGGTGAAAAAGTTTTAGTTACAATGACTTTTTCCAATACCGGTCGGGTAATAACAGTATAGTCACCTACAATTGTTTCTTTTCGATAGTGCGATTCAACTATCTGCTCCGGCGGTTGCTGATAGGTATAGGATTCGCTTCCGCTACCCAGGCATTGCTGACATTTGAAATCGAAGTCTTTTAAACTATATTTTGATAATTGCACAGCAGGCATACTGACCGATGAAAAATACTTTTCGTTTTTAAGATAAAATAAACCGCCAATCTCTTTTATGACAGGGCTTGCAATGCCATTTATCACTACCACGTCTCCTATCACCAGATCTGATATATTGATTCTTCCGTTTGTCACTTTCCGCTGCTTCACTCGCTCTTCCTTGGTCATTCCTACTGCCACTGAGCTGCTAACTATTGATCCATCTTTTTTCACGCCACTTTCCTCTCTTTCGAGTTTTAGTTCTCCTGATTTGGCATCAAACCCATACTTTTTCAGGGTATAGGGACCAATCATTACTTCCCGCATGCTGCTGTTTAGTTCGGTTTGTGCAGTTGGGTCATCAATACCGCCTTTAATAATTTTATATGTCCCTGGTTCAAAAAATGCACCGTAAATAAACCGCCTATTCTTATACAGCCCACCTTCCGCTTGTTGTTCTGCATAATATTTAAATCCATCTCTTGAGTGATACCACCCATAACCATCCGGCCGGCCATTATCCACCTGGCCCTCATATATATTTCCGGTAATGGTTTCAATTTTACCAAAGCCAAAGGGCTGGCCTGCTGCATCACACTCTCCATAGTAAACACGTCCATTATCAAGCTCCACTTTTTTAATATTGGTTGACTCCCCTCCGGGTTGTAAAGAGGCAATTTTCTCTCCACCAATATACAGAACCCGGTGTAAAGCCATATTTTTAATTTTTCCAGATTCATAAAAAAAATCACTCATCATCCAGCCCGAAAAAAAAATCTCTGAAACTTCCTTCCCCGTCATATGCCCTTCTCTTTCTCCTTGCTTTTCCGTTACGGTACATTCCATGCATAAATTCTGTTCAAAACGCCCTTCAAACATTCTACCCTGTTTAAGAATATATTTCCCGGTCATACTGTCTTTATAATTACCCCAATTATTAAAAATTAATTTTACACCCTGCCCATTTAATAAGCCATCTTTAAACTCGCCCTCTTTGATATTTAAAGGTGAGCCATTGTATGTATTATAGTCAATAGTAAATCCCTTCCCGTTTAATAAATCATCTTTAAACTCACCTTGTTCAAACCAAATATAATATTTCTCAACCGGAGCCAGTTTACCCTTTTCCTTTATCAATTGCTTTATTTTATGTAGATTATCTAAACCAGCATAATTAAACTCAAACCGGTAACCATTTCCATTTAATTTTTTTGATTTAAATTCACCAGCCAGGTAATAATAATAAGTTGTTCTACCCCATTTTGAAGGTTTGGCTTTATAATCTCTTGGATCTTTGTAGGTTGTAGTAATTTTCTTTAAACCATAACCATTTTTGCAATCTCCTTCCAGGCACTCTTCTTTATGTACCTGCGCTTTTGAGCCAGCAGGCATTCCATAAATAATTCCACAAATCACAAATATCCTGATTGCTTCTTTGAGATATAATTTCAAAACGCCTTGTTTCATAGCTTAATGATTTTAGTATAAAAATAGATTTTAAACGATAAATTATCATACCCATTAATTGGTATTTTTCACTTCGTCGGCTAACCATCTACCTGCGCCAGTTGAGAACTTGTTTTTTATTTTGTAGCTCTGGCCTCAGCAACGTCGTTGGTCGAAGCCCAGACGGCGGCAAGCAGTGCGCCAGTTGGGGGCTTACCTACGGCGGCAAAAGGAATCAGTCTGCGCCAGTTGGGGACTGCTCCGGCTCTGTGCCGGTGCAGGAAATAAGGCGGATAGAAAAATAAAAAAGGCCAGGTATGCCTGGCCTTTTTGCAAGAATCGGACGCATTAATGCCAGACAAAATTGCTAAGCGAAACATAATGTTTCCCATCAGCATCATAAATATTATAGGTTTGAGGATACCATTTATTGACTGGCACAAAGACCTGCATCTGGCTGAAATTTTGTGAAAAAGGATTGCCCTGCAAAATAAAGGCCCGTGTTACCATAGGTTCTATAAATGTAAACCTACCATCATAAGAACCATAGATCATGGTTTTGGTAAATGGCGGCGCAAAGCTGGTACTTATCCAATGCTTACCCATCTGGGGTACGCCCCCGGGGATAGGCACGTATGTAGCCGGCCAGTACGAAGGCGGTGGCAGGTTATCAAAGCCGGTAGGGTTCACTTCATAAGGTGGAATAGCCATTTGCTCAGCCATTGTTATCATGTAAAAATGAAAATCAAAATGCGGAATATCAAATACTCCCGGAGGCTCGTGGCCATGTACGTTCCAGTTAACAACCAGGTGATCGAAAGCAGTAGCCTGCTGTGCTTTTTGATGCAGCGGCAATACAAAGGTAGCCGCTTCAAAGTCATGTTCATCCTCCGGCAGGCCATACATTGCGCCTTCGGTCATTTCAAAACCCATTTCCAGTGGTTTACCGCTTCTATCGATGCTGATAAAAGTACGGGCCTTACCATCGCCCATATGTACCTGCGGCCCGTAAAAAGTATTTGCCGTATTAGCATTACTGCTCTCTGTTGACACGGGCTTATTTGCATTATTGCTCAGGGCTTCCACAGAACTGTTTTCATCGTTCGGTGACTGCTTGTTGCAAGAAAATAAAAGGGCGCCCATGGTTAATGCAAAAGCGGGGACACCAATCAATTTTAATTTCATGATGAATGTGTTTTAATAATGAATAAAAAAATCAGGTATTAGACGCTGAGGATTTTCAATAGAAATGGAAGCGAAGATGATATGAATAGATAAATGTACAGTAAATAAAATACAGATGCAATAGCTATTTATGGATGATGCCCCCAACCCCCTCACTGGCCCTTACTGGCAGATATGCCCCTTTAGAGAAAATTCAATTTTGCACGAAATGATTTTGGGACCACTTGTGCTTGATTAATATGCCCGGATTGCATCCGGGATTTGAAATACAAATGTTGAAGTTTGAGTATGATGTTGGGTCTTAACTTGCTGCCCGTCTTGGATTGTGTTTTCGTTCTTTAACTCCGGTTGCAAACCGGTAGAACTACAGAGGCATCAAGTGATCCAGTAATCTTTACGTTCACAAATAAATGTTTTGGGAAGGGAACACTTGCGCCAAACACTTGCGCCAATTGGTGGAAATATAAATTATATTTGATATAGTTTGTAAAACCAACGCTATGAAAATTATGAGAACTTTTATAATGTTATTCTTTGTAACAACCAGTTTCTGTACTTGTAAGAAATCTGTTGATTGTCCAAAAACGAATACCCTGACAATAACAGGAGCCAATACTGTAACGCAAGGTTGGGACCTTTATCTTTCATTCGGCACAGCTATTTCATCATTAAGATTTGTAGCTTCCGGGCCAAACGGCTGGAGTGAAGAATTTACCGGCAGACAGATAATAAAAAGGAATATGCAAATGCAAGACGCAGGAATGTACTATATACGGGCCTATAATAGCAATAATTGTGTCGAACTGGAAGGGTCACATACAGTTGCTGTAACAGCAATTGAAAATGCCCCCTGCCAAGGTACAATAGCGAACAATACTTCTACCACCGATTTTGCAGGACTCAATTCTTTTGCATATAGTTCAGTTACTTTTACACCAAACATAGTAAACAACTACTCAACCGTCATGGCCAATACTGCAGCCCCTGTTCCTGCAAATACTTATTTTGCAGTGGGTTTTGGCGGCACAGTAAAACCAAAACCAGGTAAGTACAGAACGGTTTATTCCTATACCCCTGGCGGGTCTGGTGACCAGGTTGCAGTACATTTTAATGACGGCTCAACAAATAAACTGTACCTCTCTGCTGAAGGGCAATATGTATATGTAACCCTGGTTAATGGTAAAACCCAAATATGTTTTTGCAATATTGCTGTCAGCTATACCATATCCGGAACGCCCAATTATGTCTCCGGTAAGATTACAATCGATTAATGTATTTTTTCCCAAAACACCCTACTGGCGTCAAAGAGGGAACACTTGCGCCAAACTTGCGCCAGTTGGGTGGCTTCGTTCCTCAGTATGACAAAACAGAGAGGTGTTTCGTGCATTAAATTATTGCTCCGTAGCATGAGATCCCTTCCCGAAATAATCGGGACAGGCGTTCCTCGGGATGACAGAACAGAGTGGCATTACGTTTTTTAACCTTCAATCTTCTCATCCACCAGTTTTAAAATCTCGGCTTCCAGGGCAATGGTTCTGTTTTGGATATCGAGGCTGCGGGTCATGATGGCATCAATAAAAGTTTTGTCGTTGTAGCCGGCGGCATTAATGCGTACGTTCATAAAAGCACCCATTACGGCGGCCCGGGCACAAAGGGCGCCAACGCCGGCGTCGGTTACCGAGTTGGGATTGCCCAACTGAACCATGGCTTTTATAACTTCCATACTGTTGTAGGCGGCTTCCATTACCTCGTGGGGTATTTCAATGGCCTGGCGGGTGGCGGCCTGTATGGCCTGGGTACGGGCGGCTTTTTCTTCGGCGGTGGCTTTGGGTAATGCAAATGCCTGCATAATGCCGTTAAAGGCTGCCGTGTCGGCATCTACCAGTTGCAGAAGTTTGGCTTTGAAGGCTTCGCCTTTTTCGGCCCAGCTGCTGAATTCTTCCCAGCGGTCGTCCCAGCCTTTTTTGTGGCTGCTTAGATTGGCTACCATGGTGGCCAGACTTACACCAAGTGCACCTACGTAAGCGCTGATGGAGCCTCCGCCGGGGGCAGGGCTTTCACTAGCAGTCTCATTGGCAAAGTCGGTAAGGGTCATGCTTACGAGGTGGCTATCGGCAGGGTTGGCAAGCATGTATTCGATGATGCGTTCCTGCGGATTGAAGGGGCCCAGTTCGTCGAGCCCCATGGATTTGATGGCAATTTTTATGAGTTCTTTTTCGCTTACACCGGTGCTGCGCTTTTGTTTTTGCAGAAAATATTTGCCGGCATCGGTCATGGCTTTTAGAGGGATTAGTCCTACGAGTTCGCTGCCGGTTACCCGTATGCCACGGGCGGTGGCTTTGGTGCATACTTCATCAAATGCCACATGCACGGGGGTGGTGTTGATGTTGGTGAGGTTCATGGAGATTTGCGCCACGCCATATTCTTCAATATACCAGCCGATGGCTTTTACGCTTTTGAGGGTGCCGGGCTGGTTTACTTTTTTACCGTCTATCTCTACATTTCTTCCTGCTTCCCGTACGTCGAATGCGATGGCATTGGCTCGCCTTGTTGAAGTGGTGTTGAGGTTGATATTATAGGCTACCAGAAAATCTCTGGCACCAATTACCGTTCCGCCTCGTTTGGCGTCAAATTCGGCAGGACCAAAATCGGGCTTCCACTGTGGTTCTTTTATTTTTTTGAAGAAGCCTTCGTATTCGCCGGCTCGTATTACACTTAGGTTGTTGCGTTCTGTATTGGGTTGGGCGGCTTCGTAGAGGTAAACGGGAATGTTTAATTGTTCTCCTACCCGCCTGGCGAGTTTTTGTGCCCACTCCGCTGTTTCTTTCATGCTGATATTGGCAATGGGTATGAGCGGACAAACATCGGTGGCGCCCATGCGTGGGTGCTCGCCTTTGTGTTTGGTCATATCTATTAACTCGCCGGCTTTTTTTATGGCCCAAAATACGGCTTCTACTACGTTTGCGGGTTCGCCAACGATGGTTACTACGGTGCGGTTGGTTGCTTTACCGGGGTCAACGTTGAGGAGGCGAACGCCGTCAATTTTTTCTATTTCGTTGGTGATCTGTTTAATAATATTCAGATCATTTCCTTCGGAAAAATTGGGAACACATTCGATTAGTTGTTGCATATGCTGATTTGTGATGATCGTTAATATTTGCAAATATAAGTTTAACAACGGGAAGATTTTAACCACAAAGAACACTAAGTGAAGAACACAAAGGGCACAAAAAAAACTTTGTGTGCTTTGTGTAAACCTTTGTGTTCTTTGTGGTTAAATAAAAATCAATATCATACAGATACATGATAAACATTACCCAACCTTATTCAATAAAAACAGAAATTTGCATTAAATAAAAATAACCCATGGTTCACCCCTACAACTACGTTACCGCCAAAGAAGCCCTATCTATTATTGAAAGCAATACCCGTGTGTTTATACACGGCAGCATGTGTACACCTACCTACCTGCTGCACGAACTTACCAAAGAAGCCGAAAGATTACAGAATGTAGAACTGGTATCTATTTCATTAAAGGGCGAAGTGCCGGTTGAAGATGCACAGTATAGTGATGCATTCAAGATGAACTCACTATTTGTATCAACACCCGTGCGAAAAGCAGTGGCAGAAGGCAGGGGAGATTTTGTACCGGTTTTTTTGAGCGATATTCCCGACCTGTTTAAGAATGATATATTGCCGCTGGATACAGCAATTGTGCAGGTATCTCCACCCGATAAACAGGGTTATGTATCGCTGGGTGTTTCGGTGGATATTGCACGTGCGGCAGTTGATAACGCCAAACGGATAATTGCCCTGATAAATCCCAGAATGCCCCGCACACATGGCGATGGTATGATACATACTGATAGGTTTGCTAAAATGGTTTTTCATGAAGCTGAGCTTCCTGAAGAATCTTACGGCAGTAAGGTTGGTGAAAATGAATTGAAGATTGGTAAACTTATTTCGGATATGATTGAAAACGGCAGCACACTGCAGATGGGCATTGGTACCATACCAGATGCTGTATTGAGTTTACTGGGTAACCATAAAGACCTGGGCGTGCATACCGAAATGATGAGCGACGGGGTTATTGACCTGATTGAAAGTGACGTGATCAATAACCGCAAGAAAAAGATACACCCCAATAAAAGCGTTACTTCTTTTGCGCTGGGCACCCGCAAATTATATGATTATGTAGATGATAACCCGTCGGTGGTATTTTTAGATATTGACTATGTGAACGACCCGCATGTGATACAGCGTAACCCAAAAATGATTGCCATTAACAGTGCCATTGAAGTTGATCTTACCGGTCAGGTATGCAGTGACAGCATCGGTACTTACCAGTACAGCGGCATTGGCGGACAAATGGATTTTATACGTGGTGCTGCGTTGAGCAAGGGTGGTAAACCTATCATTGCATTAACCAGCCGAACCAAACATGGTCAGCCCAGGATTGTTCCTTTTTTAAATGAAGGTGCCGGCGTAGTTACTACCCGTGGGCATGTACATTATGTGGTTACAGAGTATGGTGTGGCCTATTTGTTTGGTAAGAATTTGAGACAGCGGGCAAAGCTTTTAATTGATATTGCTCATCCGGATGACAGGGAGGCGTTGGAGAAGTATTGTTTTGAACGGTTTAAGGTTTTCAATTAAGATTCAACCACAAAGACACGAAGGCACAAAGGGACACTAAGACTTTGCGAAACTTCGTGTCTTTGTGCCTTAGTGGTTTAAAAAAACTCTCCATTGATCATTACTTTATCAATACAATTCTCTCCAAAAGAATAAGGCAGGTATGCAAGCGAAGGAATTGGCTTTGTAAAAATGAGATTGGCTTTTTTGCCGATGGTTATGGAGCCGAGTTCATTTTGTAATTCCATTGCATAGGCGGCATTGATGGTGGCAGCATTGATGGCTTCTTCGGGCAGCATTTTCATTTGAATGCAGCTGAGGGCAATAACAAAATTCATGTTTCCGCTGGGCGATGAGCCGGGATTGAAATCGGTGGCGAGGGCAATGGCGCAGTTGCTATCAATCAGTTGTCTTGCCGGTTGAAATGGCATTCTTAAGAAGAAGGCAGCGGTTGGTAAAAGCGTTCCGATAGTATTTGAATTGCTTAACAATTTAACATCAGCATCAGTCATAGTCTCCAGATGATCAACAGATAATGCGTTTAGCTTGATTGCTGATTCAATGCCTCCGATGCTGTTTAACTGGTTAATATGCAGTTTGGGTTTTAGGCCAAAGCCGATGCCGGCATTTACAATGGTTTCCATTTCGGCAGCCGAGAAAAAACCGGTTTCGCAGAAGCAGTCAATATAATCTGCCAGTTTTTCGTTAGCGATTACGGGGAGCATTTCATTGATGATGCTGTCGATATATCCCTGGTGGTTTTCTTTAAAAGCAATAGG
Source organism: Sphingobacteriales bacterium (assembly GCA_024642285.1). Classification (GTDB taxonomy): domain Bacteria; phylum Bacteroidota; class Bacteroidia; order Chitinophagales; family Chitinophagaceae; genus Ferruginibacter. The sequence goes on from JAHEBJ010000030.1 coordinate 12,789, forward strand.
ATAAGTATGAGCGCCAAGAAAAGTTGCTTTAATGGGGATGCTGCATTTTTCTTTCAATCTTTTTATCACCCGCAGCATCTTCAACTCTCCTTCCACAGTTAAGCCATAACCGCTTTTTATTTCCATGGCACCGGTGCCAAGTTTGATGGTATCCTGTATTCTTTTGTAAGCACTGTTGAATAGTTCATCTTCAGTTGCTTGATTTAATTTGTTTGCTGAGTTTAAGATGCCACCGCCTTTGGCAGCGATCTCAGCATAGCTCAAGCCTTGCAATTTGTAAATAAATTCTTCCTCTCTTGTTTTTGCAAAAACGATATGAGTATGGCTGTCGCACCAGGTGGGTAAAACAAACTGGCCATGTACATCAATATTATCTTTGGGAAGATGCGGAACTTTTAATTCAAGTTCGTACATAGCACCATAATCTGCAATTATACCGTCTTCAATTAAAACATATGCATCCTCAATTACCGGCATCTCTGCCAATGCAGCACCGCGGAGTAATTCGTTCTGCACCCTTACATTTACCAGCTGCTTAATATTTTTTATTAATAATGATGCCATAATCTGATCCTGAATTATTTTTTTGTATAGGCCGACCGGCTGCGTATAAAATAATCGACCATATCGCTGTACCTGATCTTTTTAACAATATTCAGGTTGGCCGGTCCGATGACGATCGATTGTTGAAATTCTGCCGAACGGGATTCATAAACTCCTTCACGTTCTATAATGATCTCCAGTCTTACTCCTCTTCTCCTGATGGCAGCCACATCATATTCACTGCTATCAAATCTTATTTTATTACCTCCATCATAGATCTTCATAATAAAACTCTCTGCCTGTTGTTTCTCTCCTTCGCCGGTACTATTAAAATTAAATCTCAGTGAATCTTTCAAATCCTGAATTTCAAGCAGCGTCTGAAAGGTTTCCTGCGAACTTTCGGCAGTAAGCACTACCGTACCTGCCCAGTTTCCTGCAAGATTTTTCAATTCATTAAAAGTCAGACTACCCCTGTTTTGTGCAGTTGCAGATAAAGAACAGGAAAATAAAATCAAACTAAAAACGAACTTCATAAGCTTTCAATTAAAGTGTTTCAAAAACTGATTTGCTGAATGCTTCCAGGCCCGGGTCTCTTGCTCCCATTAAAAGTAATACAGAATCGGCAGAAAGATGTGCCTTTACTTCTTCTGTGAAATTATTTCTGTCTTCAATAAAATAAGCGTTCTTTCCCAAAGCTTTAATATCATTGATCAAATCAGCAGCACTGATATCTTTTACCGCTGTTCCCCCGGCATAAAAAATCTCACTCATCCAAATTTCATCCTGCGGTCGCAGAACGGCAGCAATTTCTTTTGCGAAATCATGCCGTAAAAATTTTGTGGGACCATAACCATGGGGTTGAAACCAAGCCACAACTTTATGGGCCAGGGGCTGACAGGCTGCAATTACCGAAGCACATTTTACCGGGTTGTGAGCATAATCATCTATCACCCACACCCCATTCTTTTTACCCAATACCTGATTGCGGCGATAGATGCCCTCATATTCCTTTAATGCAACAGCACAGGTTTCCATGCTAACGCCGATCTGACTGGCAACAGCTATTGCAGCTAGGGCATTTTCCATAGTGTGTTTGCCGATGGAATTAATTATGAATGATGTGTTATGAATTATAAATGAAATACAGAACCCTTCCTGCTTAAAATCTTTCGCAATATATCCGGCTTCAGAATTTCCGTCAGTTGAAAAATCATTTTTAATATTTTGAGAAAGCTGTTTTGCCAGCACATTGTATTGATTGACGATGAATTTTTTGCTGTTGCTTTTAAACCTCCCAAATATTGTCATCAGTTCATCAATCTCCTGGTGATCTTTATCAATATTCAGCAGTAACCCTATTTCTGGTTCGTATTGTACAATGCTGCCATCGCTTTCGTCGGCTTCTATCACCAGCCACTCTCCTGCCCCTACTTTGGCGTTACCTATTTTATTTTCTTTTATAATCCTTGTAAGTCCTGCTCCGCTGATGATGCTGGGTTGCATACCTGCATATTCCAGTATTTCAAACAACATAGCGCTGGTTGTACTTTTGCCTGATGTACCACCTACAGCAATAGTTTTTTTACTTTTGGCGATCATTGCAAGCAATTCTGATCGCTTCATAATGGCAATGCCAAGCTGCTTTGCTTTCTGCACCTCAAAAACTGTATCTTCTATAGCTGTTGAAACAACTACCAATTCTGTCTGATCGGTAATACCCGTTCCATCTTGCAAAAAACATTGTATTCCCTCGGCCTCTAATTTTTCTTTTGTTTCGTTGTATTCCCCTTCTTTAAAATAACGATCGCTGCCGCCAACATTTTTTCCTGTGCCTGCCAGGTATTGTGCAATGGCACTCATACCCACACCGGCCACGCCGATAAAAAAAACATGCTTAAAATCGTTAATCCCTTTTATCATGATACACTAAGCTTTTTTATGCGGATGTAATGTTTTGTATGCAATGATGGCACTGGCAGTCATCAGTACCGAAGCCAACAGGAAAGGCGCTCCGGGTAAATGAACCGGCGCTTGATCATGCGAAAAATAAAAGAATAAATTATTCATCAGCAACGGACCAATAATAGCTGCCAGGCTCATGAGACTGGTAACCGTTCCCTGCAACTCGCCTTGTACATTTTTTGGAACATGCCCTGCCATTACTGCCTGCAACGCCGGCTGGGCAATTCCTCCAAGGCAATAAGGTACAAGAAAAACAAACATCATCCATGTTTGGGATGCCAGTCCGAACAAAAGCATACCCACTGCATAAAGCGACAAGCCGATATACAATGACTTTTCATTCCCCAGTTTTGGATTGATTACTCTTGTTAAACCACCCTGCACGGTTGCTACTAAAACGCCAACTGCAGTCAGTGAAATTCCTACCATTCTTTCATCCCAGTTAAAACGGTACATAGTAAAATAACTCCAGTTACTCATGATGGCATGTGCGGCTACATATACCAGGAAGATAGACACTGCTAATCCGGTTATAGCAGGATATTTTTTCAAATGCATCAGCGCCCCAACCGGATTTGCTCTTTTCCATTCAAAAGCCCGTCTGTTTTCTTTTGCCAGCGATTCGGGTAAAACAAAATATCCATAGACCCAGTTTAACAAAGCCAAAATTGCTGCAGCATAAAACGGAATGCGTGGGCCAAGGCCTCCCAGCAATCCACCAATCATTGGTCCGATAATAAAACCTAATCCGAACGCAGCGCCAATCATTCCAAAATTCTTTGCCCTGTTTTCGGGAGAACTCACATCAGCAATATAAGCAGCACCTGTTGTCATGCTGGCGCCACTGATACCTGCAATGATCCTTCCCACAAACAACCAACCGTAAGTTGGCGCCAGTGCCAGGAAGATATAATCGATACCAAAGCAAAAAAGGGAGAAAAGTAAAACCGGCCTGCGTCCATATTTGTCGCTTAGGTTACCAATAATTGGTGCAAAAATAAATTGAACCGAAGCATAAGCAAACATCAGCAAGCTGCCATATTTTGATGCCGTACTTATATCCACACCCTTTAACTCTGATATCAGTGTTGGCATTACCGGGATGATGATACCGAAACCAATTACATCTATTAAAAGGGTGATAAAAATAAAGCCAACGGCAGCGTTGCGGTTTGAAGCCATAATTCGTTTTAATAAATAACTGCACAAATGTAATTAATATGTGCAGATGGGGGGCTCCGCATTTTACGAAATGAAAAATGTTGTAAATATTTATTTTGTTAGCCGCAGACTTTACGATGAAACTTTCCATTAGGATGCTTACAATATTGAGCCATCTTAATAACTGCTTTTTTATTGCTGTGAACTTGCCTTTAGCAGTTTAAGGAAAGGGCACCAATTACACCGATTGCTGCATTGAAAAACTATCAGTAAAAAAGGTGCATATAATTTTTGTACTAATGAATATTTCGGATAAAAACCAGGACAGTCAACAATTAATAAATTCAGTAACAGGTTGTTTATGATTTTTACAAAAACAAGGTTTGGAATTTCCTAAAAAAAACGGTTTGCTGCCATAATTTTTGAAATTACGACTGCAAACCGTTTTAAAAATCTATCGCGGAAATCAGGCAGTTTTTTTACCCATGCCTAAAACCATGGCAACAATACCTCCCACGACCGCCGACATAACAGTAGAAGCAACAACATCAGCAAGCATGGCCTTTTTACTCATAATGGTTGAAGTAGCATACATAACGCAATCAATGCTAACTGCATAAAGGCACCCTATTATTGCTCCTGCAACAAGTCCGGCGGCCATAGTATTAATATTGCCCTTAATAAAAATGTAAGCCAGTAAAAATCCTGATGCAAGGTTTCCTACTCCCAGATACAAAAAATCAAGTTCAACTTTTTCTAAATTTCCTGCAGTTCCCGGGTTATTGGTCATAAATTCCATCAATAACATTCCATAAATCAGATACCCTAATAGAAAAAAAGCAACACCGCCTACGATGCCGCCTATCAGCCATTTTTTGATGTCCATAAGTTTAGTTTTTGGTGAGACATGAGTTAAACACAAAACAAAATAATACTTAGTTAAGCATTATGCAAGATGAACATGACAATCATATCCACACTCAATAAACTAAATGTTAGTAAGTGAAAACCAGAAGAATTTTAATAAATATAAACCGTGTCTATTTTTTAGCAAAAGATTTATCAATCTGCTTACCAAAAAAATAACCGCCAACTGCCCCCGCAATTGTACCGCCAAATATCCATAGCGGAGCATAACCTTTTGCAAAATAAGCCACACCCAAACCCAACATACCAAAGAAAAGTACGCCCACTAAAACCGCACTTCGGTTCTTCTTTGATTTCTCTGCATTTGCGGGTGGATGATAATCGTGATGTTTTTTTCTTTTCTTAGATCTTGGCATATTTTTTTATTTCAATGTACGAAATTTTCAACTGAATATTTGCAGGCAATTATTTTTTTTTCAGGACAACAAATCCAGCTCCTTTTTATACTCATATTGAAGATCTTCATGCATAGATGCGATAGCTTTGGTAATTTTCTTAATTTGATTTTGGCGCATGTTGACTATTATCTGGCTGGTTTCGAAGGGAATTCCTGATTGGTTGAGTGTATGGCAGAAAAACAACAATAGATTGACTTCGGTTTCGGCTTTGCCCGAATAGCGGATAAATTTATTGAGCAGCCTCAAAATTTTTCGTAAACTTTTCTTTACAAAATAAAGGCTGGAAGTATTGATCTCATCGAATAAAATTTTTGTTTCGCTTTTTATACTGTTGATATAAGCCTGCTCGTCGGATGCTTCAAACAAAAGATAGGTAAGTAATTCCTTATTCTCTTTTTTAAACCTGGCCAGCTTCAGGCATAGATCAACTACCTGCGCAGTGGGAACGGCAGCCAACTCCAGTTTAAGTTCATTTATGGTTGCTGTCTTCATTTATATACTATTGGAAAATCAATTGATACGAAGTTAAAAAGATCCTGATTCTTTATAAGGAAAGCGTTTTAACGGTGCGGCCTATCATCACACCATTGTAGTAGACTTCCATAATATAATTGCCTTGCTGCAGGTTTGCAGTTCTTACAGAAAATTGCAGGCCTCTGGCATCGCCTTTTGTATAATTAAAGCTGAATTTGTGAGAATAAATCTTTCTGCCCTCGGGTGTTAAAAAAGAGCCTGACTCCCAACCTGAATTTTTCAGTACTTTTCCATTTGGCTGAGTTAATACAACGAATACTTCGGCATAGGAAAGCTGACTAATAAAATTCTTTACAATGAAGGTTCCGGTTATTTTGTCTGTGTTCCCGGCACTTGTTGTCTCAATTTCCTGCTCGCCATTTACAGATAATGCAGATATTTTCATATCCGACGTTGTAAAAGTAACAGAAGCAGGACTCGATTTTTCTGGCAGTGCTTTGGTTTCGGCCAAAGGTTTTATATTGTTCGCTTCTGTTGGAGTGCTATTGGCATTCAGACCGGTTAAAATTTTGTCCAGTTTATTATTTTCAGTTTCTACGTCGCGGTTTTGCTCTTTAAAATCCTGCACTTTGCTTTGCAGCTCGTTTATTTTTTGTTTGGCAGATCGTAAATTAGCATTAGCGGTACTGTTATTGAGAATCGTTGTTATTTCAGAACGCAACCTGTAAAATTCGGTAAGCTTTATTTCCAACTCATATTTTAACGAATCAGAAGTAATTAAGGTAGAATCCAGTTGGTTGTCCAGCTCCTTTAAAGTTTCGTTGTAAATCTTTTGCAAAGAGTCACGGATATTGTTTGCTACTGATGCAGAATCCGTCGTAACTATTGTTGCAACGGGCTTAGGCGCATCATTATTTAAGTAGAAACGATATCCCCATGTCCAGATTAGTCCAAAGGATACCAATACCAGAAGCAAAGAAACCAACAGCAACAAAAGTGATCTGGAATCTCTCATTAACTTTCAAAATGTTTCATGATAAAATGGTATTAAAAGAAACGAAAGTTAGTTTATTTCGAAGTGTTTAGATTTACATAAGCAGATATCCATCCAACCGATCCATTTTTTACAAAGTAAAAATTTTTTCTTTCGTTAGAGCTTACAAACTGCCTCATTATTTTGAGCATCAAGCCTGTTCCAGATAACATGGCTCTTTGATCAAAAACTTTATTTACAGTCTTTACTGTTTTGCCTATGAGCGTCTTATCAAGTGTAGGGTCAGTCAAAGTCCTCACAATGTAATAATCCGATAAAGTAGGATACTTATCTAATAATTTTTCATTGAATTTTACAACATCGTCATAATTTACTGGCACCACAGCATTTTCCACCAATTCGGGATACATAAGAGTTGCCAAGGCCCATGCTATTCCACCGCTAAATGCAACATTATCACTTAGCGGATACGAACCACTTTCGTTAACAGCATAAATGATCTCATCATCCTCGGCACCTGTCAACACCCGGTTTAAATTCTTATAAAAAGTTCCCAGACTATTATCCCCCTCATACCTTTTCTCTACAGCATTGTTAGCACTTTTTGTTCCCCATGTCAATTGAAACAATTTGAAATAATCTGTTTTACCCCGTGGGAAATAACCACCTTTGGTATTACCACTTCCAATATCAATTAGAAAAGTATTATATCTTTTAGCGTCAGGTACGATTCCCAGATGTGATAAACGGGCTTCTTCCATCACATCAATAACTGCCACAATACGCTCCGGTTCATTATAGTTAAAACGATAGGCATTGGTCAGTTGATCTATCCAGTTTTGTTTGTTCTCCTTCTCTGCCTGAATCTTCACCCCACTGCTGATTGCCGTAAAAATATTGGTTGCCGGTATTTTAAGTTCTTTATAAGCTATCTCATACAATCTGTTAAGTGCGGCAAGTGTTGCCAGATAGGTGGGCTGTGTAAAGGAAATAAAATCAGTATTGATTGTTGTATCTTTTATCACCGTATAGGCACCGGCTTCCTGTGAATTATTTTCAATCTCCAATACACTCATTTTTACACCTTTGGAACCTACTTCCAAACCGGCATAAACTTTTACATTATTGATATTTGCCACATAACTATTTTGGGCAATTAAACCCGAACTGATTGATAAAATAAGCAAGAAGGATATTAAATGCTTAAAAACTGATGGGTAGTACATTTGCATTCGATTTCAGTAAAATTACTAAATATCAATTGCGCCTGATTCATAACTTCTTCATTGTGAAAAAAATGTGATTAACCATAGATAATACTATTCAGAGGGGTTGGATATTGAGTTTGCAGCCCAAATTCGCAATCCGATGAAAAAAAAAATCAAATCACAATTATTTGTTAAATCGCCTAAAAAAACTTATATTTACATAGTTACTAAAAGCTCTCAGAAAAAACGCAATTGAATTTTTAATCTGTTACCCCACAGAAACAGTTTAGTTATTATTTTATTTTTTAACTTAAAAAATTCAGCGTTATGAAAAATTTCTATTCTTCTACAATCAAAGATGTATTTACCGCAGTTGGAATTATTGCAGGATTTTATACAGTAATGGCCGTGATAGTTCTACTGGTCTGGTAAACAGCCGTTTGATAAATTGATCTCTCTAAGCTGAATTTGGATTCAGCTTAGAGAGATTTTTTGTATCTCCATTAAAGAAGAATTACTTTCTCCATGGTATCTCCACCCCTGATATCATCGATAATATCCAACCCGTCGATCACTTTTCCAAAACAGGTATGCACACCATCAAGATGTTTGGTATTGGAACGGCCATGGCAAATAAAGAATTGGGAACCGCCCGTATTCAATCCCCGGTGAGCCATTGACATTACACCACGGTCATGAATTTGCTTTGAGCCGTTCAATTCGCAGTTGATGGTATAACCCGGGCCACCGGCACCGGTGCCGTTGGGGCAACCACCCTGTATCATAAAATCGGGAATAACACGATGAAATTTTAAGCCATCATAAAAACCTTCGCTGATAAGCTTTTTAAAATTAGCCACGGCAATGGGGGCATCATCATCATACAATTCAAATTTCATTACTCCTTTGTTGGTATGAATTTCACCCTGAGTAAGTTTTAAGTCGGTCATTGTTTTGCTGTTGTTTAATTTATAATATGATTGTAAAGATTGTTGAACAGCAAGCCTACACTCTTATAGCTGAATTTTTCTGCTGTTTCTTTTGCTATTGCTGAACCCACAAATTTATTCCTTTGTAATGCAAACTGTTTTATTTTTTTTGCCAATGCTGCAGCGTTCTCTCCTTCCACAAAAATTCCATTCACATTTTCTTCTACCAATTCGTGAAATACTTCAAGATCCGTCACAATTACTGGCACAGCACAGGCATTCGCTTCAATAATAACACAACCAAATGTTTCGAACCGGGAATATAAGATCAAAGCATCTGATTGCCGAATTGCTTCAGCCAACTGATCCTGTACTACTTCGCCTTTTATAAATACCTGGTTTTGCAACCCTTTTTCAATAATAAGATTTTCGATTTCATGATTAGGAGGACCATACAAATTCAATGTAAATTTCAACTCATCTTTCAGTAAACTTGCCGCTTCTATTATCGCTTCTGTATTCTTCTGGTAATTCATATTTGAAATATGGATAAACCTGGTAACGGTTGATAATTGTTTTTCTCCCGGATAAAAAATTTGGGTATTAACAACATTTGGAATTACCTCATACTTTATTTTCGGCAACATGTCTTGCATTGACTTGCCCAAATGATCTGAAACAACGGTAACTGCATCAGCTTTCTGCAATATCCTTTTTATCCATTTCTGATAAAGTGCAGGGAAAGAATCTACTCGTATATCCGCATTAGGTAGATAACCTGTCCAGTGCTCCGAAACAATAAACGGAATTCTCCATTTTCTTTTTATCCAAAGAGCTGTAATACCCGCTTTCATTGCTACATGCACGTGTACCACATCAGGCTTTCCTGAAATTTGAAAATACTCTGTAAAAGCGTTGCGGTATACTTCATTGAATTTTCTTTGCGATAGAAATTTGTCAAGCAATTTAATGCCTGTACTCATGGAATTATAATAAATAATTTCCTGAGTCAAATTAACGCTATCATGAATTTCTGTTGCAATTTCATTTGTTTTCAGTTGCTTATCTTTCTTAACATAAATTACATGCACTTTACAAAATAAGGCTACAGCTTCAGCATGACGCTGAATAAAATCGCCGTCGAAACTTTCAAGGCTGTTAGGATACCAACTTGCTAACCAAAGTACTTGTTTCAAATCAAATTATTTTGCCAGAATCATCATTGAATAACCACCCCATCGCTTTACACTCCAGTCTTTATTAACCGCAAAGGAAATATTACGGAGGATTTTTTTCACCCATCGCTTAAACGTATCGGGCTTATCAATATCTACAACCGGTTTTGTGTACACCCAATCCAATATCGCAAAACCCGTTTCCTTCAACGCCCAGTCCACCATTTCTTTTGTGAAGTAGTGAATATGCCCTACAGATTCTCTTTGCTGAAGCAGTACATGTGGTTTCATAATGGTTCGACAGGAAAGGTCGAGCGGAATATGAAAAATAAAATATTCACTTTTTGATCTCAACCTTACGAGAAATCCGTAAAAATCATCCACATGTTCTACTACATCAATTACCAACATCAGCTCAGTACGGATGTATTCTTTAACAGCAAGGTCTTCATTTATATAAGCGATTCTGTCGTTGGCCTTTTGGGATGCCAGTTCAATAGCTTGCGGCGAAATATCGTAACCAATTAGCTGTTTAATTCCCTGATCCTTTTTCGCCAATTCAACAAGGTTTGAGCCACCACCGCATCCAACTTCAATAACCTCTTCAACAGAGATCTTGTTTTTTGTCAACAAACTATAAATAATATCAGCTTTCCACTTTGCGTCAGCAACATCCAAATCAGGATTCTTACTAAAGTACGCTCCGCTTGTGTACATATCGTTACTGCTATACTTCATTTTTATTCTTATTCACTGACTTTAATACTAATTTTATTCTCTGCACGTCGGTAAATTTAATGATAAAAAAATCCGAGAGCGTTGTTTTAAATTCTTTTTTGAATTTGAATAGGATATAAACCTGGAAAATGATATATCCAATACTGCTTATCAGCGCAGCCGCATTAATACCGTAAACCGGTACGAAAACTACATCTGCGACCAGGATAAAGATCACCGCTAAAACAGATCCTGTAATATTAATTCGGATTCTGTTGGTTCCTGCGTAATAGGCTGTTAACGTAAATATCCCCGACAGCGACAATATGCCCGGTATTAATAATAAGTATGGTTCGTACATTTCAGCGAAACTTTTGCCAAATACAAATGGGAATAACTGTTTACCCGCCAGAGCCAATACCAAGCAAGTGAGAAGATAAACAAAGAATAAGGTTCTTGAAATCAGTGTAAGCATCTGTCCGATATTTTCTTTTTTCCCGCTTGCGGTAATGGGCAAAACGGCGCTTGCTAAAATAGTGGGGAGAATAAAGAACAAATGCCCCAGTTTTGAAACCTGTATATAGTTACCCAATTGTTCTTTTGTGCAAAATTTTTCGACAAAGAAATAATCGATGCGATATAAAAGAAAGTAGACGAGGTTTGCAACAAAGGCTAGTGCACAATACCGGAACAGCAATTTGAAATCAGTTTTGGACAAAACCAGCTCAACGCCGTTTTTTATATAGTTCATTTTTGCAGCAATTGCCATTGTAATACCCTGCACTAAAAAAGTGCAGAAATAAACGTAAAAATAATTTTCATTGTTAATTGCTGGGATGAAGGACCTGCCGTTGTAAGGGATCAATGCTATTAATACAATGGTTCCAGATATATAAATTAGATTTGGCATTTTGAAATTCTGCCGGGCATAAAAAAAACCTGAACAATAAGTCATCAACAGGTTACCGAAAATAAAACTCACTGAAGAGATCAGAATAAGCTCCGCAGAAATTTCCTGGTAAGATTCCGAATAAAACAAATAGACCGCTCCAAAAGTAACGGTTCCAATAAACAGCGACCATACCAACGAAAAGTTGAATAGTTTGTTGATAGCTATTTCGCCCCTTGCTGTAAAATAAATAATTCCCGACTCAAGGCTAAGACTGGAGACCAGCAATACCAACGCATAGATACTGCTGAGATAATAAATTGTTCCGCTCACCGACGCCTGAAAATGACGGGCAATAAGAATATTGATCACAAAAGCTGAAACATAATACAGGCCTCGCCAAAACATAGTACGTAATAAAGTTCTTCCTGCCTGCATTTTTATAAATAAGAATGTTGTAAAAACTGCGTTCCTAAACAACGGTAACCGATTATCGGCAAAACAATTATTTCAGGCTATTGATTATCGCCGTAAAATCTGCAGCTAACAAACTTGCGCCCCCTACCAAACCACCATCCACATCAGGCTGACTAAAAATATCAGCGGCATTATTTGCCTTAACACTTCCGCCGTATAAAATGGATATACTATCAGCAACAACAACGCCATATTGATCAGACAATACTTTACGGATATGTGCATGCATTTCCTGCGCCTGTTCATTACTCGCAGTCTTGCCCGTACCAATTGCCCAAATAGGTTCGTAGGCAATTACGAAACCGGTAAGTTGTTCTGCTGATAGGTGAAACAAACTTTCTTTAAGCTGCATTTCCACAAAACTGCTTTCGGTTCCTGCCTCCCTTATCGCCAAGGGTTCACCACAGCAAAAGATTGGCTTTAGTCCGTTCTCAATACAAATATTCACTTTGGCAGCCAGCATTGCGTGGCTTTCATTAAAATATTCACGCCTTTCGCTGTGCCCAATGATGACATAATCTGTTCCGATACTATTCAACATTTCTGCACTCACTTCACCGGTATAAGCGCCGCTTTTTTTATCGTAACAATTTTGAGCGGCAACGTACACATTTTTTTTACCTGCCAATTTATTTTTTATACTGATGAGGTATGGAAAGGGAACGCCAAAAACAGCTTCCTGGTTTTCGGAAAGTTCAAGAGGTGTTGCAAATAATTCATCCATCAAAGTCTCTGCCTGTTGCAGGGTTAAATTCATTTTCCAGTTAGCCGCAGCAATTTGTTTACGCATGTTTATTTTTGTTTAGTATAGTTTGTAAATATCTGTCAAAATTTGTTTTTCACGTTCGGTGATAGACAGCCTTTTTAGTTTTTTCCAGTTATCAATATCAACCAATGCCTTTTTTAAAGTGTATCTCGTAATCCCATCAACTCCCCATGAAAAATTAGTTACCAGTTTAGGCGTAAGTTCCGGCGAAACAATATTGCAACAAACTCCCACAACCGCTCCGGTATTAAAAGAAGTATTTATCGCCGCCTTCGAATAATCTCCCATCAACAAGCCAGCTTTAATTCCGGCACTCATTTCTTTCTTATCGGCATCCACCCAGTATTTAACTTCGCCGGCATTGTTCTTTATGTTACTGTTGCTGGTGCCGGCTCCAAGATTACACCAAGCCCCGATTACACTGTCGCCAAGATAACCATCGTGCGCTTTGTTGCTGTAAGCAAACATCACTGTATTTTTTATTTCGCCACCGGCAGTACAATAAGGACCAATTGTTGTAGCTCCATAAATTCTTGCTCCCATTTTTACAATGGCTCCTTCGCAAATAGCCACAGGCCCACGTATCATACTCCCCTCCATTATCAACGCATTCTTACCAATAAAAATGGGACCTTCGGATGCATTCAAAATACAATGCTCCATTTTTACGCCTGCTTCAATAAAAATTTGTGAGGGATTGATGAGCTTGTTGGTTTTGGAAATGGTTTTGCTTTTTCTTCCTTTTGTAACCAATCCAAAATCTTCCCTTAAAGCCCAATCATTTAACTGAACGATCTGCCATGGATAATGAATGGCTTTCATTTCGCCTTTAAAATCCACCGAGCGGTTGATCTTTATTTTGTGAAGACCTTGTACTTCTTTTTTTGAAAATCTGAATGCCACGCCACCTTCATTCCCTGTTGTGAGGAATTCACCATTCTCTAACTTTTTAATTTTCGCAATCATGGAATTTGTGGGCAGCACATTCGCATGTACCAACAAATAATTATCGTTGCCAATGCCTTTTTCAACTTTAACCGATTCCATTGTGTCCAGGTAATTATCCTCCCACTTATCAGCTGATGCAATTTTCAGATACTGTTCCCATTTTTCACGGATGGTTAAGATACCAATACGTATATCCTGAATATGGCGGGTATAGGTAAACGGATGGAGATTCTCGGGTCTGCAGTATTCTTCGGTAAAAATGATCTTCTTCATGAAGTAAAAATACTAAAAATAAAAATCCCCCCGGAGAACCGAAGGGACTTAAAGTATAGCCATGAAAAACAAACTTTAGATAAAGATAATAATCTCTATCAAATTATTTTGCCTTTTTTGAATACCGCTTATTGAACTTGTCAATACGTCCTGCAGTATCCACCAATACATTTTTACCTGTATAGAAAGGGTGAGAGGTATTTGAAATCTCCAGCTTTACAACCGGATATTCATTACCATCTTCGTAAGTTACTGTCTCTTTTGATTCGGCTGTTGAGCGGCTTAAAAACTGGTGTCCATTACTCATGTCCTTAAAAACAACAAGCCTGTAATTGTCTGGGTGAATTCCTTTTTTCATTTTTTTGTGTTTAATGCACGGATTTTGCCGTGCTTATTTGGAAAGGGGCAAAATTAAGACATTTTATCTAATTTTAGCTGTTGTAACATTAAAATTACATTAATCAGCTTTTCATGTTGATATATTGAAGTGCAATACCCAAATTCCAGCCTTTTGTCGCCTGAATAACCTCCTGCAGGTCGTCTATCTTCTTCCCGGTAACCCTTATAATATCATCCATAATAGCTACCTGTACCTTTAATCCACTGTCTTTTATCAGTTTCACGATCTTTTTGGCGTCCTCCTGCTTAATACCGTTTCTAACCGGCACTTCTTTTTTTACCACTTTACCACTCTGGAAAGGTTCTTTACTTAAGTCATATACCTCAGCCGCAAGTCCCTGCTTCATTCCCCTGCTTATCATCACATCAACGATCTGCTGAATCTTCATATCACTGTCTGCTTCGAGGTTTATCTTAAATTCTTTTTTGTTTAAGTCTATTACAACATGTGAGCCTTTAAAATCAAATCGATTGGTAATTTCTTTGTTTACAGTATTGATTGCATTGTCGAGCGTTTGCAGGTCAACTTTACTTACAAGATCAAATGAAGCCATAGCAGTTGTTTTTCCAAAAATATCAAAATACAACTGATAATAAAAATACCGGAAAATGAATCTGTCTACATTTTGAGCACAAATCCAGGTTCCGGTACATTGGCATTTAATTTAATCCGCAAAAACTTAATTACCGCTTTTTACTCTCTCCTGCTCTTCACTGGCACTGTTACCTCTTTTATTGCTTCCAGCTTTCAATTTTCCTTTATTAAAACGGTAGGAGAAAGACAGACTAACGGCACGGCTATCGTTTACATTCTTAAAGACTGCATCAACAGTTCCGTATTTACTGTATCCTCTAAAAACTCCACCTGCAAAAATATCACGAACGTTCAGTCGGATGCTGCCTTTATTTTTTAACACCTGCTTGCTTACGCCTGCATTAACCTGAGCAATAGGCTTTATATAGATAACACCTTCAAGACCTTTGCTGCGATAAAATCCACTTAACTCAGCTGACCAGCCTTTTTTAAACTTAAATTGTTGCTGCAACTGAACAATGAATGTTGTTACGCCAATAGAAATGGGCTCGTTGTTTACCAAACCTTTAAAATGGTTGTTATAAACATTTGCATAAACATTTCCTGTCCACCATTTGGTGATTGATTTATTGGCGGTAACTGTTAACCCGATCTGTTTGCTGCTGGCAATATTAGCCTTTTTGACAAAAGTTTCGTTGGTGGCATCATTCTGTTCTAAAACCTGCTGAATGATATTATTGGTAGCAGTATAATTTATTGTAGTGATTAGAAATCCTTTAAAAGTGTGGCTCAACTCAATATTATGAGCAAACTGTGGACTTAAGTTCGGATTACCTTGTTCAAATGTATACCGGTCTAAAAAATTAACGAATGGATTCATATTCTCATAATCTGGGCGCTTAATTCTTCTGCCATAATTAATAACAAACTGATTTTTTTCGTTCGCAGAATATTGTATGTAAGCTGTTGGAAACAACTGCGTGTAATTCCTTTTGAAAGTAGTTTCGGTATATTCAAATTTATCCATCGCCGAATTGTAAGCATACCCTTTTGAAATGCCATTAGCATAAGTATTCTCTAATCTTAAGCCAAATTGTGCACTCCATTTTTTACCCAATGGCCTGCTGTAATTCACATAAGCAGCATTGATATTTTCGTCGTAAATAAAGTGGTTGCTACGGGCACTGTCTAAAACACTATAACCTGTTTTTACACTATCGTAAAGGGCATTATTGTCGGTTTTAACATAACTGGTTTTTAATCCGGCTTCAAACTTGGCATCGTTTTTCAAAGGCAATGTATAATCAACTTTACCACTGTATATTTTAATATTTGTTGGCAATGTTGCGTTCAAAACATCCGGAGCTTGTTTTAAATTACCGGCATTATCAAAATAGGTGCTTGTGAGCGGCTGAATGTTTGTGGCTTTGTAGCTTATATAGTCCAGGTCGGCTGTAATCTCCTGCCCTGCTGAATCCAACTTAGTACGGAAATTTACATTGGTATTGAAATTCTTCCACTTCTCATCATTTTCAGAAAAAGCAGTAGTCTGGTCGGTTAGCACATGCGCGGGATCGTAGATCATTGTATTTGTACTGCTTTGCCATTTACTTGGGTTATAAAAGCCGTTTAATACTACGCCTAACGTTGATCTTTTCGACAGGTTGTAATCTACGCCAACCTTAGCACTGTAGTTGTGGCTTTCGTTTATCATCCGGGATTCCTGATCAAAAATCGATTTGATATTTTTTGTGTTGGCATCTCTGAAATTTCTAACAATGTATAATTCCTGTCCACGATGATTCCGGTTATAGTTAAGGGTACTGAAAAAATTGAATTTGCTGTTGCGGTAATTAAACCCAAAAGATTCATTAAACCTTGCATACCGGCCTTGTGTATATCCGCTGGTCAAACTTCCGTTGTAGCCAAACTGTTTGTTCTTTTTGGTTTTGATATTGATAACACCCGCATTTCCAGCCGCATCAAATTTTGCCGGCGGATTGGTCATTATCTCCAGCTGCTCCAACTGATCAGAAGTCATGTTACGCAATAAATTGGCAAGATCGGCTCCCCCTAAATAACTGGGGCGGCCATCCAGGTAAATAATAACACCCGATTTTCCTTTCAGGCTGATATTGCCGTCCTTATCAACTGTAACGCCAGGTGCTTTTTCTAAAACTTCCAAAGCAGTACTACCTGCACTAGTTATAGACGCATCAACGTTAACAATAGTCCTGTCAAGCTTTCTTTCAATCAATGGTTTTTTAGAACTTACTACCACTTCTTTTAGTGATTTCTCGTTTTGTAAAAGTTGCAAAACGCCAACATTGGCTAGCGGCTTTTCACCATTTACCGAAAAATTGTTGCTGTAGGTTTTCGCATGCCCGATTGAGGTTGCTAAAACCAGGTAATCGCCGTCTTTTACATTTTCAAAAGAGAAGTTGCCCGCTTTGTCGGTAACGGCAACTTTTACAAGGCTGGAATCTTTTGCATTTAAGAGGGAAACTGAGGCGGCGTCAATGACCTTCTGAATTCCTCCGTCTTGAATACTTCCGGTTATTTTTGATCCCCCGGATTGGGCAAAACTGCACAAGGCGATGCTCGTAGC
Source organism: Sphingobacteriales bacterium (assembly GCA_024642285.1). Classification (GTDB taxonomy): domain Bacteria; phylum Bacteroidota; class Bacteroidia; order Chitinophagales; family Chitinophagaceae; genus Ferruginibacter. The sequence goes on from JAHEBJ010000030.1 coordinate 30,172, forward strand.
AGCCAAAAGGCTGAAAATTTTTTTCATGGCTATACTTTTTGTTTTTTTGATCAGATCCGATGGCTGTCGGAGCTGATCGTTTGTTTTTCAAATAAAGCAGTTATATACTTTGATAACTACTTCACAAAAGTAAGTACTTGGCTTTACATAGTACATTGTTTAGTATTGAACGGTTAATTTCAGTGATGTTTGGTAATATACCATTATACGCAAGATTGAAAGAAAGGTTACAAAAGGGGAAGTAAACCGGTAAACCTAGATGGTTTTAGAAGCGCTTCTTTTTACATAAATTATCAAAACAAGACCAGCCACTACAAGGGTTGTAGATATAATTTCAGCCTGGGTTGGCTCTATTCCAAAGAATGGAATTTTATTATTTACCCTTATTAGTTCTACAGTAAAACGTTCAAGACCGTTCACAATCAGGTAAAGGCCAAACATAACGCCTGGTACTTTTATCTTCCTGCGGATGCTCCAAAGTATGATAAATAATAAAGTACAAACTATGGTTTCATAAAAAGGCGTAGGAAATACAGGTTGAGGCAGTGCCCGGCAATGTTCTTCATCGCAACCGACAATTTGAACGCCGTCTTTATTCACGTTATTTGGATAGGTATAGGCAACCATCCAAACAGGTACAAACGATGGTGCTTTAAAAGACCGATGAGGAACTTTGTCCAGGCTTTCATAGGTACGATCGGTTACCTGTACCAAAGCAGAGTCTTTATTTAAAACTTCGCCGCTTAAAAAATAAGCTTTATGCTTTTCAAGATGTTTTTGATAATCTCCAGGCCCCGCTTCAACAACTTTACCATCGGCGTTGGTAACATAGGCGCTGTTAAAAACCCCCCAATCTCCATCTCCGCTAATCTGGCAGCCAATTCGACCAACTGCATAAGCAAGCAATAATGCTAATCCGGCTGCATCAACCAGGTGCATAATTTTTATTCCCTTTTTCTTCGCATACCAACAAATAGCAATAGCCGCCAAAATTAATCCACCATAAAAAGTAAGTCCGCTTGCCGAAAACAACCGACCAATGGGATCCTGCACAAAATCACTCCAGTTCTCAAGGTTATCAAATAACTTGGCGCCAATAATTCCAAATATCAATCCAAGGATAATAATATCTCCTACCCTGTCGTGTGGCCAGATACGTACACTACGCCTTTCGGGTTCTTTAAGTTTTTGTTTATTTTTTTCGTACCATTTAAACCAAGTCAGCACAGCTCCAAGCAATAAACCTCCCAATATATTTCCCTCACTTGAAAAAATATATTCTTGCGGATTAACTTCAGCCGGTTTGCTGAAAAACAATCCGAATATCTTGTAGCCAAAAATAAATCCAACAACTGCATTTATAATGAGATCACTCATTGAAGCAGGCTTGCCAACCAATATTGTTTCTTCCCTGGGAGAAAGCAGGCCCTGTTTTTCTTTGCGCTGCAGTTCCTTGCTCAATACAATGGCCGCAGTAACAAATCCCATAGCCACCATCAATCCAAATGTATTCAGAAAGCTAAGGCCATTCCACTCAACACCAAACCAGTCCTTAAAAATGTAATATAAATTGGGATACATTTATCTACTTAAAATTTGAAATAGGACTGCAATATACTACTTAGCATTATATCAGTAAAACAAATGCTTACCTGCCGGGATAGTACCGATGACATCAATCAATAAAAAAAGCCTCCCAAATTTGAGAGGCTTCCAATATCTACTAACTAAATTAATTACAATGTTGTTCAAACGCACCTATCAGGTTTTCAGCGATCATTTGAGCACTGCGTCCCTCAATATTATGCCGTTCGATAAAATGAACCAGCTTACCGTCCTTAAATAACGCTATTGCCGGTGAAGATGGTGGATAAGGCATTAAATGTTCTCTTAATTTTTTAATGGCTTCAATGTCGAAACCTGCAAAACTGGTGGTTATATGATCGGGCTTAATTGCTGCGTTAGAAACAGCCATTAAAACGCCGGGCCTTGCGGTACCTGCACTACAGCCGCAAACCGAATTGATCATAACTAAAGTTGTTCCTTTCTCAGCCAGTTTATTTTCAACGGCCTCCGCGGTTAATAATTCAGAAAAACCATTTTCGGTTAACTCTTCTTTCATCGGGGTTACTATTTCTTCGGGATACATATTTATTTATTTATTGAAAGGCAAAATTACGGACTTCTATCTAATTACCCAGAGCGCCGTTCATAGTATTCCCAAAATCGAAATTGATAAAACGGTAAAAATGTCGTTTACAAAATGGCGATTCAGACATTATGCCTTATTACTATGTCTGATTTTGAAATTTTGTC
>JAHEBJ010000091.1 GCA_024642285.1 Sphingobacteriales bacterium
ATACACTAAAGGAATAGTTGGAATAATTTAGTAAAATTTGATTATTATAATTTCCATGGTGGATTTAGCCTGTTATCACCTGCATAATATAAGATCAATTGATTATTGTCTGGATCTTTAATCCTTGCTTCTCTCCACAACCATCTTTTATCGTTTGGCATTTCTTCAAATTCAATGCCTTTGCTAATAAGTTCGTGCACATATTCATCCAGATTTTTACATTCAAAATAAATATGAATACCGTCACCCTCAGGAAGTTGTTCTACTTGCTGTAGTGAGAAAGTTGAGTTTCCGTCTGTGCATTCAAATCTTGCATAATAAGGTAATGACTCCACAATGAGTTTCAGTCCTAAAGTCTGATAAAACGGAATCGATCTTGCCAGGTCTAATGACGGAACAGTTATTTGATTTAAGTTCATTTTTATATTGTTACTTATTTTTAAGTTAGTAAAGACATACCTGCCCTTGTCCTACCGGCAAAACAGAAGCAATTATATCCTTCCGCAATTTCTTACTATAGAGTTTTTCAATTGCCCAACCCATTAGATCAACTGCGGCCAGACAGCCTGCTGCTGTACCGATATTACCGTGGGTTACCAGGTGTTTATCTTCGAGAACATCAATACCGTAACTTCTCAATTCTGCAAATGCAGATGGATATGTTGTAGCTGATAACCCTTTTAAGTGCCCCAATGCTGCTATTATTAATGCCCCCGAACACATAGAACAAATAATTTGTTTTTCCGGATTTAATTGAAAGCGGTTTAGGTAACCCAGGTCTTTTATTACGTTTCTTGCGCCCTGGCCACTTCCAAAAAAAACAAGATCTGCATCATTACATTCTTCTATAAATCCATGCGTTGACAATTTGATCCCGCAAACAGATGTATGAGCGTTTTCCGTACCAACTATCTTTACCTGAAAATCTTTGTCACAAAAATTTATTCGGTTAAGTAAGTCCCATGCTAAAAAAATATCAATATCTGTGAATAAATCAAAACTTACGATAACTGCTTTTTTCATAGCGAATTACTTTTGATACTTTTTACCTGCAATTCTTCTGAAGTCAATCCGAATATCGGAGGTGTTTTTACATTAAGCATGTTAAGGTAAATGTATAGTTGTGCCCGATGATGAATTTCATGTTCCACCATTGCACGTAGCCATTTCCATACAACGATTTTTTCGCCAGCGGGCAAAGAACATTTTCGGTTCAGGTCTTCATCACAGAGATTGCTAAAAATGACAAGCGATTCACGGTGCATGTCGCTGAAATATTTCATAACCCCATCGTAGCCATCAGCTAATTCTTTGCCGCAACCCCGGTATGCACATTGCCCGCCCGCAATGATCTCAGCAAACAGGTAACGTTCAGTAGCAGCAATATGCCTGATTTGATCAGCAACAGTAAATTTTTCTGTCTTATAGCTAAAGTCTAAATATTCTGGTGAAATTACTTTTATCAGCAGGTTCGTTCTTTCTCTTACCCGTTCATAATATCCAAGAAAAGTCTTTATTGTATTTATTTCCATGTCATTTATTCTTTAAGTTCAGCATGGTTTTTACCTGGTGATGTTCCACATGATATATTGTATTGTAGAGCATTTCCCTCATACTTAAACTCCCTAATAATGGGTGCGGTATCCTTAATGTGTCAAGTTCCTGTTCTGTAAAGTTTTCAACTTCAGCACACAACTTATTAATTAAAGCTGCTAGGTCTTTGCACAAACCCTCTCTTTGACTTATTAGTATAATTTGTGGCACAAAACGGTCTGGTGCTTTTCCTCCTTCCGTAAATTTTTGCACATATTTATTTGCCAATTCTTCATAGGTACATCCCTGTTTGGCAGACAGCCCAAATTTTTCTTCTATTATTAATTTAGGCATATTGAAAACCTGCACAAGTACCTCTACACAAAGTACAATATGCTTCACCTGTTGACCTGCTGTCCATTTTTTTTGATAGGCAAATAAAAATTCGTCGGGAGAAAGTTCATTTATATACTTTAAAAATGAATTATGCCTTTCAAAAAGTGATTTAATGATTTCCTGTTTATTCATAAAGTATACCTTGATCTAATTTTTTTCTAAAAATTCTTCTGTAAAATGTTCAATATGTTTTGATCTGGAAAACTTTACCTTATTGTAGGTAACGGATTTACCTTTGGGAATAGAAAGGGATACCCATTTTCCTGCACTTCTCATTTTACAGATAAAAACAATTTGCCCAATATGATAAGGGTAATGAGCCAATTGCCGGTTTATCGCTTCAGTAACAGTGTGCCCCATATTCCGTATATATACTGTTTTCGATAGGTCTTCTTCAGTCAGGGAGTTTAACGCTTTAAATAAACAGGCCCACCCCTCATTCCATTTCTGTAATAAATCCTCTTTGGTCTGGATATCATTTTCAAATTCAGCATCCCTGTGCCTCCATTCTTTTTCACCATCCGTTGTAAGAAAATCTGTCCATCGGGAAAGCATGTTTCCCCACAGGTGTTTTACAATTATGGAGATACTGTTACAATCGGGATTAAATTGCCTGAAAAACATTTCATCAGGTATTTGTTCCATTGCTTTATCCCCAAGCATTTTATAATACTCAAACTGTTTTATTGCGCCATCCAGGTAATTTGCTTTCATGTTTATTGCCTAATTAGTTATTGAAGTTTAGTCCTGCAGCTTTGGAGCTGAACTTGAAATTCAGCCCAATAGTCTTCTGTGATAATTGATTTGTCCAAGATGATAAGTAAGATGTGTAGCAAGATGAACTAACAGGTATTCAGTTGAGGTTTTGTTTTCAAAAACCAATATGGGATACTCGTTTTTTAGTTCTTCTACAGTTAGCTTATCAAGTGACTCCTCAACAACAACAACAGTATCTTCAATCATTTCTATCAATTCGTCTCTCGGAATATCCTTAGCAGAAAATTCAACTGGCCTGTTTCTGATATAATTTGTCTTTCCGATTTCAGCCCCGATGTAAGTGTTAAGGTTTCCAATCAGGTGCAAACAAAGATTTCCGGCAGAATTGGCAATCTCTTTTTCAATTTTCCAGATTGCTTTTTCGTTTTTATACAATTCGATTTCCTTTTTCAGTTTAGAAAGTTCCCTGCCGAATATTTTTTTCAAAGTTTCAATGATCATTTTGTACTATTTATTTTTTTCGGTTGCATACTCATAAAATATTTGGGGCCAGGAAAATGAGGAAGGTGTTGGTAGCCCATATTCAAACCCCAGGCGTATCATTATTAATTTTTTCTGAGGGCAGACATACACATATTCGCCCTTATTGCCCATACCAAAAAAGTCATTTTTATTTTCCTGGCCACTCCGGAATTTACCCCACCAATAACCACTGTAAAAGATGTTGTACTTCGACAGATCATAATAATCTTCAGGCTTATATTCAGGTTGTGTTGTTTTTCTGATCCAGTCTTCGGGCACCACTTGTATATTATTGTATTTACCATTATTTAATAAAAGAGCAGCAAACCTGGCATAATCATGAGCACTGCAATTAATTCCGCTTTCCATTTTTTCAAATCCATGTTCATCAAGACTCCAGCTGGCATTGCCGCCTCCCATTGGTTTCCAGAGTTTTTCCTCTAGATATTTTGAAACAGGCATTTTTGTTGTTCTTTCTAATATCAGGCCCATTAAAAGAAGGTTGTAATTATTATAATGCCAGTGTTTTCCCGGAGCCTCATCAATCCGGATATTTTCTGCTACTGCCTCTCTTAAATCAGGGCTTTGGTAGGTAATATCGGCATCAGAAGGGAATCCATCTTCAGAATAAGCCAGCCCAGAACTCATAGTTAACAGGTCTTTGATTGAAATATCGGCAAAACGGGTGTCTTTCGTTGCTAATTCGGGAATGTAAGTTGTGATCTTATCTGAATCACTTTTGATGTACCCTTCTTTAATTGCTAAACCAATCAAAACGCTTACAAATGATTTAGCGACGGAGAAAGAAGTGAAAGTTGAATTTTTATTAAAGCCATTAAAATAATGCTCATAAATAACAGTATCGTTTTGCAACACAAGAAAAGCAGTAGTTTGTGACCTTTCCAGGAATGTTTCAAAATCATCTTTGCCGGGATACATTTTTTTCAGGTAGGCTGAATTTTCAAATGCTTTTGCTACCGTTTTACTTTGTAATGAATAATGAAGGGCTCTTGGTTTATCTGCACCGCTGATTGCTCTATTTTTAAATATCTTATAATCCATAATTGAAGCGTCTCCACCTTTACATCGACCAATCAAAGTACTGGTTTCTATTTTTGATTTTTTAAAAGCCAATCTCTCATTTAAATCAACTCCGGATAAATTTACCGGGTGGGTTTTATTAATTCCTTTTAAAAGCACTTTCTGAAACTGGTCAATATTGTTATGGCTTTCTGAATTTAAAAAGGGGTATATAAGTTCCTTGTTATTTTCTTTATCATAACGGATCACCTGTATAGACATTTCTGCATTTCCATCTTTCAGACTAACGGGTAGTTTTGCCAATGGTATTTTCATTTCTATAGTATATCCATGAGTATTTTTTTTACAGGCAGAAATCCAATCAGAAGCGAAGGAATTACTGAGGTCTTTCCCTGAATTTAATGCCAGGTCAATTTGATTACCCGCAGCATCTACCCTGAATATATAGGCAACGACCCCATCATTATAAGTATCGATGCAAAAAGCAACTGATTCATTTCCCAACATAGTTTGATCATCTTTGTCAAATTTTAATGTTGGTAAAGTATTTACGTCTTTCACTTTGCATTCAAAAGCTACATAGAGGTTGTCTGAATCATATGTAAAATAGGCAGTGGTATTAGCAAATGAATGAACACTGTCTTGTTTTTCAAACAGTTTATTTGTAAAAATTGCTTTTTGCCATTGTGGCTCATCCAATACAGCATCAATAGTTATTTTGCCTTCTGTTTTATACGTTTCCTGCCTGGCTATGGTTGATGAAGGATTTTGGGCATTGCTATTCTTACTTATTAATATACTGATCAACAGTATGCATGTAATATTAGTTACCAGTAAGAATATATATGTTTTCTGGAACAGTGTCATATAATTATTTGTTTTCAAATGCCACCAGGTTTCCTTCCAGTACAATAACTGCCTGTGCAGAAATCAATACCTTGTCACCCACAAATGTTACGGTCATATGACCTGTTCGGTCTGAGGACTGAAAGGCCTTCATTTTCTTCTTACCCAGTTTTACTGACCAGTATTTTGCAAGGAATGTTTGCACACCACCGGTAACCGGGTCTTCGTTAGTGCCAGCCCATGGCCAGAAATACCGGTAATGAAAATCATGCTCTTTATTGAATGAAGCTGCTGTTACCAAAACTCCATTAATATTATCATAGGATTTTACCAGTGCATTAAAATCAGGCTTAAGACCGGCTAATAAAATCGAATCATTTATTTCCAGTAGAATGATCTTGTTTTTTGGACTAAAGGCTGTATTGATAACATTTGTTAAACCCAAGGCGGTCAACATGGAAGATGGAACAGTAACATCAACAGTATCATAAACAGGGAATTCCATTATTATTTCTTCATCCAGTTTCCTTATATATAGATCGATATTTTCCGAAGTAATAAAATGAATGTCATTTTGCGTGGTATTCTTAAAAATTACTTTGGCTGATGCAAGGGTAGCATGACCGCATAAAGGAATTTCTTTTTTGGGCGAAAAGAACCTGATCGAATAAGTATCCGCTTTATCCGTTTTCCCCAGAAAAGCCGTTTCTGACAACCCGAATTCCTGGGCAATCTCCAACATTTTTTCATTGCTGATTTCCTTCTCCAGGAAACAAACTCCTGCAGGGTTTCCTTTAAAGGGCTGGTTGGTGAAGGAATCTACTATATATGATCTCATATGTCTTTTTTATAAAACCGGAATTCCGGCCGTTGATGAATTATTATTAAATTTCTGTGTGCTTTTTAAGTTGAATAGACCAGCATCACTTCGTCGTCTTCTGTCTTTTCCTCTATAAAATTAAGCCCCAGCTTTTCTAAAAGTGAAATTGATTTGTCATTCTCTTTAACTGTAATGGCCAATATCTTAGTGTGCGTTTTACTTATTAAGAGTTCATCCAGTACTTTCTTACTTGCTTCAAGAGAATATCCCAGTTTTCCATACTGTGGCAATAATGCAAATCCAATGTCATGATGTTCTAAATTATCCCGCTTAATAATAGTTACAATTCCAATAGGTGTTTCTGTTTCTTTTATAGTAAATACCAAACAAGTATAGTTCTCATTTTTCTGTATTTTCTGAATATAATTTGCAGCGTCTGTTTGAGTATGTATATTTCTGTCGCCGATAAATTTTATCCAGCCTGCTGAATTCATGAGCTCCATCATAAATTCATCATCGTTTAAGGCTAATGGCTTAATGTTAAGCCTTTCCGTCTCTATTAGATTTAGCATGTCGTTTTTTTTCACTTATAATTGATTTAGTAATACAAAAGTAAAATCATAAATACTCAGATTGATTCACCTATGTTAATTTCGATATGGCTATATTTTTTGTTGCAAATTCTACTGCCGCCCGGGCGTGAATTTTAGTAGTGTCAAAAACCGGAACTGAAACATCTCCCTGGTTTATCAGCAAAGGAATTTCTGTGCAACCTAAAATAATGCCCTCTGCACCCTGTTCAACCAAATCGTTTATAATGGAAATGTAGTGTTGCTTTGTGTCTGATTTTATTATTCCCCTGCCCAATTCCTCTTTAATAGTTTGCTGTATATAATCTCTTGTTGCCTGTTTTTCTGGTATCATAACTTCTAATCCGTATTCTTCCAGTTTATTCCTGTAAAAATCCATTTCCATAGTAAAGGTTGTCCCCACCAAACCAATTCTTGTTAATCCTTTTTGTATTATGGCTTTTGCAGTTTCTGTACCAATATGAATCAAAGGCAATTCAATTTCTTTTTCCAGTTCACTTGCAAACAGATGTGCAGTGTTGGCGCATAAAACGATTACATCAACGCCGCTTCGTTTCAAGCTTTCACAGGCATTCAACAAAAGTTCATATGAGTTTTCCCAGGTTTTTACCTGAACATCCGCAAAATTCAAAGAGTAAATTATACACTCTGCGAAATTTAATCCGCCTAATTCTTTATTAATCCCTTCGTTTATGAACTTATAATACTCCAATGTTGAAACCCAGCTTACTCCACCTACAAGCCCTAATTTTTTCATAAATAATTCTTTAAATTAAAGTTCTTTAGAATTTTGTACACTGTAGCTATTTAATAATACCAATCTTTTACTTATATAAACACTTAGTTGTGATGGAATACTTTTGAATTTTCTGAACTAGTACCCCAAAAAAATTATTAGAACAAAATAGATGGAATAAAATTTTGATTTTTTCAACACCAGTATTTCAGTACCCAATACACCAATTTCTATTTAGAAAATTGTTTTTACTTTGCCTGAAAGTTGTGTTGTTATTTTATTTTTTGCTTCCTCCCATTCATTATCAAGAATGCTGTAATAAGCAGCATTTCTGGCATCACCGTTACCCTGTATTTTTTCTTTGCGAAGAATTCCCTCAAATTTCCCGCCGATTTTTTCAATTGCTTTTCTTGAACGAAAATTGCTGTCTTTAGTTTTTAATTGAACACGAATTGTTTTTAAAGTTTCAAAACAAAATGTTAACAGTAAAAGTTTGCATTCAAAATTTACGGTTGTTCCCCAATAGTCTTTTATTATCCAGGTCCATCCGATTTCCAATTTCCTGTCCTTGGGATATATTTCAAATAGTCTGGTAGAGCCTATAATTTTATTTGAAGGCTTATAGTAAATTACAAATGGATATTGATTACCCTTTTCTCTTTCATCCAAGGCATAGGTATAAGCAATTTCAAATTTTTCCCGGTCCGAACAATCTGTTGGTATATGTTCCCATAGTTCTTTATCCGATGCAGCAATAAACAGCTCTTCAAAATGTTCCTTTTCTAAAGGTTTTAAATCAACTGTTTCGCCTTTTAAAATCACTGGGTATGCTATCCATATTTTATTCAGAATCATAAACTACTATTTAACTGTTTGAATGAAATATTAAGCACCTTGTAATATAGCAATCTTAGATTTCCATTTTCACTGACGTTATTGATATTCCTTTTCCACCTGACATGAGTTTAGTAATTGTGCCGTTCTCCAATATTAAGTCCACTGTGATTAAACTTTTCGATGGTTCTTTCATAAACCACCCTTGCTCAATCATAAACCTTTCCTTTTTTTGTCCAAGAACATCGTACAGGTAACAGGC
>JAHEBJ010000031.1:0-8045 GCA_024642285.1 Sphingobacteriales bacterium
CTGGATAAGGAAACCTTGAATAAGCTAAAGGTAAATGCCGATGTTGTAATTCATACTGCCACTGCAAATGATATCATTTCTAAAGACACATTAAAAGGCATAGAACTATCTGCGGTAGGAACTAAAAATATACTTGAGTTTGCCATGCTTAATAAGATTCCCAAAGTAATGGTGTTTTCTACTTTACAGGTTTATGGTACTGAACTGAGTGGAGAAATTGATGAAGAAAGTCCATTGCATTATCAAAATGATTATGGATTGAATCATTTATTTGGTGAGATGTATGCCGAATTGTATGCCCGCCAAGGCAAATTAAAAACGGTAATTGTAAGGCCGAGTAATGTATACGGACGTATTCTTTCCGATTCTTTCAACCGTTGGAACCTTGTACCGGGCTGCTTTTGTAAAGAAGCACATGAGTCAGGAACCATCACCATAAAATCGTCGGGATTGCAGATGCGGAATTTTGTAAACCTGCAAAACCTGAGCAGGGCAGTGGATTGCATCCTGCAACATTTTCCCGATAGCTACGAATGTTATAATTTAGCGTCTTCGCAGGCCAATACCATGGTAGAAGCTGCAGAAATGGTAAAGAAAGTTTATGAGCGGATGTATCAGAAAAATGTTCAACTAAATATTACCGGAACAGAACCTGCATCCACCAATCATTTTACTATCAGCCTTAACAAATTGAACCAAATTGGATTTACCGAAGACGAAAATTATTCGATGGAGACAGAGATCGAACAAATATTTAATTACTTAAAATCAAAATAAAACAAATGAACCCGATTGAGCAATTTAAGCAGGAGAGAGCAGAAGCAATGAAACTGATGAGTCAGGATGCTGAGCTGAAACAAAAATCTGTTGACTGGATGCTGCATTCAGATAAATACAAATACACCTATAATTTTACCTGGATGGGCAGGCCCATCATTAAGTATCCGCAGGATATTCAGATTATGCAGGAACTGATATGGGATGTAAAACCCGACCTGATCATTGAAACCGGAATTGCACATGGTGGTTCAATTATTTTTTCATCAAGTATGATGGAGTTGCTTGGCAACGGCGGAAAAGTTATTGCAGTTGATATCGACATACGCAAACATAACCGTGATGAAATTGAAAAGCACCCGATGATGAAAAATATAACCATGCTTGAAGGCTCTTCAATTGACGAAGGAATTGTGCAACAGATTGCAGACTACGCCAAAGGATTTAAAAAAGTGATGGTAGTCCTGGACAGCAATCATACACACGATCATGTATTGCGTGAACTGGAAATGTACACACCACTGGTAAGTATGGATTCATACATTTTGCTACCCGATACTTTTGTTGAGTTCTTTCCGAAAGGTTATGTAACCGACAGGCCATGGGATGTTGGCAACAACCCTTACACTGCCATGGAAGCTTTTTTAAAAACAACCAAAAAGTTTGTAAAAGATGAATCTATCACAGATAAACTTTTAGTAACCGAAGCGTTAGGTGGTGGATATTTAAAGCGGATAGCATAATATATCGCTATGATTAATGAGTGAACCAATCAACATAAAAAATAACCAACAAGCCAACAGTGAACCCTTAGTGACTGTTGGCTTGCCTACTTTTAACAGGCCGGTTGAACTACGAAAATGCCTGGAAACGATTGTTCATCAAACTTATAACAACCTGCAGATAATTATTTCAGATAATTGCTCAACCGATGAACAGGTGCAGCAGGTAATTTTGGAGTTTGCAGCCAAAGACAGCCGTATCAGGCATTTCAGGCAAATAGAAAATATAGGACTGGAAGAAAATTTCAACTTTGTTTATGCACAAGCCACTGCTGAATATTTTATGTGGGTTAGCGATGATGATTATTACGACAGCAACTATGTGGCATCCTGTATTGATTTTTTGCAGCAGCATCCTGATCATGTGCTTTGTTCAGGTGTAGCCAAATATTATTCGGGCGGTAAATTTTTATTTGATGAAAAAATGTTCAGGGTTGATAAACCTAAACCCTTTGGAAGGATACTAAAATATTTTACCAATGCCGGGAAGAACGGTAATTTTTATGGCGTGTTCAGGAATCATCTGCTGCAGGCAAAACCAATAGGGCCACATCCGGGTTGCGACTGGTCGTTTATGGCGAAGCTGGGTTTATTGGGTAAACTGTCTTTTGTTAGTACAACTTCTTATCACCGTTCAGCTGATGGCAATTCGGGCACCAAACAAAAAATGATAAAGAAGTTTGGATTGAATAAAATGCAATCTCTTTTTTTTGAGACCTATTCTGCTTACCAGATTGCCTCAAATATTTTTAATGATAGTGCAATAAAGAAACAATATGGTTTTCTGTCAAGCTCATGGTTAAAGGCATGCACATTCGTACTAATCAATTACCGACTCTTCACAAATTTCATAAGGCGAAAAGCCGGTTTCAAATGAGGCAGGTTTGTTTGATGTTCATTCATCAAATAGATTTGGCTACATTCATTAAAATGGTACTTTTACGCCATATTTGAGAAGTTTAATTCGTTCAATCAACAGTAATTAATCAAGTGTTTTTATGAAAGCAATGCTGAAAACAATTTTGTTTTGTTTAGCGGTGAGTTTAACTTTCACTGCATGTCAGAAAGATATTGTAAACAATGTCATTTACGGTATTCCCGTTGCCGATGCCGGTCCTCCGCAAACCATTCAGTTACCAGCTTCATCATTTACTTTGTCGGGAACAGGCACAAGTCCTAATGGCCGGATAGTTGGATATCTATGGAGTTTGATTGCTGGTCCAAACGTTCCTGTCATTCACAGTCCGGCTTCACCAACAACTAATGTGTCGAATTTTACAACAGGTACTTACAGGTTTCAGTTCATGGTGATTGATTCTGTTGGATTAACAGGCGTTGATACGGTTTCAGTAACGTTGGTAGCAGCGCCCATTCAAACATTAACGGTTCAGCCAACAAATAATGTTAATGAAATTCATTTAGGATATTGGAATGGTAACTATACAAATCCTGCTGATGTTGAAATAGCCGGCTGTGCATGGACAAGTGGCGGAACGCCTTTGAATACCCGGGGAATCTTTAAATTTGATCTGAGCTCGATTCCGGCCAGCGCAACAATATTGTCGGCAAAACTGTCGCTGTATTCAATGCCAACGCCATTGCTGGGTAATTTCATTGATGCCAATTTTGGTGCAAACAATACATTGTATATCGAACGCAACACAAGTGCCTGGGATGCTGCAACTGTCGGATGGTTTAATCAGCCATCAACAGATGTTACCAGTCAGGTAACGGTACCTCATACAACACAGTCCTTTCTTGATCTGATAGATCTGGATGTAAAGAATCTGGTTGCACCAATGGTATCAACTAATAATTACGGATTTAAAATTCGTTTACAAAACGAAAATGCATATACCATCAGGTTGTTTGCTTCAAGCCGATATGCTGATGCAGCCAAACATCCTAAACTGGTGATTACCTATCAATAAAAGCTAATTACTTATAAAAGAACTGCTGCCAAATGGCGGCAGTTTTTTTTGGAAGAGATTTTTATATCAGGTTTTTAACGGCAGTTGCTGCTTTTTGAGCGATGTTTCCCCAATAAAAGTGCTTAAAGTAAGCAGGAGGCGTATTTGTTTCTTCATTTGCATTAATAATTTCCTTTGCAAAAACCAGCCAGTCAGATTCATTAAGAATTTTTAATTTGCCGCCAGTTAATTCTACAGGAATGCCCGTTGCTCCACTTGCAGTGCTTATTACAGAAAGATTATAACCTAAGGCCTCTACTAATTTTGTTTTAATACCGCCGCCATCCAGTACAGGATTTATAAAAAGACTGCATCCTTTAAAATAAAGATTGATGTCGTCAACAAATCCTGCGTAGATGATATTTCTTTCTTTGTAGTTGATTAATCCCTGGTAGGAAGCCGGAAGCTTACTACCGCAGATAATAATTTTATAATTAAAATTTTTTTCAGCCAGAAGAATTGGATTGATCTCCTTAAGAATAATATCCAGAGCATCAAGATTGGGTTTGTAACCCAGCGTTCCGTTAAATAATAAGATCTTATCAGTTCCAGAAATTTGATGTGTTGTACAGATCTGCTGTTTAGCTTGTTCTATTTCTGCCTCTGCAGGCGCTGTTTCCAGTTCAAATCCGTAAGTGATGGTGCTGCATAGTACAGGCTTCAATTTAAAATTTTCAATTGCATAATTTCTGTCATCGTCATGAATAAAAAAACTATGATCGGCTTTGTTGTGCGTAAATTTTTCGTAATGCCATAAAACTCCCCACCACCATTTGCCCAAAGTTTTAAATCTTGTCGATTCTATATTATGCGAATGCACGATCAGCCTTACTTTGCAAAGCCATTTTAGCAAGATACCCAGCCAGCCATAATAGGGATGTTCAATTATGAGGTGAGTGATTTTTTCTTCTTTAATAATTTTTCTTAATGAAAAATAGATTAAAGGATTTATGTATCGCAACTTATGATCGCTTATAATATTCTTTACAGGGTATCCTTCAGTGGTATGTTTGTTATTGCTTTTTATAGTTACACAGCAAAGCTTCAGTTCACGGCTTAAGTAGCGGTTGAAAAAGGCAATACCTTTCTGTCCGCCCATATCGGGTGGTAAAAATTGGTATGATACCAGGCTTAAAACTTTAATCTCTTCGCTCATTATTATTTTTTACAAGCTACAACATTTACAAAGGGTGCAAACCAGATTCCTTTGCTGCCGCATATTTTTATCAGGTGGTTCAATAATGCTGTAAATAAATTTACAACCTTGTATTTATAATGTGTGTCCCAAAAGCCGGGTGTATAATTTGTTTCAAATCCAGCTTTATTTATGATATCGAAATAACTCTTACGGGTGATCAAATTCTCGGCCCAAACACCGGTTTCGCAATCGCAGGTATTGGTACCTAAAAACTCCACAGCAGGAATAGGTTGCTTTTTAAAATAAAGGTCAACTGCCTTTGTAAAATCATCAAAGGCCTTACCTCTTGTCAGTTCAATCAATTTGTTTAAGTCACATATGATTATTTCGGGCACCTGTTCTTTAATGCGTTCGGTTCTTTGCTTTTTATACGCTCTTTTTTCGGCTGAGTAGTGTTGCCAGTAATGTTTTAAACGCATTACCGGGTTGTGATAGTTAGCTGTAGTGGTAGAGAAACAAATTGTGCAAAGCCCCGACCGGTAAAGTTTCGAATAAAAATCTCTCAGCTTATAAATATGTTCTACTACATTGCGGCTGGCTACAATATCAAAAGTACACCCATGCTTTTTTGCATGGTCAATCACCGTATTAATATCTCCCGAAATAAAATCATCGACCTGAATGTGCAGTTTTTGGCAAATTATTTTTGCATAACCCGCCCACTGTGGAAAATAATCATTAAAATAAACTTTCTTAAAACCAACTGTACCTGCAAGTAAAAATAGTGTACCCAATCCTGCTCCATAATCCATAAAACTGATTTCGGAAAAAGGTTTGTTTATTTTTTTAACCGATTGATAGATGATATCGGCACTGCTTTGAATGGAGAAGAACAATCTGTGTCCGGTATGATGACTGGTAAAATAAGATTGGCCAAATTCATCAATATCGGAATCGCTGATATCGAGCAACAATAGTTTTTGGTATAACTGATTAGCCCTGTCATTGATCAACAGGGCTTTATCATCTTTTATTTCAATAAAACTATATTTCTTCTCCGTATACAAAGGTTAAGCTTCTTTAGTCTCGTCTTTTGGTTTCCTTGTATTTTTCCAAACCATAAATAAGCAGAAGAACACAAACAGTATGGAAACAATGTATGAATATCTTGAAATTGTTTCTCCCTTTTTTACCGATACTGGGTCAAAAATAAATTCTATAGAATGCTTACCCGCCGGTATAGAAAGGCCACGCAGCGCATAATTTGTTTTTACATACGATGTTTTCTTTCCGTCAATATATGCATCCCATCCGAGCGGGTAATAAATTTCGCTGAACACCGCAAATTGGCTTGTTGCCGCATTTGATTCATACTTTATTTCATCATTTTTATTTTCTATAAATCTGATGCTTGCTGTTGAATCATAAACAGGATCGGATGCTATAGCAGATTTAAATCTTTCATCAACAATAGCAGTCTGCGCCGGGTCGAAAGAACTTAACGACGCCATTTCCTCATCGGCAGACTTAACATATTTGATATCCTTAACCAGCCAGCAATTACCCAATGCAAAAGGGTTAATTACGGCCGAAGTTTGTTTGGCATCCTGCTGATCGGGAACAATAACATATTTCATGTTGAGCATATTCAGCACAGGGAAACTGTCTTTTGCCGCGGGGTTGGCACCCCATTTTTCAATGTTTGTATAGATCTGATTTTCTATCAGATCCTGGTACAGGCCCAGTTTAGCAGGGCTGTAACCACCAATGGTATTATGCTTGTAGGATGCTAATGCATCGTTAAATGAATTGCCAACCGAAACTGAATAGCCATTGCCACTTGGGAAGGCAAGATTTAATACCCTGTAATAACCGGTATCAGTTTTCAGTTGCAGATCGGCTCTTGTATCAACGTAACTGTATTCCAGTTCTTCAGCATCAACAAAATTCTCTTCTTTTAAATATCGTTGACTTACGCCAAACAGATCGATGGTGCAGAACAGGATAACCGAAGTGTATACAATGGCCGGTTTTATCCATTTTTTTGCGTACATGAACATGGCAGCAACTATTACAACCATAAAGCCTAAGCTGCGCCACATATCGCTCAGATAAAATGCCTGTCTGTCGGATTTTAATGCGCTGAAATAGCTGCGGGTGAAGTCGGTGCTCTGTCCCTGCAGGGCGTCGTTAATATTTTTACGCAGATCAGCAGTAGCGGTATTTGTAAAATCCGACATGAAATAGAAAATAATCATTAGCGCTGCGGTTCCTCCTGCTACGTACAAACATTTTTTAAAGAGATTGAACAGCTTTTCTTTTTCTGTCTTAATAAATTCATCAAGAAATATAACCCCTAGCAGCGCAACAGAAAGTTGTGGTATAACCAGCGACATGGATGGTGCCCTGAATTTTTTGTAGAAGGGCAAATTATCAAATAAGAAATAGTTTACTGCCTCAAAATTTTTACCCCATGCCAACACAATGCCAAACACGGTAATGGCCAGCAACCACCAGCGATGTTCGCTTTTTGAGAAAAAAGTTCCGAACAAAAATAACAGGCAAATCATTGCCCCTAAATAAACGGTGCCCTGTGTGCTCAATAATTCGCCCCAGTACATTGGAGAGGACTGTGCTATCTGGTTGGCAAACCCCTGTGGCAGTTTCTGAGCGTTTTCCTGCAGTACTTCTATGGCTTTTGAATTATCGCCCAATCCTTCCGCTGAACTGCCGCCAAAAGCATTGGGTACCAGCAATGTCATTGTTTCAGCCTTACCATAACTCCATTGAAATGCATAATCCTTATCAAGCCCTCCTTTGGTTTCGTTCTTTTTATCTTTTTGTGTCAGTTCGCTTCGGCCACCCCTCATAGTTTCTTTACTGAACTCATATGTTGGCCAATAGGAGAGCGCCATGGTGCCCAACATAATTGCACCCATGCCAATGCTGATTATGGCAGAGAGTGCAAGGTGTTTAAATGTTTTTTCCCGTAGGCATTTTATTATGAACGGGACGGTCATAAATACTGCAATAAGCAATGTGTAATAAACAATCTGTTGGTGAAGCTGCCCTAACAATAATATACCTGAAACTAGC
Organism: Sphingobacteriales bacterium; assembly: GCA_024642285.1. GTDB lineage: Bacteria > Bacteroidota > Bacteroidia > Chitinophagales > Chitinophagaceae > Ferruginibacter. The sequence continues at coordinate 7,764 of JAHEBJ010000031.1, forward strand.
AACGCAGCACTGCCAATCCAGTATTTCTGTTTAAATATTAGTTGTAAACCAGCCAGCACAGCAGGAGCATAAACCATCGACAATAATTTTGTATCATGCCCACCGGCAATTAAAACTGGGTTATAAGAAGCGTATGCATAGGCAACGCCGCCTAGAATACTTATCCATGGATTGATACCCATCACTATGCACAACAAATAAAAACAAAGGGCACCTATAAATAAATAGAAAATAGGTTTAGGAAATCCCAGGGTAAGTATATCCTGAACATAGTTCATGGTT
>JAHEBJ010000031.1:8145-30391 GCA_024642285.1 Sphingobacteriales bacterium
TATCCATGGATTGATACCCATCACTATGCACAACAAATAAAAACAAAGGGCACCTATAAATAAATAGAAAATAGGTTTAGGAAATCCCAGGGTAAGTATATCCTGAACATAGTTCATGGTTATATTCATTGGCTTTTTGGGGCCGAGAGCAATTTGGTAAGTGGGCATGCCGCCCATCATGCTATTGGTCCACCTTGGAAAATACCCGTTCTTTTCTTTAAACTCAAAAGATTGCTGAGCCATTGCTCTCCACTGTATCACATCACCCTGTTGAACAACTTTACCCTGCAGTGCAGGTTTATTCAAAAAAATAGATAATAAAAGGAAGGTTACAATCGCTACCAAATGGGGGAGAACCTGCTTGAAATTGATATTCTTCATAATAAGTTTTTGCTTCGGCAAAATAATGCTAAAAAAATTAAATAATACCGGTAATGACCGATTAAGCCGAAATTAATTAAAATAAAAAAAGCCACTCTTAGAGTGGCTTTAGCAATATATTATAATTGACTATTGTCCCATTCCCTGCTGGCCGTTTTGCATACTTTCCATTTCGCCTCTCATGTTTTTCTTTTTAAATAATGACACATCAATTTTTCCGAAACGATAATTGAAGTTCAGTCTTAGCACCTGCGGATCTCTCCGGCGCTGCATGTCCTGCACAAACAAAGGCGATTCTGAATGTGTTGCATACAATTTGGTACGGAATACATCATTCATTTGCAAGGTTAATGACGCTGCTTTGTTTTTCATAAAATCTTTTTTTATAGCAATATCAACACCATAACTGGGTTTATTGTAACCCTGTGCACCAATTTGTGTACCTCCATACATGCGACCCATTCCTCCTCCGCTGCTTGGCGGTATAATTGTTTTAGCCTGGTAGTCGCCCGATAACTGTATAGAATAATTCTTTGGAAGTGTAAATGAGTTGTTTATTTTTCCGAACATACTAAACAGGCTGTTGTCTACGCCATTAGTAATTTCTCCAGCTTTGAGCGTGGAATTGTAAAGGTTTATGTTAGCTGTAAAATCCCACCATTTGGCAAATTTTGTTTTTGTTGTCAGCTCTAAACCAATATTGTAACTCTTGTTTGCATTGGCATAGGAAGTAATTAACACGGTGTCGGGGGTTTTTGTAGGATCAGGGTTCTTGTCGTAGTATTGATAATTCGTGATAAGATTATTTGTATTACGGAAATATACCGTTGCCAATAAACTGGTCTTTTTGCCAACCTGGTTTTGATAGGAAATTTCAGCAAGGTTTGTAAACTCAGGTATCAGGTTGGGATTGCCAATACTCAAATTCAATGGATCTGAAATATCGTAGTTAGGCATTAACTGGAAAAAATTCGGTCTGTTGATTTTCCTTGAATAGTTAACCTGCATATCCGACTTTTCGTTTAGTTTATAGGTCATAAACAAACTTGGGAAAAGACTGAATGGGTAATTATTTTTAAATTTTACTCCACTGCTTATCACATTACCCGTGTAGTTTGAACTTTCAACCCTCAAACCTAACTGATAAGTGAAGTTTTTTATCTTCTGTGAGAATGTAGTGTAAGCCGCATACACTTCATCGGTAAATTCATAATCATTGCTCAGCCCCGGTACCAAAACATACTGTCCATTTTGCAGAATATAATTGTTCAAATAGCTTTGATAATTCCTGACAGCACCTCGTACACCCATTTCAATTTTTAGTTTATCGGATATTGGGTTAACATAATCAGATTGTATCGTGAAATATTTGGTAACCCCAGCTCCATCTGTTCTCTCTACTTCCGCTGCAGTTTTCGGACTGCTGTCAGGATAAAAATATTGTGTGTTATAATTACCGGCGTTGCTGTTTTTACTGGAATTAAAATTGGCATCAACTGTCCATTCTTTATTGGGTTTGGCAAAATTGTGTTTAAAGCTGATATTGGCGCCGATGTTGTTAAAAGTAAATTCTGTACGTGTGTCCCTAAAACCGAAATCAGAAACCAGCAAATTGTTTTGGTACAGTGTATCTCTGTCGATATTGATCAAGTCGGTGTTCTTAAACTTGCCAGTAACATACATACCACCAACCGTAAGTGTATTCCTGTTGTCGATAAAATAATCGAATCCGGCCCGGCCAAAGGCAAAGAAACCGTTATTGATTGGCTTATTATTCTGTCCGAAGAAAGCACTGGTATCGTCCCTCAAATAATTTGTACGTGTACTGTTTGCAGTGCTGATGGATTTACGGGCATTGTAACGACCACGGGCAAAGAAATTTATTTTGTCCTGCTTTATATTCACGTCGCCCCCAATTCCAGGTCGTGCCCTCGAATCAATACTGGCGTTAATGTTTCCATTATAACCCGCCTTGCGATTTTTCTTCATCACAATATTCAAAATCCCTGCACCACCACCACTGGCATCGAATTTTGCCGATGGGTTAGTGATGATCTCAATACTCGCAATTTCATCTGCCGGGATTTGCTCCAGTGTAAGTGTGGTTGGTCTTCCATCAACAAATATTTGTGGTGTAGCATTGCGTAAACTAACATTGCCATCAATATCTACATTCACCGAAGGAACATTTTTCATAACGTCTACAGCCGTGCCGCCAACGCTGGTCAGGTTTTTCTCCACGTTAAAAACCTTTCGATCAATGTTCATCGTAAAAATGGCTTTGCTGGCTGTAACTGTTACATTTTCCAGTTGCTGTGGGTCAGGGTTCATTGGTATATTCCCTAAATCTTTATCAACTGCACTAAGCATGCTGCTCATGTCGCCATTTTTTGCACCAGCCATGTTCAAAGTAAATGCGGCCTTTTCTTCATAAGGCTTAAATCCAATGGCTGTTATCTTAAGTTTGTACTGGCCCATAATGTTCAGGTTTTCTAAACTGAATTCCCCTTTCTTATCTGTGAGCATTCCGGCAACTATTACATCTTTTCGCTTTTTAGTAACACTATCAAACTTGTTTTGGATCAAAAGAACAGATGCTGCTTCAAGCGGCTTGTTGGTAACCGTTTCAAGTACCTTACCATAAAAATGGCCGAGATTCATATTCTGTCCGCCCATTTGGCCGCGGTTACCACCTGCTCCCGGAAATTGGGCAAAGGTTAAGCTTGATATAAAGAAAGATAACAGCAATAGCGTTATTTTAAAAAGACGGTTCATTTGTTAAATTTATTTAATAGGTGTATTCTAATTGAGTGCAAATTACTTTCATATAATCCACTTAAAATAATAATAGTTGATGAGTGGTAAAATTGACAGTAGAAAACTCAGGTACTAACAAATAATCAGCCGTAAAGTTGTGTATTCAGTAAAAGATGTAACAGGCCAGTTAAAATTCCTACAAAAGTACCAGCTATCTGCATTTTTATTATCTGCCCGTGGGCAACCTGGTAAAACCTTGTTTCGGTTTCTTGAATTGAAACAGAAGCTATTTTTTTTACAACGGTCTTTTTAATATCGAGTTCGGTTTCCAGCCTGGTCAGGTAGCTCTTCATAATTTCCGGAAACAGGGTTTCAAGTTCCAGCATAAAGGCTGTTTTCAACTGATTAATGGTCTTATCGCCAATCAGCATTGCCAACATTGGGAAAGTATCTTTCAGGCGGGTTCTTAAAAAGCTGTCAATATGGGTTTCAATCTCCGGTTTTAACCGATTAAAATTTTCAGTGTCGGTTATTTTTTCCTGAAGTTTAGAAAGCGAAAGCAATTCAGTGTTTACGAATTCTCCAATTTTCTCTGCAATCGAAAGCTGGTTCGCAGGAAGAGCACCTTGAATTTTGAATCCAAAAATTATTACGGGGTGCAATGGCCTGAACAGGCTTTTGATAAAAAGCCAGCAAACCAGCCAACCCGAAAAAGCCGAAAGTAATACAGGCGATATGATTTGGAGCCAGGTCAATTTTTTGTTTGCAAATAACGCATTTAAAGAAACCCCTTCAAAATGTTATTTTGAAGGAGTACTGTTTTTCTTTATTTTTGCGCCCTGTTAAATGGTAGCCATAGCTCAGTTGGTTAGAGCATCAGATTGTGATTCTGAGGGTCGTGGGTTCGAGCCCCATTGGTTACCCTGCAAAGCCCCGGAAAAATCTGGGGCTTTTTTATTTACGAACAATCAAAATCCAGAATTTGTTTTTGATAAACATGCATTGTTTGCCGTTTATCCTTAACGATTTCCGAAAAACTGGTTTAACAAAACATTATTCCAATTTGTTCGTTTACTTACAACGAAAACTCTCGTTTTTCCGTTATTTTTACAGCATGCAAAAAATTGCACAATTCATTATGAGTAAAAAATTTATTCCGGTAATACTGGTGCTTACCGCAGCCAGTTTATTTTTAGCCTTTCAGTCACAGGGGAAATCTGACAGAGATAATCCAAAATCAAGGTACACAAGAATACTCCGCAATGTGGGCATGTTACTTGAGCAAGGGCATTACAGTCCAAAACCCGTTGATGATAACTTTAGTAAAGAAGTATTGAAGAAGTTTGTTGATGATATGGATGGCGATAAGAACATATTTCTATTAAGTGATATAGAAGATTTTAAAAAATTTGAAAGCAAGATAGATGATGAGATTCATGGTGCGGAGCTGAAATCTTTTTATGCAATAAACGAAACTTATTTAAAGCGTTTAAACGAAACAGCATTGTTGTATGCTGATATCCTTTCAAAGCCGTTTGAATTCACAAAAGATGAAACGGTAATTCTGGACAGGGAAAAATTAAATAATCCAAAAACTGAAACTGAAAGAAAAGATATCTGGAGGAAACGACTGAAATATATAACGCTTGGCAGATACGCAGATAAGCTGGAAGAGCGTGAAAGAAATAAAGACAGTGCAAATTTTGTGTTTAAAGCGGATTCCACATTGGAAAGGGAAGCTCGTGATGCAGTAAGAAAACAGATCGAAAGATATTTTTCTACAAAAAAGAACAGGGAAGACAGTGACGAGAATTTCAGCACATTTGTAAATGCCATTACAGGCACAATGGATCCGCATTCTACCTATTTTGCTCCCGTTGATAAGCGTTCGTTTGATGAATCTATGCGAGGCAGTTTCTTTGGAATTGGAGCGCAGTTGAAGGAAGATGATGGCAAGATAAAAATAGCTTCTCTTATATCGGGCGGACCTGCATGGAAAGGCGGGGAACTGAAGGTGGAAGACGAGATCATAAAAGTAGCCCAGGGAGCAGAAGATCCTGTTGATGTGACTGGCTATAGTGTTACTGATGCCGTAAAGATCATCCGTGGCGCTCAAAAAGGATCGGAAGTGAGATTGACTGTTCGCAGATTGGATGGTTCGGTTATTGTAATTCCTATTGTAAGGGATGAAATAAAACTTGATGATACATTTGCAAAAAGTGCTGTAATAAATGAAGGCGAGCATAAGATAGGTTATATATATCTTCCGGAATTTTATATAGATTTTGCTAATCCAAATGGAGCAAAATGCTCTGAAGACGTAGCTAAGGAAATTGAAAAACTTAAGGCTGAAAATGTGGAGGGTATAATCATGGACCTTCGTGGAAACGGAGGAGGATCTTTGCCTGAAGTAGTTAAAATGGTTGGATTGTTTATTGAGGACGGCCCCGTTTGCGTGGTAAAAGGACGTGAAGAAAAACCTTATCAGTGGAAAGACAAAGATAAGTCTGTGTTATACAGTGGTCCGTTAACAGTATTGGTTGACGAATTCAGTGCCAGTGCTTCAGAAATATTTGCCGCTGCTATTCAGGACTATAAGAGAGGAATTATAATCGGCAGTACCTCAACTTTTGGAAAAGGAACGGTACAACGGAATATTCCGTTGAATCCGGAAAGTGAGAATTCATTGTTTTCGAACAAGAATGTTGAAGACCTGGGTTCAGTTAAACTTACTTTACAGAAGTTTTACCGCATAAATGGCGGAGCAACCCAACTAAAAGGTGTTACACCAGATATCATAATTCCCGACAGAATGGAGTATCTGAAATTCAGAGAAAAAGATAATACTGCTGCTTTGCCTTGGGATGTGATTGGCAAAGCAGATTATAAAACCTGGACAAGCACAGTAAGTTATGATGCGGTTGTTAAATATAGTTATGAGCAAATTGCCAATAACGAAAAGTTTAAAATAATTAAAGAAAGTATAGGCTGGCTGGAAAAATACAATGAAAGGGAATATTCTCTGAATTTGACAAAATACAATGCTGATCAAAAGAATTTTAAAGATAAAATTAAGGAGTTGGATGAGGTAGATAAGTTGGCTAAAGCTATGAATGTCAAGAATAATGAAGTAGATAATGAGCAAATAAATTCAGCTAAGGAAAAAATTGAAAAAAACGCCCAGTGGATTAAACGGGTAAGCACTGATATCTATATTGACGAAACTGTAAAAGTGATGAGCAATATGATTACCCAAAGCGCAACAGCAAAAAATAACTAAAAACTTAATACAGGTCGTAAAAATGCCGTTCATGACTAATGAATGGCATTTTTTATTAGTAAAATCGAATAATCAAGTAAGGTATCTTTCTTTTATTATTTTTTTATGATGATAAAAATGGCCTATGGTAATAAAGCCAATACTGTTTACTGTGGTCGGTTTATTGTCGGACTTGCCGCTCAACCCCAGCATTTCAGTATTGAAACTTTTATACAGACATTCGGTTGATTCTCTCAGTGAAATAAATTCTGCAACCATATCATTCCACAACCGTCTATTGGCATTTGAATTTGCAGCATATTCGTTTTCTTCAAATCCCGGCAGCGAAGCTGATTCTTTTCGTGAAAAACACAGCGCCCTGTAGTTAAATATACGCTCAGTGTCTATAACATGCTGCAGCAACTCTTTCAACGTCCATTTGCCCGGTGCATACCCATGGGATGATTTTTCTTCCGTAATCGTATTTAAGAATTCTCTTATCAGCAATCTCTGGTTTTCAAATGCTGATACCAGATCCTCTTCTGCTACGTTGGAAACATAGCGGTGAAAGAAAGCGGGGTAGGTTTCGGGTGATGGTTTGGGCATGTTATTAGGTTTTGTATAAACTTAAAAATACGAAAAAGCCTTTCGGTAACAAAAGGCTTTTTATTTATCGATATTATTGTTTTTATCCTTTCTTTCCCTTTGTCATTTTAGGTTTAGGTAAGACTTCTTTTTCAGTTACAGTTTCACCTTTTAAAGTGGCTGCCAATTTTACTGCTTCATATGCGTTAACAATTCCTCCGGTTTTGCATAATTCACTCATGTCAACTTTTTCATCGGTACCCGGCTTATCTACCTTAACACCCGGGTTTTGTGCCGATTTTTCAATTACATATTTTAATTGTTTGGCCGAAAGCGTAGGGAAATACTCCAACGTTAAAGCCGCTATACCTGCTACCAGCGGGCAAGCCATACTGGTGCCACTTAAATTTCCATAATTTTTACCCCCGGGTAAAGTGGAATAAATTTTAGAACCAGGAGAAAAAACATCAACTTCTTTTTTGCCATAATTGCTAAATGATGCAGTGTAGCTTCCCGATTTTGGATCGGCGCTGGCACCAACTGTAATTACGTTACCTGCCCTTCCTCCTGATACATAAACAGGATTGGGAAAATTATCAGCAACGTCTATATCCTTTGCGTCGTTACCTGCGGCGTGGACCAACAATACATTTTTGCTTTCGGCATAAGCAAAAGCTTCATCAACCCATTTTTTTTGTGGTGAAAAGCTTTTTCCAAAACTCATGCTGATGATCTTTGCACCATGGTCAACAGCATAACGAATGGCAAGGGCAATGTCTTTATCATGTTCATCACCATCGGGCACTACACGTAAGCTCATGATACGCACATTGTCGGCCATACCATCCATGCCTTTCCCGTTGCCACGCACTGCGCCAATTATTCCGGAGCAATGGGTGCCGTGCATTGAGAAATCTGCCATGATATCTGCGTTTCCATAATCTTTGTCATTAAAATTGGTTTCATCGTCGCCAACAATATTTTTTCGATAGGCGACAGGTGGTGAATTTTTTGAAGATGCCTTTCTGATCTCTCCTTCTACATAATCAATATATTCCTGCAACCCGGCAATAAATTCAAAGTCTGTCATATCCAGCATTTCGTTGGCCTTCATGATGCCCATAAAATCATTTTTAGCCTTTTTTTCGGCGAATGACTTAGTTGTGTATGAATCAAGGTCGTGGCCGGTAAATGTATCCTTACCTAACGCTTTCTTCAACAAACTATCACTTTTTATCAGCGTTAATTGCAGTTCTTTTAAAGCTGCTATATCTACAGCAGAAAAATCTTCTTCCTTCGAAAAATTGCCTTTTATTTCAGCTTTTGCCTTCAGGAACATTTCATATTCGTACAGGTCTTCCTTTGGTAAGCTGGCTTTATTTACCTCCTTATTGTCCCATTTGTCTTTCAACTCATAATAAACACGTCCCCGCTCATCGCTGTCCGTCCTTACATTACGGCCGTCTTTGCCGCCCAGGAAATTCCATCCGTGTACGTCATCTATATACCCATTTTTGTCATCATCAAGTCCGTTACCGGGTATTTCTCCAGTGTTGGTCCACAGCACAGATTTAAGGTCTTCATGTAACGTATCTATACCAGTATCAATTACGGCAACTACAACGGTATTGCTTTTTAAATTTTTACTTTTTAAGAACTGGTATGCTTTTTCTGTACTCACGCCATAATAGCCATCAGCCTCTTTATCCATCATATGCCAACCATTAGGTATCGCATTGTTTTGGCCGGCGGCCGACACAAAAAAGAATAATAATCCAATAAAAATTTTAGAAAATCTGATCATATCTGAATATTTTATTTGCAAATTTAAAGTAAGGACAAAACTCAGCCATACGTTTAAAGTTTATTGGCAAAATTTTATAGGTTAAACTTAATGCCCTGCGCTAAGGGAAGTTTGTCTGTATAGTTAATTGTATTGGTCTGTCTGCGCATATAAACTTTCCACGCATCGCTTCCACTTTCACGTCCGCCTCCGGTTTCTTTCTCACCACCAAAAGCACCTCCAATTTCAGCACCCGATGTTCCGATATTTACGTTGGCAATACCACAATCACTTCCGGCATAGGAGAGGAACTGCTCAGCCTGCCTCATATTGTTGGTCATAATAGCCGATGATAATCCCTGCGGAACACCATTTTGAATGGCAATCGCTTCATCTGTAGTTTTATATTTCATCAGGTACAAAATGGGGGCAAAAGTTTCATTCTGTACAATGGAGTAACTGTTCTTAGCTTCGGCTATACATGGCTTTACATAACAGCCGCTTTCAAATCCCTTACCTTTTAATACTCCACCTTCAACAATAAACTTTCCACCTTCTTCTTTACATTTTTCAATGGCGTCCAGGTACATCTTTACCGCATCTTTATCAATTACAGGTCCCACATGATTTTTTTCGTTAAGTGGATTACCAATCTTGATTTGTCCATATGCGTTTACCAGTTTCTCTTTAAACTTATTGTATATTTTTTCGTGGATGATCAATCTTCTTGTAGAAGTGCAACGCTGCCCGGCGGTTCCTACAGCGCCAAAAGTTGCGCCAATCAGCGCCATGTCCAGATCGGCGTTTTCGGTGATGATAATGGCATTATTTCCACCCAATTCCAGTAAACTACGGCCCAAACGCTGACCAACAGCCGCTCCAACTGCTTTACCCATTCTTGTACTTCCGGTTGCCGACATTAACGGAATTCTGCCGTCATTACTCATCCATTCTCCTACATTCCGTCCCCCTATAATAATATTAGAAACTCCGTCCGGTACATTATTTTTCTTAAAAACCGGTTGAATTATGTTTTGACAGGCAATTGCACAAAGCGGTGTTTTCTCACTTGGTTTCCAAACACAAACATCACCGCAAACCCATGCCAAAGCAGCGTTCCAACTCCATACTGCCACAGGAAAATTAAATGCAGATATAATTCCCACAATACCCAGCGGATGATACTGCTCGTACATCCGGTGCCCGGGCCGCTCACTGTGCATAGTAAGTCCATGTAACTGGCGTGAAAGCCCAACTGCAAAATCGCAGATGTCGATCATCTCCTGTACTTCACCTAAACCTTCCTGCAGGCTCTTACCCATTTCGTAACTAACCAGTTGCCCCAGGTCGGTTTTATTTTTTCTAAGTTCTTCACCAATCTGTCTAACTACTTCTCCTCTTTTTGGAGCAGGCCAGGAGCGCCATTCGTTAAATGCCGACTGTGCTTTTTTCATTACGGCTTCATAACTGTTAACATCGGCCGCAGTTACCGATGCAATTAATTTGCCATTGACAGGAGAGTAGGAATTAATTTTTTCGCCTTTAGATTTTATCCAGGTTTGCCCGGTTGAAACGCCATTGTTATTGGCTTGTATCTTAAATGTCTTTAGAAATTTCATATAGTTTGAATTGCTTTTGATTTCATAATTAAACGCTGCAAGTTACGAATAACCCTTTTTAAGCAATTGCTGTATACAGATGATATGTAAAAATGAATTTTGAATCAGATCAATACTGCTCGTTCTCATTAGGGAAGTTTTTGCTTTTTACATCTTTTATATACTGGCCTACGGCACCAGTTACCTGCTCATGCATATTGAGGTATTTTCTTAAAAAACGAGGTTTAAATTCAACATTGATTCCAAGCATATCGTGCATGACCAATACCTGGCCGTCGCAGTCACCACCGGCACCAATTCCTATTGTTGGAATGCTCAGGCTTTCGCTGACTTCCTTTGCTAAAGCCGCCGGGATTTTTTCCAGCACTATCGCAAATGCTCCAGCCTCCTGCAGCAGCAAAGCATCTTTTTTAAGTTTTGCCGCCTCATCAATTTCTTTCGCTCTTACCGTATAGGTTCCAAATTTATAAATGCTCTGAGGTGTTAGCCCAAGGTGACCCATAACCGGAATTCCAGCACTAACAATTTTCTTAACCGAGTCGATCGCTTCTTCATCACCACCTTCCAACTTTACCGAGTGGCCACCTGTTTCTTTCATAATCTTTATTGCCGACGCCAATGCGATCTGCGGATTAGACTGATAAGAACCAAAGGGCATATCAACAACAACAAGGCATCGGCTGATGCCCCGTACAACACTTTGTGCATGATAGATCATCTGGTCTAAAGTGATAGGCAGCGTGGTTTCATGACCGGCCATCACATTGCTGGCACTATCCCCAACAAGGATGATATCAATACCTGCAGAATCAAAAATATTTGCAAAGGAATAATCGTAAGCGGTAATCATGGAGATCTTTTCGCCGGCAGACTTCATGAGCTGCAGGGTATGTGTAGTTACTTTTTTAATTTCTTTGTTAACCGACATGGTAATTGTTTTGATGAACAGATTATGCTGGTGGAGTTGGCTCTGCGTTAGAATAAAACAAATCCTGGGAGCAATTGGTTTTGTAAAAGTAAAAAGAAAATTGGCGTGAAACGAATTTTGTACCTTTCGAATGTAGTTTAATTGTCATTAAAGGACACACTGGAGATGTTAAGACCCGTTTAAATGACATTCATAATAATCGGCGGGCTAATTTGTTAGGCTGAGTTATTTAAGCAGAATTTTAATAAACGGTGATCGTGTTTTATTATCGTTTTTATCTGCTTTATCCATATAAATAATCAACTCTTTGACCCTGTTAAATACAATATTTTTTGTTTCATCATAATACCAATCCTGCACAACGACAAGTTCTGATACCACTTTAAGGTTAAATGCCGCAGGTACAATTTTGTAGTCATACACCTTGCCTGGTGAATTAGTGTCGTATAAAGGAACAAGGGTTGGAGTTACTAAGCTATTATTTGTTAGTGATGCAGGGTCTATTATTTTATTATCATTGGCAGACCTGACCTCAAATTTATTTTGCAATATATATGGCCAAAAAGTTTCAATCAAATTGCGGCCATATAAAGATTTCAGTTCGTTATCCCGGTCATTAAGGTTTATACTTTTGTTTGTTTGAGAAAGAAATATGAGATGATTTCTTTTCTTCGGTTTGTAATTGTATTTAAAGTTGTAAGCCGTGTTAAAATAATAAGTTTCGCCAAGGTATTTACCCGATGACATGAATAAAGGAAGGGTAGGTGTTACCCACGGTACATAAGATTTGAGTTCTCCGTTTTCAATAAACAATACCTGGTTTACCTCGGTAATGTTGTGAATTGATGGGTTATCGCTAACAGGTTTTTTCTGAAAATATGAATACCTGATCACGTTACCGTTTGAATCATAAACCGGATTTAATTTATTGCCTTCTGATAATACCAGCTTGTCAATCGAATCTTTTAACAGGTAGTTTATCGTATTCGCATCTGCTGAACGGATTGCAACTGGCAAGGAAGCTTTAATCTCATTGTTCTGTAAACGGCAAACCAGATAATCATTAAGCGCTTTGTCAAAATAAAACGAGTCGCTGGCATACGCCGCCCATTTAATTTTTGATTGAGTTACAAACTGATCAAATTGATTAGGCTGTGGTTGAACCTGTGCAATTAAATCACTGCTTAACATCAGAAAAATAAACGGAAGTTTTTTTAACATGGGCCGATTGAGTTGAGCAACTAAAGATATTCTTATAAATGTTAAGACAAAGCCTATTTAAGTTCATACCACATATGTTGTATCAATCCATCGGCCAGGCCGATTTTTGGTACATACATTTCGGTTGCACCGGCCCACCGCATGGCGTTCGTATAAATTTGAAGTGCCGGTACAATCACATCTGCACGGTCGGGTTTTAAACCGTATAGCGTCATTCTTTCTTCCAGGGCAACGCTTCCAAGTTCTTTATAATATTCCTTGAGCAAATCATACGAAATCGGTTTGCTATCTTTTGTTTTACTCATGGTAAATACTTTGTTGATATTACCACCACTTCCAATGGCCACTACTTCTTTTTGTTCTTTAGTAACGGTTTTGATAATTTCCTTCATCACTTCCCATGTCTTGTCGAATACCTGACCTTGTAACAGCCGTATAGTACCAATGTTGAAAGACTCTTTAAAAATTAAAACCCCATTTCCAAAAAACGAAAGTTCGGTGCTGCCACCACCAACGTCAACATACATATAACTGTGATCTTTGTCGAGTGTTTCTGCAATATGATTTTCAAAGATCAATTCTGCTTCCATATCGCCGGTAATCACTTCAATCTTCAGATCGGTTTCGAGTTTTACTTTGCGGATGATATCAGCAGCGTTGCCAGCCTCTCTCATTGCACTGGTTGCGCAAACCCTGACGTTTTTTACTTCGTAGGCATTTATCAAATGCTTAAACGCCTTCATCGTTTGCAGGAGCATAGCTGTTTTCTGTTTGGGAATAACACCCGTTTCAAATACATCGAAACCCAACCGCAACGGCACTCTGAACAGGTTTAGTTTTTTAAAAACCGGATTATTGTTTTCGTCTTCGGCAACTTCCGAAATTAAAAGGCGGGCAGCATTACTTCCTATGTCTATGGCAGCGAGTCTCAAATCAGGTTATAAGTTTTGTTCAACATCATTAATAAAATTACGAATTATGATTGTAGTGATTAAACAGTTTTGCGAAAAAGGTAGTTATAAGTGTCAACCTGGCTGCGTACTTTTTTTGTATTACGCGGGTTTACGTACTGATTGCTCAGTTCATTATCAAGTATCCTGGCTTTAATGTTGTCTTTGAGTTGTATTTGCAAAATGTCTTTAATTTCCTGTTGAATATTTTTCTCAAAAACAGGGCAGGCAACTTCCAGCCGATGGTCGATATTCCGAACCATCCAGTCGGCGGATGAAATAAATGTTTTTTCTTTTCCGCCATTCTGAAAGATCATAACCCGGGCATGTTCGAGATATTCATCAACAATACTGATGGCCTTTATCTGCTTCTTAAATTTCTTGCTCTCTGTTGGCAGGCAAAAAATTCCTCTTATAACCAATTTTAAAACTACCCCGGATTTTGCTGCTTCATACAATTTGTCAATCAGCAGCTCATCGCTCAAAGAATTTAGTTTTAACACAATTCCAGCTGGCTTTTTCAACCGGGCTGCTTTTATTTCCTTGTTTATCAGTTGTACCAACTGCTTCCGCATTCCGGTTGGACTAACCATCAGCGTTTTACAACTTTTTAAATAATTCACTCTTGTTTTTGGATGCTCCAGGTAACTGAATATACGGTTCACATCGGCCATAATATTTCGGTCGGCGGTTAGCAGACAGCTATCGCCATAGATCAATGCAGTTTGCTCATTCAGGTTTCCGGTACTTACAAATCCATAATGTATCGTACGGTTATTAACTCTTTTTTTGATCAGGCAGATTTTAGCATGAATTTTCATATCAGGCACACCCAGCAGCACTTTGGCCCCTGCATCTTCCAATTCCTCTTTCCACTCAAGGTTGGCTTCTTCATCAAACCTGGCCCTCAATTCTAAAACAACCGTAACCTGCTTGCCATTTCTAACGGCATTGGTAAGTGCGTTGATCACTTTACTTCGGTCGGCTAGGCGGTAACAGGTGAGTTTAATACTAACTACTTCGGGGTCGATGGCTGCTTCCCTTAAAAGATCTATCACACTGTTAAACGAATGATACGGAAAGTGCAGCATCACATCTTTTTTCAGGATTACTTTGGTAATGCTGGCTGTATTTTTTAAAGCTGGATGAATGAATGATTTTTTACGAAGGTTCTTTTTTACAAAAACCGATTCGGGAAAATTTATAAAGTCTTTGAAATTATGTATGCGACCTCCTGGAACAAGATTGTCTTTTTGCTGCAGGCCCATCCGGCGTACGAGATAGGTGAGTAAGGAGGGATCGATGCCTTTATCAAAAACAAACCTCACCGGTTTACCACTTTTGCGGCTCTTTAAACCTTTTTCAATTTTTTGAATAAGTGAAGTGGAGATATCATTATCAATATCAATTTCAGCATCACGTGTTACTTTAATAAGGTGCGATGAAAAACTATCGTAACCAAAGAATGAAAAAATGTTAGGCAGGCAAAAACGGATCACGTCTTCGAGCAAAATAATATACCGGTCAGCAGTTTTTGAAGGCAGGATTATAAACCTTGGCAAATGTCTGCTGGGCACCGATACCAATGCAAAACGCTGGGGTATTTTTTTATCTTTTTTTGAAAGTTTGCAAGCAAGGTAAATGCTTTTATCATTCAATACCGGAAAATTCTGAATGCTTTCAATCATCAGGGGAACTATATGGCTCCTTATTTCTTCATTAAAATAATCGAGTATATAAGTCTGCTGCGCCTTACTTAGTTGTTTGTCGGTAATTAAATTTATTTTTTGTTTTTTAAGCTCCCTTAAAATTTCATGCCATATCCTGTCGAATTCTTTTTGTTGTTCTACAAGGATTTGCTGTATCTTCTCAACAATCGCAATTGGGTTATGCTCAAGGTGCATTTTTGATTTCTTGCCAAACTCAATCATCCGGTTTAGGGTAGCAACCCTAACTCTGAAAAACTCATCCAGGTTGTTGGAGAATATACCGAGGAAACGGATACGTTCACGTAACGGCACTGTTTCATCTGCTGCTTCCTGTAAAACCCGGGTGTTAAAGGACAGCCAGCTTATATCACGAACTATGATCTTTCTTTTATGCAAGGGATTGTATATTAAAATTAAATGCGGCGAATATAAAGGCTGCAACTGAGTTTATTGAAAAACCAATATTAAGTTTATGTAAAAATCAGGAGTTGACTCCTCTTAGTCTTTCAATTATAGAAGTTGTAGAAAATCCTTCCAGTATGGGTACGATTTTCACTTCTCCACCATTAGCCAATACTTCTTTAGCGCCCACAATTTGCTCCAAAGTATAGTCGCCGCCTTTTACCAAAACATCGGGAACTATTGTTTCAATCAAATTGATAGGCGTGTCTTCATCGAATAAGATAACTCCATCAACCATCACCAATGAGGCAAGTAATAAGCTCCTTGAGGCTTCATTATTAACCGGGCGGTCTTCTCCTTTTAATCTTTTTGCCGATGCATCTGTATTTACGCCGACAATTAAAATATGTCCATAAAGTGCTGCTTCGCCAAGCGAAGCGATATGGCCCTCATGTAAAATATCAAAAATACCATTGGTGAAAACGATCTTTTTATTTTTAAGATCCCACCGTTTCAGCTGGTGTTTTAATTCATCTAACGTGAAGATCTTATCCGGTATGCCGCTTACTGATTTCATTTTTATTTCTGTTAAGATAAGGAATTATTAAAAGACAAAAAATGCCCGTTACAACTATTATACCTGTTGATACACCCCATATAAGCCATCCAAATGCTTTTCCCAGTGGACTCGCAATGCCGTAAATAAGGAGTGTTTCCATCACAAACAAAGGAAAAGAACCAATACCGCCGGGCGTAGCAATCATTGCCAATGTTGCCAGCGTTAACACTGAGCAGGCCGCCTTGATGGACAAATGTGAGGTGCCGCCCATAGCCCAAAAGCCGATATAGATCTGAATCAGGTACAAAAACCAAATGACTAATGTAGCCATCAAAAAATATTTTTTCTTTTGCAGATGCCTGATGGTATAAAAGCCTTCAAAAACTGATTTTATAAAATAATTGACTTTGCTGATGATCTTATTATTGGGGAATCTTTTAAACAGCAGCTTGATCAGATAAAAAACGGCGGCTATTGCTGCCAGAATGATCAATAGTTTTACCCATACAGGTATTTCCGACGAACTGCCAATCTTTACAAGTTTTTCTTTTACATAGTTTCCTACCAGATCAATTTGTATTAAAATGGTAATGGCAATAAAAACCAGAAAGCAGATGAAATCAAATGTTCGTTCAACAATGATAGTGCCCACCAGTTTTGCTACATTCAGTTTTTCATATCGGGCAAGAAAGGTGCATTTCAAAATTTCACCCAGACGTGGAATGGCCGAATTAGCCAGGTAACCAATCATCACCACCGAAAAAACATTTTTAAGTGCGGGCTTATAATCCAGCGGTTCCATCAGGTATTTCCAGCGTATGGCACGAACAAGGTGACTCAACAACGATATAAAAACTATAGGAATAACCAGCCAGTAATTAGCCGACTCAAAAGAACTGCCGAATTCAGCTCTTTCCTGAACGGTCATATCTTTTAACTGCCACCAAACTAAAAACACGCCGGCACCTAAAAAAATAAGGTATTGTAATATGCTGAAGATCCTTTTTTTCATAACCAGCTACAAAATACGAACGGATTGATTGCAAAAATTAAAAAGACTGGAATTAATTTAATTACTGTTCAGAAGCATATTATCTATCAACCGAACGTCGCCTAAAAAAGCAGCTATCACTGCAACTGTTTTTGTTTGTCCGTCCCATTCGGTAATCAATTGTAAATTATCTGCATTAGCAATGCTCACGTAATCAATTTTAAAACCAGCAGAACTTAGTTTTGCATTTGCCTTGGCCAACAATGAAGACAGATCACCTGCAGATAAATTGTCTTTTAGGTATAAAAGAGTTTCAAAAATCTGCAAGGCAGCTTTTCTATTGGCCTCAGTCAATCTCATATTCCTGCTGCTCATCGCCAGGCCATCGGCTTCACGAAGCGTAGGGCAGATAATTATTTTCGAATGGATATTGGCCGACTCGATCAGCCTTTTAATAACCATGCACTGCTGGTAATCTTTTTGACCGATAAATAATTCGTTGCAGGGTATGATCTGCAAAAGCTGGTGTACTACTTTGCACACTCCCTGAAAATGTCCGGGCCTGAATTTTCCCTCCAATACTGTTTCTAAATAACCCAGATCATATGCAGGTGTATTTTTTATGCCGTCGGGATAGATTTCAGACATATCCGGAAGAAACAACAAGTCGCATCCCGATTTTTCCAGCATGTTAATATCTTCCTCTAAAGTGGAAGGGTAATTTTCAAAATCTTTTGTGTCGTTAAACTGAGTTGGGTTCACAAAAATGCTGCATACAGTTATGTTGTTCTTTTCTCTGCAACTATTTATCAATGAAATATGTCCGGCATGTAAGGCTCCCATGGTAGGAACGAACCCAATTGAACTGTCATTACGCTTTAATTCTGAAAGATGGGCGTTGATATCTGAAGCTTTTTTAAATAGTATCATATGTTAGGCAATAACATTGCAATGCTTATGGATTCTGATTTTACCGAAAAAATATCGTACTTTTGCACTCCGTTTAAAACATATTACTGCAACAAACAACGTGTAAATGAGTACAAAGAAAAGAATTTTATTTATAGCCAACGAAATGTCGCCTTATTTAGAATTAACAGATTTTGCCGAAATAGTCAATAAACTGGCGGTAAAATCAAATGACAGTGGAATGGAGGTTCGTTGCATAATGCCAAGGTTTGGTGTGATCAATGAACGGAGGCATCGGCTTCATGAAGTGGTACGTTTATCCGGAATTAATGTAACGATAGACAATGATGATTATCCGCTGGTGATAAAAGTAGCTTCGCTGCCTAATGCCAGACTGCAGATTTACTTTTTAGATAATGAGGATTATTTCAAGCGAAAAGCAATTTTTCATAACGACAAAGAAAAATGGTTTGACGACAATGGACTAAGAACCGTTTTGTTTTGTAAAGGTGCACTGGAAACCGTGAAGAAATTTGGCTGGCCGCCGGATATTATTCATTGCAGCGGATGGATGACAGGCCTGATACCAATGTTTATAAAAAACGCATACAAGAAAGAACCTGTATTCAGCAACTGTAAAATCGTTTATACAATTGGCCAGTCTACTTTTAAAGAAAAACTAGGTGCCGATTTTTTGAAAATGGCTGCTATTAACGACCATGTTACCAAAAAAGAACTGGAACCTTTTAAGGAAATAAATAACCTGGCGATGTTTAAAGGCGGAGCAACCTATGCTGATGCTATTACTTTTGGCGCCGATAAGGTTGATAAGAAACTATCTGATCTGTTTTCGAAAGTGAAGGGTAAAAAAATACTTAAGTTTGACGCCGAAACTGATTTAACAGACTATTTGCAATTGTATACCGACCTTGCAAAGTAGAAAACCAAAGCTTTTCATAAAATAAATATTGTGCACAAACGTATTCTACCCATTGCTTTTACTGCAATAATACTACTTGCTTTTTTTAGCTGGAACTGTACAAAACTGGATGTTACGGATATTGGCAGCGACCTGTTACCCGCTGTTGATAATGTAAACACATTTGATACATCACTTATCGTGAATTCAACCCAGGGGCTTTTTAACGATACTGTTTATATTAACGCACTAGATGATTTTGGTCTGGGCGCTGTAAACAACGATCCCTTGTTTGGTACTACCAGGGCGAATATTTTCATGCAATTAAAGCCTCCATTTTATCCTTATTATTTTGGAAATACCAATGATACTTTGAACGGATTTGGGGCCGGAATTGATTCTGTTGTTTTGTGTTTAAATTATAAAGGATTTTGGGGCGACAGTACCCTTCCGATTCATTTAGAGGTAAGGGAAATTAATGATGCTAATTTCAGAGATTCAGTTTATAAAGAAAACCCATCAACCTATCAACCGTTTTACTCAGGTGCAATATTAGGTGCTAAAGATGTTGATGTTAGAAACTTAGGTGATTATGTAAAATTCACCAATGGACGGGATTCAGTAAGAAATCAGATCAGGATAAAGCTTTCTAATTCGTTTGCTATGCAGCTTTTTAACCGCGATAGCATACAGGGTAACTCCAGTAATAATGCCTTCTTTAACGACTCTATTTACCGCAGATTTTACAATGGAATAGCAGTATTGGCCAGCGGAGGAGGCAATGGCCTGATGTATGTAAACATTTCTGATACTGCTTCAAAACTGGAGGTTCACTATCGCCGCAGAAATAACGGGGTGGTAGATTCGGTGTACTCTTCATTCAGGCTGAATACAAGCGCTTCGGCGGCAAATGCGCCGGAGTCCAACACGGTAAATAATGTTATACGAAACAGGGCAGGATTCCCTGTATTATCACCAACTTCGGGAGAACATTATTTACAAGCCGCTCCGGGCAGCTATGTAAATGTTGATATTCCGGGATTGACAACCTTCGGTAATAAGATCATCCATCGTGCCGAACTGATTATTGAGCAGATTCCAACTGATCCGGTATTGGATGACAAGCTTTCGGCTCCTAATTTTCTTTATCTCGATTTAAAAGATACGGGTACTACAAAATGGAAACCTATTTACCTCGATCTGAATACAAACCAGTTTTACGATCCCGATCAGAAATTGACTATTCAGTACATAGCAAACCCGATAGATTATGCTTATTTCGGGGGCTTTAGGAGAAACAAATATGATGCATTCGGTAATGCAATCAAGCATTATAATTTCAATGTATCAAGATATGTACAACAGATAGTGACCCGTAACATCAATAATTATCAAATGAGGGTGTATGCGCCTTTCAATATTAATTATCCGCAGTATTCGCCAACACTTATTCCATATGGCAACAATATTGCCTTTGGAAGAGTGAGGATTGGAAGCGGCAGTAATCCAAATTATCGACTCAGGCTGCGAATCATCTATTCGAATCTATAGTATATTCACAGTATGTTAATTAATAAAGTCCACGGAATCCTCCGTGGACTTTGTTCATTAGCACATACAACCTTATCTTTGCAGCCTTAAAAAAAAACTATGCCTTATTTATTTACATCGGAGTCAGTTAGTGAGGGACATCCTGATAAAGTAGCTGATCAGATCAGTGATGCATTGATCGATAACTTTTTAGCTTTTGACCCAACCAGTAAAGTAGCTTGCGAAACACTGGTTACAACCGGACAGGTGGTTTTGGCTGGTGAAGTAAAAAGCAAGGCGTACCTGGATGTTCAGGAAATTGCCCGTGGCGTTATCCGTAAAATAGGGTATACCAAAAGTGAGTATATGTTTGAAGCGAATTCATGTGGTATACTTTCTGCCATTCATGAGCAATCGGGTGATATTAACCAGGGTGTTGACCGTAAGAAAAAAGAAGAGCAGGGTGCAGGTGACCAGGGAATGATGTTTGGATATGCAACCAACGAAACCGTGAATTACATGCCATTGGCATTGGATATGGCTCATGATATTTTGATAGAACTTGCTGCTGTACGCAGAGAAAATAAACAGATTAAATATTTACGCCCCGATGCAAAGAGCCAGGTTACTTTGGAATATGATGACAATAATCAACCGGTAAGAATTGAAGCCATTGTTGTTTCAACACAGCATGATGATTTTGCACCTGATGAGAAGATGTTGGCAAGAATTAAAAAGGATATTATCAATATTGTGATGCCAAGGGTGAAAGCAAAATATCCTAAGTATGGTCATCTGTTCAACAATAAAACAAAGTATCACATAAACCCAACCGGAAAGTTTGTTATTGGCGGACCACATGGAGATACGGGTTTAACCGGTCGTAAGATAATTGTAGACACTTACGGTGGTAAAGGTGCTCATGGCGGCGGAGCTTTCAGCGGTAAAGATCCAAGTAAAGTTGACCGCAGTGCTGCGTATGCAACACGCCATATAGCAAAGAACTTAGTAGCAGCAGGTTTATGTGATGAAGTATTGGTTCAGGTTTCTTACGCAATAGGTGTAGCGCAGCCAACCAGCATTAACGTAGTTACCTATGGAACGGCCAAGGTAAATTTAACAGATGGTCAGATAGCAGAGAAGGTAATGAAAATGCCTTGCTTTGATATGCGTCCTTACTTTATAGAGCAACGTTTAAAACTGCGTAACCCTATGTACAGCGAAACGGCAGCATACGGTCATATGGGTCGCAAGCATGAAACAGTTGATAAAGTATTTACCTCGCCTGATGGCAGATCAATCAAAAAGAAAGTGGAATTATTTACCTGGGAGAAACTGGATGCAGTGAAAGAAGTAAAGAAGGTTTTTGGATTGAAATAGAAACTGAAAAATACAAACCCTCTCTTTAAGAGAGGGTTTTTTAATCCTGTTAAACAGTTCAATACAGAGTTCAGACAATAATTAAACTTAAATTTGAAAAGTGAAAAATTTCCGTCAGCAACATCATCGTCCCAAAAAAAGCAGTTTGGTAATTGGCCGCAAAGCTGTTACCGAAGCTATGCAAACCGGTAAGCAACTGGAGCGTATTTATTTACAAAGTACTGTTCACGGCGAAGCCATTGATGAAATAAAAAAGCTGGCAGAAAAAACCCAAACGCCCATCAATAAAGTACCTGTTGAAAAACTCAACAACTTTAATGTAAGCAATCACGAAGGTTGTGTAGCGCTTATTGCCAAAGTGCAG
>JAHEBJ010000032.1 GCA_024642285.1 Sphingobacteriales bacterium
GTTGTTGCTGTTTATACTCAGGACTGGTTTCTGTTTCTTCTATCTCTACATTATACTTTGCAGCCAGCCAACGGAGAGCTTCAACATAACTGTATTTTTCAGCCTCCATTAAAAAACTGATACTGTTCCCACTGCGGCCACAACCAAAGCATTTATAAATTTCTTTGGCAGGAGAAACCGTAAACGACGGAGTTTTTTCGTTATGAAAAGGGCATAATCCTAAATAATTACTTCCACGTTTTTTTAATTTAACGAAAGAGCCAATTATTTCCACAATGTCAATACGGCTAAGAATTTGTTGTATGCTGTCCTGCGATATCAAAACTTAAAATTTGAGCCTGTAATTTACAATGTTTGCTTAACATTCATATTGTTAAACAATTGCTATATAAAAGCGTTAAAAAAGGGTGGCACGGTTTGTGAAAAATATGGAAAATCAGATGCATAATTAATATCTTTACAACTTAAAAATTAAAAGCATGAAGAAATATTTAGTACTTATTTTGTTTAGTTTAAGTTTTTTCTACAGCCAGGGCCAAAATCTTGATGATATCAAGAAATTGGTAATATTAACTCAGTATACCAAGGCAAAACCCGAAATTGATAGTTATTTAGCGAATGCTGCAAATGCAGCAAAACCCGAGGGCTGGTACTACAAAGCATTTGTATACAATTCTCTGGGCAGAGTTGCCACCAATCCTGTTGCTGAAGCTAAATCACTTTATACGGGTGCTTTTGATGCATTAAAAAAATATGCTTCCCTCGACGCTAAAGCTCCACTTACTGTTGAAGAAAAGAATTCTACTGTTTACAATGTGTACAGTGGCTTATATGACCTCGGTATAAAAACTTACAATGACAAAGATTTTGCTGAATCGTTTGATTGTTTTAAGAAAACTCTGGAAGTGCATGATTATGTTTATGAAAATAAACTTTATGGACCTGGCGACCTTAAATTTTCGGCGCACGACACAGATATAGTTTGGAACCTCACAATCCTGGCTAATGAGTTAAAAAAGAAGGATGATGCATTGGTTTATTATAAAAGAATTGCTGATGCAGATTTGTTTGATGAGAAATATGAAACAGCATATGATGATTTAATTAAAAAATATAAAAGAGAGAAGAATGCTGAATTGTTTGCTAAATACTTATCTGCAGCTAAAAAGCATTACCCGGTTGACAGTGAATACTGGGAAGGCATGGAAATTGATTTTGCTCTTGATGGACTTGAAGATGAAGCCCTCTTGAATAAATATGAGGAACTTACCAAAACCCTTCCTGAAAGTTATATGGTTCATTATAATTACGCATTGGATATTGATAAATTCCTTACCTCATCAGCATCCGAAGGAAAAGAGAAGGCTGGTTATCGTGCTAGAATGCTGGAACTTTTTTTGAAATCAAGAACCATCAGGTCTACGATTGAAGCTAACCTGCAATTGGCAAATATTTATTACAGCCGTACCTACGATATTCAGGAGAGGATTGGCAGGATAACAGGAACAAAACCAGCCGAACTTCAGGTTAAGAAACAACTGACAGATTCGCTTAAAACAACAATGAAAGAATGTATTCCTTTCGCAACAGAGGCCGTAAGAATGCTTGCGGAGTTGAAGGAGTACAAATATTCCGAAAAAGCCAATTATAAATTAGCACTTGAAATTTTAAGCAAAGCTTATAAAATGGAAGGCAATGCAGTCAAAGCTGCTGAATATGATAAAAAGAAAGAGGAAGTTGATAAGTTATAATTAGAAAACTCAATTAAAAAGACTCCTGTATTATAGGAGTCTTTTTAATTACAAACGATTTACTTAACCGCCCATTCTGATTCGAAATCCAGGGCCTCCACCTTCATTCTGCATTTCCTTCATGGATTTAATTTCTATGTCTTTTGATATTTCAAATTCTTTATCAGCAATATCCTTGTCTATAACCAGTTTCGAAACCTTAACTGTCATAGTACGGCCGCGGTTCAATGTGCGTTCGTACTGCATTGGAAATCCGTTTAAGTTTTCAAAACCGCTTGGCCCTGCAACTGTTGTCATTCCACCAAAACCACCCAAACTTCCCCCGGTGTTAGCAATATTCTGCAATTTAAAATCGGGGCAGTACCAAACTACAGTAGTGTCCGATTTCCCGTTGCTACGGGAACCAATAATCAAAGCTTTTTTACAAGTATAACCCGATATCTTTTTAGAATCTTCAGTATAGTCGATGGTATAAACCGGAGGAGTATTATTATTACCGAAAGTGGCGTTCGGTCCTCTGGCCTGCATCATGCTGTCCATTCGTTTGCTCATTTCAACCTGATCTTCATCAGTAACATAAAACCCGGTTTTCCGGCCCATCATTTCCATAATGGTAGTGGTTAATTTCTTACCATTGTCTCTTATAACGGTTGTCCTTCCCATCTCACTTTCCGAAAATGTTTTAACAAGATCATTTTTTAAAGTCGTCGTGGTTTTAGTTTCACCATCGCCGCCAAAGCGCATAACCCGAACCTGGTTACCATCCTCCGAAGTAAAATTTCCGGGCGGCTGATCATCACCTTCAGGAGCAGTAATGATTGTATTTGTGGTTACGGTAGCCTGGGTAATTAATTTTGGTTGAGCAAAGGCAGCAACTGTTACAAGTGAAAAAACAATAGAAAAGATTTTTTTCATAAAAATTTGTTTAGACCCAAAATTACGAATTGATTCGTAATTTAAGAATCAAACATTTGCTTTATGAAGATTTTAACAACGTATTTAAGATCCTGCCAAAGTTGTTTTTGTCTTTAAACTGTGTATAACTCGGCTATTTAGCTGTAAAAAATCAAAAATTTCTAATGGTTCATTCCTTTATATTTGCCGTCAGACTAAAATACAGATAAAACAGTGCGTTTAAAGAGTTTAGAAATCAAAGGATTTAAGAGTTTTGCCGATAAAACCATACTTAATTTTGACGAAGGCATTACGGGCGTAATTGGCCCCAATGGCTGCGGAAAAAGCAATATCGTGGATAGTATCCGCTGGGTAATTGGCGAACACAAGATCAGTAACCTCCGTAGTGAAAACCTGGAAAGCCTTGTTTTTAATGGTAGTAAAACCCGCAGTGCCAGTGGTATTGCAGAAGTTAGTCTTACGTTCGATAATACAAAGAACCTGCTTCCGACCGAATTCAGTACTGTCACTGTAACCCGCAAATATTACAAAAGCGGAGAAAGTGAGTACCGCCTCAATGATGTTGCCTGTCGTTTGAAAGATATTCATAACCTGTTTATGGATACGGGTATCAGCAACGACAGTTATGCGATAATCGAATTGGGAATGGTGGATGATATTATTAAGGACAAAGAGTTCAGCCGTCGTAAGATGCTGGAACAGGCTGCTGGAATTTCAATCTACAAGACCCGTAAAAAAGAAGCTAAACTAAAACTCGATGCTGCCGAACAGGATCTGGCCCGTATTGAAGACCTGTTGTTTGAAATTAACAACCAACTTAAAAGCCTTGAAAGCCAGGCGAAAAAAGCAGAGAAGTATTTCGAAATAAAAAAAGAATATAAAGAGGTAAGTATTGAGTTGGCGAAAGCTGCACTTGAAGGTTTTAATGTTACCTATCACGATCTTAATGAAAAGCAAAAGGCAGAAGTTGACAGAAGGATTGAACTGGAAACAGCCATCGCTAAAGAAGAAGCATTGCTTGAACAGGAAAAGCTGGGACTCATTGAAAAAGAGAAAGCCCTGCAAACCATGCAGCATGCTTTTAATGAAATGCTGGATGAAGTGCGTGGTAAGGAGAATGAAAAAAGTTTAAGTGGTCAGCGCCTGCAGTATTTAAAAGAAAGAGAAGCCGGGCTTAATGAATTCTTACAAAAAGCTGGCGGACAATTACAAGGCCTTGAAGAAAGTATTTTATTTACCGGAAACCAGATAAGCGAAGACGAAACCCAGTTGTCGCAGTTTGAAAGCAAATTGGCGGAACTGAAGAATGCAGTTGAAGAAAAACGGAAAGTATTTGATGATAAACGCAGCCTGATCGACGACCTGCGTAAACAAAACCAGGCACTCCAGCGTGAACAATTTGAGGCAGAAAAGAAAGTTGCCATTGCCGATACATCTATCCAAAACCTGCAACGCACAATAACTCAGATACAGGAAGAAAAAGCACAGCGGCAAAACCAGCTGCAACAATTAGAACCCGAGAAAAAACAAAAGGAAGGCGAGCTTGAGCAGAAGAAGAACGAATTGCGGCAGTTACAGGACCACCATGAGTTCACTAAAGAACAAATTCTGCAAACGCAGAATAAAATGGAAGGGCTACGGAATGAAATGGCGACTGAGAGTCGTACGCTTGACAGTAAGAAGAACGAACACGACTTACTTAAAAGTTTGATCGACTCGATGGAAGGCTATCCGGAGAGTGTAAAATTTTTACACAACAACCCTGATTGGAATCATACGGCCCCATTATTAAGTGATATCATTTACGTAAAGGAAGAATACCGTGCCGCTGTTGAAAATGTTTTGGAACCTTACCTGAATTATTATGTAGTTAATAATTTAGAAGAAGGATTACAGGCTATTCATTTATTGGATGATAATAAAAAAGGAAAAGCAAATTTCTTCTTGCAGGATAAGTTTACCGATTTTGAAACACAACATCAACCAGCTGGAACAATTCCTGCACTGAGTGTGGTGGAGATAGACAATCGCTATGCAAACCTTGCCAAACATTTGCTGGGCAACGTTTTTATTGCAGAAAATGAAGAAGCGTTACGAAATAGCAACGGTGCTGTGGTGCTTGAAAAAAGCGGTAAATATGTAAAAGGAAAATACTCTCTTACCGGTGGAAGTGTGGGGTTGTTTGAAGGTAAGAAGATCGGCAGGGCAAAAAACCTTGAAAAATTAATTGAAGATATCATTTCGCAGGAAGCGGTAGTTACTGCATTAAAGGGAACTATACAGGCACATCACAACGAGGTGATAAATTACAATGAGCAGCTGAAAGAAAATGCCATAAAGCAGATTCAGCAGGATATAAACAACCTTACCAATCATGTTTTTTCTTTGCAGAATAAGATTGAAAACATAAATCATGTTGAGGAAACAAGCACAGCCAGAATAGCAGAATTACAGAATCAACTTGTAGCAAATCAAAATGAAATATCCAGCACAAGAGAATTACTCAGTCAGTTCAATACGCAAATAAAAGAACTGACCGAGAAAATGCAGCTGATTGAGCAGGATTACGCAACGGCAGAAGAAGATTATAATAAAGCTACCAATACTTTTAACGACAGCAACTTGCAGTTTACGAAGCAGCAGAGCAAGATTGTTTCATTAAAGCAGGAATTTGAGTTTAAGTCCAACCAGCTTAATGATCTTAAAATACAGGTAGAGAACAGCAATGCCCAGTTATCAGAGGCATCAACCAGCATTACCGAAACAGCCGGGCAGTTGAAAGAACTGGAGGCTTTGGTAATTGCTATGTTGCAAAATAAAGAAACAGAAGAAAAAGCTTTGAACGAAGCTGATCAGCTCTATTACAACTTACGTAATGCACTGGCCGAAAAAGAAAATCAACTGAAAAGCAAGCATAAGTCAAAAGAGGGTATTGATACTTTATTGAATGAGATAAAAGACAAGCTTACGGATCTTAAACTGCAGCTTGCCGGTATGAAGGAACGTCTGAATGTGGAGTTTAAAGTTGACCTTGATATCATAATTGATGAGCCACGCACAACAGATACTCCGCTGGAAGAGTTGAGAGAAAAAAATGAAAGGCAGCGCAAACGCCTTGAAAATATCGGGGAAATAAATCCTACTGCTATTGAGGCTTATACCGAAATGAAAAAGCGGTATGATTTTATCCTTGAGCAAAAGAATGACCTCGTAACAGCAAGGGAAAGCCTTATGCTTACTATACAGGAAGTGGAAGCAACGGCTAATCAGCAATTCTTAGAGACCTTTAATAAAGTAAGAGAGAATTTCCAGAAAGTGTTCCAGGCTTTGTTTACTGAAGATGATACAGCTGATATGGTAATGGTTGATCCGGAAAATCTGGCAGAAACCAATATTGATATCATTGCTAAACCAAAAGGGAAGCGTCCGTCATCTATTGGCCAGTTAAGTGGAGGTGAAAAAACATTGACAGCGACAGCTTTATTGTTTGCTATCTACTTAATTAAACCTGCACCTTTCTGTATTTTGGATGAGGTGGATGCACCACTTGATGACGCCAACGTTGGCAAGTTTACGCAAATGGTGAAGCAATTCAGCCAGAATAGCCAGTTTATCATTGTCACACATAATAAAATGACGATGAGTGCTGTTGATGTTATTTACGGTGTGACCATGCAGGAGCCGGGAGTAAGTAAACTGGTGCCTGTTGATTTCAGGAGTTTAAATTAGTACGACAATCCATCTTTATAAAACAGGCTGAAAGTTTAATTTCAGCCTGTTTATTTTTACAACCATGTTTTCAAATTCAGATATAGCAAGGTATTATGATGTAAGTGAAATTCATTATCGCCGGCACTGGGATCTTGGACGGAGTCATTCTCTGCATTATGGTTATTGGGATGCATCAACTAAGTATTTTCATGAAGCACTCCTTAACATTAATAAAGTACTTGCTGATAAAGTTGGAATTAATGAGCAGGACGAAGTGCTTGATGCAGGATGTGGAGTAGGAGGGTCGTCTTTATGGTTAGCCACAAACAAAGCCTGCACAGTTACCGGCATCAGTTTAAGCGAAAAACAAATTAAAACGGCAAATACTCTGGCCGGTAAGAAAGGGTTGGCAAATCGCTTGCAGTTTGAATGCAAAGATTTTACTAATACCGGTTATGCCAACGAATCATTTGATATTATTTGGGCCATTGAAAGTGTTTGTCATGCCTGGGATAAAAATGATTTTATAAGGGAAGCATTCCGGCTGTTGAAGCCACATGGCCGTTTGATCATGGCTGATTTTTTTAAGCAAGCTGATCTGAATAAAAAAGATAATGATCTGATTCTTCGCTGGGCAGATGGTTGGGCTGTAAATGATTTTGCAACTATCAGCGAATTTACTAAGGGACTCAATGCTACAGGATTTAAAAATATAATGCTGGAAGACGCAACGAATGCAATTGTACCATCAGCAAAAAGATTGTACCGGGCTTATTTTCCGGGAGCCGTGTTGGGATTTTTTTACAGGCTCTTCAACCGCAAAGCAACCGAATTTGGCAAACGGAATGTGGACACAGCCTATCTTCAATACAAATCCTTAAAAAAAGGATTGTGGACTTATCAGATAATTTCAGCCGTAAAATGATCGACTGATCTATTCCCAAATTAATTTTCCGATTCTTCCACCGCCGCCGGAAAAATAAACGGCCTTACCTTTTTTTGCTTTACGCACTGCATGAAAACTTTCTTTGCTTATCCAATTCCAGTTTTGCCCTTCGTCGGTTGAATAGTCAATACCATTCAATCCGCAGCTGATCCAGTTTTTCTTTCCCAGGTATTCCACACAGCTACGATAGCCATGTGGCCCAACATTTGGTTCGATGAAAGTTTTGCCGCCGTCTAAAGTGATCACACAGTTTTTATTCGTATCGTCCTTTGCTGTAAAATCGCCACCAACTACAATCATACAGTTTTTGTTTTTTACGGCTATGGAATTGGAACCCGTACTTTCCTTTCCTTGTAAAATTGGTAAGTCTATTTTTTTATCTCTGATAAATAGCCTTGCTCGTAATCCGCCACTCACAAAAACCGCTTCGCTGTTACTCAGTTTACGCACATTGGTTCCGCTGCTGGCAAAAAAAGCTTCGCCTTTTTCTGCCGTAGGATTATTTTCGGTTGGAACACCACGCCATGTTTCCCCTCCATCAAATGTTCTTGCAATAAATATTTTATCGCCGATGGGATCACCAATTACTATTCCACTTTGTTCATTCCAGAATTCCATCGCATCCATAAACATACCCTTGGTAGTATCCTTAAAAACGATCTTCCAGTTTTCGCCTCCATCTGTTGTTTTTAAAATATAAGCCGGATCAGCTATCCCCATTATAATAGCTGTTTTAGAATCAAAGGCTTCAATATCTCTGAAGTCGGCTTTCTCAAAACCCTGTACCGTATTCCAGTTCCAGGTTTCGCCGCCATCAACCGATCGTCCGACAGAGCCTGCACTTCCGCTCACCCAAACCACTTTATCATTTACAACACTGAGTCCACGCATTGAGGATTTACTGCCGGAATTCAGCATTTGTATTTTTTGTGCGTTGCCTGACAGACAGGCAACAGACAATAAAAAAGAGAAAAACAGTTTTCGGTTTACATATATCATCTTACTAAGTTTTAAAGTATATCATGATTATTCCCTGTTATTACATCAATACCGTCCCGATGATTTCGGGAAATCTCCTGTTTTTTACGGATCAGTTTCAGTGAAAGCCGGACTGCAACAATAAATGAAACGACGGCACCGGCAAAATGAAGCCAGGTATTTCCCACAAACAAAAAGAAATCAAACGTGCCATGAAAAAGCACCGGCCAAAAAATCGCAAGTATCATATATTTCTTCCGGTTTACCGGATCAAACTTAGCCAATCCCATATGATACCCCATCAATACTGCAAAAGTCGCATGCGCCGGTACTGATAAGAACATTCGTAAAATGCCGGTTCCAATACCATGTTCGGTAACATAACCGATGTTTTCCAAAGTGGCAAATCCCATTCCAACCATTACTGCATATACAATACCATCAAAGGGATCATCAAATGCCCGACGCCTGTATGGTACAAATCGAATAGCTAAAAATTTACTTCCTTCTTCACTAAATGCAACAATGATATAGGAAAAAACTACGGTGTAAATAACTCCTTCTCCCATCAGTATTTCAACAGGCTTAGTAAATACCAATTGAATGATAATAGCGGGTATTATGGCCAGCATTCCAATAAAAAAACTCACCAGCATCAAGCCAATCGGTTCCTTATTGTATTTATCTTTTAAATAAATGAACAGGCAAATGGCAATTCCGGGTGCTATGGCTAGGGCTAATAATCCCATATATAAAAGCGGTTTTTATATTACTTTTGCCAAGTTATATTTTTTTAACGATTGACCAAATTAATTGAGTGTATAGATGAGTGCTACCATTTTACAATTAGATGCTTATGCAACCGCATTTCAGCAAATAAAGGATCTATTATCAATTCGCCAGCAACTTTCCATTTCGGTTGAGGCAAAGGAAAAGTTAACAAAGTGCCGCAACTTCCTTGACAGCAAACTCAATGCTTCAGATACATTGTACTATGGTATCAACACCGGATTTGGTTTTTTACAGAATGTGAGAATAGACAATGACCAGATGCAGGAATTGCAAAGCAACCTGATAAAATCTCATGCCTGTGGTATGGGAGATGAAGTACCTGCTGATATTGTGCGGTTGATGATTGCTTTTAAAATTAAATCCTTGAGTTACGGTCATTCTGGTGTACAGTTGGAGACTGTTGATCGCTTAATTGAAATGTACAATAACGATATGCTGCCGGTTATTTATACACAGGGATCTTTAGGTGCTTCTGGCGACCTGGCTCCGCTTAGTCATTTAAGTTTGCCGCTGTTGGGTTTGGGAGAAGTTTATCATAAAGGGAAAAAAATGCCTTCGGCTGATGCGTTGAAAATATATGATTGGAAACCGATCAAATTAAAAAGTAAGGAAGGCCTTGCTATGATTAACGGCACGCAGTTTATGACAGCATATGGATTGCATAGTCTTTTGCAATGCGATAGACTAATTAGATGGGCAAATATAATTTCGGCACTAAGTTTTGATGCGTTTGATTGTACAACCGAACCGTTACATGAAAATATTCATGCTTTACGTTCGCATAAGGGGCAGGTGAGTACGGCGGCTACAATGCGAAAGCTTTTGACAGGAAGTGAAATTGCAGCCAGAAAAAAAGAACAAGTCCAGGATCCGTATTCGTTCCGATGCATTCCGCAGGTACATGGAGCTACTACGGACAGTTTTGAATATGTGTTGGGTGTTTTTATCAAAGAGATTAATTCTGTAACGGACAATCCAAATATCTTCCCTGATGAGGATTTGATTGTGAGCGGAGGAAATTTTCATGGCCAACCATTGGCAATAACTTTAGATTTTTTAAGTATTGCTATGGCTGAGTTAGCAAGTATCTCCGAAAGAAGAACCTACCAGCTGATTGGCGGACAAAGAGGTCTTCCTGCATTTCTTGTTTCAAATCCCGGTTTAAATTCGGGATTGATGATACCACAATACACTGCAGCAGGAATTGTTAGTGAGAACAAACAATTGTGCACTCCGGCTTCTGTTGACACCATTCCATCAAGCAATAACCAGGAAGATCATGTGAGCATGGGCGCTAATGCAGCAACTAAATGTAAAAGGGTAGTGGACAATGTAGAGAAAGTATTGGCGATTGAATTATTAACCGCCGTGCAGGCATTAGAGTTCCGTCGTCCGTTAAAAACTTCTGCCGAGTTGGAAAAAATTGTAACAGCATTCAGAAAAGAAGTAAGCTTTAACAAAGCAGACAGGATATTACATGATGATATGATGAAGGCGGTGACATTTATTAGAAAAGAAATTTAATCACAATGGAAGAACCACCAAGGTCAATAAGACAAACTTGGTGTGCTTAGTGAAACACTTAGTGTTTTCTATAGTAAAAAGTAAACAGTTATGAGTACAGCAACCAAAAAAAACTACGACCCCGTAAAATATAAAACTCCAACAGGTGATAAACTATCCTGCAAAGGATGGGTGCAGGAAGCTGCATTACGCATGCTCCTTAATAACCTTGATCCCGAAGTTGCAGAACGTCCCGATGATTTGATTGTTTATGGCGGAAGAGGCAAAGCAGCCAGGAATTTTGAGGCCCTCGATAATATCATCAAAGGGTTAAAAATTTTAGAGAACGACGAATCTCTTTTAATACAGAGCGGCAAACCTGTAGGCATTTTAAAAACCCATAAAGATGCTCCCCGTGTACTCATCAGCAATTCGCAGCTGGTACCCAACTGGGCCAATTGGAAGCATTTTGATGAACTGGAGAAGAAAGGATTGATGATGTACGGCCAGATGACTGCCGGAAGCTGGATATACATCGGCAGCCAGGGAATTGTTCAAGGCACTTATGAAACCTATGCGGCGATAGCCGATAAGCATTTTGGCGGCACATTAAAACATACGTTAAATGTAACCGCCGGGTTGGGCGGAATGGGCGGCGCTCAGCCGTTGGCCATTACCATGAATGAAGGTGTTGCACTAGTTGCCGAAGTAGAAGAATGGCGCATTGATAAAAGGATAGAAACTAAATACCTGGATGAGAAACATACCAGTATTGATGATGCTATAAATGCGGCCATGCATTACAGAAAAGTAGGTGAAGCCAAAAGTATTGGTGTGCTCTGCAATGCTATACACCTTTTAGACAGGCTTAAACAACGTGAAATAATTCCCGATACCTTAACTGATCAAACCAGTGCACACGATCCATTGATTGGATATGTACCACATACACTCAGCAACGAAGAGGCAAATGTTTTACGGGAAGAAAATCCAGATCATTACATCGAACTCAGTTACGACAGTATGTACATTCATGTACAGCTCATGTTGCAATTGATGGATAAAGGTGCTATTACTTTTGATTATGGAAACAATATACGTGCACGGGCTAAAGAATATGAAGAAAATTCAAAAGTAAAAATTCAAAACACGAAACAGGGAAGATGTTTTGATTTTCCAGGATTTGTGCCTGCATATATACGCCCGCTTTTCTGCGAAGGCAAAGGACCTTTTCGCTGGGCTGCGTTAAGTGGAGACCCCGCTGATATTGCCGTTACAGATGATCTGATGATGGAATTATTTCCAGAAAATACCGGAATGATACGTTGGATGAAAATGGCGCAGGAGAAAATTGCTTTCCAGGGATTACCAGCACGTATATGCTGGATAGGGCAGGGCGACAGGGAAAAAGCCGGTCTTGCATTTAATGAGTTGGTTCGTACAGGAAAAGTAAAAGCACCAATCGTTATCGGACGTGATCACTTGGATACCGGCTCTGTCGCAAGCCCTAATCGTGAAACCGAAGCTATGCTTGATGGCAGCGATGCGGTTGCTGACTGGCCAATACTGAATGCATTGGTAAATACTGCCGGAGGAGCCAGCTGGGTATCTTTACATCATGGTGGTGGAGTGGGTATGGGCTACAGTATTCACTCGGGAATGGTAATTGTGGCAGATGGAACCGATGATGCTAAAGCCAGGTTAAGCCGGGTTTTGCGAAATGATCCGGGTATGGGAGTTATCAGACATGCAGATGCCGGATATGAACTGGCACAACAAACGGCGAAAGAATTTGGGCTTGATATTCTTGATAAACTGAAATAGAAGAACAAAATTCTACTTTACAACTGTGTCTGTATTTTCATTTGGTCCTCTGAAAGAATTTGTGTTAATACTGAAATGGCGGGTATTGATATTTGTTCGTTGAAACTGATTTTTTAATCGCATTGCTGTTTCCTGGAATGATTTTCCAATTGACGTATGAAAATCATTTAACACTAAACCATTGGCTTCTTTCATCATCATTTCCGGATCATCAAGATAATAATAGAGAACAGCCAGATTGAAATAACTGGCGTACCTTATTTTACGGTCATGCTTTTTAGTGGAAGGGTAATCATTCTTAATCTTGTCAAAATAAGAAATCACAGGAGCCAGTTTCTCACGGGCACCATCAATAGGTACGTTAGCACTCATACTGAACAAAACTTCATTCAGTATTTTAAAAACTTTGCGGTATTCCTCGTACTCAGGATGTTTTTTGCTGCCCACAACCCACATATTATCGTTTACTGTTACTTCTCCAAAACCAAAATTATCAGTAATTCTTCTGTTTAAATAGTGCATTGCCTTGTTTACGCAGTTTCGATAAAGATCTTTGGTTACTGATGCTGCGTTGATCACAAAATAACTTTCAGCCAGGCCTCTAACGCTAAATTCCGGTCCGGTGTAAACCTGTTTGAATCCGCGGTCGGCAAGTACCTGATCCATTATATGGGCACCCTTATGGTCAGTTATATTGGCAGTAGCAGCAAATGTGTAAACCACTTCCTGATAATACAAAGTATTTGTTCGGGTAATAGCACCTGATTTGTTTGTTACATTAACGGTGCGTTCTTTAACTGAAACAGATTCAGGCAAAAGATCCTGCAGTTTAATACTTACTTGTATATGGCCTTCGGACGGTAGTTTTCGCCATCCTTCGAGATTCACCGTATGCTCAGGTTCCAGTCCTTTCATAAAGGGTTCCATCAGTTTTGTATTGGAAACTGTAACATTATACGTCCGGTATGCACTGTCTAAACGAATATCAGGCAGAGAACGAAACTGCACTTTAAAATTGAAGCGGTCCAGGTCTACGCGTTTTTGGGCAGACAGAGAAACCGGTATTATTAAAATAATAGCTAAGTATACGTTTTTCACTCAATTTAAGATTGGATCTAGTAGTAAACGAAGGCGAAAGAGAAT
Source organism: Sphingobacteriales bacterium (assembly GCA_024642285.1). Taxonomy (GTDB): domain Bacteria; phylum Bacteroidota; class Bacteroidia; order Chitinophagales; family Chitinophagaceae; genus Ferruginibacter. The sequence continues at coordinate 13,564 of JAHEBJ010000032.1, forward strand.
TATTTTACAGAAAATGAGTTTGGTACACTCAAAAGTATTTTTAGTGCGAACTTAGAATAATCAGTCTTTTTTTATGCCCTGCAATACATTAACACCCGTTGGCAATGGATTTCCCGAGGACCGGCGAAAACTTACAACCTGACCAACATGCCAAAGCGCATCGGCAACAGGACCGTTAATAAGATTCCAGAACGGGTAAACCTGCTTGCTGCCACCTCTTTCAAATATCATATCAAAATCTTCCAACATGGCGTTGGGTTGTTTCAATATTAAACTGGCTTCTTTTATTTGTTGCAATGTTTGTTGCCTCAATTCAACAAAAGATAATTTTTCAGCGGCACCACCGGCATTTTGTTTTTTATTTACAGCATTGAGTAAAACTTTCGTTAGCCCGTCAATATGCTGCAAGGTTTCAAAACTTGTTCTGGTGTCATTACCCGGTTTAAAAGCGAGGTCATTCTCGGTAAGACCTTCGGTTGCCCAAAAATATCTAAAGCCCAATCCATCTACCAATCTTGCAGCTACAGTAGCAGCAGTGTAGGTTGCAGGAGTATCGGGTATCTGGTAATAGTAAGGTTTATCCTGTGCCATAGAATTAATGGAAATTAGCAACACCGAAAAAAGGAAAATTGATTTCATAGTTATCTTTTAAATCAGATGCCTGAGCCGGACAAATATAAAAAATATTTTACTGTGCCCTTTGACTGTCGTTCAGTGCCAACTTATGAAAAAACAAACAGGCAGTTATTACACCGCCTGTTATTGCAGAACATTTATTTTAACTAACTTATTTTTTCTGTCGCGTTAACCACCAGCCAAGCCATAAACCGGTAACACCAAAGGAAACAATAACATCCAGAAAATGAGCCATCAGGTCGAAACTGCCAAACCAGATATGCATCATATATGGCCCACCAAAAAATATTAATAGCCCGGTGCCTAAACTACCCATAAGTATAGTTGAAAAACTGGGTGAGGGTATCTTTAAAAGTATCCAGCACAAAAGCCAGATCATTACAATATCAACAAGCAACCCACGGCCCATATTTCTATACATCTTACTCATGCCGTCCATTTTTTTATGGTAGGTCACCATTGCCCAGGGCTTGCCTACCGATGTCTCCATCGTTTTCTCCATTTCTTCGTTGGATGCTCCCGGAGGATAGGTGGGCATAAAATAAGCACCATCTTCGCTGAATTGTGTTCCCAGGTAGTTAAGGATGCTATCTTGTTTAGGTGTGTATTTCTGTTGAGCGCCATGCAGGTTCAGCAACCCCCATGACATAAACGACCAGAAAAACAGAATAATTCCGCCAACTAAGGCGCCAACAATTAATTTTTTCATACAATAAGTTTTGATTTGTTTGAACAAAATAGAAATAATATTTCGGAAATAATACAGAAGAATTTAAATACGACAATTAGAAAGAATTACTTTATACTCAATCTTGCCAGCATAACCTGTTGCAATTCAAGATTTCGGGTTTTTGGATTCAGGAATTTAAGATCCAGGCGGCTGATGGGGAAAAAATCAAAAGTTTTTCCGGAAATCTGTTGGGCGTTTATGAATGCATATTCTCAAGAGCTGTCTGGCAACGAAACATCATTTTTTATTTTGTGAAATCTTAACCTGACGAAGCGAAAGAGCAATATACAAAAGTATCCTATTGTAAAGCCTAAAATTGCACCACCGATTACATCACTTGGATAATGAACACCCACATAAACCTGTGCATAACAAACAGCAATTGCCCAAAGCCATAACCAATAAATTTTTCGCTTCAGCAAATCTGAAATAACAAAAAACCAAAAGGAAGATAAGGCAAAATGATTGCTTGCATGAGAAGAAGGCAGGCCGAATTTTCCGCCGCAATCTACTACCGATCGGACATTGAGATCGGGTACATAGCATGGCCGTAGCCTTTCAAAAAAGGTTTTTAATATTTCTACGCTGATAAAATCGGCAATCGCAAAAGCAATAAGACTGAACAGAATGATAAGAACTAAATACCGGGGAGTTCTCTTATAAAACCAGTACAATAAAAAAAGATAAACAGGTATCCATGTTACGGGTGTGCGTAACAATTTCATAAAACCATCAAGCCATTCCGCAGCAAATTCTTTATTAACCAGTGTAAACAGCCACCTGTCTGCCTTTTCGATATACCGCAACAGATCATTCATGAGCACAAATTAATTACAAATAATCGACAAAACTGGGAATGCAGATTTATCAACCTTAAAAATAATGACGGATTTTATTTTTTGATAAAGGCCTATAAATGGTATATTGCCACCTTATAAATCGAAAAAAAATTAAAGTATGGGATCATTTGCCGATTTTGTTAATGCAGCCAACGCCATCATCTGGAGTAAAGCACTCATATTTTTATTGCTGATCGTAGGTATTTATTTTTCAGTTCGCATGCGTTTTTTTCAGGTTCGCCTGATAAAAGATATGGTTAAGCTTTTGTTTCAAAGCGATAAATCTAAAGCCGGCATTTCATCATTTCAAGCGTTGGCCGTTTCACTGTCAGGAAGGGTGGGTACCGGAAATATTGCCGGTGTTGCAACTGCTATATTCATTGGCGGCCCCGGAGCCATTTTCTGGATGTGGATGGTAGCATTTTTAGGAGCAGGGTCTGCTTTTGTTGAATCTGCGCTCGGCCAGATATACAAAAGAAAAGAATTTGGAGAATACAGAGGTGGCCCGGCTTTTTATATTGAAAAAGGATTTAAAAATAAGAAAATCGGTAAATGGTATGCTGTAATTTTCGCTTTGTCAACCATTCTGGCATGCGGATTTTTGTTGCCCGGCGTTCAGTCAAACAGTATTGCATCGGCCATAAAAAGCGCATTTGATATTAAATATGTATGGACAGGCATATTGCTGGCGGTGCTTTTGGGTTTAATTATTTTCGGAGGAATTAAGGCCATTGCAAATGTAGCCCAGTGGGTTGTTCCTTTTATGGCTGGGGCCTATATTTTAATGGCGGTTGTGATTCTTTTCATGAATTATGAAAAAGTGCCAGAAGTTTTTATGTTGATCATTTCAAGTGCATTTGGCGCAAAAGCAACCTTCGGCGGTATTATTGGTGCTATGATTACCATCGGCGTAAAACGAGGTGTCTACAGTAATGAAGCAGGACAGGGTACCGGACCACATCCGGCTGCAGCAGCTGAAGTATCGCATCCTGCAAAGCAGGGTTTGGTACAGGCGTTTTCGGTATATGTTGATACTTTATTCGTTTGCTCGGCTACTGCATTTATGATCTTAATTACAGGAATGTACAATGTACAGGGACCTGATGAAAAACTGATTGTAGATAATGGTGTCTTTTATACACAGGATGGATCTAAACACGTTGACGGAAGTCCTACTTATACCCAGGCCGCTATCGACAAAGCTTTTGGGGGACATGATACTTTTGACGAAACATATATTGGCACGGGCAGTTATTTTGTTGCAATAGCGCTGTTCTTTTTTGCATTTACAACATTGCTGGCCTATTATTATATTGCCGAAACCAATGTTGCTTATTTAACACAAACACGGGGTGGCCCATTGTTTATGTTGCTGCTAAAAGTTGCGATAATGGGCGCCGTATTCTTCGGTTGCATACGAACGGCTAAAATTGCCTGGGACCTTGGAGACATGGGTGTAGGAATTATGGCCTGGTTAAATGTGATTGCGATCATCATCTTACAAAAGCCAGCATTACTTGCTTTGAAAGACTATGAGAAACAGAAGAAGGAAGGTAAGGATCCGGTTTTTGACCCTGTAGCTTTGGGAATTAAAGACGCAGATTTTTGGGAGAATGAATATCAAAAAGACAACAATAAAGAAAATTGATAACGAAGGGAGTCATTAACAAAATTTAAGATTCTTCCTATTTTAGAATTTATGCAAAAAGTTATTTTGAGAAATTTAGTTATTATTGCTTTGGTTATTATTTCGTTTAGTGCAAAAGCACAAGACAATAATATTTTAAAAGTAGATATCAGTTTTGAAATTCCACAGCTGGCAAATAAACCCGTTTTAATCGCTTATCCATTTTGGGGTAAAACCTATATCTCCGATACAGTTTTCTTAGACAAAGATGGCAAGGGGACATTAGTTCCGGCCAGAGGAATGGAAAAAGGCGTTTATAAAGTGGTGTGGCCTCCCTCAAATCATTATGCCGAGTTTATTGTTGACAGTGAGAAATCTTTTAGTTTCCGCATTGCTGATATTGACAATTATATTTTCACTACTTCGTTCTCCGGTTCTGAACAGAATAATTTATTCTACCAGTATTTACAATTTCTTGTGGAAATGAAAAGGCAAAAAGATTTAATTGAAAAGGATAAAAATCTGGCCAGTGAAGTTAAGAATACCAGAACAAAACAACTTGACATGGGGGTCAGAAAAATACAGGACAGTCTTGTCGAAAACACAACAGGCACTTTGTTTTCGGCCATGTTGAGACTGGCATCTGGCTATGGATTGGAAGACCGAACCGATTATTTCATTTACCGGAAACATTACCTGGAAAATATCGATCTGGCAGATGCCCGGCTTGCAAGAACTGAGATATTGTACGACAGAGTAATCACTTATATTGAACAATTAAATGATGAAAAACCTGATTCTGTATTTGCTGCCTGCGAATTGTTGATAGAGAAAGCGAGGCCCGATAAAAATGTTTTTCAACAAATGGTCACTTCGTTATTGAATAAATACGCCACAGGTAAAAGCATTTTTGGTGAAGATGTGTACGCACTTATTGGCAACAAATACTATGTTGAAGAAAAACCTGATTGGGTTGATGAAGCAACAAGGTTAAGGATTGAACAAAATGTAAAAAAGATTTTGCCCAACCGGATAGGGTATAAAGCGCCTGATTTTACTTTCAAGGATATACATGATAAACCATTCATACTTCATCAACACGTAAATACCGGAGTGATCTTGTTTTTTTATGATGCAACCAGAACGGGCATTGGCATGGATTTAAAGAAATTGGCAGATGCTGAAAAGAAATATAAACAGCGGGGAATTAGTTTCATAGCCGTTATGCTAACTCCTGCAGACAAGCCAAAAGCAATTAAACAGATTGCGGATAACGGCATAGGTAATTGTATAAACCTTATTAGTGACAACGATTCCTTGGTTTTCAACAATTACCATATCGTTAACGGGTTCAAATTATTGATGCTGGATATGGACAAAAAAATAATGTATAAAAATATCAGTCTTGACAATATACCAGAAGTATTGGATCATTACCTCAATTAGTTAGAATGCAATCGCATACTGCGCTTAATAAAATGACATGGAAGCAGAAAATATATTGTCACTATAAACAAATATTGTTCGGTAAAATATCACGGCTTCAAAATATTTTAGATGACCTGAAAGAAAGCGGAGCTAACGAAACAAAAAGTACTGCCGGCGATAAGCATGAAACTGCATTGGCCATGCTTCAGATTGAACAAGCTAATACCCGCAGTCAGATGGATGAAGTTCTCCTGCAGAAGGATGCTTACGAAAAAATAGACCCGTTAGTCAGCAGCGATATAATTGGAAAAGGTAGTGTGGTACAAACAAACCGGGGATACTTTTTTATAAGTGCAGCATTAGGTAAAACCATACTCGATGAAAAAATCTTTGTTGCCATTTCTTCACAATCACCGTTGGCACAAAAATTATCGGGGCATAAAACCGGCGACTCGGTTGAACTAAATGGGAATCGCTTTATAATTGAATCAGTGTTATAGAAAAATGTTGTAATCAAATTGATTTATGACAATAAAAAAATCCGGCAGGTAGTAAACCATGCCGGATCTTTATTTATTGCGCCTGTTCTAATTCGCTTTTATTACTTCGTACCAAATTTCTCCGTTTTCCTGGATAACTGGCATGTACTGTGCACCGTCAATAGCATAAAAGGTTTCACCGTCAATAACCACAGTTTCATATCCATCAGGTAAACTTTCAACTACTGCTCCAACCGGCGGCGAAACAACATAGTAATTGCTGCCCCGCTGATCGTAATAAGTACCATTGTAATAATAGTAAGGATAGTTACGAACGTAAACTGTGCGGTATCCTACCGGCAGAATATTGATGAATATTCCGATAGGTGGCGTACATACGGTAAACAGATTGTTGTACGGACGATAGAAAACCCCACCCCAATAGCGATATCCAAATCCACCAAAATTTATATTAATGTAAGTAGAAGGTATGGTTCTGAAAAAACTATTTCGAGCCGGAAGATAACTGTAGCCCCAGCAAGGATTATAGGCGTTATAAACCGGACGGTAATTGTAGTTGTATACCGGGCGGTATCCGGGCCTGCTTTGAGTATACCTGTTACGGTTAAAATTACCATTTCCACCCCGGTTGTTCCCATTGTTATTGGGGCGCCTGTCTATATTGTTATTATTGCCTCCTCTGTTTCGGTCAGCCGAAATATTTCTGTCATTATTTCTATTTCGGTTGCTGGAAATACCCTGATTGTTACTCCTGTTGTCGTTTCTGTTTCGTAATTCATTTTCTGAATTATTGTTCCTGTTGCTGTTAATACGAGGGCTATTATTTCTATTACTGTTTCTGGTTACAACATCAGATCCCGAATTATTATTTCTGTTCCGGTTGCCGCTTATACCTTGATTATTATCTCTGGTCCTGTTGCGGTTTGCAGCAGCCTGGTCGTTTGGCCTTGGTTCATAATTTCTGTTCATTTGTTTTTGTTGGCCAAGGCTGCCGCTACCTCTTTGCGAATTATTCCGGTTAATAGAAGCATCCGGTCTTTTCTCCGCTCTTCTCATTTGCCCCGACTGATTGCCGCCAGAATTATTTTGTCGTCGGTTAGATTCCTTCATCGAATTGCTATTTCTTTCACCCTGCCGTTTGTTGTTCTGTGCTGTAGCTGTATCCAGATTCAATCCAAATACAAAAAGCAGAATTACAGAAGTGATGATAGTACGCCTGCCAAAAACGCCAGGCACCAGTTGTTTAATTGTTTTCATGTGTTTGTTTTTAATTAGTAAAATGATTTCATTCTTGTTCTTTTTTCTATTAGATATTAAATAAGCACAATAATTAAACCACTAAACCGCCTTTCACATAAATATAACGTTTTAAAATGTTAAGAACCTGGTAAGAAAACTGCATGATTCAATAATAAAAGGCGACGGCAATGAAATATTTTTTGCTGCTCTTTTTTACAAACGGCAAGTTAATGCGACATCTGTATTGTAAATTTGGAATAAAAAAATCATGACAAAGTATAACAGTTTTCTTACGGTATTTATAATATCGGTAATTGCAATGATCGTGTTTATAGCTGTTTATGTAAAAGCCATTTTTGGATTGATAAATGTAGTACATGATCTGCAGGGTGAAGAACCCAACGTACTGGCAATATTGAATATTATTTTTAACCCTGCGGTGATCATCTCAGGAATCATCCTTGGATTTTCCAGCCTTATTTACCGGATAATGGGAATAGTACACGTTGCCCGAAACAAAACAGTAACAGATGGAGAGAAAGCATTCTGGATCATTGGTTTTATTTTGATGGGCTTTGTAACGGCCATCGTTTTTCTTATCCTGGCAAAGGGGAAGAATTTCGTTAGCTAGTTTTTATTGACCGAATAGACTAAGTTGCGCAGGTTTTGAAAAAACTACAGTGGCCTTTTTTATTGAATTATTGGAAGAAGTAATTTTGTAAACAGCTGATTGTTCATACCTGGAGGCAACAACAATTTCAGTTCCATTGGCATGTGGTGCAAACAAATCCTTCGCAACCTCAGGTGAGTTATTTTCTTTTGACAAATGTGAAAGCAATAAATGAGACAGGGAAGGGGAGCGGTGTTTGACAAACAGATCAAGTGCTTCATGATTGGAGATATGCCCGACCCCGCTTCGTATCCTGTTCTTTAAATAGATCGGGTATTTGCCATTCTCCAACATCTCTGCATCATAATTTGATTCAAGGAACACTGCATTACATTGACTGAAATGCCTGATCACTTCATCGCATACTTTACCAATATCTGTAATTACGCCAACCGAAATATTATCATGGTCAATAATAAAACTGTGTGGATCAGCGGCGTCGTGAAATTTGGAAAAAGGACTGATCTGTAATTCACCAATTGTAATTGGCTTATTAGCATCAAAGTGTTTCGACAAATGACGGATCAATCTTGGCCCGTTTGCAGCCGTTTTGGAAGTAATATAAACGGGTAAACTGTATTTATTTGCCAAAGTTGAAACTCCCCTGATATGGTCGCCATGTTCATGCGAAACAAAAATGGCTTTAACGGTCTTCATGCTCAGGCCAATCTTCTTCATTCGTTTCTCTGTCTCCCGGCAACTGATGCCCACATCAACCAATACCGCATCCTTGGCGGTGCCTACATAATAACAATTTCCGTTACTACCCGAATTTAATGATGCAATGTATAGTGCCATAATTGCTGCAAAGAAAAACTATTATCTTTAAAACGAAAACTGTTGAGAATGTACGATGCAGATAAAATTATTGAACAGACAAAAAAATGGATCAGGGACGTAGTCATTGGATGCAATTTTTGCCCTTTTGCCGCTGCTGTAATAAAAAAGAATAAAGTTTATTACCGCGTGGCAGATGCCGGTGATCAAACCGTTCCGTTACAGGTATTGAATGAAGAATTAAAAAGACTGGATGAAAACGAAAATATAGAAACCGGTTTTATAATTTTTCCAGTTTCATTCGAAAATTTTGACGATTACTTGAACCTTGTTGATAAATCTGAGCTCTTTCTGAATAAAAATGGCTACGAAGGAGTTTACCAGCTCGCCAGTTTTCATCCGGATTATTGCTTTGCAAATTCAGATGAAAATGATGCAGCTAATTATACCAACCGCTCTCCCTATCCCATGCTCCACCTGTTACGTGAAGCAAGTATAGACATTGCCTTGAAGCATTACAGCGACCCCGAATCAATTCCCGAACGCAATGTCAATTTTGCCCGTACCAAAGGATTGGCTTATATGAAAATGTTAAGAGATACCTGCTTTTAGTTCGCCACTATTTTGTATTTTTAATTTCACTTAAAAAATATTAAAATGAAAGCATTATTTGTTACCCTTATGTTCAGCATTTTTGGAATGGCTGCAACGGCACAAACAGGTGAAAACGGATTGGCGCCTGATCCTGCAAAAGAGCTTCAAACTGTGGAAGTTTCCTGCGGTAAATGCAAACTGGGCCTGCCCGGCAACTCCTGCGATATTGCTGTACGAATTGGTAAAAAAGCCTATTATGCAGATGGCGCCAGCATGGATAACTATGGCGATGCACACGCTGATGATGGCATGTGTAATGTTATAAGGCAGGCGCAGGTACAAGGTGAATTGGTTGGTGACCGTTTTAAAGTGAGTTATATAAAATTGTTGCCCATGGAAAAGAAGGGAAAAGGAAAGAAACAGTAATTAAAACAGGAATCTATACTCCCCCTGATGTTTACTTGCATCAGGGGGATTTTTTTATAATTAAGTAAGTTGAATACTAAGTATTCGCATTTGTTTTTATATTTTAGGGGATGCAAAAACTGCTCCTTTGTTTTGTTACTCTGTTTGTTGCCGGGTTAAATAAAGTTCCTGCGCAGAATCCGGAACGTGATTCTCTGTTAAAATTAGTTCCTCTTAAAAAAGAAGATACCACAAAAGTTGACTTGTACCGGGATATTGGTATCACATACATTTACGAAAACCCTCCGGCTTCCATTCCCTATTTTAAGCACGCAATACAACTTGCTAAAAAATTAAACTTTAATGCAGGCCTCGAAAGAAGTTATGCTGCTGCTTCGCTGGCATATGTTTTCAGTGGTAAGTATGATTCTTCATTGGCTTATGTAGATACGGCAATTGTGTACGCAAATAAGGTGAAGGATGTTAGCAGGCAGGCTTTGGTATACCTTAATCGTGCCGATGTTTATGTAAACCTGCAACGTTTTAAAGATGCTTTAAGAAGCTGCGATACTGCTACGGTTTATGCTGAACGTTCAGAAAACAAAGACAGGCTTGCCCGGATTTTTGATATTATGTGCGGTATCTATACGCAGCAAAAACAGTTTCCGCAGGCGCTTGAATTTCTGGATAAAGCAACAAAGCTTTACCTGGAACTAGATAACCGGCAGATGCTGGCTTTATCGTTTATGAGTAAGGCCATTATTTTAAAAGAAACAAACCAGGCCGATAAAGGAATTCCTTTACTTCGTGAAGCCATTCAAATAGCAGAAGAAATTGGAGACGTTCAGAATCTTAGCGCCTATAACAATGAGCTGGCTGAAATATACGCAGGTAAAAAAAACTACATCGAGGCTGAGTCACTTGCTGAAAAGGCGTTGAAGTATGCCGTGTTAACAGAAAACAGACGACAGGAATCTGTAGTTCATGCCCTGCTTGCAAATATTTATAAAGAACAGAATAATTTTTCAAAAGCAGTAATATCTGCCCAAAAAGCCTACAATATTATTGTTGAGGAAAAAGATCTGCACCGGGAACAGAGCGGTGCACAATTATTGGCCGACCTCTATGCTAAAACAGGTAATATGAAGCAGGCTTATGCATATCAACGCATAAGTACCAGACTAAACGATAGTCTGCTGCAGCAAAGGTTTGATGAAGAAACACTACAGCTGCAAACCAGTTTTCAGGTTTCGCAAAAAGACAAGGAGATACAGTTGTTAAACAAAGACAAGGAGTTGCAGCAACAAAAACTTACCAAGCAACGGCTGTTATTGATTGCATCTGTTATTTTAGTAGTACTTGCATTGGGCGGCATTGTATTACTCATTAACCGCAACCGTATGCGCCAGCAGATGAAGGAACTTGAGCTCCGCAACCAGATTGCTGCCGACCTGCATGATGAAGTGGGCAGCTCTCTCAGCAGCATTCACATGCTTAGCCAGATGGCTGTTGCAAAAGATGTTAACGAAGATGATAGCCGTAAGACTATACTAACTAAAATGAGCATCAATGCAAAAGAAACCATGGATAAGATGGGAGATATTGTTTGGATGATAAAACCAGGTGTAGGAGAAGAGAACAGCCTGAAGCAACGCATGGAACGCTTTGTGTATGAGATTTGCGAACCCAAAAATATTACAGCCGACATACAACTGGGAAAACTGGAGAATATCAAATTCACCATGCAGCAGCGTAAAAATCTATACCTTATTTTTAAAGAAGCGGTTAATAACGCAGTAAAGTATTCCGAAACTGAAAAAATGGAGATCAGTATAACTGAACAGCAGAAACAGTATATACTTATTATTAAAGATTATGGCAAAGGATTTAATAGCTCTTTAATTGCCAAAGGAAATGGTTTAGATAATATGCAGCATCGTGCTAAAGATTTGGGAGGAAAACTTGATATTGTTTCATCCCCTGGAAATGGAACAACTATTACATTGGTTATACCGGTGTAAATTCACCCTTTTTCGCTATTGGAATAAAATATATAATGACCAACTTTGTAAAATGATAAACATTGCCATTTTTGAGGATAACAAACACCTGCGGGAAACCTTTGAGTTGATCCTGAATTCAACCGAAGGATTTAGCTGTGCAGGTGCCTGGCCCGATTGCAGTGAGTTGCTGGAAAATCTTTCCGCCAATACATGCGATGTGGTGTTGATGGATATTGAAATGCCCGGCATGAGTGGTATTGAAGCCACAAAACTTATCAAAGAAAATTTTCCGAATATTCATATTCTTATACAAACCGTTTTCTTTGAAGACGACTATATTTTTAATGCGATCTGTGCAGGAGCTTCGGGTTATATTTTAAAATCAACCACACCCGATGGCTACCTGGAAGCTATAAAAGATGTACAGTCAGGCGGCTCACCCATGACACCGGGAATAGCACGTAAAGTAATCGAACTCTTTAGAGATAACCTGCAACCTTCCATATCATCAAACGATTATAACCTTACTACTCAGGAAAAAAAAGTACTGCAGTTATTAGTAGCCGGCAAGAGCTATAAAATGATCGCTTCAGAATTATTTGTTTCTTTTGATACGGTTAAATCTCATGTACGGAATATATATGCCAAGCTGCATGTACACTCCGGTACCGAAGCGGTATCGCTGGCCATCAGGGATAAAATTGTTTAACGATGAACTGGATCTATCTCATTTTAATACTAGCAGGTTTTATTCCATTACTGGTGGTGCTGTATAGAAAAAATCAGTTGAAGAAATGGAGAGCAACAGGCATTGCCACAAAAGCAACTATTATTAAAATTCCTATGGGACGCTACAGCAGGCTCACCAGTATCACCATTCAATACCATGTAAAAGAAACCGGGCAGGTAATTGAAAAGCAAATAACTGTAGCCGGCAATCCCTACACAGTCGGACAGCAATTATCGTTATTATACAAAAAAGAAAATCCCCGCAAATCAATAATAGACCCCGAAAAAAGTTTTACAGTAATGATTGTATTTACGATTATTATTGCGCTGCTAATTATTACAGCCACTTTTCTGATCCGTAAATCTGTTGCCGAAGGGTTGATGTAATTGCAACGTTCTTCACCAAATCTCACCCTATTTCGCTATTGTCTTGCCTTCTCCAATTTTTCATCTTTGAGTTGAAATTAAAAACGATCAAAAATGAAAAAAATATTTTCCCTTTTATTGGCATTTAGCATTTATCAATCTGTTTTTGCACAAAACGTAGGTATCGGTACAACTACACCCAATAGCAGCGCCATGCTGGATGTTTCCAGCACCACTAAGGGAATGTTGATACCAAGGATGACCACGGCATTAAAAAATGCAATTGCAAGTCCGGCTACAGGCCTGCTGGTTTTTGATACTGATTTATCTGCCTTTTATTTTTATAATGGATCTGCCTGGGTTCCTGTTAGTTCAAGTGGCAGCAGCGACTGGATTACGAGTGGGAATAATATTTATAACAGCAACACTGGTTTTGTAGGGATTGGCACCAGTTCTCCTAATACCCGGCTGCATGTGGATGGAAGCCTGAGGGTAAGCACCGGAAATCTTTCTATTGACAACTCCATCGGCTCATTATATTTTAGAACAGGTAACCAGAACAGAGGTTTTTTTGAAATGCGTGGAGCCAATTATGATGTTACTATCGGTACCAGCCCTTTGAACACTACCGGAGACTTTACGATTCAAACCAATGCAACCGACAGGATAAAAGTTTTACCAGGAGGTAATGTTGGTATTGGCGTATCAAATCCGGTAGAAAAGTTTGAAGTAAATGGAGCTATCAAAACCAGGGACGGAATTATTAGCATGCTAAACACGGCTAATAACAAATCCTTTTATTTAAAAAATAGTGATTTATATGATGGATTACTATTTGTTGATAATAGTATTGTAAGAATGAATCTTAAAAGCGGTGGTAACCTGGGCATTGGTACGGTTGATCCCATTGAGCGATTAGATGTTTCAGGCAATATCAGAAGTAGCAACTCCATGATCATTGATAATGCTGCCGCCATACTACAACTCAAATCAAATGATGTAAACAAAGGTTTCATGCAGCTGTCGGGTGATAACCTGCGAATTGGCACCAATAGTGGGAATACAAACGGAAAAATTGTATTTAGGATGGATAATTCCGATATTATCAATATACAAAAATCAGGGGCCAATGTTGCAGCCATTTCAGTACCGGGAGCAAATTCAAAATTACAATTAGGAGATGAGGTGTACATTGATAATACAACCAACAATATGGGAATTGGCACTCCTTCGCCAACAGAAAGACTACATGTAAATGGTAATGCAGTTGTTGAAGGCGGCAGAATTACGGGAAATGCAACCGGCTCAGCCTATAATCTACTGCCGCTGGCTTATGGAAGGGTAACAGCGAATGGAACCAAAGCAGGTGGTACGCAAAATTTTACTGCAGCTGGCAGGGGCAATGTTCCTGGATATTATTACGTTTATGTAACTGGTGCAACTGCATCTTCTGTGATGATGGTAACTCCACAGAATAATGTATCAGTCCAAGCAACTTATGTCAATCCTGGTGTTTTTTTTGTAGCCACATGGTACGTAGCTTCAAATGATTATGATGACTCCCCCTTTCATTTTGTAATCTATAATCCCCAATAAATCAAAATTCCTTAACCATTAAACCTGTTTAAATGAAAAAGAAATTCACTATCCGAACCCGGTCAACAATAAATCATTTGTTATGAGGAAAATATTTATCATCGCTCTATTATCTGCTAGTGTACAACTCAATGCCCAGTTATACGTATCAAATGCTGCAGAAATAAAACTGACATCCGGAGCATTGCTCACCATCAATGATTTTGACCTGGTAAACAACGGTACTTTTAACCAAAGCACCGGCACGGTTCGGTTTACCGGCAATACCAATACCAATATCAGCGGTACGCAAACACCTGTATTTAATATTTTAGAAATGGCAAAGGGTACTAATAACCGGGTACTGTTGCAGCGTACGGTCAATGTCGGTAATCAAATAAATTTCGTTTCCGGCTATTTAGACCTAAATGGAAATAATATTTTGCTGCAGCCCTCAGCTTTTTTAAATAATGAAGATGAGACCAGCCGCATCACCGGCACAACCGGTGGTTATGTAGAAATAACCAACACGCTCAATGCACCAACCAATACCAACCCAGGTAACCTTGGCGCAACAATTACCTCAACTGCAAACATGGGCAGTACCATCATCCGTAGGGGGCATAAATCTCAAACAAATGGAAACAATACAGGCAATAGTGTTTACCGGTATTTTGATATCATCCCAACAAATAACACTGCACTTAACGCCACGCTTAATTTTAAATATTTTGATGCGGAGCTGAACGGTCTCACGGAAAGTTTACTCACACTCTGGAAAAGCACAAATAATACCCTTTGGATAGATCAGGGTTTTAACCGAAGAAGCGCAGTAACCAATTATGTAGAGAAAAGCAATGTTGCAGATTTTTCAAGATGGACTTTATCTATGCCGGGGAATCCACTACCCATACAATTCAGTTTCTTTGGTATTACCTGTAACGCTGATAAGGTAGTGCTGAACTGGAGAACAGCATTTGAACAAAACAGCAAATATTTTGAAGTACAACGAAGCAACAACAGTATTGCATGGACTGCAATAGGAATATTACCGGCTGCAGGTTTCAGCAATAATGAACGGGCTTACAGTTTTTCGGATAATAACCCGTTGCCAGACAACAGTTTTTATCGCATAGCAGAGTTTGATATAGATGGACGCTCAACATTTACTGCAATTAAACAGTCTGGCTGTTCATCGCCTGATAAAATACAGCTTTGGCCAAACCCAGTACAGGACAAACTGAATATTAGTTTAAACATCAAAAGCGCTAACATAATAAATCTGAATATTTACGATAGCAAGGGTTCGTTGATTTTACAGCAGCAGAAGTTATTGCAGCAGGGGAGTAATTTGCTTACAGTCGATATGAATAGCTTACCCAAAGGTACTTATTACCTGAGAATGGTTGGTAATAATGATGATCTGCAACAGCAGTTCAGTATAATCAAACAATAATATTTAACTATGTTAAAAATTATGTTTATTTTTTAGTTTCAAATTGCACTTGGGTTTTATCTAAAAAACGAATTGCGTATGAAATATTTTTTCTGCATCAGTATTTCAATAGTTATTCTTTGTGCATGTAACGAAACAAAGAAAGAAACACAAATCGCCGGCCCAATATCCGACCTTTGTCATATTGACCTGATTGTTGATACTGCAACCTGGTTTGCTATTAAAAACGATTCTTTCTTTCAAAAAGAATTTGCTGTGCTGGAAACAGATACGGCGTACTATGGAGGTAAGCCAAGCTATGATTTATATGTATTGGGGCAATTAAATTTTTTACACATCAGCCAGGCGAAAGGTTTCTGGGCTCATCAGAAAGGAGGGGGCGTACTGGTATTTCAAACACAAAAGCCGGGCATGAAAGATGCTTTAGTGGCTGCCTGGAAACATTTTTATAAAGATTCGTTATATCAGCACACATATAAAGGTCCTGATTTTACCATGGAGGAAATAATGCCCTGGTATAAATCTGATACAACAAAACCAAAGGAAGCAACCATATTCCCGAACCTGACCAGTTATTCTGCCGATGCTTACAAAAATTGGGGCATTACCGATTCAATAGTAAATGCCGGTTTGGCCATGAAACAATTTATGGTGAGTTGGGGAGGGAAGGAACTGGAATCAAGATTATTTGATGCCATTACGGAACTCCACATGACGATCAATCAAAAAGAATTTGTTGAAATAAGATCGGCATTGTTATGTATGGGATATGCTGAGAAAAACAATACATTCACTCATTCATTTAACCCGTCTGTTTATATAACTGTAACTGAGGAAAAAGGAAAACCTAAGTATTCACAGGTTAAATTCAGGCTCACCAGAACAGTTGAAGGAAAAGAAATTGTATTGAGTCCTTCGCTAACGTTAAAACTTAATGGAACAGATGGATGGCTGTTACTAAACTGATCAATATGCGTTTATTTCTGTTTGCAACATTTTGGCTTACTGTAACTACGGTCTTTTCACAGCAAATTAATTACCCGGTAAGCGATGCAAAAGCAAAAGA
>JAHEBJ010000033.1 GCA_024642285.1 Sphingobacteriales bacterium
CTCTTCTCTTATGATTTGATACTTCATTAGTCTGCTAAAATAATCATTTTGCTGGTCGCCATACAATTGCCCACAACATGTGTATTTACGCTAAAATACGCTCCTTTTTACCAAAAACAATTTTTTTAAAACCCTCTTTTCTAAGGGCTTGTACAAAAAAACGCGGACTTCTATTTATTGCGCAAATACACATCAGGTTAAATCTAAATCATCCAACGGACTGATGATCTTTAACAGGTCTTTATTGCTCGTATGCAAATAAATCATCGTCGTTCGCAGATCGTTATGGCCCAGCAATTTCTGTATCATAGTTACGTCGGTTCCTTTTTCAATTAAATGCGTGGCAAAGCTGTGGCGTAAGCTGTGTACACCGCCCGGCCTGGTAATGCCCGCCTTCGCCTTGGCTAATTTAATGATCTCCTGCAAACTACGAATACTGTAAGCAGTTCCCTTGGTTAGTCCTTCAAATAGGAAACCGTTTTTCGGTGGTTCATATTCCCTTGCGTACTCACGTAGCATCACCAACATTACAGGACTTAAACCAACCAGCCTGTCCTTCTTTCCCTTGGCCGATCTAACTATTATCGTCATCCGCTTGCTGTCAATGGCATTGGTCTTCAGGTTTACCACCTCACTTATACGCAAACCGGCACTGTAGGCCAGCATCAGCATCACCTTGTGCTTTTTGTTTTTTATGTTGTTGAGTAATCGGGCAACTTCATCCTGACTGAAAACCTTGGGTAACTGCTTCGCTTTCTTTGGCCTCGGAATCTCCCAAAAAAACTTTTCTCTTCCCAACACCTGCTCAAAATAAAACTTAAGGGCATTCAACCGGCTGTGCGCCGTGTTTTCACTGATGCCTTCCTTTTCCATGGCAAATACCATATATCTTTTCAGATCGTCAGCAGTAAGTTCGTCAACAGGTTTCGTTTTTAGTATTTTCAGCAACTGAATAAATTCGTTGCGGTAAGTGGCAATGGTAGAAGCGCTGTATGCCTTTAATTTCAGTTGCTGCATAAACTGATCTAAAGCCAGAATATTTTCGTCGCTCAATTGCCACACAGGGGAGGTGGATGATACCGGCTTCTTACGCTTCACTGTTGATTTTGGTTGATCGGATAGGGCAACCACCGAAAGTCTTTTTCTTTTTTCCAGGAAGGCTTTTAAATGGCTGTTGTTTATATTGGCAGCACCGCTAAGTTTATTAGTGAGCAAAATATAATTGGTTTCGGTAAGTGGGAGATACCAGCAGTTCTCTGTATTGCTCCACTTAATGCCCTTAATCTTCCTTACCAGGTTGTTCAGGCTTGCAATATTGCCAAACTGAATGGCTATGCAATCGGCTTTATGATGACGCAGGTATAGCAGTTCTATCGTTTCCAAAATTGACTTAAAATTAAGTTGAAGTAAGTAGAGAAACGTTCCACTTTCTCTACAGCTTCGCATTCCTCAGTCACATAGTAATGCGGGGGTTAAATAATTCTAAAAGTAAATTAGGAAATTTATTAATAGCTTGTATGCTGTAGCTATAAATTGTTTTTCTAGGTTGGTGAGTACACCAACCGGTAAGATAAAAAAAGAGCCACGAAAAATCGTGGCCCTCTCATATAACTCAGCTTCAAAAATTATTTCTTTTTCTCTGCAACCGTATCGGCTGCTCCCAATGGTTTGCTTTTGGCAAAGTCAACCAGTATTGGTGCTCCCACAAAAATAGAAGAGTAGGTACCTGTTACTACACCAACCAACATGGCAAATGCAAAACCACGTGTTACTTCTCCTCCAAAAATAAAGAGAATCAACAGGGTTAAAAACACCGTCAACGAAGTCATAATGGTACGGCTAAGCGTATCGTTAACAGCACTGTTAATGATGCTGGTTTTGGTAGCGCCTCTCATATCGCGGCTGTACTCACGTATCCTGTCAAATACAATTACGGTATCGTTCATAGAGAAACCAATTACCGTTAACACCGCCGCAATAAAGTGCTGATCAATCTCCAGCGGGAAAGGCACAATGTTTTTAAAGAACGAGAATACGGCCAGGGTTACAAATACGTCATGCAACAGCGTGAAGATGGTTCCTACAGAATATCTCCAGTCGCGGAAGCGGATAAAGATATACAGGAAAATGGCCAGCAAGGCAAACACAGTTGCTTTTACCGCACCACGTTTCAAATCATCCGATATACTTGGCTGTACCGTTGAGTACGCCTGTATATAATCTTTATTGAATTTTGCCTGCTCAATACCTGCGGGTAAAACTTTCTTAAGACCCTGCATCAGGCGGGCCTTTACAGCACTATCTGCATTGTCAACTCCTTTCATGTAGGCAGTTGTAATATTTAAGTGACGGCTGTCGCCAACAGTTTTTATAGTTACGTTATCACCATCAAGTGCAACCTTCAGGTCATCTCTTATCTCGTCGTTCTTTACGGCTTTGTCAAACTGTACCGTATAACTACGGCCCCCCTTAAATTCAACTCCTAAATGGAAACCATTAAAGAAGGAGAGGATTCCGGCTAAAAATACTATAGACGAAACTACATAAGCATATTTACGGTATTCAATAAACTTATAAGAAGCGTGTTTGAAAATGCGCTTCGATATCTTGGTAAAATAATTGAAGTGACGCTGCTTATTTGTCCAAACTTCGGTGATCAGTCTTGATACCAATATTCCGCAGAACAGCGATAGCAACAGACCGATGATTTGCGTGGTGGCAAATCCCAACACCGGGCCTAATCCAAAATAAAATAAGATAACGGCAGTTAATAATGAAGTAACGTGAGCATCAATAACCGGTGCAAGCGACCGCCTGTAACCGTCGTTTACCGCCAGCTGGTACGATTTACCACGGGCAATCTCTTCCTTAATACGCTCAAATATAATTACGTTGGTATCTACCGCCATACCAATGGTTAATACCAAACCGGCAATACCCGCAGCGGTTAAAGTAAAGCCCATGGCAGTTAACACACCAATAGTAAATAGCAAGTTCAAAATTAAAGCGATGTTAGCTACCCAACCGCCGTTGTTATAATACACCAGCATCAGGATGAAAATAACAATAAACGAAATTCCAAATGCCATGGCACCACCTCTAACTGATTCGGCTCCCAAAGTAGGACCCACAACCTGTTGTGCTACGATGGTAGCTGGTGCATCTAGTTTACCCGACTTTAAAATATTTGCCAGATCCTGTGCTTCCTGTACGGTAAAGCTTCCTGAAATTTCGGAACTGCCACCTTCAATAGGTCCGTTTACATTTGGCGCAGAGTAAACAACTTCATCCAAAGCAATAGCAATAGGGCGGCCAACATTTTTACCGGTCAGTCTGGCCCATGTTTTTGAACCTGTTGTGGTCATCTCCATTTTAATGGCCGGCCTTCCTCTTTCATCAAAATCCTGTCTGGCTTCTTTTACACCTTCACCTTCAAGCGGCGCTTTATCGCTGCCCGGTAATGTTTTAACGGCGTACAACTGAAAATATCTTTGTGTTCCTTTAGCATCTTTCTCCTCAATACCCAGCAGGAATTTACAATCGGCAGGAATAGCATTTTTAACTACATCGTAATTCATGTACTCATAAAAAACTGCGGTATCCTGTACTGCAATTGTTCCAATGGCCGAAGGGAAAAACTGTTTGCCTGTAGTTGGATCGGTCTGCGGATTTTGTGGATTCATCACCTTGAAGAATGGATTTACATTCTCCAGCAATTTGGTTGAATCAACAACAGTTGCCGTATCCGACACACCGTTCAGGTAGCTCTGCAGATTTTCATCGGCAATTCTTAAAGAAGCTGCCAGTTCATCAATGCGGTACACTTCCCAAAACTGAAGGTGGGCCGATGCCTGTAATAATTTACGTACCCTGTCAATATCGGTAACACCTGCCAACTCAACGTTGATGATTCCTTTTGCCTCATCAAAATTGATATTGGGTTGCGCCACACCAAATTTATCAATACGGCGAACAAGGATTTTATAGGTTTCTTTAATGGCTCCGGCTGCTATCGTCTTCAACTTGGCAATTACCGTAGCGTCATTATCATTGATCTTTACTTCTTTCTCGGCACCGGCAAAAATACCTGCCAGCTTACCCGGGCCATTTTGTTTTATATACGAGTCGGTGAAAAGGGTAATGAAATCGGCATCAAGCGTATTCTTTTGAATAGTTGCTGTGGCGATAGCATTTGCAAGTGCCTTATCGTTTCGGTTATTACTTAATGATTTTAAAAGATCGCTAAGGCTTACATCCAGCGTTACGCTGATACCACCCTGCAGATCGAGACCAAGGTTTAATTCGTTGGCCTTACACTCTTTGTATGTATTTCCAAAAACAGGGTAGATCTTCTGATCGGCTGTGCTGTCCAGAATCCTTCTTTTCCTGAAATCAATTGCTGCTGCAAGTGCATCACCTTTAAGATCGGGGAAAGCGCCTTTAACTATCTTGGCCGCTTTTGCTTCAACTGTGTTTTCATGACTGCGGATAACCCAGGTATAGGATAATTCCCAAAGAGAGATTACGGTAAGGGCAATTGTGAAAAACCAGACTAAACCTTTTAACTTCATAATAATAGACGTTTTAGTAGCTTCTTTCTTGAATTTTTAGAAGTGTGCAAAGATAGGGGAAAAACCTCTTTAGTTTTACCAACTGATAATTTTGAATTTATATCGAATTTTGTAACAGAAACAGGTTTTATGGCCAGCAAGCATTACGATTTTTTAATTTTTATTGTACTGATGACCGTATTCTGTTCATGCAGTACTACAAAACAGCCAAAAACCATGGAGAATAATATTGAAAAACCAACTGCAGAAATTGCGACAGATTTGGATCATTCAACCGGCTTTCTGGAAAGCTTGTTGAAAAATAATCCGCTTTATTTTGATCAGATACTGAAGGATAAAAAGCAAATGAATATTCAGATCATTTACACTGAAATAAACCGTGATAAAAATGGATCGCCTGAGTTTATAAACCATCATTTCAATCTGAATAAGGACAGATATTTTTACCCTGCCTCAACCGTTAAACTGCCCGTTGTTTTATTGGCGCTGCAACGGCTGCAGGAATTAAAAGATAAAAATATTAACCGCAATACAACAATGCTCTCCGGGGCCGACTTTAGCGGACAGAGCAATGTATTTAATGATCCGGCTACTGTTGATGGCAGGCCAACCATTGCAGGCTACATAAAAAAAATATTGATGGTAAGCGATAACGATGCTTACAACCGGCTCTACGAATTTTTAGGACAGGATTATATTAACACTGAATTAAGGCGGAAAGGATATGGCGATGTTCAGATCCTCCATCGGCTGGATATTTTTTTAAGCGAAGAAGAGAACCGCCAAACCAACCCGGTAATTTTTTACGACAGCATAAACAACGTTTTACTCAACCAACCCGGCCGGCGGAGCAATATTAAATATGCAGAGCGAAAAGATAGTATTGGCAAGGGCTATTACAGCCGCGGAAAACTGATGGAGGGCAAAATGGATTTTTCGAAAAAGAACAGGCTTGGCCTTGCAGACCTGCATCATATTTTACAAAGCATAGTTTTTCCTGAATCGGTAAAAAAGGAACAGCGCTTTAATATTACTGAAGATGACCGGCAATTTGTGTTGAAATATATGAGTCAGTATCCAACCGAAGCTGTTTACCCGCCTTATGCCGATGAAAATAAAAAATACTGGCCGGCGTACTGTAAATTTTTATTGTTTGGTGCAACAATGGAAAAATTACCGGATAATATCCGCATCTTCAACAAAGTGGGAGATGCCTACGGGCATATGATAGATGCAGCATATGTAGTTGATCTAAAAAATAAGATTGAGTTTTTTTTGTCGGCTGTTATTTATTGCAACAGCGATGGCATTTTAAACGATGATAAATACGATTACGAAACGGTAGGAAAACCGTTTATGAAAAATCTTGGGCAGGTTATTTATGATCATGAGCTGAAGAGGAGCAGGAAATTTAAACCCGATTTGTTGCAGTTTGTTTTTACTTACGATAGCCAGGCTCTTAAATAAAAAAATCTTCACCGGGCCGCAATACCAACAAATTATATACGGGGTATGCTGGTAAAACCTAAATAGTTATTTTTTCTCTATCGGTTGCTGTCCTCACCAACCGAAACACTTTTTTTAGGTATTAGTGCCCTCACTAACCGAAACATTGTCCTTATTCTCTTTTTTGGCAATGTCTCTTAAAATTTGGAGTTGATAGCTTTCAACAAATTTTACGCATAAGCAGATGATAAAACTGAATTGGCTATTTTTGCGGCAACCTAATTAATGATACATGCAATTATCTTCACTACTCGATCGCTTTAATGAACCCGAAACTTTAAAAATGGCCAAACTGGGCCGTGAGTTAAGGGCCAAAGGATTTGATATTACCGACCTGAGTTTGGGTGAACCCGATTTTGATACGCCTGAGCATATCAAAGAAGCAGCAAAAAAAGCCATCGACGATAATTACAGTCATTACACACCCGTTGCCGGTTATCTGGACCTGAGAGAAGCTGTTTGTACAAAATTGAAAAGAGACAATAATCTTGATTATACTCCCGACCAGATTGTAGTAAGCACAGGTGCCAAACAAAGTATTGCCAATACCATTATGGCAATTGTTGATGCAGGCGACGAAGTGATCATTCCCACACCTTACTGGGTTACTTATTCAGAAATTGTGAAAATGGCCGGTGGTGTGGTTAAGTTTATCGAAGCAGGAGTTGACCAGGCATACAAAATAACAGCACAACAACTGGAAGCCGCCATCACTGATAACACTAAACTCTTCATGTTCTCATCGCCTTGTAACCCAAGCGGGGCGGTATATTCAAAAGATGAACTGGCAGAGCTGGCAGAAGTGTTTAAAAAACATCCGGGCATTTTTATCATGAGCGATGAGATCTATGAATACATTAATTACGAAGGAAGCCATGAAAGTATTGCCCAGTTTGCAGATATTAAAGACCGGGTGATCATTATTAACGGATTGAGTAAGGGTTATGCTATGACCGGCTGGCGGTTGGGATATATTGCCGCACATGCAGCAATTGCCAGGGCCTGCGAAAAAATACAGGGGCAGGTAACAAGTGGTACCAATGCTGTTACACAAAGAGCGGCTATTACAGCGCTTACCGGCGATATGAAACCAACTCAGGAAATGCTGGCTGAGTTCACAAAGCGTAGGAAGAAAGTGATGGAACTGGTGGCTGGTATCCCCGGCCTGGTTTGCAGCGAACCGCAGGGCGCATTTTATATTTTTCCTGATGTGTCAGCTTACTTCGGTAAATCGGATGGTGAAGATAAAATTGAAAATGCCGATGACCTCTGCATGTATCTTTTAAACAAGGCGCATGTATCAACAGTTACCGGCAAAGCTTTTGGGGCCCCGGGCTGCATCCGTTTATCATTTGCAAACAGTATGGAAAATATCGAAAAGGGTTTTGCAAAAATAAAAACCGCTTTAGCGGCGCTTAACTAACATCATTAAAGCGCATAATTTGCAATCAATGAACAAACTAACCCCAAATCTCTAGGTATCTTATTCTTGTAATCGTCAAACTCAAGTTCTTTTTCTAACTGATGTTTTTTAGCAGCTTCATTTTTTTTAATTTCCTCATATGATTCTCTAAGAAGTTTGAGGGCTGTTTCCCCGTTATATTGCGGCCAATCATATCCCGCCGCTCCAAATCTGTCATAGGGTACCCGGCTTCCATTAAGTAAGAATATTTCCACTGCATGGTTGTTCCATGTTCTACTAAAGTAATCGTAAAATGAAAACGAACTATTTCCTATCTCTCCAATCTTTTTTCCGTCCTGGTAAATGTATTCATTGTTGATTATATAAACCGGTTTGGTTCGGTCCCTTTGCACTTGGTTATTAAAATTCCGGTCTAAATTCAGGTAGTCGGTAAAATATTTTATTTTGGCCTCCAGGTAGGGGCCTCCCTGATAATTGGCAATAAAGTAATTAACTTTTTCTTTATTTAACTCATTATTGCTGATGAGCTGATAGTCTTTAATAATATTGGCCATTACCAATGGGAATGCGTCATCTTCTACATAAACCGCAAAAGTGTCGGCCAGGGGAGGGAAAGTAAGTTCGTAATAAAAAAAGGATTTCAGATCTCTGATTGGCGCCCTGAATTCGATCACTTCTGCTTTAATCAGAATATAATCCTGGTTATTATACACTTCCATATTGTACCGGAGCGTTGAATTGCTGAGTGTTTTGGTATAAAAGGCAACGGGCTTATTGTTGATGAAGATCACAGAATCATTCAATCTTACTTCCTGGGCAAATAATGATCCGGTAAAAATGAATGAAACGAAAAAGGTAATGATTCTATTCATACCTGCAATTTTTTTTCGGTGGTTAAACCTAATCATTATTCATGGCAAATACAATAACCTCATTAAATTTAACTGCGATTGAAAAATGAATTAACAAATCATTTTATTCAAACAACTCCAGTTTATTTTTTGGCCTGCGGTGATCGAGCCAGATAAAACCGCTCAGTTCTTTTTTGTCGGCAGGAATATCTTTCAGTGGGTACAAGGTTCCGTTTATATCATTAATAAATTTTACTTTGTTGAGTTCTTTGTTCACAAAATAAATATCTATCACGTCGCCGCTGCTGCGGTTCATACCAACATAGGCGCTGTCATCGTCCTGCGGATAAAAAATACTTTCAGCCGGGCTGCCCTTCACCCTTACATAATCAATATTACCATCAACAAAATAACCGTTGAGTGTTCGTCCCGCAATCTGGTTAAACATGCCTTCTTTGGTTTTGTTAACGATCAGGCCATTATTAAAAACATAAAGTCGTTTAGGTTTTTGATTTTGGGTGTACATATACAGCGTGTCACCCGATACCTGCGAGTCGGCATTCCATACCACCGGATCACCAAACAATTTAAAAGTGGAGTCGGAGGTAGAGTAGTGCAGGCTGTCGCTTACTGCCTGCAACGAATCATTAAAAATACGCACGTTGTGAAATCCTAAAAAATAACGGATAGAAGTATCAGCATCATTGGCTTTTATCGCCAGCGTTGTTGTTAACGTATCGGTTTGGGTAACGATCTTTCTTTCCAGGCTGTCGTATTTACGCAGGCCCGAGAAAAGTGTATCGGCAGCAACATAAGTGCTGTCACCATCCCGGTATAGGATCATCACCGGTTTACGGGTGGCTAAAAATGAATTGAGTTTAGTGTCGGCAAATATCTGGTTAGCCAAAACAGTTACACGGTTCACACTGTCAACCAGTTTCGCATTGCCTTCCATTTGAAGCGTTCCGCTTTTTTTATCGTAGGCAATTTTATCGGCCACGCCACTGCGTGTGCTGTCGCTGAAATCGGTACGGTCAAAAAAGATGGCTTCGCCGGTTTCCAAATTGTAGGTTCCGCTTTTTGTATTAATGATGCTTCCGTCCTTTCCAACAATTCGTGTTTGTGCAATAAATGTGGCAATATTGGTTTTAATATTGTACAATAAACTGTCGGTCCATATATCCCTGTCGGGATCTTTCAGGTGAACGTTATTTTTAAAATACACATCCTTGGTATCTGCATAATACACGCCTTCACGACTTGTCAAAACGGTTTTTTCATTGGTGATGCGGCCACCACCTTTATAGGTTGCAATGCCGGTTCTTAAATTATATTCAAGGTCGTCGGTGAAAAGCGTTCCTTTTTTGTCGGTAAGCTTTACATTCTTTTTTAAATAAGCAATACGTTCGCTGCCCACGTATCGCAGGCTTTGTGCGTAAGTATGAATACTGTCGTTATCGTTAATATGGATATTGCCATAAGCCTCCACCACATTGGTTTGCCGGTTGATGGTGGCGCTGTCGCAGTAGAAAAGTGTAAGTCCTTCTTTAATGATCACATTGCCGGCAATGGTTTCCAGCTCGTTTAACGAATCGATGGTGATTTTGCGCAGGCTTTTACCCTGTATGATTCTTATTGAACGGATAGAATCGGAAGATGAGGTTGTTGATATGATTTGTTGCGCCGAAAGATCAACAGCAGTGCCAAGCAGAAAAAAAAGTAAGCAAATGCTGAAGGTAAATTTCAAACGCAATGTTGTTGTTTTTTGTTCGGCCTGTAAATTGGCATTTTATTTTTGATCCTGCTCACTGCAGGAAATAAAATTCTGTTATTGTTTGAGATAAGGTGCATTGATGGTATCCGGCAGCGGTACCATTAACCCGGTACTTTTTTGCTTCTTGCCAAAAATAGAAACAGAGATATACCGCTTGGGATTTGTTTTAAAATCATCCAGCAATAAATTCAGTTTATTGGATGTTGCCGTAAGGTTATTGTACAATTTAGTATCGTTAAGTAGCAAGCCTGCAGTGCCAGAGTTACTGTTAAGTAAAGCAATCGTTGATTTAAGGTCGCCGATGGTTCCGTTTAAAATGTTTAACGTTTTTTCAATATCAAGTTGCGAAAGATTAGTTGCTGTTTTATCTAAGTTGCTGATCAGGCTTGTTATTTTTCCACTATTCTTATCGAGGTTGCCGGTGAAAGAATTGAGATTGCCCAGTGTGCCTGCCAATGCACCTGTTTGTGTGTTCAGCAATGTTTGCAACGAAGCTGAAGCAGCAATGAGGTTGGTGGTGGTTTTATTTAAATTGGAAAGTGTGGCATTTATATTTACCCTGGCATCCTCATCGAGAATACGGTTTACGCTTGTAAGAACTGAATCGATTGATCCAACAGCTTTGGTAACCTGGTACAATACCGGATTAACTTTACTGAGTACTTCATTAAATATGCCCGTGGTTTCTTCGGTATTAACAGTGCCGCCATTGGGAATATAAGCAGTTGCATCGCCCAGTTCAATATCAATACTGATGGTGCCAAGCAACGAAGGTTTTACAATGGCAACTGAATTCACAGGTATATTCACATCCTTGGTTAACGTAATGTTCACCACTATCTCTTTCATGTTTTTATCAGTGGTTATACTGTAAACTGTACCAACCTGTAAACCGTTTATCATAACCGGATTAGAGTTTGCGAGTCCCTGCACATTGGAATATTTGGCATAAAGGGTATGAGTTGTACCAAAAAATGTTTTGCCCTTTAAATAATTAAATCCCAGGATCAATAATACAATGGCAATTGCAGTTAAAGCGCCAATCTTGGTTTCGTTTGATATTTTCATTTTGCAGTATCGGTAACAGGTATTTTGACCCTGTAACCATGGTAATTTAATTATTATTTTTTAATTCAAATCTAACCGATGCATTATTCTTCAGATCGGCAGATAATCGTACTTCATGCCTTGTTGTGCCGTCATTAATTATCATTAGTGCTGTATTAGGCGGAATGCTTCCAAGATTATCGGCAAACAGCACCAACTCATTGGTTTTACCCGGCACCAGGTTAAGTGTTAAAGAATGTGCCGTAGCCGTAAGTGATTTTTTTTCAACAATCAATTCCCTGTTAAAGTATACCGACACAATATCATTGTCAATTTCACCATCATCATAAATATCAACATTCACTTTTTCGTTCACTACCTGGATGGTCGTAACATCTTTTGTTGTTCTTTTTTCAAATGCCTGATCCGTCGCACTTGTTTTTGTTATGCCAGTAGTAACAGGAGGAATGTAGTTTGTATTTTCAACCTGTGCTTTATAACGCATCACGGCTTTGGTAATTGCTTCTGCAAGTTCCTGTTGTCCGTTTTCGCTGTTAATATAGCGTTCATCTTCGGGGTTATTGATAAAACCGGTTTCAATTAAAATGGCGGGCATGTTTGTGGCCTGCAATACCCAAATGCCAACCTGGCGCTGGTTAACACCTAGTGCGGTTCTTCCTGTTCGTTCAACCTCACCGTTTACCAATGTGGCCAGCAGGTCACTTCTTTCCTGGTATCTTTTTGCATAAATAGCAGCAATGGTTCTTCCTTCCGGCGATTTAAAGTCTAGCGTATTTTCCAATGAATCTAATCCACCCGTTTCAATTTCAAAATTTTCATCACCATCCATAATGGCTTTTAACTTATCACTGGTTTTATGGGCCGCAAAGATCCACACACTGGTGCCGCTGCGGGTAAGTGGATATTTAAAATATTCATATTCGGGAACTTCCACTTCATAAGCGGTTCTCTTCTTTTTCCTGTTTTTACCTTTGCCGGTATAAGTTGTTTTATAACGCGTAACTGTTTTTGAACCAATCTTACGCTTGCCTGATTTTAATGGCCCACTGTCGGCATGTATACATAAGAATAGGTCGCCATGAAATTCGTTTGCCAGTTTTGCTTTTTCGGTTGGCGATTGATAAATATCGGTGGTTCGGGTGGGCCTGATACTTACACCGGGCAGTTGTTTTTTTAATTCTTCAACCAGTTTTAATGAAATAGCAAGGGTAACATCTTTTTCTTTTGATCGCAGCGAATTTTCGTATTGGCCAACCGCTCCCGGGTCTCTGTCGCCGCCGTGACCGGCATCAACAACAATTGTTTTTATCAATTTTGGAGCTTGTGAAAATAAATTGTTTAATATTAACAATTGCCATGCAGCAAACAATATTAAAAAAGGTACTTTCTTCCTGATCATATTCCTCAGCTTTATTTGGGGTTAGTAATTATTTGATAATTCACATTTTCATCCGGCAACTATCAATACATAATGGCTATTTTTGCCAATCTGAATTATGAATCATCCGAACAAAGGTAAGGCAAATTACATATTGGTATTGGCAATGGTATCATTGTTAAGTTCACTAACGCTGTATTGTACTGCCAGCGGATTTCATCATGATGACTTTCACAGTTTTTTAACGACTGATACTGTTCCCGTAAAGGCAGAACCTGTTGCAGATATCACAAATAAAATTTCGCCAACAATAAAAGCGGATACCAATATTATTGTTAAGACAGATACATTTTCTTTCAGAACTTCTAAGAATGCACTGGATGCTCCGGTGTTTTATCATGCAGATGATTCGATGGTGATGGATATTCCGGAAAAGAAAATTATTTTATACGGAAAACAATCCAATGTTAAGTATCTCGATAACGATCTTACGGCGCCGTTAGTAGAGTTTGATCAGCGTACAAATATCATCAGCGCTCATTTAACTAAGGATAGCGCAGGTAATGTAATCAACTACGTCAGGTTTAATCAGGGCGATATTAAAACACAGAGTGATACTGTTCGGTTTAATCCAAAAACAGGAAAAGGGATTTCGAAAGGAACCTACACACAGCAGGACGAATTGTATGTGTACAGCGAAAAATTCAAAAAGACCGAGCCTGATGTTTTTTATGCGTTGAGAGGAAGGTTCACCACCTGTAACCTGGATACACCGCATTTTGCATTTGTAAGTAAGAGAATAAAATTTATCAATCAGAAGATGGCCATCACCGGGCCGGTACATCCCGAGTTTGAGAATGTTCCAATTCCTGTAATATTACCTTTTGGAATTTACCCAATGCAACAGGGAAGGCATTCGGGTTTATTGGCGCCGTCTTTTTCTGCCAACGAAACACTGGGTCTCTCACTGGAAGGGTTGGGCTATTATAAAGTACTGGGCGAAAAATGGGACCTTGTTACGCAGGCTAATATATACTCTTATGGCGGATGGACATTGAAGGTAAACCCACGTTATTATAAACGATATCGTTACCAGGGAAATTTTGCAGTTGGTATTATTCACCTGCGTGATCTTGATAAGTCGGGTACACGTGCGTTTCAGGTAAACTGGCAACACAGCACCGATAGCAAGGCAAGGCCGGGCGTAACTTTTAGTGCCAGTGTAAATGCAGGCAGCAGCGGTTATAATAATGCTATACCCAATCAACCGCAGCGCAATTTTCAAAATCAGTTGCAGTCATCTATATCGTATTCAAAAATCTGGAAGAACAAACCTTTTAACCTGAATGTGAACGCCAACCACAATCAAAACAGCAACAGCAAACTGATTAATATTAACCTGCCGGATATTGGTTTTAATGTAAATACGCTTTACCCTTTTCGTCGCAAGGAAGTGATCGGACAATACAAATGGTATGAGAATATAGGCATTGCCTTAAATACCAACATTAAGAGCCTCGCATCTTTTTATGACACCACCGGCAGATTCTTTAATGAATTCGGCCAAAAATATCAATGGGGTGCCACCCATAATGTTCCTATTTCTTTATCATTACCCCAAATAGGGAACCTGCAGTTTTCACCAAGCGTGTCGTACCAGGAACGGTGGTACAATGAACGTTATGAACGCAGGTGGGATACTGCCAATAAAAAAATTGACACCGTCATCAACAAAAGTTTTTACACAGCAAGGGAGATGAGTTTTGGAATGGGCGTATCTACAAGAATTTTTGGAATGTTTACTTTTAATGAGAAGAGCAAGGTACAGGCTATCAGGCATGAAATCAGGCCAACGCTTTCAGCTAGTTACAAACCCGACATGAACAAAAGTTCATGGTACACCACTCAGGTGGATACGAACGGGCGTACGCAAACATTTACCTATTATGAAAGGACTATTGCCGGTGCATTTGGCCTGGGCAGATTTGGTGGATTAAATTTTGGAATAGATAATAATCTACAGATGAAAGTTCGTAACCGTAAAGATACCAGTGAGGCAGCCATTAAAAAAATTACGCTTATTGATGGATTCAGCATAAACAGTAGTTATAATTTTTTACAGGATTCTTTTAAACTGGCGCCATTTACTTTAAATGCCCGTACCAACCTTTTCGATAAAATAAGCATTTCTGCTTCAGCAATACTAGTGCCGTATTTAACCAATGATGCCGGTAATTTTATCAACAAAACCATATGGAATAAAAAAATACTGGCGCTTGGTAAATTAACAAATGCAAACATTGCTTTGCAAACTCAGTTTAAAGGTGGCGACAAAAAAGAAAAATTAGCTATTAATCCACAACAAAATGTACAGGTAAATCCAATCTCGGGTTTGCCGTTAAATGAGTACCAGCAGGAAGCTGCTTATATAAACAACAACCCCGGACAGTTTGCCAATTTTAATATCCCCTGGAGCATCAGTTTTTCTTATGCATTTAATTATAGCAGGGTGCCAAACGGATCTGGAACCGGCTATAAAGGATCTACTTCGCAAAATGTAAACTGGACCGGCACCCTTAATCTTACACCTAAATGGCAAATCGGATTGAACGGTTCATATAATATTACCCAAAAGCAGCTGGGGTTAATAAATATGTATCTCACCCGTGAAATGCATTGCTGGCAGATGGCCATTAATGTTTCACCAGTAGGTGCGTCAAGATTTTTCAATATCAGCATCAGCCCCAAGTCGGGTTTACTGCGTGATCTTAAGATAAACCGTACCAGGTATTTTTATGACTTGTAAGCAGCGATTGCAAGATTAAAAAGGAATCATTTAGCTGTGTACGCCTTCAGCATTTCATTAAAAACAATTTCTTTTAGTTCTGATACGGTTTTACCTGCAGGTGAAACAGAGGGCAGGAACTGCATTCGTAATCTTGTTGGTAAAAGAAAAAATTTTTTATCGATGGGCATTGCTTTTTTTGTACCGAAAATAACGCAGGGCATAATTTCATTTTGAGTTGCATTGGCAAGCCTGAAGGCACCGTCATAAAAAGATTTGATAGGTTCATTGCTTCTGTTCCTTGTTCCTTCGGGATAGATACACATGTGCATGCCCAAGGCCAAAACTTTTTTCATAATTTCAAAACTGCGGGTCCTGCTTTTTTCATCTTTTCGGTCAACAAGTACCGAGCCTCTTTTGTAAAAAGCCCCAAACAATGGAATTTTAGCAAATGATTTTTTGGCAATTGTTTTATTTGCGCCTGGTACATAAGGTGCCGATAGGGGTACATCTAAAAAAGCATTGTGATTAAAAACTACAATATAGGCTGTCCCTTTTTTATAATTTTCTTTACCCGATACTTTAACCGGGCAGCCAACTAAAAACAACCAGACATTCATCCAGATCCTGGACACGCTTATAAAATAATTTTGTCCGTCCGGATCTTTCATTAAATGCGCCAGCATAGAAGGGAGAAAAACGATTAAAAAAGTGATTAAAAAACTGATCAGTCCCCAAACGGCCCATATCCTTCCAAAAATGTTTTTAAAATAATTCATATTGTTTACTAAGGTGATAAAAGCTTCCAGTCTATCGGTGATATTCGCTGTTTGCTCAACAACTCATTGGTTTTTGAAAAATGTTTACAACCAAAAAATCCGGTATGAGCAGAAAGCGGAGACGGGTGAGCAGCTTTTAGAACAAAATGTTTGGTTTCGTCAATTAAAATTTGTTTAGCCTGCGCAAACTTACCCCAAAGTATAAACACTACTCCGTTTTTTTCGTCGGATATCTTTTGTATAACAGCATCTGTAAAATCGGCCCAACCAAATTTAGCATGACTGAAAGGCTCACCAGACCTCACTGTCAACGCAGCGTTTAACAAAAGCACACCTTGTTCGGCCCAGCGGGTAAGGTTTCCATATTCTTGTGGCATTGCAACCCCAATATCAGTTTGTATTTCTTTAAAAATATTTACAAGCGACGGAGGGGGTTTAATGCCGTTTTGAACAGAGAAGCTGAGACCATGGGCCTGGCCGGCACCATGATAGGGGTCCTGTCCTAACATTACGACCTTAAGTTTGGTAAATGGGGTTTGATTAAAAGCGTTAAAAATAAGTGAGCCGGGCGGATATATTGTTTTACCGGATGCTTTTTCAGTTTTTAAAAAAGTGACGATCTGCTGAAAGTATGGTTTTGAAAATTCGGATTTCAAAACTTCTTTCCATGAGGCTTCCATTTTTACATCCATAATCCAATGTTTTTATTTGTGATCTAGTCAGGATTCGAATCTGAGACCCTCCCGATTAGAAATCGGGATGCCTATCGGGTTGAGCTAATAAGATTCTCGATAAACTTTCTGCTTTTCATTTTTTTGATAAAACCTTCTCTACGTCTTGCTTCTGTCAATTCAATAAAAGGTTCTGTATAAACCAAAGTCCATGGGATGCCGGTTTTTGTGAATTTTTCTTTACCTCTGTTATGTTCCGCCAAACGCCTTTCTATATCGGAAGTTGAGCCAACATAATATTTATTTAGTTTTTCACTAAAAAGTATATAGCAACAGATTTGCATAAATCACAAAAAGCCTGTTATACAGGCTTTTCATTTGTGATCTAGTCAGGATTCGAACCTGAGACCCTCAGCTTAGAAGGCTGATGCTCTATCCAGCTGAGCTACTAGACCAATATTTTAATAAATTCAACACATATAAAGAACTATTCGATCCTTAGACTCTCTCGATTAGAAATCGTGAGAGTCTATCCAGCTGAGCTACCAGACCATCTTGTATTTCAATTTCGGCTGCAAATATAGTCATTTAAAAAAAAGCATGAAAAGAAAAACGGCCATATCACCGTTTAAAAATAAAATAATACTTTTGCCTTCTACAATTTAAGTTTATGAAGTAATTAATCAGCCACGTTTTACAGAAATAGGCGTGGTACAATAATTTTTCTCAGGTGCAGCCTGGCACCCTATTGTTTTATCTATACACTGATTAATTACAAAAATGATAAACTCACATAAAGTTTCATTATTCAAATTGTTTAAACAAGCCGTCAGAGGCGATGTTACAGACTATACTACCGGAAGTATCGACCGGGCAATATTCTTATTAGCCATTCCAATGATCCTGGAGATGGTGCTGGAATCGTTATTCGCTGTTGTAGATATTTATTTTGTAAACAAAGTAGGCATTCAGGCCTCGGCCACTGTTATTTTAACGGAAGCATCTTTAACCATTTTATATTCGGTGGCCTGGGGACTTTCTATTGGAGTAACTGCTTTAGTAGCGAGGCGTGCCGGCGAAAAAAATTATAAAGCGGCATCTGATATTGCCGTCCAGTCAATTTTATTCGGCACTTTTTTGTCGCTTATAATTAGTGTAATAGGATTCTTTTATCCAAAGGAAATATTGGGGTTAATGGGTGCTTCCCCACAGGTGGTAAATGAAAATTATTTGTTTACCCAGATTATGCTTACGGGCAATATCGTTATAGTTCTGCTTTTTATTAACAATGCTGTTTTTCGTGGAGTTGGTAATGCAGCAATTGCAATGAGGGCGTTATTGATAGCCAACGCGATTAACATCGTTTTAGATCCATTGCTGATATTAGGCGTTGGCCCTTTTCCAAAACTTGGCGTGGTTGGTGCTGCAGTGGCTACCACAATTGGGCGGTCAATCGCCGTAATCTATCAATTTTATCATATGTTTAGTGGCAAAGCATTGATAAAAATTGCCCGCAGGCAATTTGTTGTTCAAATTAATTTAATAAGGAGTATTTGGAAAACTTCGGCTGGCGGGATGTTTCAATTTATTATTGGTAGCTGTAGCTGGATATTTTTGGCTATTGTTATTGCTGAATCCGGCGATGCAGCAGTATCGGGATATGGCACTGCAATACGTATTTGCATTTTTACCATTTTACCTGCCTGGGGATTGGCAAATGCCGCCGCAACACTGGTAGGGCAGAACCTTGGTGCCAATAAACCCGACAGGGCTGAGAGATCAGTTTGGAGAACTTCGTTTCTTGCTTTTTGTTTTTTTGCGGTAGTTGCAGTGATATTTTTTGTTTTTGGCAGAAGCCTGATTTTGTTTTTTATTCAAGATAAATTAGCCGTGGAAGCGGGCACTTTGTGCCTGCATATATTGGCAATTGGATACGTGTTTTTTGCCTATGGTATGATTATTACACAGGCTTTTAACGGTGCCGGCGACACCAAAACACCCACTTATATTAACTTATTTGTGTTTTGGATACTGCAAATTCCGCTGGCTTATTTCCTGGCTAAATATTTGAAAATGGGGCCTGCAGGGGTTTATATCGCTATTTGCGTTGCCGAATCAGTTTTAGCAGCGGTAAGTATTGTTATTTTTAGAAGGGGGAAATGGAAAACGGTAAAAGTCTGATTTTAATGATTTTAGCGCAAATAATATTTTTAGATACAAATTTTGCCTTTCCATTAATTTAACATTATATTTGCACATAACTCAGATAAAATTTTTAATAAAATTTATGTTTATGAAACAAAAACTAACGCTTATTCTGGCTTTAACTCTTTTGGCCACAGGAGGCTTTTCCCAAAAAAAGAAGATGGGAAATGATGATAAAAAGGGCCCACTTTTCGGTGTTCATTATAACATGGCGGATTTTAATGCTCCTTTAGGTATTAAAGACCCGATAACAGGTCAGGTTTACTCTAAGTTTAGAGAAATGGATAAAGGACTTTCTTTATCGTATTGGAAAGGACTTACCAGCAGACTGGATGTGTCTGTAAAATTGAATGGTATGTTCCGTGACTACCGAGCAATTAGAACCGGGCAAACCCAAAAAACTGAAATAGGGTTGGAATTGGAGCCTACTATCAATGCCAGAGTTTTTCCGGAGAAAGCAATGTTTAATCCGTTCTTAACTGTAGGTATTGGCGGCGGATGGTATACCGATAAAATCGGTGCTTATGTTCCTGCCGGCTTAGGTTTGCAAGTTAATTTTAACAGCATTACTTATTTGTTTGTACAAGCGCAATACAAGTGGACACTCACTAAAGATGTATTGGGTGATAATTTATTTTATTCTGTAGGTTTTGCGCAGAATATTGGAAAAGAAAAAGTAAAAGCACCACCACCACCACCACCACCACCACCACCACCAGCTGACAGAGATGGAGACGGAGTGATTGATGCTGATGACAAGTGTCCTGATGTAAAAGGTTTGGCTTCTTTACAGGGATGTCCTGACAGAGACGGTGATGGTATTACTGATGCTGATGACAAGTGTCCAGATGTTCCGGGCTTAGCTCGTTACCAGGGTTGTCCAATTCCTGATACAGACAAGGATGGTATCAACGACGAAGTTGATAAGTGTCCTACTGTTGCCGGTTTAGCACGTTATCAAGGTTGTCCGATTCCAGA
This sequence comes from Sphingobacteriales bacterium, assembly GCA_024642285.1. Classification (GTDB taxonomy): domain Bacteria; phylum Bacteroidota; class Bacteroidia; order Chitinophagales; family Chitinophagaceae; genus Ferruginibacter. Next base: position 19,990 of record JAHEBJ010000033.1, read on the forward strand.
TACTGATGGTGATGGTGTTAATGACGAAGAAGATAAGTGTATTAACGAAAAAGGACCTGCTTCCAATTTTGGTTGTCCTGTTATTAGCGAAGATCATATTAAAAGACTTCAAATAGCTGCTAAAAGTATTTATTTTGAAACAGGTAAATCTAAATTACTTTCTAAATCATTTAAGAATCTCAATGACATCGTTGCAATCATGAATGAAAATCCAACTTACCGTCTCTCAATTGAAGGACATACTGATGACGTAGGTAAAGATGAATCGAACCAGATCTTATCTGAGGATAGGGCTCGTTCAGTAAAAGAATATTTAGTAGGCAAAGGTGTTAATGAAAGCCGTATAGCGTCTGCTGGTTATGGAGAAACAACTCCTGTTGCAGACAATAAAACTGCTGCTGGCCGTGCTCAGAACAGAAGGGTAGAAATGACTTTAAAGAATTATTAATAGATAATTTTCTTTCGATAAAAAATCCCCCGAAATTTTTCGGGGGATTTTTTTTATACCAGCTTTAGAATTTTTTGAATTCGAGTAGATTATTTATTCAGCCTGCGATTTTTCTTCCAACTGCATAAGCTTTTCAAACACAGTTTCATATTCCGCATTGGCTTTCACCAGTTCTTCTCCATTTGATTTATACGCTTCTTCAATTTGCAGGAATTTGGTTTTATCACTGTAAATATCCGGTGAAGCCAGTTCCAGCTCCAGTTTTGATTTTTGTTTATTGAGCTTTGCAATTTGTTCTTCAATTTGCTGAAACAGATTTTTTTGCTTCTGCAAATCTTTTTTAAGTTCTTTATCGACAGCACTTCGCTGCTCTGTTTTTTTATCCTCTTTACTTTCTTCCTTTACAGTGACTGTTTCCTTTTCCGGCTGCTTACTCATTTTTTTAAGTTCAGCTTCCCTTCGTGTTTTCCAGTCTTCCCATTCATTGTAAGTTCCTTTAAATTCCCGAATCTTATAATCCTCTATCTCCCAGATTTTATTGGCAATGCGGCTGATAAAGTACCTGTCGTGACTCACTAAAACAATTGTGCCTTCATATTTATTAAGCGCCTCTATCAAAAGATCAACTGAATGAATATCCAGGTGATTGGTAGGTTCATCCAGCAAAAGAAAATTAGCTTTGCTAACAATTGTTTTTGCAAGCGCTACTCTTGCTTTTTCACCGCCACTCAATACTTTTATCTTTTTCTCTACATCATCTCCACTAAATAAAAAGCAACCCAGCAAACTTCTTAATTCAAGATCGGTTTTACCGCTGCGGCTTGTTTGCATTTCTTCTAAAACAGTATTATTAATGTCCAGCGCTTCAAGTTGATGCTGGGCATAAAAAGAGTCATCTACATTATGTCCCCAAACTCTGTCACCGCTGTATTGCTCAGTTCCGGCTATTATGCGCAGCAATGTTGACTTTCCTTTACCGTTGGCTCCAATCAATGCGATCTTGTCGCCACGGTCAATTTCTGCACCGGTATTCTCAATGATCTTAATATCGCCAAAACTTTTCGAAACCTGTTTTAGTGTGCACAGGATTCTCCCCGGCTGTTTATCTACCGAAAAATTAATGCGCATATTTGGCCTTTCAATTTCAACATCTTCAATTCTATCCAGTTTGTCCAAACGTTTTACTATACTTTGTGCTGCCGCGGCTTTACTGGCCTTGGCTTTAAACCGCTCCACAAACTTTTCCTGCTGGCGTATATAATCCTGCTGGTTTTCGTAAGCCTTCTTCTGTATATCTACCCGTAAGGCTTTCTCTGTTTCGTAAAAAGAATAATTACCGGTATAAAAATGAAGTTGTTGTTGATAAAGTTCAACAACCTTTGTTACCATGCGGTCTAAAAAATATCGATCGTGACTTACGATGACAACTGCACCGGGGTAATGAACAAGATATTTTTCGAGCCATTCAATACTCGGCAGGTCAAGGTGGTTAGTAGGTTCATCCAATAACAGAACATCGGGGTGCATTAATATCATCTTCGCCAGCAACACTCTCATCCGCCAGCCACCGCTAAAAATTTTATATGGTTTTTGAAGATCGGCATTTGCAAAGCCCAGTCCCTGAAGTATTTCTTCTGATTTGTGATGTATTTCGTAGCCACCTAAAACTTCCAGTTCGTGTAAGCGATCGGTATAATCATGTGCCAATGCTTCATCACCGGTTGCTTCCAGTTTCTTTCCTATTTCCTCAATCTCTTTTTCCAGTTCCTTTACTCTTTCAAAAGCACCCATGGCAACTTCCAGAATAGAATCTTCGGTATCGAAACTTAACAGATCCTGGTGTAAAAAGCCAATTGTAGTTTCTCTGCCTTTTTCAACGGTTCCTTTATTAGGTAAATACTGTCCGGTCAACACCTTCAATAATGTTGATTTTCCTGTGCCATTGTACCCGATCAGACCAATTCGTTCATTGGGTTGAATATGCCAGGTTGCATCGTCAACAATAGTACGGGCACCAAATTCAAAAGTCACATTTTGTAATCCTAAAAGCATAATAAAGGTTCAGCGCTGTTAATTATAAGCGGCAAAAGTAATGAATATCGAACCTTCTTGAGAAAATCCTGTTATTATATCAAAAATTCTTGCTATAATAACTGCTATTTATTATTGTGTGATTAGATTTGCAGAAACATAAGTCATGAAAAAAGTATTATTAATTGTTATTGCACTTGGTTTGGCAGTTGCCGGTTATTATTGGTACAAATCGACGAATAAAGCAGGAGGTGATGGTGAAAAGCAAGCACCTATAGCTTTGAAAAAGCATTCCGACAATTTTAATGATGCCGTTTCAACCGCCATGCAATCGTATTTTGAAATGGCTGCTTCATTTGTAGATGCAGACACTGCAAAAGCAAAAGAACATTGTAATAAATTTGTTCAGTTGCTGGATAGTATTCCAATGGACGAACTTAAAAAAGACACTACGGATATTTACGAAATGGCGGCAAATACCCTGATGGGAATAAAAAGTAATGCTGTATCATTGGTAACAATAACAGACATTCAGGAGATGAGAAAAGATTTCAGTATGGTATCGGAAAATTTATACCCATTCTTCAAATTAATTAATTACGAAGGTGCAAATATGTATTGGCAACATTGTCCGATGGCGTTTGGCGATGATGTTGGCGCAAATTGGATAAGTGCATCCAAAGAAGTTGTAAACCCTTACCTGGGAAAAAATCATCCCGAATACAGAGGCACAATGTTGAATTGCGGCATGGTTAAGGACACCATTAAAGCCCAATAGGCTCAGACTGTATTCCGGGCTGGCCAATCAGCATTACATCATCTAACTATGAAAATATTTTGTGTTAGTTTTTTTACTCTTTTGCTTTCAATTGCAGCATCGGCGCAAAATAAATTTACAATCAGCGGATATGTTACCGATTCATTGAATGGTGAAACACTCATTGGAGCTACCATTACCGTACAGCAACAATCAAAAGGTATCAACAGTAATCAGTATGGATTTTATTCAATTACTTTGGATGAAGGTGATTATGTTTTGATATGCACGTTTGTTGGTTATAGGAACAAAGCATTCAGCATAAAATTAAATGCTGATACAAAACTCAATTTTGAGATCATACCCAAGGTCAGTTTATCGCAGGAAGTAGTTGTATCGACCAGAAAAAGAGATGCAAATGTGAAGAACGCCCAGATGGGAAAATTTACATTGCCCATTGAGCAAATAAAATCTATTCCTGCTTTTTTAGGTGAAGTTGACCTGTTAAAAACAATTCAATTTTTACCTGGCGTACGAAATGCAGGCGAAGGTAGTGCCGGTATTTATGTTCGTGGTGGTGGCCCAGATCAGAATTTGATATTATTGGATGACGCACCTGTTTACAATACGGGACATCTGTTTGGCTTCTTTTCAATCTTTAATGCAGATGCTATAAAAAATGTAACCTTAATAAAAGGTGGTATGCCTGCGCAGTATGGTGGCCGGCTGTCGAGTGTGCTTGACGTTTCGATGAAGGAAGGGAATAATCAGAAGTTGCAAGTGGATGCAGGTATCGGTGTAATTGCCTCAAGACTTTCTATTCAGGGGCCCATCAAAAAGAATAAATCTTCATTTATTGTTTCAGCAAGGCGAACTTATATTGATGGGCTAACGAAACCGTTTATTAAAAGTACAAGTCAGTTTAAAGGAAGCGGCTACTATTTTTACGACCTCAATGCAAAAGTGAATTATATTTTCTCTGACAAAGACAGGCTTTACCTGAGTGGTTATTTTGGAAGGGATGTTTTTGATTTTGCCAATGGCAAGCAAAGCCTCAAAATTAATATTCCATGGGGAAATTCAACAGGAACGCTTCGCTGGAATCATGTGTTCAACAACAAATTATTTGGTAATACTACTGCGGTTTACAATGACTACAACTTTACGTTCAATGCGGTGCAAAACGATTTTGAATTGAAGCTGGCTTCCGGAATTCGTGATATAAGTTTAAAACAGGATTTTGATCTGTATCCATACACCGGGCATAAGTTGAAATTTGGCGGAATTTATACCTATCATAAATTCACACCTTCGGTTATCAGCGGAAAGCAGGACTCAACTGTATTCAAACCTAATAACGCACAAATAAAATATGGGCATGAAGCAGCAGTTTATTTGCAGGATGATTGGGAAATCAACGAGAAAATAAAAATCAATGCCGGCCTGCGCTATAGTTGGTTTCAACAAACAGGACCTTATAAAATTTATGAAACAGATGAATTTGGCAACCGAACGGACAGTACCGTTTTTGGAGGAGGTAATGCAGTAAAAACCTACGGTGGGCTGGAACCGCGCCTTACCATGCGTTACGCATTGAACGATGAAACTTCTTTTAAAGCTTCGATCACCAGAAATTTGCAATATATTCATCTGGTTAGTAATGCCGGTACAACTTTGCCTACAGATATTTGGGTGCCCAGTACTTACAAGGTAAAACCGCAGATCAGCTGGTTGTATGCAGCGGGCTTATTCAAAAATTTTAAAGACAATATGTTTGAAACCTCTGTAGAAGTGTATTACAAACAAATGGATAATCAAATTGAATACGAGGAAGGCTATACTCCAACAGGACTTGATGATACTGAAAATTCGTTCAGTTTTGGAAAAGGGTGGAGCTACGGGGCCGAATTTTATATCAATAAATCAAGGGGGCGCTTCACTGGCTGGATAGGGTACACTTTAAGCTGGACCTGGCGAAAATTCCCGGGGTTGAATTTTGGGAATAAATATCCGGCTAAATACGACCGCCGTAATGATATGAGCGTTGTTGCCATTTACGAGCTGAATAAAAAATGGCGCTTATCTGCCTCTTTTGTTTTTGGAACCGGCAATGCGGCAACTTTGCCGCAACGGTTTTATATTGTTGGTGGTATTCTAACGCAGGAGTACAGCCGAATAAATGAATACCGCTTACCTTCTTACCACCGTTTTGATTTTGCTGCTATCCTTACGCCAAAGAAAAATATAAAACGAAAATGGAAGAGCGAATGGGTCTTCAGTGTGTATAATGCATATAACCGAAAGAATCCCTACTTCATTTATTTTGATCAGTCAGGCAGCCCGTTTAATGGTACGCTCGAAATTCAAGCCAAGCAGGTTTCATTGTTTCCTGTAATTCCTGCTATAACCTGGAATGTAAGATTTTAAAAAAAAATCCACCATGCGGTGGACTTTTTTCAGAATTGTATTTTATAATTATCGGGTTAGTGTGTAATAAGTTTCAACTTTCATTCCCGGAAACGCCGGATCATTTGTTGAAGTACTGAAGGTTGTGAATAAAACCGGGGTCAGGGTCAACATCTTCCATTTGTATGTTGCTGTTCCTGTTGTTCCAATTATTGAATCTGTTCCGGCAAAAGCATAAGTACCGGTATTTGATGTTGAAGTATTGAATTTATATTCAAAACCGCCGTTCTCTGCAAAAACTATATAATTTTTTGGTTTGGGAGTTTTTGGTAGAATTGTATCCTTAATGAATGTACTGCCTGAATACAGACGCAGCTGCACCCTGTTTATTCCCCATTGGCCAACCACCGCCTGTTCTTTAGGCAACGCAGGCTTTTCAGCCTTGCTGCACGAATCTGTTATTACAGTAATTGAGATAAGGCCAACAAATAATAGCAGGGCCTGATAAACGTTTTTCATCGTAAACTCCGATATTGGTTGTGGTAATAACGGAATTACTGTCCCTTTATTGTTTGTTTTTTGGCCTGTGGATAAACCGGATCACGCCACTTTTTTGTAAATCGGACGAAATACGCACTTCATAGCGGTTATCGCCGTCGTTAACTACCATTAAAGCGGTGTTTGGAGGTATCGTTCCCAGGTTTTCGGCATACATGATCAGCTCGTTTAAATCTCTGTTATTATCTACATCCAACGTTAATCTGATTGCTTTATCGCTTAACTTTTTGTGAGATAAGATAAGATTTCCATTAAAAAACAGCGAAATGCTGTCGCCGTCAATCTCACCATTATCATAAAGATCAACAGTAAATGATTCATTATCTATCTCAATAGTTTTAATCAAATCGTTGTTACGCTTTTCAAACCTGGGGTCTGTTATTTTCTTTGTTTCCGTCTGTGTTAATACTGGTGGAATATTATTAGGATTACTAACCACAACATCAGGATTTTTTTTATCTGCTTCCTTAACTACCGGATCTGTTTTTGGAGTTGTAACCGGCTCAGATTTCACCGTCGGCTTTTTTACCTGTTTCTTGGGCGTTGATTTAACAATTGGTTGTTGCGGTGTAGATTTTTTAGTGATAGGGTTCGTTAAAGCCGGATTCTTTTTTAGCATTCTCCTCGATAATATAGTAGTTCCAAAACCGCAATCACCCTGTTGATTGGGCGCAGGAACCCAGGTTCCCTCAACAGTTTCATCATCATCCGATTTAAAATAGGTGAGTTTGTGAATTTGAAAACAGTTGCGGATAGTAATGGGTACATTGGTTTTAGTCCTTTCTATTTCGGTAACCTCAATGTACTTACTGGCTTTGTTCAACCTGCCAACCAACTTACATATAGTATAATAACGTTTACCTCCATCGCTGAAGTAAGTATAGGAGTAGCCTGTAACTTTTGTACCGCGGCACTCAATTTCAAGTACATATTCACAACGGTCGCCGCCCCAACCAGCAAAAGTTGTGCTTTTGTCAATAAACTCACCTTTCCATTGACCGGTAAAGTCCTGAGCAGATAAAGAAGTGGAAATAAAAAACAATAAAAGTACTGGTACAATTTTTTTCATCGGCACAAAGATATTTCAGATTAATTTTTCCATAGCTAATAAGTCGTTAAATTTGCAGCCTGCAAGCCGAAAAGCTTTGCTGCTAAAGATATGATAAAGATAACATTACCGGATGGGGCTGTTAAGGAGTATGAAAAAGGATCTTCAGCAATGGACATTGCTAAATCCATCAGTGAGGGATTGGCCAGGAAAGTATTGGCCGCCGATATTAACGGCGAGGTTTGGGATGCAAACCGGCCACTGGATAATGATGCATCGCTTAAATTATTAACCTGGGATGATAATGATGGCAAATCTACATTCTGGCATTCGTCGGCCCATTTAATGGCTGAGGCAGTTGACGCAACTTTTCCGGGCGTAAAGTTTTGGGTTGGCCCTGCAATTGATAAGGGCTTTTATTATGATATAGATTTAGGTGACAATAAAATTACAGAAGATGATCTGGCCAGTTTGGAAAAAAAGATGAACGAACTGGCAAAGCAGAACAATCAATACGTTCGCAAATCCATTCCGAAGGCAGAAGCTATTCAGTACTTTACTGAAAAGGGGGATGAATATAAACTGGATCTCTTGGGCGGATTAACCGATGGTGAAATTACTTTCTATACCCAGGGTGGTTTTACCGATCTGTGCAGGGGGCCGCATATTCCTTCAACAGGGGCAATCAAGGCTATCAAACTTACAAGCATAGCCGGAGCTTACTGGAAAGGCGATGAAAAGAATAAACAGCTAACCCGTATTTACGGTGTATCCTTCCCCAATCAAAAAGAACTGGACGAGTATGTTTTGATGATGGAAGAGGCAAAAAAGCGTGACCATCGTAAATTAGGAAAAGAGCTGGGCATTTACACCATGGATGATAATGTGGGCCCCGGTTTGATATTATGGATGCCTAATGGAACTGTTATTATTGAAGAACTGGAGAAACTGGCAAAAGAAACTGAGAATGCAGCAGGGTACAAAAGAGTAGTTACACCACATATCGCTAAAGAAACTATGTACCTAACCAGTGGTCACTTGCCCTTTTATGCCGATAGTATGTTTCCACCCATGGAAATGGACGGAGAAAAATATTATTTAAGAGCAATGAACTGTCCACATCATCACAAAATATTTGATGCCGAGCAAAGAAGCTATAAAGAGCTGCCTTACAGGATTGCCGAATACGGTACTTGTTACAGATATGAGCAAAGTGGTGAATTGTTTGGCTTAATGAGGGTACGTTGCCTGCACATGAACGATGCACATATATATTGCAGCAAAGAAGATTTTGCCCAGGAGTTCAAAGCGGTAAACGACATGTATCTTAAATATTTCAAGATTTTTGGTATTGACAAATATGTAATGCGCCTGAGTTTACATGATCCCGAAAAACTGGGACAGAAATATGTAAACGAGCCCGAGCTTTGGTTAGAAACCGAAGAACTGGTGAGAAGTGTATTGATTGAAACCGGCGTTCCTTTTGTTGAAGTAAAAGGTGAGGGGGCTTTTTACGGCCCTAAAATAGATGTTCAGATTTGGAGTGCAATTGGCAGGGAATTTACTTTGGCAACAAACCAGGTTGATTTTGCACAATCACGCAGTTTTAAATTGTCTTTTACCAATCAAAATAACCAGCCCGAAATTCCATTGATCATTCACAGGGCGCCTTTAGGAACCCACGAACGATTTATTGGATTCCTGCTGGAACATTATGCCGGAAAATTCCCAACCTGGTTGGCACCCCTGCAGGTTAAGATTCTTCCAATCAGCGATAAGTTTATGGATTACGCAAATACAATTTTGCAAACGCTTAAAAAAGCTGATATTCGTGCCGAAATAGATGATCGTAGTGAAAAAGTGGGTAAAAAAATAAGGGATACCGAAATTGCAAAAGTGCCTTATATGCTTGTGATTGGTGAGAAAGAAATGAATGAAGGTAAAGTAGCGGTTCGCCGCCAGGGTATAGGTGATCTCGGAACAAAACCAATTGAAGATTTTGTTCTTGAAATAGTGGCAGAAATAAAAGACCGGGTATCTGATTAATATAAAAACAACCAATTGGTCGTTAAATTTGGAATAGTAACATTAATTAAATAAATTGCTAATAGCAGATGTCGATTAAAAATATAAATTCGGCCTGCAAAAAAATATTGTAAACCAAAAATACTAAATGGCATATCCACCAAGATCGAGGGGAACATTTAATCCCCGTTTTAAAAAAGAACAACAGCAGGAACACCGTACCAACCACATGATTAGGGCTATCGAAGTCCGGCTGGTTGGAGAAAATCTGGAACCGGGAATTTATTCTAAAGAAGAAGCCCAGAAAATAGCAAACTCACAAGACCTTGATCTTGTTGAAATTTCTCCCGGAGCTAAACCCCCAGTTTGCCGCATCATCGACTACAATAAATTTTTGTACGAAGAGAAAAAGAAGAAGAAGGAAATGAAAGCCAAGTCTAAGACCAGCGAGGTTAAGGAAATTCGCTTTACGCCTAATACTGACGATCACGACTTTGAATTTAAAGTAAAACATGCTGAGAAGTTTTTATCGGATGGCGATAAAGTAAAAGCTCATGTTCAGTTTAAAGGACGTGCAATTATGTTTAAGGAACGAGGGGAGTTATTGTTATTAAAGTTTGCCGACAGGTTGAAAGACGTTGGCGCTTTGGAAAGCATGCCTAAGATGGAAGGAAAAAGAATGCTGGTAATGTTTGCGCCCAAAGCCAAACTTTCCAAGAGAAAGCAACAGGCTGCCAATAATCTTAATAATTAATTCAAGTTTTAAAAAATAGTAAA
>JAHEBJ010000034.1:0-5112 GCA_024642285.1 Sphingobacteriales bacterium
CTTTCCAGATTAATTTAGCAGCAAGATCAAACATAAGCCAGACACGTAATACTTCACGATAACCCTCTTTACGTTGAAGCACCGGACTGTTTAGCTTTAAGGTTGTTGGTCTTGAAATGTTATTAAATATCGTATGATGCAGTTGAGATTCAAGTTCCCGTATCAAAATCAGTGATTCCTTATCTAGTTTACTCCCTTTTTTTGAAGCTTCATTTATATCTGTACAGAATTTGAGAAATGTTTCAAGCGCATGTTTTATAAAGCGGTTTTCTGCGGTATCTACTGAATCTGCTTTTTTAATAGACGTAATGCGTTCCGGTAGTGTTTCCAAGCCATAATGCCTAAGATAATGTGATTCAGGTAGATTTGTTCTGTTACCGCTTTTCAGGCACTCCTTAACATTGGCATTTGTAAATCTGCGTGCCTGACGAATATCCATGCTTTCTGAAATCTCCTTCCATTTAGTTACTGGCGATGTTACAATCCGGTGAACGGCTTCTGCAAACTCATCAGTACCGATAACAGATTTGATAAAAGCAAACTGCTGATAAAGTGTCTGACTGTCTTTTGTGTAATCTATTTCGAAGTAATGTGCTACAGGAGAATTGGCTTGCAGTAATAAATCGGTACATTTTTCGGTAATGAGTTCCAGCATATCCCGGTAGTCGTCTCTATAACCTGATTTAATTGACTGAACTTCTAGTTCAATGATTGTTTGTTCATCTTTTTTTCCAATTTTTAGTACAGGTAATGAAAGCGTACCAACAAAAATATTAGGGGAAAGCGTACCAGTATGCCTGTTTCTGGTATGAGGTTGAACAATTTGCTCACCCGCATTTCCGAAAGTGTAATCTTGATCACTGAAAGTGTAATCATAAAAGCTACCTTCTACTAGTTGAAATCTTGCCTCATTATTTTCAGCAGCTTTTTCTTCGGCATCAAAAAGAGTATCAAGGCTCCGGGCATCAATATAAAGCCGCAATCCTTCATTTACTGAGTCAAGATTTATTACTATGGTGGATACTACCTGCATATTTTATGCTTCAGCAAAACTTGCAAATCCGTTTTCTATAGCGCATTTATACATGCGTGCTATTTTTTCCAGTGATAATGGATAAAGCACATTCGAGCTATTAAAATCAAAGTCTTCTTTTTCAAAAACTTCTTTTACAATTTTAATTTCTCCCGATATACAGAATGCGCCCAGGGTTTCAAATACCGGGCACAACTTTCTGCGTGATCCGTGTAACTTGGGCAACAATTTTTGTATAATTGCAATGTCCACTTTTTCGTTTGTAGTTAGGTGACTATCCAGAGCAGTTAGCTGATTTATCAATTTTAATATTTCGGTTGCACTTCTGTAGCCAAACTCCGCACCTGACTTTTTCAGTTGGCCAAAAAAACTGACCAAGGTTTTATTTATTTCCTCAGAAATGGTTGCTGCAAAAGATTTGTTGTCGGCCATTTGCAAAAAGCTTTTGGCCATACCTGCGCCATTGCTTTTCAACGCCTCCATATTGATTTCTTTAATATTTCTCAGGAAGGCACGCATTTCATTTTCCGTCACTCGAAATTCAATGGTATTGGCTCTGTCCAAAACTTTAGGACTGAACATGTTGGTGGTCTCATCAATATTTACGGTTCCAGTTATGAATAAATTGGAAGGAACATTCAGTTTTGATGGAACTCCGTTATCAACAGTGCCATCTGTAAAGAGCGGAATTCCTTCCTTTGACTCCATCACGCTCAGGAAGTCAGCAAAATATCGTTCCACATGGCTGAGATTCATTTCATCCAAAATAAGAAAATAAGGTAGATCAGGATTATGGTTTGCTTGTATTATTAACTCCAACACACCGCTATCCGGTTTCACATATTCTTCTACTTTCAATGCATTAGGATATCCCAGCAAAGGCTCACGGTTTGTCCAGTCTGCACCCACAGGTATTATACGATACTGACTTTCATCTTGACAAATCCACTGCACAAAAGCCTGCGCCAGTTTGGTTTTTCCAGAGCCGGTCAAACCTGTGAGAATAACAAATGGCTTTGTGAGTAAAGAGGCTATAAACCGAACAAGCAAATTATTACTAAACAATAACCCCGAATTTTTGAGATCCTTTTCAAAATCTGCAACTTTAAATATTTCGAGCATTTGCGGTGATTTAGGTTTCTTGATCGATTTATAAATAACTAATAATGACTTTAGATCGCTCTCGATATTAGTTTCATTCAGCTTATGCTTAGTGCTATATACCTTGTAAATGAATGAGGTTCCGTAACGTTGCGGAACACCCAGGTTGTTGTCTTCAAAATAATCGTTGATTGTTATGGGGTTTGAAATTTTCCAAGACTGTTTTGGCCGCCTAGTTTCACTAACTCCATAAGCAAGAATTAAAATACCTTTTTCCTTATAATACAGATATACTGGATATATGCCATCTTGAACAGAGTTGTATTCATCCAGGAATGCTATCCAAGGAACCTTAGCTGAGTATCCTTGTCCAAAACTAACTTTGATTTTTAGGTTGAGTATTGTTTTCCGATAATTTTTAGTTTTGAGATTATTAGTGTTTGCTTGAGAAAGGAATTCCTTGATTTCTTTGAAATAGTCCATTTGATCAATAGATTTTGCCTCTATTTTAAACCCTAGTTTCTTTAGAATTTTGAAAGCAGATTTTGCTGAATTATTGAAGTTCTCCAATGTTAATTTTTTTCCGCCTGCTAATTTGTTAGCTTCTGACAATACTAAAATTGGAGGATATTTTTTGTTATTATGGATTAAGTCATAGTCTGATGACTCTCTACCAATTCTCAATTTAGAATTATCATCTATTGCATTAATTGCATTAAGAATTTGGATTTGGGTAATTTTTTCTAACAATTGTAAAAAGTTTATTTAGATTATGCATCAAAATAGTGAAAACTATTGATTTGATTTCATTTACAAAGGATTTATATGTTATAAGCTTAGCTTCCTTGCCTCTAGAACCCATTCCCATTATTTTAGTAAAACCTCACCTTGGTTCTGGGCTCACGCTGTCTCAGCAGGGTTTCGATGTGCATGTACATTTGTACTTGTATATTTCTCTTTCTCATCGGGGTTTTCGCCAATATCTCTAATATATCAGAACCTAAACTTTATGTGAAACCCCGATGTTTGAATTCTGCTGCACAAGTATGCTCCCATTGTATTAACTTTTATTCCTCATCGGGTTTAGCTGTGAGCAAACATTTGGTTTGGTTTATTTAGTTACAAAAATCCCGCTGGAAATACCCGGTTGCTATGTGCCTAAAACATATTTGCGGTTAAGTCGCGTTGAATAAATAAAATAGAAACAGCATCTTTACGGTATGAAGTATTACGGTTTGTTGTTGCTGATCATTCTTTCATCAGTTGCTGTTGGGCAACCCTTCATACATGCCCATAATGATTATCAGCAGGCGGAACCGCTTACCAATGCACTACGGTTTAAAGTATTTTCAATAGAAGCTGATGTGTATCTGTATAATGATAAACTGGTAGTGGCGCATGATAGAAAAGAACTGCCCACGGCTCCTGCTCTTGATAGCTTATACCTGCAACCGATTGTTGCGCTGTTTGCAAAACACAATGGCCGCATCAGCAGCGATACCAGCTATGCACCGGTACTGATGATTGATATAAAGGAAAACGGAGAAGCAGTGCTGGTGAAATTATTATCCATGCTGCAACCGCATGGCTCCGTATTTGACAGAACGGTTAATAAGCAGGCGGTACAAATGGTTATTAGCGGCGACAGAGGCCCGGTAACTGCATGGAGTAGTTTTGCACCAATGCTTTTTTTTGACGGCAGACCTTATGAAAAATATGACAGTACAACATTGCAACGGGTAGCTTTTATCAGCGACAGCTATTTCAATTATAGGACTAACCCAGCGAATATTACAAAGGCAGCGGCGGCTGTACATAGTAAGCAAAAACTGTTTCGGCTCTGGGGTTACGTTGATACAGCTGCCATGTGGCAGCAAATGCTGCAATTGGGTGTTGATATTCTGAATACGGACAAGGTGGCGGAATGCAGGAAGCGATTTAAGTAGCCCTTGTCTCAGCGGGGTTTTCGCCAATATATTTTTTTATGAACGTAAATTTTCTGCGCAACCCCGATGTTGGAATTTCGTTGCGAAAACCCCGCTGGGACACATTTCCTTCAACTTTAGCAACCTAACTTTTTGGCGGCCACGGTATCAGGGCGCTGGTCCTTTTCTTATAGGCTTCAAACGCAGGGTTATCATCATATTTTTTTTCCAGCAGGGGTATACCCGATACAAATAATAAAAGAAAACTTATGGTTACAGGGCTTATGATAAAATACCAGCTTCCCGAAAGCGGAATGATGATGATAAATATGCCCCACCACATCATGAGCTCACCAAAATAATTGGGGTGGCGGCTGTATTTCCATAAACCGGTTTGCAGGATGGTGCCTGCCGGTTTTTGCTGCCTTTTAAAAACCGATAACTGGTAATCGCCAACAGTTTGAAAATAAAAACCAAGGAGCCAGCAACCCAGTCCGGCCCAGGTAAAGAGGGTCCACTGTTGTGGTTCGCTGCTGGCGGCAAATATCACCGGCGATATAATAATGAGCAGGATAAAACCCTGCAGTATAAAAACCTGCAGGTAACTGCGCCAGTAAAAACTTTTACCCCATTCTTCCCGCCACTGGCGGTAGCGAAAATCCTCTGCTTTATTTTTATTACGCAGATAAATATAAACCGATAGCCTGCCGCCCCAGCACACAATAAGCACGTACAACAACAGCGGTATTGCCGAGTGAGCCTGCGTTACAAAAAGGAAAACACAAATGAAAATATACCCCAACCCCCAGGCAATATCGGCCACATCATTTCTTTTTTTATACAGGGCAATTATATACCAGGCGGTAGCGTACAACCAGATGATAAAAGCGCACTTAAGAAAAAGAGTAAGCATCAGGCTATCCATTTTACAATATAAAATCCGGCGGTGCTTACCATGGCCGTAAGAAAAGCACCCCAGGCCATATCAATAAATACAATGGTGAGCGGCCAGTTTTTTAAAGTGGCCAGGTTGGTAAGGTCGTATGTAGCGTA
>JAHEBJ010000034.1:5212-27087 GCA_024642285.1 Sphingobacteriales bacterium
CTACAGCCGGGCAGCTTTGCTATTTTCTGTTTGCTATTGCATTCCTCAATTAATCGAACTACCTTATACCGCCAAACGCAACGCAAAAAAACTGCCTGCGCCTGGTTTCATCAACTCTTTTACTCACTTAAAACAACATCATTACATGAAACAAGTATTATTAATGGCCTGCACCGTTTTTTTGCTGGCCGCCTGTAACAACGAAACCAAAGATGCTCCAAAAGAAGTATCAGAAAACGCTGCAACTGCTGCTGCCGTTACCCTTCCTTACACTCCCGAAAAACCTTACCGTAACTGGCAGATGGGCAGCGAGCAAAACACCCTGCTGGCGATGACGGCACTTAAATCGTGGGAAAACAAGGACTATGCCGGCCTGACGGCTACTCTTGGAGACTCTGTGGAGATCCGTGTGGATGGCTACAATGCCAAGCTGAGCCGCGACAGTGCTGAAAGCTTCTTTAAAACCGCCAGGGAAAACTATGCTGAGGTGACCATTACCATGTACGACTGGGAATCGGTGATATCGGCCGACAAAAAAGATGAATATGTTACCATGTGGTATAAACAAAGCTGGACGGATAATAAAGGCCAGAAAGATTCTGTGAATGTTGTTGACGACTGCAAAATTGCCAATGGTAAACTAATTGAGCTGGATGAGAAGGTTCAGCGTTTTCCGGTAAAAAAATAAGTACAGTTTTATACTGAAGGCCCTGCAGATTGCTGCGGGGCTTTTTTTAATTCATTTATGGTCACTTTATTTGCAACTTTTTGCGTTAAGGCAAAAGTGGATAAGACGAAAGCAAATTTCTTTTACCAATATTTTATCTCCCCCAACCTTATTTTCTTTTTAACTTTCAGGCATGAAATATCTTGTTGCGTTTCCGTTACTTTTTATAGCGAATAGTTTGTTTGCACAAACCGAAAAGCCTTTCATCAAACTGGTAGAACCCACAAAAACATCCATCAGCACCAAAGCATCCCGCCAGTTTATCATTGGCAGCACCTGCAAAACCTGCAACCTTACCATCAATAAAGAGGAAGTAAAAGTTTATCCTACCGGCGCTTTTGCCTATGAAATTAATTTAGCACCCGGAGACTCGGTGTTTAACCTGATTGCCTTTACAGCACCCGACAAATCGGTAAATAAAAAACTGACCTACACGTATACCCTGCCGTTGCCGCCTGATACCGTAAAAACCTTAGACATCGTCAGCATCGAAACTTTTCCCGAAGGGAATTTATTTGTAATGCCCGGCGACAGAATAAAATTTAAAGTGAAAGCTTTAAGCGCCTGCACGGTTTTAGTAAACGGCAATATTCCGCTCTACGAAATGCCCAACAATAAAATGCCCGGCATTTACCAGGGAGAATATGTAATTAGAGAAACGGACAGCTTTTTAGTAAATAAGTTTTCAGTTGGTATTACCGATAAAGCCGGGAACACGATGAGCAGGCAAAGCCGCTATTGGGTTAGCATGTTTGGTCCGCTGGCGCCCGATGTAGCCGTAACCAAAGGCAGGTTGGCACATTTATTATTCGGCCTGGGCGATGACAGGTTGGGCGGAGCAAAGATTGGTTACCTGGATTCGGCAGTGCAGTTGCAGATTATTGGAAAAGTAGACAAACTTTATAAAGTACGGCTCAGTAAAACCCGGTCGGCCTATATTGATGACGATGCGGTTGAGTTTTTACCCAAAGGAACTTATACACCCGAAAGCCTTACCAACCGCTGGAATGTTTTTGGCGATAGTGCCTATGATTATGTACAACTTGGTTTAAGTACCCGGTTACCTTACCAGAGTTTTCAACTGGTTGATCCTTCAAAAATTGTGGTAGATATTTTTGGCGCCACCAATAATACCAACTGGATAAACCAGCTGGAAAACTGTAAGGCCATAAAAAATATTTTTTACGAGCAGGTGGAAGATGATGTCTTTCGCATTACTATTGAACTGAAGCAGGCACAGCATTGGGGCCACAGCATTTATTATAATGGTAATATGCTGGTGATAAAAATTAAACAGCAGCCGCAGAATTTATCGCTGAGCAATTTAACCATTGCGGTTGATGCCGGTCATGGCGGCAGCAATACCGGCGCCGGGGGTCCAACAGGCTCTTCCGAAAAAATGCTCACACTGGCTGTATCGCTCAAACTGCAAAAAGCTTTGCAGGCCGAAGGCGCAAAAGTCATCATGACACGTACCACCGAAAAGTTTGTTGATAACAAAGAGCGCATTTTATTTTACCGCGATAGCGTGCCCGATCTGCTTATCAGTATTCATCTCAATTCTACCGGCGACCCAATCAGGGTTAGCGGCACCAGCAGCTTTTACCGCTACATTGGTTTCCGAAACCTCAGCAACAGCATTCACAAACGTATGCTGGAACTGGATTTAAAAGATATGGGCAATAACGGCAGTTTTAATTTTATGCTCAACAGTCCGATAGAATATCCCAATGCATTGGTAGAAACTTTGTTCCTCAGCAATCCGGAAGATGAAATGAAAATACTGGATGAAGGTTTTCAGCAGCAGATAACGGAAAAGATTGTGCTGGGGATAAAAGATTTTTTAAACAGCTGCAGACAATAACTTTTTTCTTCGTGTTATTGGCACTTCTGTGTTTTTGAGGTTCATATTTTCAAACTACCAGGGTACAAACTGTATTACTCTGTAAATCTTTTTTATACTTCTACCGGTATGTACCTTTTTGTTTATTATAAAACGTATCGTCGTGCAGGCGGTTGGTAATGGTAGTGATAACAATTACCAAAAAGAAAAGCGACAGCATGATCTGTGACACAACCAGCTTCATCACCATCGGATCCTCGGGAGCAATATCTCCATAGCCAATGGTTGCCGATGTAATAAAACTGAAATAGATGGTCTGCAGATCGCTGAGCTGGTGACCTGTAGAAAAAACCAAATGTCCCGGCACGGAATTAGTGTCATCTATATAGGAGTATATAAAAGCGTAACAGAGCATCACTTCGGTAATGTTGATCAATGTCATCATCAGCGTACGTTTGAAACTGATCGGCTGCTGGTGAATATCATTCAGGAATATTTTTGAGAACAGGAAAATAATCGTATCGAAAGAAAGTATGATTGAAATAACCAGGGCTATAGTTGATGTGGTCAGGTCGAGTTTAAAAGCCAGCAATAGCCAGACAATCTTCAAAACACTGTAAACCTCCGTCACAATTTTCCTGTATAACAAGTGCTTCCTTCCGCTAAACTGCCGGATAAGTGTGCCGGGCATAATGAAGGAAAGTAAATGCAGGGTAAGCCGCAGGATACGCTCCAGACCAAAATCGTTATAGTTTTTGTTATTCCAGATATTACGCAAGGCGATAAGTTCCTTCACATACACACTGCGGGGTTTACTTTCGGGGCGATTTGTGCCCATAAGAAGTTTTGTAAAAAAGCTCATGGTGTCAGTTTATTAATGGTTATTTCAAAACGATCATTTTTTTGTTTTTTGCCATAAAGACAAAACTATGCTAAAGCCAACCTCAGCATCTTTGGCGGCTAAAATGGTTTGTGAGGTAGGCGGCATATCACTATTCTGTAAAATATTTTGTAAGCTGCTGAAAGTTCTGATATAAGTATTGAAATCTTTTTTTAATGCAGTAAACTTTTCATCTGCACCCATTTGTTTCAAAGCATCCATACATATCTGCTGATTTTTATAACAACCCATGCTCAGGTCGTATTGCACGGCTAAATCTTTACGGCCCGTTTTTACACGTGGGTCCATATTTACTGCAATGGACTCATTAATAACTTTTCCATCAACAGTTAATCTTGCTGTGTACAGGCCCGGCATTACCCAGGGAGAAGTTGGTTGTGGAGCTGAATTCATATATACTGCTCCCATAGCATAAGAAGCGGGTACGTTTAGTGGTTGGTAATGCATGTCCCATGTAAACCGGTGTGAGCCTGCTTTTGCAGAGAGTATCTGTTGTGGCCTTATCCAGTAAGGCGGCACATTGTTTTCCGGAATGGTATATAGCGTATCGTTTGAACTGTAAGTACGGATAATAGTTCCCATACCATCTACTATCTCCAGCTTAACATTGGATGCATCGCTGCCAAGGTAATAATTGATGATGGCGCCATCGGGTGGGTTCTGCCCGGCAGGTTCTTCATGCGGCACCGGTGTATCAGGATACATACTCCACCGTACACGGATAGCGGTTTGTGGTTTGTATAATATTGCCGGTAAGGCGGTGAGCCGGGAAGATAATTGTCTTAAAGGAGTAATATCATCCAGTATCCAGAAACTTCTTCCATGTGTTCCAATTACAATATCATCATCTTTTATTACCAGATCTCTTATAGATGTTGCCGGCATGTTCAGTCTTAAACTCTGCCAGTTGGCACCGTCATCAAAGGAAACATACACAGCTCTTTCGCTTCCGGCAAACAATAATCCTTTTCTTATAGGATCTTCTTTAACTACATTAATGGGATCGTTTGGTAATCCATTGACTATTTCCGTCCAGGTTTCACCGCCGTCGGTTGTTTTGTAAATATGTGGCCGCTGATCATCGCATCGTATCCTGTTTACTGCTGCGTATGCAGTGTTAGCATCGGTATGAGACGCATCCATTAATGAGATCTTGCTCCAGCTGCTGACAGACGGAGGAGTTACATTCTTCCAGGTCTTGCCACCATCTTTGGTTACATGAATTAGTCCATCATCAGTGCCGCACCAAATAGTATTGATATCAACATAAGAAGGTGCAATGGTGTAAATCACACCACGCCTGGGCATGGCCTTCATTTCTGCTGAGCTAAAAATGCCCACGCTACCGGGTATTTCCCAGCTTTCTCTTGATAGATCGGGACTAATGACATCCCATTTGTTGCCACCATCCTTGGTTTTGAACAACACATTGCCGGCAAAGTATAATGTTTTTGGATCAATGGGAGAAAAGAGAAGCGGTGCTGTTCGTAAAAAACGATATTTCCCGCTGCGAACGGGTTCGGGAGAAATATTCTGCAATTGGCCGGTTCGTTTATCATAACGACTGATTTTCTCACTATAAATAATATTATTATCCAGCGGATCCGGAACAACATATCCATATTCAAATGCACCGGCCGGGTACCAGTCCCTGTAAGTGATATGCCCGTCATTTCCCCTTGATCTGATGCATGCGCTGCCACTTTCCTGCTGACCGCCGTAAACATTATAAGGAAAATCATTATCAGTGCTGACATGATAAAACTGAGCAGTTGGTTGGTTGTACCAGCTGGAAAAAGTTTCTCCACCATTAACGGTGATGATGGCTCCCTGATCGCTGGCAATTAAAATAATATCAGGATTATTGGGATTGATCCAGATGCGGTGATAATCATCACCACCGGGCGCACCACGAAAAGCGTTCCAGTTTTTTCCGCCATCTGTACTTTTCCAAACTACTACATTAGCTGTATATAAAATATCCGGGTTTTTGGGATCAACTTTTACTTCTGCAAAATCACTTCCTCTGCCCCATAGCCTGTTATCTGCATTACTGAGGTACCAGTTTTCGCCTGCATCATCACTTCGGTAAATACCACCATATTTTCCTGCATCAACCGTTGCATACATTCGGTTGCTGTTGGATGGAGCGATGCAAAAGCCGATACGGCCTAAACCCTGTTCTGTCGTAGGTAATCCTTTTGTAAGTTTTGTCCAGGTTGTTCCCCCATCAATGCTCTTAAATAAGCCGCTTTCTTTCCCATCCCATGCACCGTTCTCCCAGGGGCCCTGTCTTCCTGCCCACAAATCGGCATAAATAATATTGGAGTTATTTGGATCGATAGTTACCTGAATGGCACCGGTGTTTTCATCTTTGTATAAAACACGTTCCCAATTTTTTCCACCGTCAACTGTCCGGTAAACACCCCGTTCGGTATTGGGTCCGTAAGGATGTCCGAGTACGGCTGCAAAAACACGGTTCTCATTTTTTGGGTCGATGGCCAGGCCTCCAATTTGTTGACCATCTTTTAAACCGGTGTTAATCCATGTTTTACCGGCATCGGTTGATTTGTAGATACCATCGCCAACACTAAGGTCGGGCCGTTGCAAACCTTCTCCGCTACCAACATAAATTACGTCTGGGTTCGACGGAGACACAACCACATCACCAACCGATCCTGTTGGCTGGTCATCAAAAATGGGGTTCCAGGTTCGGCCAAAATCATTGGTCTTCCAAACGCCGCCATTGTTTACGCCAATATAAAAAACATTGGGTTGCGACGGAACACCAACGGCCCCAACTGTACGGCCACCACGGTGTGGCCCAATACAGCGCCATTGCATACTGTTGAAATATTTAGCATTGAAAGACTGGGCTTCTGTGGCTTGTAAAAAACTTACAGCAATAAGCAATGAGATAACGCGGCGCATGATAAATATTTTTATGAGCAGAAATTGATTCCTCAATTCGAATAGGTTAACAAGGCTATAAATTTAACTTTGTTATTCAACTTTTAATAATTTTTATATGAGCAACTTAGTAAAAGAATTTAACGATTACCGCACCAGGATGAATGAAGTTATTTTAGCCAAAGACAATCTTGTTATTAAACGCCTTTGGAATTTAGATACCAACACATACGCCGAAGGCGCATTGGATGTAAAAACAAAAGAAATGCTTGGCCTTGTTGCCAGTATGGTTTTGCGCTGCGACGATTGTATTAAATATCATCTTGGCAAATCGCATGAGGTTGGCATCAGCACCGAACAGATGTATGAAATTTTTGCTGTAGCCAATATTGTTGGCGGAACCATTGTGGTGCCGCATACAAGAAGGGCTGCAGAGTATTGGGAGGAACTTGTAGGAAATGAGGAATGAGGAATATAAATGCTGAATTAATGACAATCCAGAATGGTATTTATTTCATTGTACTTTTATCATTATTCGATAACTTTATTCCTCAATACTTTTAAAATATGAGTGAAGCCACAACCGCCCTTCCGCCCCTGACCGCTAAAGATTTTGTAACCGACCAAGAGGTACGCTGGTGCCCCGGGTGCGGAGATTATTCCATCCTTGCACAGGTACAGAAAGTAATGCCAACATTGGGCATTCCAAAAGAAAATATTGTGATCATAAGTGGAATCGGCTGCAGCAGCCGCTTTCCTTACTATATGAATACCTATGGTATGCACAGTATTCATGGTCGTGCTACTGCGGTAGCAAGCGGTTTAAAAGCTGCCCGTCCGGATTTAAGCGTTTGGATTGTAACCGGCGATGGCGACGGACTGAGCATTGGTGGTAATCATACCATTCACCTGCTGCGCCGAAATTTTGATGTTAACGTTTTGTTGTTCAACAACCAGATATATGGATTGACAAAGGGACAATACTCTCCAACTTCTGAGGAACATAAGGTAACCAAGAGTTCACCTTTTGGCAGTATTGACCATCCGTTTAATCCATTGGCGCTAGCCATGGGCGCCGAAGCAAGTTTTATTGCACGTACCATGGATAGGGATCCCAAGCACCTGCAGGAAATGCTGATTCGCAGCCAGGCACATAAAGGCGCTTCGTTTTTAGAGATCTACCAGAACTGCAATATTTTTAACGACGGTGCCTTTGAAGTATTTACTGACAAGAAGACCAAAGCTGATGAAGTGTTGTTTCTGGAACAGGGTAAACCTTTGATCTTTGGTGCTACTCAAAACAAGGGAATAAAATTAGATTGCTTCAACCCTGTAATAGTTGATCTGGAGGCAGGAGCGTCAACCGATGGTTTATGGGTTCATGACGAAAAAGATTTTTACAAAGCGCAGATATTGATCCGCATGTTTGATGATCCGAAGTTAGCAGGGCATATGCCAAGGCCGTTTGGCGTTTTTTACGAAACCCAAAGAGCCTGTTATGAAGACGGAATGGCTATGCAGATTGAAGACATCATAGCAAAAAAAGGAAAGGGTGATCTGGATAAATTATTAAGAGGAAATGAAACCTGGGTGATAAATTAAAAAAGCGGCGGGTAAACCCGCTGCTTTTTTTTACAACAAATTTTTCGAGATCAGATACTCCGCAATCTGCACCGCATTTGTTGCTGCCCCCTTTCTTAAGTTATCGCTGACTATCCAGCAGTTTAAAGTGTTTGCCTGTGTTTCATCTCTCCTTATTCTTCCTACAAATGTATCATCTTTATCAAAAGCCGTTAATGGCATGGGATAAATAAAATTAGCTACATCATCTTTTAAAACCACGCCGGGAGATTTGCTTAAAAGTTCCTTTACTTCTTCAACATCAAAATCATTTTCAAATTCAATGTTCACGCTTTCGCTGTGCCCGCCCATGGTTGGTATGCGTACGCAGGTAGCGGTAACTTTTATCGAATCATCACCCATGATCTTGTTGGTTTCCATCACCATCTTCATCTCCTCTTTGGTGTAGCCGTTATCTAAAAACACATCGATATGCGGTATGGCATTCATGTCGATTGGATATTTGTAAGCCATCTCTCCTTCAAGACCCCTGCGTTCATTCATCATTTGAGTAACTGCCTTAACACCTGTACCGGTAACACTTTGGTAAGTGCTTACCACTACCCTCTTAATTTTATACTTTTCATGCAGTGGTTTTAATACTACCACCATTTGAATGGTAGAGCAGTTGGGATTGGCGATGATCTTATCATCTTTTGTCAACACACCGGCATTCACTTCGGGTACCACCAGTTTTTTTGTTGGGTCCATACGCCAGGCGCTTGAATTATCAATAACCGTTATTCCGGCCGCAGCAAACTTAGGGGCCATCTCCAGCGATGTGTTGCCACCGGCAGAAAAAATAGCTATATCTGGTTTTGCTGCGATGGCAGCATCCATGCCCACAATCTGGTATTGTTTATTTTTAAAACTGATCAGTTTACCAATACTTCTTTCCGAAGCAACGGGTATCAGTTCATCAACCGGAAAATTTCTTTCTTCCAGCACCTGCAACATTTTACTGCCAACCAGTCCGGTGGCGCCAACAACAGCAACTTTCATTTTAAATTATTAAACGGTTACAAAAAAGCCCCCCATTTTTTATGGAAGGCCAGTATTTTGTTTCACACATCATTACTATTATCCTTCCTGGCTCAGGCTGGTCTTTTTAGCAAGGCTTGTATGTTTTATTTTTTTCATTGAGGAACGAAAATAATAACAATTGCCAATTCAGCCAAAAAACGAAACTGCTTCAACGGAAAAGCTTTAAAATTGTTGAGGAACAGTTAGTTTTATGGCTGGGTTAAGCCCGGTAAAACAGGTACCTTTATTTTTACAACAGGTTACTCATGAACTTTAAAAAATTGCTTATTGTAAGCCTTTTCTTTTTACCCTGCTTAAAAGGAACTGCGCAGTTTGCCGATAATTTCGCCGATGGAGATTTCACTGCAAATCCTGTATGGGCAGGCAATGCCAGCGACTGGATCGTAAATCCATCCCTGCAACTACAAAGCAACAATACCGTAACCAACAATACTTTTTATTTAAGTACTGCCAGCACTAAGGCCACCGCCGCCGAATGGGAGTTTTATTGCAACATTACTTTCAATCCATCATCGGCTAATTATATTGATATGTATCTCACGGCTTCGGCCAGCGATATTACATTAAACTCCACCACGGGTTATTTTGTAAGAATAGGTAATACTGACGATGAGATAAGCTTGTATAGAAAGGATGGTACCGGAGCTGTTGTAAAAATAATTGATGGCGTTAACGGTGTTTTAAATACCAGTAATAATGTAATGAAGATAAAAGTGTTTCGTAATGCCGCCAATCAATGGAACCTCTCACGTGATTTGAGTGGTACGGGTACCAGTTATTTTACCGAAGGTGTGGCTACTGATGCAACTTATTTAACATCGGCATTCTTTGGCGTTTTGGTTAGACAAAGTACCGCCAGTTTTTTTCAGCGTCATTTTTTCGATGATTTTTTGGTGAAGGATTATGTACCAGATGTTACGCCGCCTGTAATTGTTTCGGCAACTGCTTTATCAACTACTGCAGTTGACGTGTTATTTAATGAACCCGTGGAACTTGCCAGCAGCCAGGCTTTTGCCAACTATACCGTAAACTCTGGCATTGGTATGCCATCAACAGCAACAAGAGATCCTGTAAATGCTGCTTTGGTACATCTTGTATTTACCAGCAATTTCGGGAACGGAACAACATACCAGTTAACAATTAATGGAGTTAAGGATTTTGCTGGCAATACCCTCAGTGGAGGCACTGCTAACTTTAGTTTTTACACGCCAAAATTATACGATGTTGTTATTGATGAGATCATGGCCGATCCAACGCCACAGGTTGCCTTACCAAATAACGAATGGATCGAATTAAGAAACACAACCGCTTTTCCCATCAATTTATCGGGCTGGCGCATTGCAGATGCTACGAGCCAGAGCGGCACCATGCCCAATTTTGTTTTACTGCCCGATAGTTTTTTAATTATTTGTACAAGCAGTGCGGTTGCAGCCATGTCGGCATTTGGTACTGTAATTTCTGTTACCAGTTTTCCTTCGATGGATAATGGCGGCGACCTGATCACATTGACAAATGCTTCAGGCGCTGTAATTCATTCCGTAAATTATACTGACAAATGGTACCAGAATGAACTTAAAAAAGATGGTGGATGGACTCTTGAAATGATTGATACTAAAAACCCCTGCAACGGATTCAGTAACTGGATAGCCAGCAACGACGCCAGGGGCGGAACACCTGGCAGGAAAAATTCAGTTGATGGCGTTAATGCAGATAATACCGCTCCACGTTTGTTACGTGCCTACGCAACCGACAGCGTTAATGTGGTATTGGTTTTTGATGAGCCTATGGAATTAGTTAAGGCTTCTGTAATCACAAATTATACAATCAGCGACGGAATAGGACAGCCGCAAACAGCCAGTGCTATTGCTCCTGCTTATGACCGTGTTGCTTTAAGACTAAGTACACCGCTGGTACGGAATAAAGTGTACACAATAACTGTTTCGGCACTTACCGATTGTGCCGGCAATGCAATCGGTTCAAAAAATTCAGCCAAACTCGGTCTGGCATCTTCTTTAGATAGTTTTGATGTTGTGATCAATGAAATATTATTCAATCCGGTTCCTTCGGGAGTTGATTATGTTGAATTATATAATCGTACAACCAAAGTTGTGAATCTCAAAAATATGTATATCGCCAACCGAAACAGTTCGGGCACCATCAGCAGCATAACGCAGCTGAATACCGAGAACTATTTATTCTTTCCTGGAGAGTATATTGTAGTTACGTCGGATGCATCGGTTGTAAAAAGAGATTTTATTACTTTGAATCCTGATGCATTTGCAGAAGTGGGCAGTACACCTTCTTTCAACGATGACGAAAGTAATGTGATCATATTAAATGAACAGGGCCGCATTGTTGATGAATTACTGTACAGCGATAAATGGCATTTTAAACTGCTCGATAATAAAGAAGGTGTTGCACTGGAGAGAATAGATTATAATGCGGCTACGCAAAACCAGGATAACTGGCACTCGGCGGCCACCAATGTGGGTTATGGTACACCTACCTACAAAAATTCGCAGTACCGGATGGACCTGCAGGTGCAGGGAGAAATTACCGTAACACCAGAAATTGTTTCGCCGGATAATGATGGTATGGATGATTTTGCCACTATCGATTACAATTTCCCTTCGCAGGGCTATGTTGCAAACATTACAATATATGATGCCGGCGGAAGGCTGGTGCGTTATCTCCAACGAAATGCATTGTGCGGTACTAAAGGAAGTTTCAGATGGGATGGCTTGGGTGAAAAATTTCAAAAACTTCCGGTTGGTATTTATATTATTTACACCGAAGTATTTAATCTGAATGGAAAGACAAAACAATTTAAGAACCCAATCGTATTGGCCCGTAGAAATAATTGATCATCAAAATAACAAAACATGCAAAACAAAGTTCTGCCTGCAACAGGTATAGCGGCAATGATAATTTTATCGTGTAACAACAACAATACAGAAATGGAAAGAACAGCATACAACTGGCCCGACAGCATTACAGCACCGGCTGCAGAAAAGAAAGCCAAAGAACTGACAGCACATGGCGACACCCGTATAGACAACTATTACTGGATGAATGACTTTTTTAAGAAGGGGCCAGACAGTACCAAAGTGGTTGACTACCTGAAAGCAGAGAATGTATACTTTGATGCCATGATGAGCGGCACAAAAACTCTGCAGGATAGTTTATATACAGAAATGAAAGCCCGGATAAAAGAAAAAGACGAAACCGTTCCGGTTTTTAAGAATGGTTACTATTACTATAACCGCGTGGTTGAGGGTAAGGATTATTTTGTTTACTGCCGTAAAAAAGGAACGCTTGAAGCACCTGAAGAAGTGTTGCTGGATGTAAATGCCATGGCAGAAGGACATAATTATTTTTCGGCAACCGGTTTTGATGTGAGCATGGATAATAAGTTGCTGGCTTATGGTATCGACCTGTTGAGCAGGCGGCAGTATCATATCTATGTGAAAAATCTGGAAACCGGCGAAATTTATCAAGATAAAATTCCGAATACAGAAGGCGACCCTGTCTGGGCAAATGATAACCAGACGATCTTTTACACATCAAAAAATCCGGTTACACTATTATCTGAAAAAATAAAAAGGCACAAACTGGGCACTGATCCGGCAACCGACAAAACTGTTTATACCGAAAAAGATGTAACCAACTACATAGGTGTGGGAAAAACAAAATCAGATAAATTTTTATTAATCACATCTCAATCAACGATGTCATCGGAAGTTTGGTGGCTTGATGCCGGTAAACCTGAAGGAACCTTTACCGTTTTTCAACCAAGGATGAAAGATGTGCTGTACAGCGCAGACCATGCGGTTGATAAATTTTATATCCGCACCAACCTGCAGGCAAAGAATTTTAAAATAGTTACAAGCCCGGAAACAAAAACCGATTCCTCGGCCTGGACAGAACTGATTGCACACAATGACAAAATACTGGTACAGGGTTTCGATCTGTTCAAAAATTTCCTGGCAGTGTCTGAACGTAAAGATGGACTTACGCAGATCCATATTTTAAATAATAAAGATAACACCAGTCACTATCTTCCTTTTGGCGAAGCTGCTTATGCCGCCTATCTTTCTTACAGTCCCGATTATAACACGGATGTAATGCGGTATAACTATACATCACTTACCACGCCTAACTCGGTTTATGATTACAATATGGCAAGTAAGGAAAAAAAGCTGATGAAACAGCAGGAGGTGATCGGCACATTCAAGCCTGAAGATTACGAAACGGAAAGAGTGATGGCTACGGCAAAGGACGGAACTAAAGTTCCTGTCTCAATAGTTTATAAAAAAGGATTTAAGAAAGATGGTAAAGCTCCATTGTTGTTGTACGGCTACGGTTCTTACGGCGCCAGTATGGAAGCCAGTTTCAGCAGCGTACGATTGAGTTTGCTGGACCGTGGATTCGCTTTTGCAATTGCACATATCCGTGGCGGGCAGGAAATGGGGAGGTATTGGTATGAAGATGGAAAAATGTATAAGAAGATAAACAGCTTTACTGATTTTATTGATTGTGCCGAATTTTTACTGGCCAATAAATACACATCAAAAGAACATTTGTACGCAAATGGCGGGAGTGCCGGTGGACTGCTGATGGGTGCTATTGTAAACCTGCGACCCGAATTATGGAATGGTGTAATTGCTGCCGTTCCGTTTGTGGATGTTTTGACGACGATGGGTGACCCAAGCATTCCGCTTACAACAAATGAATATGATGAGTGGGGTAATCCGGCCGACAAAAAAAGTTACGACTATATGAAGTCGTACTCGCCTTACGATCAGGTTGAAAAGAAAGCTTATCCAAACATGCTGGTAACAACAGGGCTCCACGATAGCCAGGTACAATATTTTGAACCCGCAAAATGGGTGGCCAAACTAAGGGATATGAAAACAGATAAGCATGTGCTGCTGCTGTATACAAATATGGAAGCCGGCCATGGCGGTGCATCAGGGAGATTTAAAGCCCTTAAAGACAGGGCAAGAGAATACGCTTTCCTTTTTGCACTCGAAGGAATTACAAAATAAAAAGTAGTAAATAAAAAAAAGTTCCGAAAATTTCGGGACTTTTTTAATTAAATCAATTCTGGTTTTTCCCAAAATCATCCAGAGAATTATCATCGGGTTTATTTTCCAAAACATATCTCACAACTAAATAACCGCCAAATGCGCTGGCCAGTCCTATCGCAATCAGTCCAACAAGATTACCTGTACCAAACATGGCTACGCCAATCATCAAACCAATCATTTCAAATACTATCCATGCGCCAATAAGGGTCAGCTTCCATCGTAACGAAGGCAACCCCTTTTTTACAGCCAACTTACCTATACTTTTAGTAAGAAAATAAAGTAAAACTATCTCAAGCATCTTAAAGTATTTCTTAAACCGGTTTCAAAAAACTAAACCAGGTCGATATCAAAGTTTACCAGTTGTACAAACTCACTTAAACGGGCGTCAATATCTTCTTTTGTAATTTCTTTCAGCCTTTCCGGGCCAAATTTTTCCACACAAAAACTCGCCATGGCGCTGCCCACAATAATAGCGGTTTTCATATTTCCAAAGCTAATGTCTTTTGTTTTTGCAAGATGACCAATAAAGCCGCCGGCAAATGTATCGCCTGCACCTGTAGGATCAAATACTTCTTCCAGTGGTAAAGCCGGCGCAAAGAAGACATGCTCCTCATGAAAAAGCAAAGCACCGTGTTCGCCTTTTTTAATTATCAAAAACTTCGGGCCCATGTCCATGATCAGGCGGGCAGCTTTCACCAAAGATAATTCGTCGCTCAATTGCCTTGCTTCGGCATCATTTACCAGCAGCACATCTACCTTCTTCAAAACTTCTTTAAGATCATCCATTGCAATGTCCATCCAGAAATTCATAGTATCCATGACAATTAACTTTGGCCGCTTTTTTAACTGGTTGATCACACTCAGCTGCAGCTTGGGCATTAAATTACCCAGCATTAAAAATTCAGCGCCCTGGTAGGAGTCCGGAACTTTAGGATTAAAATCTTCGAGCACATTCAAATCGGTAACCAAAGTATCGCGGCTGTTCATATCCATGTGATATTTACCACTCCAGAAAAAAGATTTTTTATCTTTTACGATCTCTACACCGTCCAGCTCAACACCACGTTTTTTTAACTCATTCATTTCGTCCTGCGGAAAATCGTAACCAACAATGGATATTTGCTGAATGGGTTTTACAAAATTACCGGCAGCATAGGCAACATAAGTGCCCGAGCCGCCCACAATCCTTTCTGCTTTACCAAAAGGCGTTTCAATAGTATCAAAAGCCATAGTACCAACACATATTACTGACATAAGCTGATTTTAGAGTGTTTTATTAAAGCGCAAAAGTAACTGATTAAAATCATTTTAGTAAGTTGTGAGAATTAGCGCATATTTGGCGGAAATATATTTTGCATCGATTTTAAATAACACAGATTGTTAATACAGATTCATCCGATAGACCCTCAGCCCCGGCTGATAAAGCAAGTGGCTGAATGCCTGAAAGACGGAGGTGTAATCATCTACCCTACTGATACCATTTATGGATTGGGTTGCGATATTAATCAACGCAACGCAATTGAACGCATCAGCCGGATCAAAAATATTGATCCGCAAAAAGCCCAGTTGTCATTTATTTGCCGCGACCTGAGCCACCTGAGTGACTATACCAAAAGTATTGACACACCATTATATCGCATGCTTAAAATTTACCTGCCGGGTCCGTACACATTTATATTACCTGCAAGTAAACAGGTTCCTAAAATTTTACAAAACAAAAAATCAACCGTTGGCCTAAGGGTGCCCGACAATATTATTTGCCATCATATACTGGACAGTTTGGGCAATCCTATTTTAAGCGCTTCGTTACCGGGTGAAATGGTAGAAGAATACACTGACCCCGAAGTGATCTATGAAAATTTTGGCGACAAAGTTGATTTTGTAATTGATGGTGGAATTGGTAGTATGGTACCATCCACAATTGTTGATTGTACTTCAGATGAATGGCAGATCGTCAGGCAGGGGCAGGGAGAATGGGAGAAATAATTTTTCAACTCAATTAGTTCCGGCTTTTATAGTCGGATCAATATTATAACTCTTTCGGTGATAGTCACATAGACCAAATTCCTCAATCGCATTTCGATGGAATGCGGTTCCATATCCTTTGTTTTTATTCCAGCCGTACTGTGGAAATTCAAGATGAATTTTTTGCATAAACTCATCCCGGTAGGTTTTTGCCAAAATACTTGCTGCTGCTATGGAAGCAAATTTTCCATCGCCTTTTACAATGCATTGATAAGGAATTTTATTATACCGTTTAAAACGATTCCCGTCAATCAATAAAAACGCTGGCTTAACTTTTAGTTGATCAAGTGAGCGGTGCATGGCAAGATAACTGGCCTGCAAAATATTTATTTCGTCAATGTGGATATTATCAACAGATGCTACGGAAAATGCAATACTTTCCTTTTCAACAACAGGCCTTAAAATATCTCTTTGCTTTTCATTCAACTGTTTACTGTCGTTCAACAGAGGATGATGAAAATCTTTTGGTAAGATAACAGCTGCTGCAAATACCGGCCCTGCGTAGCATCCCCGGCCGGCTTCATCAAGTCCGGCCTCAACAAGATCTCTA
Organism: Sphingobacteriales bacterium; assembly: GCA_024642285.1. Lineage (GTDB taxonomy): Bacteria > Bacteroidota > Bacteroidia > Chitinophagales > Chitinophagaceae > Ferruginibacter. Next base: position 21,923 of record JAHEBJ010000034.1, read on the forward strand.
TGTAAAAAAGAAGCTAACATTTGTCAGTTGCAAATATCATCCAATTGAATAAAAAAACAATTGATTTGCATATAACAACTATTGCTGCTGTAAATTTGCGGCTGCAATGGAAATCCTAAAACAACAAAAGGCGCAAAGGCAAATTGCCACCTGGCTATTGATCGGCGTAGGCATGATCATGATACAGGTGTTGATTGGAGGAATTACCCGTCTTACAGAATCGGGGCTTTCCATTACCGAGTGGAAACCAATTACGGGCACACTTCCGCCATTGAATGAGGCGGCATGGCAAACTGAATTTGAAAAGTATAAAGTGACCGATCAGTTTAAATATGTGCACCAATATTTTTCTCTGTCCGAATTCAAGTTTATTTTTTTCTGGGAATGGTTTCATCGCACATGGGCAAGATTGATGGGCCTGGTATTTTTATTTGGGTTTGTTTATTTCCTGGCGACAAGAAAGTTCAGCAGAGGGATGATAAAGCCGATGATCATTCTATTTATACTTGGTGGCGTGCAGGGTTTTATTGGCTGGTTTATGGTGAAGAGCGGATTGGTACCTGAAAAATATTTTGTGGGCCACGTAGAATTAACCACACATTTTATTGCAGCGCTTGGTTTACTGTGTTACACGCTGTGGTTTGCGCTGAGCCTAATAATTAAAGAAGAGCAGAAACTGGTAAACCCAAAACTTCAAAAATTCCTTTTACTCATTCTTGCTGTTTTATTTTTTCAGTTGGTCTATGGCGGATTTATGGCTGGCATGAGGGCCGCCATAACCGCACCTACCTGGCCCGATATTAACGGGCACATGATACCTGCAGAGGTTTTTCAGTCTTCATCAGGAATAGAGAATTTGGTTAATAATCCAATTGCCGTTCATTTTATCCATCGTGGCCTTGGTTATTCACTTGTTGTGTTGATTGGTATCTGGTGGTTTACCTCCCGTTCTGTTTTGACCAACAAATTATTCCGCCACCTTCGCAATATTTTTCTGTTGCTGGTGAGTATGCAGATAGCCCTGGGAATACTAACTGTACTTAATGCAACGAGTAAAAATCTTCTGGTAGTTTTTGGTGTGAGTCACCAATTTGTAGCCATGCTGTTGGTTACTGTAATTGTTTGGTTGCTTTTTATAGTGCGAAAAAAACAGATCGGGTAATTTCTCAATCATTTTATTTATTTCAACTGGCCAAGTTGGTTTGTATGCTGTGTGTTTATGTAGTAATTTTAATAAACACCCATGATTAGATGAAACAAAAGCTGAGAAATATTTATTACTCCTTCCCCATCCAGCTTTTTATTCTTCATTTTCGGAAATTTCAAGTGCTGTTGGTTTTCTGGTATATACTGGTCAGCACCATCAACAGCAATTTTATGAAAAGCTATGGCGCTGATGGTTTGTTTTTTTCGCCGGAATATTTGGGTAACGTAAATGCATTAAGTGCCGCTATTGTAGGTATAGCTCTAGGTGTGTTCATGATGAGCTGGAACATTACTACATTTATTTTGCATAGCAGGCGATGTAAATTTCTGGCTACTACCAATAATCCTTTTTTAAAATACTGCATTAACAATGCAATAATTCCATTACTTTTTTTGGGATTCTATTTCTTTAAATTATTTGCATTTGGGAGGCAAAAAGAATTAATGAATACCGGAGAACTATTTCTATTAACGGCTGGTATATTAGCTGGATTTATTTTAATTCTTGCCTTTTCGTTTGCTTATTTTTTTGGCGCCGAAAAAACGATACAACGTACTATTGCACCCATAGTGGATGCCGCTGAGCATCTTAATTATGATCAGGAAGAACGCCACCATACTGTGCATAATCCCGGATTAAAAGTCAGCTATTACCTGGGTACAGGACTCCGGTTCAGACCCATCAGAAATGTGTCTCATTACAATCACGAATTTCTGGATACTGTTTTTAAGCGCCATCATTTTTCGGGTATTATAAGCATTGCTCTGGCTTTTCTGTTTTTGATCGTTGTTGGTTTTTTTATGGACAGTCCGGTTTTCCAGGTTCCGGCGGCAGCCAGTATTCTCATTTTTTTTGCAGTTATGACTGCAGTTTTCGGTTCTCTCTCCTATTTTTTGCAAAGCTGGAGTCTGCCGTTTTTTATTCTCTTGGTTTTTTTAGTCGACACCCTTTATAAAAATGAATTTATTGATACACGTAACAAAGCCTATGGTATCGTTTATGCAAATAAAGAAGAGCGACCCGAATACAACAAAGCAGCTCTTCAACAGCTTTGCACACCCGAAAAAATGGCAGCTGATAAAGCCAATATGATACATGTATTGGAAAACTGGAAACGGCAGCAAGCTGAGGAAAGACCGGTGATGGTTTTTATAAATGTAAGTGGGGGCGGATTACGCAGCGCCACTTTTGTGATGAACATTTTGCAACAACTTGACAGCGCTGTTGATGGTAAGTTGTTAAAACATACTATGCTTATAAGTGGCGCCAGCGGCGGTATGCTGGCCGCCGCCTACTACCGTGAGTTGTACCGGTTAAAACAAAAGGATTCCTCCATCAAACTTACCAACCCAACTTATACTGATAACAGCGCATTGGATCTGCTGAATCCACTTTTTTCATCAATGGTAGCCAGAGATATTTTTGCACCGGCTCAAAAATTCAGTGTGGGCGATTACAAATATGTAAAAGACCGCGGCTACGCTTTTGAACAAAAGCTGAATAAAAACAGCGGTAATATTCTTGACCTTCAGTTAGCAGATTATAAAGCAGCAGAATCTGCGGCAACTATTCCAATGATCATATTCAACTCTACTATTACACGGGATGGAAGAAAAATGGTGGTGAGCACACAACCCGTAAGTTTTATGATGAAGCCGGTATTGTTTGCCACAGAGCGAAATGCCAGCCCCGATGCTGTCGACTTTTCGTCGATGTTTGCAAAACAGGATCCGCTTAACATCAGGTTGCTGACTCTGTTAAGAATGAATGCAACGTTTCCTTATGTATTACCTAATGTTTGGTTGCCAAGTAATCCTGTTATTGATGTGATGGATGCCGGACTTAGGGATAATTACGGACAGGAAACCACGCTGCGCTTTCTTGAAAATTTTCAAGAATGGATTAAAGCAAATACCCGCAAGGTTATTGTAATACAAATAAGAGATCGAAAAACTGATAACTGGCAATTGCCTTATGAAACAGGTTCCATAACAGATGCCATCGTTAAACCGGGTACCATGTTGCAGCACAACTGGTACAAATTGCAGGACTTTTATGAAACTGACCAATACAATTACCTGCATTCCTCTTTTGGTACGGCACTGCAACGCATTTCCTTTGTTTATCAGCCGCTAACAGAAGATAAAGGCGCAGCGCTCAACTTTCACCTTACTGCCAGGGAAAAAAGAGATGTAATAGAAGCCTTTAAAAATGATAACAACCAACATGCTCTCACACAAATAAAAGAACTACTGAAATAATCTTTCAGGGCATCAACAGTGAAAATGCTTTTTCTATAATTTCAACTTGAAAGGATGCCGATGTTTCTGCAGGATCCCCGTCAATATGCAACGGAGCAAGCCCTGGATTTTTAATATTTAATTTTTTTGCCTGAAAGTAGTGGACTTTATTACGGTGATATTTTTTATCCTCATACATACGCACCTGCCCGTTGCTGATCTGTTTTAAAACACTCCAAACCATCCGCATCTTGCTCATCTTGTTTACCACAACAATATCGAGCAAACCGTCATTCAGACTGGCTCTTGGAGCAATAGTAAAATTATTTCCAAACTGATTACTGTTGGCAACGCTGATAAAAAAAGCTTCGGTATTAAAGGCTTCGCCGTCAATTTCCAATTCAAAAGGATAAGGATTTGCTGTGAAAAAGTTTTTTGTTGATTGCTTAATGTAGGTAGCCAGCCCTCTTTTTTTCTGGTTTGCAAAATCATGTGCCACCTGGGCATCAAACCCCAATCCACAAAGCATACAGCTGAACTTGTTGTTGATGTAAAAACTATCAACCATTAAAGCATTCCCGTTAAAAATAATTTCGAGTGCCTTCTTTGCTTTTCGTGGAATCTTTGCAGCAAAGGCTAACCCATTTCCGCTTCCCATGGGTACGATTCCAATGTTCACTTTAATACCCAGCAATGCACCGGCAACCTGGCTAACTGTTCCATCGCCGCCACAAACAATAATATCTGTAATTTTTTCCGATGCAATCTTTTCTCTCAGGTAAGAATATTCTCCCTCAGCATTTGTATGCAAAATCTCAAAAGGAATTTGATGGTCAGTTGTTTTCTTGCTGATGAGCATCGGCAAGTAATCCTTTGCCCCGGTTCCGGAAATGGGGTTAATCAAATAAATAAATCTACGACTCATGAATTATTTCTCCCTTGTAAGCGTTCCGAGGTACACGCTGGAAACCGATTCCTTGCTTTTCGTATTGGCGGGTGTTTTTTCAACATACAATGTTATTGGCTTGCCTTTTTTAAGTCGGTTTATGATTTGCTTGTCGGTTAAAACAAACTGGCCCACTACACCAACCGTCTCCTCCGCAATCAACATTGTTTCTTTAGCATCATCCATTACCATCACTTTACGGTAATAGCCTCCATCAACCGATTTACCCTGAATCTGAATTGACAACTTGTCGATGCTCCTGTAAGTTTTCTTTTTATACGATAGCCCGGCACCTTCTTTCTGGCCCGCAGTCAAAGTGATCTGGCCAGCCTTCGTACCGTTTATAAAAACATCAACAGTGGCCTGGCCAAAGGAAACGGATACAGCAATGAAAGAGCATAGAAAAAGGAAAATTATTTTTCTCATATAATGCAGGTTTAGAATCTCAAAGTAATAAATCGACTGTTCATTTCATAATTAATGTTCAAGCAGAGCCCGCGTCCTTACCATCTTATTAATGCGCTGGCCCAGGTAAATCCACTGCCAAAAGCGGTCAGACAAACAAGATCTCCTTCTTTTATCTTGCCGTTTTCCCAGGCTTCGCATAAAGCAATTGGTACTGATGCGGCTGTGGTGTTACCAAATTTTTGAATATTATTATACACCTGCTCATCCTTCAGTTTTAATGAATGCTGTACAAACTGAGCAATACGTAAATTAGCCTGGTGCGGTATCAGCATATCAATATCAGCCGTTGTGAGATTATTTGCAG
>JAHEBJ010000034.1:27187-29924 GCA_024642285.1 Sphingobacteriales bacterium
GTTTCGCCCTCACGTTTAGCATAGCGCCGTTCTTTAATTCCTGTTCGTTCCTGGATCCATTCATCAGAAGTATCCATATAATTTTTCAAATCGTTATTGGTAACCACCTGTTCAGGCACATAATATCCAATACCGGCAATTTTGCTTTTTTGCATGCAATCGTTTTTAGAACGGGCAATTTACAAAAATGTACATGATTTGCAACTGTTTCGTTTGAAACTAAAACCCCGGGATAATACATAAAAGGGGACCTGAGGCAACTTACTTTTTATTGAATCTTCACCATGCGCCGCAAACAAAATTCGTCATCCAGTATGGGATGAACCCGGGTTTTATAATGAAAGGAAACTGAATTCTTCAATTCATCGCTGCTGAAGATCATCTTGCCGGTAAAATGCTCGGCCAGGGGTAGCAGTGAAAGGCCTTCATCTTTTAATTGCAATTCGGCTATATAAACTCTTGCGTAAACTTTAATGTTCAAAAACTGCATTCCATCAACAGTAGACATAAATGCGGTGCCTTTTATCGTATCGTCTTCCACTACTCTAAACCGCCGGAGGTCTTCCACGTATCCAGAGAATGCGATATCATATTCAGTATCTGTTCGCTTGGTCAGCGTCATATTGACTGTTCGGTCTGTAGAAACTCCTTCTTTTTCAATAAACCCCACCCATGTTCCAAGCAACACATCTTCTACATAGATAGTGGGTTCAGCATCTAAATTATAGGCTGAACTGTACGGACAAGAACACAGGGTTACCGACAAACCAAACAAAAGAAATATGACGAAAGCTTTGTTCATTTTTTCTTTAGTCTAAAATTAGATTCGATTTTTTACATAGACAAGCGTAAAAGTCCTTAATAAAAAACTATTCACATATATAGCGATGCTGTGAATAAAAGATTTACTGCTTGTTCAGCCTCGATTACCTGCTGCTTTTAACTAAAATCCCTATCCAGCTGCCGGCTTCCATTAGCCAGGCAATACCCAAATGAACAACAAGACCACCCCAAATACTTTTTGTGTTGTAACTGATGATTCCTAAAAGCAGCCCACCCCAAAAACTACTGATAGCTTCACCAAGTGGCTTACCAAAGTGAATGGTGCAGTAAAAAACTGCAACAGGAATAATACATTTTGTACCGCAAATTTTCAGTAATGATAAGATCAAAAATCCACGGAAGAAAAATTCAATACTTACAAAATCGAAACCATAACATAATTCATAAATAATGAAATGCAGATTTTTTGACGGAATATCAAGCTCTGAAATAAATGCCGCTTTGGGATACATTTGCAAAAAATCTTTTTGCGTACTCGCCAAAGCGATCAACGGAACCATGATCAATAGCATTATAAAATAGGGCTTTGCATTACGCAGTGCATTTGTTCCATAAAAAGGCTCGCTCTTTCTATCTTTTATCCACCAGATAATAAATATCGGAATGAGTACTACAAAAACCCGTACCACCCAGTTCAGGCTTTTTGTCCAAAAGAGATTTAAATCTCCTGTCCAAAACGAATCAATCACCGGGTGATGAAATTCAAAATTCACTCTAAATGCAAAAAAGGCTGGTGCCAGGAAAAGAATGATCCAGAACCATATGCTTTTGTGCCAGCTTATTTTTTTATAAAATAAAAACTGGAGAAAAAATGCCGCTGCAAAAGGAACAAAGTATAAACAATAATAGCCAACGAAACTGCCCCGCCAGTTTTGATGCCCTGTTGTTAACCAGCTTTCTAAAAAATGCCAGTAGTTTAAATAGATACAAGTGGCGGTAAGTAATAAGATGCACCCGAAGTAAGCTGCATTAAAATCTTTCCTATAAAAATCCTGCAGGTATTTAAATATGGCACCCAATAGTCGTTAACCTTTAGTTGAAGTATTAAGCGTAGTCCACAACAGGTCTTTCAACTCGGGTAAGCCCTGGCCGGTAACGGATGATATAAAAACATGAGGAACCTTTTTTGGAAGTTCTTTTTTTACTGCTTCTTTTAATTCGTCATCCAGCATATCGCTTTTGCTGATGGCGATCACAAAATCTTTTTGCAGCATCTCCGGATTGTACTGCTCGAGTTCGTTGTGTAAAATTTCAAATTCTTTTTTATGATCCTTACTGTCGGCAGGAATTAGAAACAATAAAACAGAGTTGCGTTCAATATGCCGCAGAAAACGATGCCCCAATCCTTTACCTTCGGCTGCACCTTCAATAATACCCGGCAAATCAGCAATGCAAAAACTGCGGTCATCACGGTACTCAACCATGCCAAGTTGGGGGACAAGGGTAGTAAAAGCGTAGTCGGCAATTTTTGGTTTGGCTGCGGTGATACTGCTGAGTAAAGTTGATTTACCTGCATTGGGAAATCCTACCAGCCCTACATCGGCCAATACTTTAAGTTCGAGGATCTTTATCCCCTCCGAACCCTGCTCACCGGGCTGAGCATATTCGGGCGCCTGGTTGGTTGCTGTTTTAAAATTACTGTTGCCCAGTCCACCGCGGCCGCCACGTACCAAAATCTCCTCCTGTCCATCTTCCAAAATCTCCGCAATCTTTTCTCCGGTTTCTTCGTCACGGGCAATGGTACCCAATGGAACTTCAATAATAATATCCTTGCCGGTTTTACCACTCGAATTATTCTTGCTGCCATTCTCTCCATTCTCGGCCAATACATTTTTATAATAACGAAGATGCAGCAAGGTCCACAATTGCGTGTTTCCTTTTAAGATAATATGTG
>JAHEBJ010000092.1 GCA_024642285.1 Sphingobacteriales bacterium
TTTTGCACAAACTGAATGGCCAAAAGAAATAGCACTTAGCGGGGGTGGAAAAGTGGTTATTTATCAACCGCAGCCGGAAAGCCTGACAGGAAATTTATTAGTGGGCAGAGCTGCACTATCAGTTAACAAAACCAAAAAGGATGAACCCGTTTTTGGGGCCATGTTCTTTGAAGCAAGACTGGCTACAAATAAGGATACCCGAATGGCTGACCTGGAATCGATGAAGGTTACGAGTGCTAAATTTGCCGGAGTAGAAGACCAGGAGAAAGTGGATAAGTTGTCAAAACTGATTGAGACCGAGGCCATGAAATGGAACCTGGAAATTTCAATTGATGCATTGGTTGCTACTATTGAAAAAGAAAGTACTTCATCGGGATTGGATAAATTCGACAATAAGGCACCCGAGGTTCTTTACCGTGACAAACCAACAACATTGGTTATTTTGGATGGAGAACCGAAAATCCAGAAAGACAAAGATCTGGATGCAGACCGGGTAGTCAATTCGCCATCGCTGATATTTAAGGAAGGGAGTCAATGGAATATGTATACCGGTGGTATCTGGTACAAATCATCGGCGGTAACGCAAGGCTGGACACCAAATAACAGTCTTTCTAAAAAAGTAAAATCTGTTGATGAGCAAATTAAGAAACAGGAAAAGACAGAAATTGGCCAGGATTCTGTCGGCAAGCCAGAAGTGACCGACATTATTATCAGTACTAAGCCTGCTGAGTTACTCCAGACAAAAGGAGCGGCTGATTATAAAACGATACAGGGGACATCCCTGTTATATGTTTCCAATACATCGAATGATATTTTCAAAGACATCAACACTCAAAAAACATATATCCTGCTGGCGGGAAGATGGTACAGCAGTTCATCGCTGAATGGTCCGTGGGAATATGTTGAGTCGAACAAACTGCCCTCTGATTTTGCCAAAATTCCTGAAGGTTCCGACAAAGACGGCGTATTGGCAAGTGTTGCGGGTACCAATGCGGCTTCTGAAGCAAAAATCGACGCTGAAATACCCCAAACCGCAAAGGTGGACAGGGCAACTGCCACGGTAAAAGTGGAATATGACGGTGCCCCAAAATTCAAGGCAATTGAAGGAACATCCTTGCAATTAGCTGAGAACTCGAATATCACCGTGATGAAAGACCCTGCAGGGAAATTTTTTGCACTTGATAACGGAGTTTGGTTCATTGCATCTGATGCTAACGGCCCCTGGTCCGTTGCCAACGAACGGCCTAAGGATGTAGAAAATATTCCTGCTACAAGCGAGGCATATAATACAAAATATGTGTACATCTACGAAACAACCCCTCAATATGTGTATGTGGGGTACACGCCGGGCTATATGGGATGCTATGTTTATGGGCCAACAGTTGTTTACGGAACCGGCTTTTATTATGCTCCCTGGTATGGTTCCATTTACTATCCTCGTCCGGTTACCTGGGGCTTCGGTTTTCATTATAATCCATGGACCGGCTGGAGTATGAGTATTGGCGTTAGTGCCGGGTTTATGCACGTTGGATTTCATTTTGGGGCAGGCTACGGATATGGCGGCGCATGGTTTGGTCCTCCATTCTACCGTCCACCATATTACCGACCTCCATACTATGGTGGCGGTGGCTATTATGGCAGAGGCAGGCCGGCACTTTATAATAACACCACGGTCAATATAAATAACAGCCGGAATAATATTTATAACAACAAAAAAGGCATTACCACTAAAAATATAGACCGATCGAATAATATAAAGAACCGGCCGTCAAACAATGTAAATAACCGGGCTAATAATGCGAACAGGCAACCGGCCAACAATGTCAATAACCGGGCTAATCCTAAACCCAGTACAAAGCCCAACAACGTTTTTGCTGATAAGAGTGGCAATGTTTATCAAAAAGACAATAAAGGTTCCTGGAACCAGCGGGATAATAGGAGTAATAACTGGAAACCGGCTCCCAGTACCAATACGAATAATTTGAACCGGCAAAGCCAGATGAGGGACCGGAGCACAAATCGATCTAGTAACTTTCAAAGCAGGAGTAGTAGTCCTTCACGCATGCCGGCTTCGCGGCCTTCTGGTGGCAGGGCAGGTGGCAGAAGAAATTGAGGACCTGTAAAAGTTCATATTTTTTTGCCGAAGCATTTTTATTAAAATGCTTCGGCAAAATTTATATATGTGGCGCTGATGCCATGGGGGCCAAAACCAAAATCGACCCGAAGATTGGTATTATTCTTACTGTCAACCTTTATCCGCAAGCCACCGCCATAGGACAACCAAAATCCATTAGTAGCAACTTTACCGTAACTACTTGCTACCTGCCCGGTACCAATAAAACCTGTAATGCCGAAGATGCTCCAAACAGGAATTCGTATTTCAGCCTGGGCATCAATTGCAACATTATCTCTTAGCGCACCCTGGTAATAGCCACGCATCCGGTTGTCGCTTCCAAGCATGCTCAGGTCATAAAAAGGTACATTACCTGCAGCACTGGTAGTAGTGGCCTGAACGGCAACCACGATCTTGTTTTTAAAAGGGGTGAAATATTTGCGAGCATCTAACAACGCCCTTGAATATCCGTAAGCACCAAAATTGTATAAGCCTCCGGCCTCCAGGTAAAAACCTTTAGAAGGGTTGTAACGGTTATCGCGGCTGTCATATAATGCTTCAATGCCAACTCCCACATTAACGCCTCCATTTAAACCAGATACGTTATTTTTTATAAGATAACTATTACTGTCAACTTTGATATTAAAGTAGTCAGCAACATTAAAGATTACACCTGCGTAGAATTTATCTTTAATTTGACGTAAGGTTGTAGAGGAGAAAACAAAGCGCTCCTGGTTTATCTGTTCTGCATTTTCTGCTTTAACATCGTTGCCGATTCCAAAAATGAATTCTGGTTGTTTTTTATAATTTACAAAACTTTTTACGAGGTACTTATTTTGATTAAATAGCAATTCATTGGCGACGGAAATATTTACTCTTCCCTTGGTGGAGAAAGAAACAACTGCTGAAATCTTAGAAGGGGACGAAACGGTATCTTTTTTAGACAATTGAAACAGATTGTATTTGGCCAAGCCGAATATATTGCCGGCATCACTGGAATAAGAAAAGATGGGGACTGGTATTATTTTAAACAGCCTTTCCATTTTCTTGTTAAAGCGATCGAACTTAGATATTGACGAATCGGTTGACGCAGGTTTTGTTTGCGCCACCGCACTAAAACCTGTTATCATCAGCATTATTAATGGCATAAATTTTTTCATCTGAATTACTTTAAAAGTTTTTAAAAAGTGCATTCGATCTGTAAATAAAGTGGCTTTACCTATTTGCTGCCAAATTTCATTGATATCACCTTCCTGTTAATACCAACACATGCCATTTTAAAAAAGCATTGTAAAAATAGTCAATATATAATTATAATACATTATCAGTATTAATAAAAATAACCTGATTGAAATATCCATAGTAAATTATTTCTTTAATTTTATTACCCGATATGGTTGATGTTTGCCTTTCGTAAATTGTTCTGGCTAATCAGAAAATACTGATAGGTTAATATTGGGTTTAATTGTTGTGCTCCAGATTGATGTTGATAAAATGGAGCACATCGTACTTCATGAAATAAAAAATAATTCGGGTACACTTATCAAAACAAGTATCTTTGAATTTAACAATGCCTGTTGCATGATAAATGGATTTATAATACAGCTATTTTAATATTGACAACGGTAAATCAGCAGATATGAAGTCTATTTATAATTTTTTTATTGCGATACCCATCCTGGTAACTCTGGCAATATCGCTGATATTTTCCGGCCTTGGCGTTTACGAAACATTACAAGGTATGTCTGGTATATTCAGGGGATTATTGCATACGAATGAATTTATCGGACTTAAATTTGTGGATGCCCTGGATATGTTCCTGATCAGCCTTTTATTCCTTATTTTTTCTTTGGGTTTTTCACAGCTTTTTCTGCTCCCATCTGCATTTACAAATGCACTTTCAAAACTGACCCCTGCCTGGTTACATGTAAAGAATTTTACCGAACTGAAATTAATTCTTTGGGAAACGATATTAACAACGATGATTATCATGTTCGTTTCGGAGCTGATAAAAAGTAACGGAAATTATAAATATGAGTTCGCCATTTATCCTATAGGAATTATTCTTATTGCACTCAGTGGTTTCTTCATTCGGAGCGGAGAAAAAATGCATCAGAAAAAAGAAAATGGGGAATGAAAAATTAATAAAGGAACTAATGGCTGATGTCATTATTTTCTGTTTATCTGGTTAACTGGTTTGGCATGCTTTACCGAATGTACCTTTCAGATGAATTTTAAAAATTCATTCCATAAATTCAGCTTTAACCAATTCCTGCTTTATGTTCTCAGATTTCCTATATAATTCTCCTACTTCGCTGGTTATCTGTGGCCTTTTTATTTTTATAATGCTTTCAATGTGGCTGGGCAGTAAACTACAGGGTATAAAATACTTATCAGATAAAGAAGGCTTTGGCCCAATTGAGAGTTCTTTGTTAGGGCTACTTGCTTTAATATTGGCATTTACTTTCAGCGCAACTTATTCCAGGTATGATGAAAGAAGAAAGATAATTGTAGAAGAAACCAATGACATTGGTACAGCCATACTACGGATTGAAATGTATCCTGACAGCATAAAACCATACCTGAGGAAGGATTTCAAAGAATATGTTGAAGCAAGAATTGATTATTATAAAGCAGGCACTGACGATTTGCTTATACAAACTGCGATTAATAAATCAGAGCTTGTTTCAAAAATGATATGGAAGAGAATTACAGATGCTTCAAAAAACTCCAATAGTTTAATTTTCACCAGTCAGATGATTCCGGCTGTAAACAATATGATCGATATTGCTACATCCAGAGATGAGTTAAGGCAGGCAAGGGTGCCATCGTCCATCAAGTGGGTATTATTGATACTAATTTTAACTTCTTCCCTGATTATAGGAATTAATTCGGGGCCTTTTATTAAGAAGGGGTTAATCAAAATTGGATTTGCAGTAATGATATGCCTGAGCAGCTTCCTGATTTTGGATCTGGATAAACCGAGAACCGGCTTGATAACGATGGAAAATGCAGAAAGAAAAATTGATGATTTACTTAAAATGTTTGACTGATATAAAACCACCACTAACCTGTTAGTTTCCTATTAATAATTCAGAATTTGTGGATGGCAAACGAACAAGAGTTGGAAAATTAACACCAGATAATTTATTTGTAATAATAGGATATTATTTATGCAAATAACGTTTTAACCGCAAGTATATATTTTGCAATGGAAAAGTGCCCCTCCCTCAAAAAAAAAGGTTTTTTTTGGAGGGAGGGCATGAAGCAAATTAAATATAATTACTTGTAATAAAACAAAATGATTAACTTTAACTTATGGTATTATGCATGTTAAATTATTAATATTTTTGGCCTATATAGTTAAATTTAGAGTTATGAAAAAAAGACTAATTTCTTCATCTTATTTTGTTGCCTGTATGCTTATTTTTTTATTGTGCCAGCATAGTGCTGCTTCGCAGGAAACCAAACAAATAAAATCATATAAGAACACGATACGCTTCAACATCACTAACCCACTCATTTTTGGATCTGGGTCATTAGTTTTAGGTTATGAAAGAGTGATCAACAAACGTCAGACTTTTTCTATTAATGTCGGGCAGGCAAGTTTTCCTGCATTAAAATTTATCGATTCAGATTCTTTGCAGCTTGTGAAATCCGGTAAGCGGGAAGGGTTTAATATTTCGGCAGATTATCGGTTCTATCTTGCAAAAGAAAACAAGTATCCGGCACCGAGGGGTATCTATATTGGACCGTATTATTCCTACAATCATTTTGGTAAAAAAAATTCATGGTCTGTGAAAGGTAATAATGGATTTAACGGTATTGTAGATACTAAATTAAGCCTTGACATTCACACGGTGGGTTTTGAATTAGGGTACCAGTTCGTTTTATGGAACAGGGTAGCACTTGATTTTATCCTGCTGGGTCCGGGTGTTGGGTTTTATAATTTAAAAGCTTCCATTGGCGACAATTTATCTGAATATGACAGGCAAGAACTTCTTGACAGGCTTAATTCAGCGCTGGCTGACAAATTTCCAGGGTATAACGTTGTAATTAATGACGTTAATTTTAAAACCAAAGGAACAGCAAGAACCACTACTTTGGGTTACCGGTACATGGTGAATGTCGGGTTCCGTTTTTAATGTAAACTGGTTGAGGTGTACCTTTCACTGGTAAACAGCAGTTACCGGCAGGGATTTGTTTTGTATAAGTGTCGAAAGGTTATAGCCATAAAGAAATAAAGTTTATCAAACTGAATTGACTGCTAGAACTTTAATTCACACCGTTCCATCTCTACTTATTTTTTTTGCAAAACTTGCCCGGTAAGTGATTAATTTGCATCAAACTTTAACTTATTATGGCAACAACAAAAATTACCGTACTCAACAACGGCTCTCTTAAAATTGATGGAGATTTTGAGATAGTTGATAAAGAAGGAAATATTTATAATTTACAGGGAAGAGAAATAGTTTCCTTATGCAGATGCGGCCTGTCTAAAAATAAACCGTTTTGTGATGCGTCACACAAAGGTCATTTTGAACATGAAGCAGTAGCGTTTGATCTTCCTCCCAAAAAGACTGTTTAAAAATTTTAAGACTTTGGAGTTGGCACATTAAAAAAATCAATCTTCTTTTTCAACATGCTTTTTATCTGTGTCGTCCTGTCGGCCTCTTTTGTAAATGATAAGGCCATTTAAAAAATTTCGTAAAACCTGGTCGCCTGCTTCAACATAACCGGGATTATCCTCGTTTCTGAAAAAATCGCCCAAGGCTCCTTTTGAAATTTCAAAATCAACCAACTTCAATATTTCCAGAATATCATCGTTACGTAGCGAAAGTGCTATTCGCAGCTTTTTCAAAATGTCATTATTGCTGAGCATAAATGTGTTTTAGCGTAAATAAAAAAATCCTTTCAAACTGAAAGGATTTTTAAATGCGTTGTATAGGGATGATTAATAATCTCTGTTATATCCTCCGCCGCCACCGCCACGGTTTCCACCGCCGCCGTAACCGCCTCCACCGCCACGATTTCCGCCGCCGTATCCACCGCGACCACCACCGCCGAAGCTACGCTTTGGGCGATCACCCTCTGCACGTGGTTGAGATTCGTTAACGATTAATTTACGACCCTGAACTTCAGTTTCGTTTAAGGCAGCGATTGCAGCTTTAGCAGCTTCATCGTCTTCCATTTCAACAAAACCAAATCCTTTGCTGCGGCCGTTCATTTTGTCCTTCAAAATTTTTGCGCTGGTAACAGTGCCGTGTTCTGTGAAGAGATTCATTAAATCATCATCAGTCATAGACCAACTCAGATTACCTACATAAATGTTCATTGTAAAAACTTTTAATTAATAAATAAAAACGTAATGACTTAGTTGTTACAATGAACTGAATCGGACTTCAAAAAAGCTACTTCAGCCAATAGCGAAAAACTAAAACCATTAATTAATGAGTAAAGATAGTGGTTTATGCTTAAAATTGCCAAAATGAAGTTAAAATACTTAA
>JAHEBJ010000035.1 GCA_024642285.1 Sphingobacteriales bacterium
ATATCCATTTTCCCTTCCCAATTTTTTGCGGTAGTGTAGATCGCATTAAGCTGTGATGTAAAACCTGCCGGAAACTCAACTGCCTTATACACAACATCTGTATCCTGAGATACAGATGTTGCGTAAGACAGTAAAGAAAGAATATAGAAAAACAGTTTTTTCATTTTCAACTTTTATTAATAACCCGGGTTCTGTGGGATCGCCAATTGTGTATTGGTGTCAATTTCGTGTTGGGGAATTGGTAATATCAATTTGTTGGCCGTTACATTGCCCTGTAGTTCGGCAATGGTAGGTGCCGGTATTACATAATTACGGTAATGAGCAAAATGTTCGTAAGCAAAATGCGCCTTCATTACGTTTTCGGCAGTGATGGTTGTAAGCGTTGTGTTAAAACGAATAAGATCGAACCAACGTTGGTTCTCAAATGCAAATTCCCTTTTTCTCTCACCGGAAAGTTCCTGCTCAAAAGCGGCTACGGATGGTTGAGGTGACGCTATCATACCCAGGCCGGCTCTTACTCGTACAGTATTAATGTATCCTACTGCAGTACCTGTGTTACCCATAGCTTCAGCCATCATTAACAATATATCTGCATAACGGATCACAGGCCAGTCAGCTTCTCCATCTCCTGTAATTACAACCTGGTTCAGGTACTTTTTCACATAGATACGTTCGGCACTGCCAGGTAAATATTTTGCAATATTTACCGCCTTCCTTATGTCAGATGCTGAATAAAAAGAATCAATATCTGTAGTTGGTGTATTCCAGCCAAGACCCGAGCCGTTGATAACCGCAGCTCCGCTGTTGAGCGGACCAAAGTCATTTCCAAAGCTTGAGCCCAATCCTAATCCACCGGCCTTATAACGAACGGTAAACAATATTTCGGAATTCAATTCATTGCTAATAGAAAATATATTTGCATAAGATGATTGCAAAGAATATCCGCTGTTTGTTATTACATCCTGCAACCTTGAGATTGCTTCGGGTTTACGGTTCAGTGTTAACAAAACCTTGCCCAGCAATGCTTTTGCAGCCCATGAACTTGCTCTTCCCCTGTTAGCTTCAGCTATCTGGCTGAACTTCAGCGGACTTAAATAATCTGCGGCCGTTGTAAGATCCGCTTCAATCATTTTATAAATATCGGCAACTGAAGAACGGTTGATGGTTTTTGCTTCGGCCGCAGATATAGGTGTATGGATCAGAAAAACTCCGCCATACAAACGCACCAGATTAAAATAATGATAACCTCTTATAAACAACGCTTCTCCTGCAAATTGTTTACGCTCTGCAGCGGTGAGCGGAATTTCAATAGGGTTTAAAGTAAGCGTTCCTGAAGAAGGATTATAAGTAATGCCCAATCTTTGTAATATGATGTTACAGTTGCGGATATTGTAATAGGTATCGAGCCAGTAACGATAAAGTCCATCATGTGTGGTTGCAGGAATAAACATATCCAGATCACTCAAGTCTCTATTAAAGGAGTTAGTACTGGCTGGCACACCTTGCCTTGAGTTATCACTTCTTAGCTCAGTAAGTTGCCACTCTCTATACATGGGCGCCTGCAAACCGTTATAACAACCGTTTAATCCGGCTTTAACTTCTTCAGCACTCGTATAATAAGTGCCTGTATTTAAATTTGACTGTGGATAAAGGTCAATAACTTTTTTACATGAGCATAATACCAGGCAAAAAATAATGATTATAAACTGTATGTATTTCATAACAATGATTTTTTTGTTTTTTAAAAATTAAGATCTATACCAAACAAGTAAGTTTTCGGCATTGGGAAACTTCCACGTTGGTATCCATCAACCAATGGTGTTGCATATGGCCCTGATGAGAATCTTGCTTCAGGATTGATACCTCTGTAATTTTTTGCTGAATGGAAATAAATATTCTGTGCAGAGAAATACAAACGCAATCCACTCAACCTGGCTCTTTTAGTCCATCTTTCGGGCAATGTATAACCAAGAAGAATCTCACGTAAGGCATAATAAGATGCATCTTCAACTACGTAATCGGTCAGCATCCAGTTAAAGCCAGAAGTTGAGTATGGCGTTTTACCATCGCCGGGAAACATAGGACTTAACCACCTGTTTTGATTATAATTTTTATTGTAACGTTTGGTTTCGTTATAGTTAGGATCTCCATTTACAAGGCTGCCACCCTGCACACCCTGAAACATAAACATCAAATCGAGGCTCTTGTATTTCAAATTGTTGGTAATACCCCAGGTGAAACTTGGATAAGGATTTCCAATATTTGTACGATCGTTTGCATCTAATACATTATCACCATTGATATCAACCAGCTTTAATCCACCGGGTACAAAAACATTACTCAAACCGCTGCTTAAACCCGCTGCCCTTGCATCGTCGATCTGCTGTTGCGACAACCAAACGCCATCTGTTTTATATCCAAAGAACTGAATTAATGGATCACCAACTTTATTCATGTACAACTCAGTACGTTCACCCTGGTTCAGCAAAAATGCTTCGGCTCCTAATTCCACCACTTTGTTTTTGTTGGTCGCAAAATTTGCAGTTGTTGACCAACTGAAATCTTTCCTGCGCATATTATGTGAAGTGATCTCCAACTCAAGACCGGTATTTTTTAAACTTCCAATATTATTCCATGTAAACGGTACTCCGGTCGTTCCCATGGCAGCCTGCCTTAACAAAAGTTGATCAGTTTTAGACTGGTACACATCCAACGAAAGTGAGACTGCATTTCTGAACAAGGCGATATCTAAACCACCATTGTACTGAAAAGTGCTTTCCCAGGTAATATCAGGATTAGAAAGAATATTTCGAGAAGGCAATTGTCCTGCATTGGTAGTTCCGTTTGTATTTGTTCCAAAAGGATAATTGGCAGCATATAAGAGATCCACAAAAGCAAAATCAAGAATACGGTTATTACCACTTACACCATAACTTCCTCTTAGTTTAAGATTGCTCAACCAGCTTACATTCTCTAAGAACTTCTCCTTACTTGCTACCCATCCCACAGACACTGATGGAAAATAACCCCATTTATTTCCAGGCCCAAAATAAGAACTACCATCTGCTCTGATACTTGCCGCCAGCAGGTACCTGTCTTTAAAAGCATAGGTAACACGACCAAGATATGAAAGTAAACCTGTTTGATTTTTAATATTGTAAGTCCCTTGCAGGTTACCGTTTGCATCAACTGAAGCAGGAACAACCTGTAAGGCAGTATTTAAAGAAGTAATATTATCACTAGGATAATCCACACCTACTGCCTGGTCTTCATCAGTTTTGGTTTTTTGTACAGTAAAACCAGCCAGCACATTTAGAGAATGCTCTTTTATTTTTTTTGTGTAGTTTAAAGTATTCTCACTCAACATATCAACAAATAAACGTTTATTGTAAATGCCGGTATTTACGTCACCTGCACGATTTGAATTTCTTTTAGCGAAATCGAGTGCATTGTAATAGCTTACATAAACACTAGCCAGGGTTTTAAAATCGAGACCTGGAATAATATTAACTGTCATGTCGGCGGAAACAAGCGCACGATAATCATTTGCTGTGATTTTGCGTGTTTCCATAACCGACTTAGGTGTATTGTTTGCGGTATTGAAAGGAGTTATATTTCCGCTGCTGGTCCAGATGCTTCCGTCAGGCATCATACCACTGTATGGTCTTGCATTAAAATAACGTGCCTGTGCCCAGTCTCCTGGCTTAACATCTGCATATGCTGGATTTTGACTTACAAAAGCAGCAGTAACATCATCCAGATATACCGGCATGTAAGACTGGAACCTTACAAAATCGATATAGTTTACCGATGGCCTTTCTCGTTTTATATAAGATGGGTTGAAGTTAAATGTAAGTTTAACACGCTTACTTAAGTTCGCATCAATTTTACTTTTGATAGTGAATCTTTCGTACTCACTATGATACATCATACCCTGATCATTCTGGTAACCACCCGACAAATAATATTTTACACCACTATTTCCTCCTGATGCGGACAACTGAAGATTTGAAGTACGGGCAACACGTAATGCTTCGCTCTGCCAATCGGTAGCTGCACCATTTCTTAATTGCTGCTCTATCAGATAAGCACCTCTTTCCGGATCTGAAGCAATGCCACTCCCTGTTGGAACAGGAATGCTCGGATCGGTTGCTTTAAGTGCTGCTTCATAAAAAAGCATATTTGTGTATTCAGTAGTGGTCATCATAGGGTAACGCTTATAAGCTTCCTTAAGACCACTGGAATATTTTACATTGAATTTGGTTTTATTGGCCTTACCACTTTTTGTAGTGATAAGAATAACACCGCTTGCACCCCTTGATCCATAAATAGCAGATGATGCTGCATCTTTCAAAACTTCAACAGATTGTACGTCGGCCATGTTAACAAATGACAAACCATCTGGCACGGGGTGCCCATCAACCACAACCAATGGACTTGCACCGGCATTGATTGAACTTAATCCACGAACCCTTACTCTTGGCTCTGATCCAGCTTCCGGTGAAACGTTCTGTATCTGCACACCGGCAATCTTGCCCTGCAAAGCCTGGTCAAGTCTTGAAGATGGTGTTTCTTCTAACCGCTCATTTGTATATTTAGCAACTGCGCCAGTAACACTCGATTTCTTTTGGGTACCATAGCCAATTACTACCACTTCTTCCGCAAGTGCAGCTGCAGGCATCAATATTACATCAATAGTAGTTCTGCCGGCAATAGCCACGGACTGTGATGTAAATCCAACATAAGAGAATATCAATACTGTGGATTTTTCATCAACAGTAATAGAATAAGTACCGTCGGCTTTTGTAGCTGTTCCACCTTTTTGATTTTCGGCAAGAATGTTTACGCCCAGCAGAGGATCATTGCCATTTTGGTTGATTACCTTTCCGGTAATGGTTTTCTTTTGCGCCAGCGCTGTGCTGCACAAAAAGAAAATCAGTATTAACAAGCTTTGAAGTTTTTTCATAATTGCAGTTTGAATATTTAATAAAAAATTTTAGTACAAAAGTTTAATTCTTAATCTCGGTGCTTTGTCATCTGCCAGGCGTTCAACAGCCTGCTCACAATCCTTACACTTATAATGTTTATAGGCTTCCATCATCAGCATATAACCATCTTCATAGTCGTAAGCTTTAATCTGTTGCCCTTCCCAGTTCTTTTCATCGGCGAAATACGGTTTTAACACCGTAAAAGCTTTTTGCAAAGATTTTCCGGATGGGGTAGTAAGATTCCAGAAATCGATACCGGTTTTTTCAGCCATTTGTGCAATGTGAAAAAATGCATTCATTACAAATGCTGTATAGTGCAACGAAATAGTTCTTTCCATCTCAGCAGGGAAGAAACTATTTTCATCCATCTGGTAATCAAGGCGGCCAGCTGCATTAATAACAATTTTTTTAGCCAGATCCATACTGTCAATAAACAAGGACAATGCAAGCCGTTGTACATCGTACCATGCGCCATGATTGTTCTTGGCTCTCATTTCATCCATTCCAATCTTGCTGGTTTGCATCCAGTTTAAAAATTCAGCAAACCATTGCTGCATCTCTTTCTGATCGGCTGTTTTCCAGCTCTTGGATGATTTAAGCAGGCCAATAGCATCAACCAGTTTTACGTAATGTCTTGTGTCAATTAATCCAGCACCTCTACCCTCGTTTACACCTTTAATGGCCTGTCCATAATTCAGATTAGGGTTCATTTTTGTTTCAGCATCTAAAAACCAAACCCGTAATAATTTCGTTGCATGTTCGGCATACACTTCATTTTCTGAAAAATAATAGGCCAGAGCTAATGACTGTACATGCTCACATAACTTAGGCTGATAATCCTTGTCTTTATAATCTTTTACCTCTGGATTTGTCTGTCCATCTTTACGGATATAAGGCAAACCATTTGGCTTAGACGAATCAGGCCAAAAGTAGGGAGCAAGACTCATATAATCGTGCTTGTCGCCACTGGGTGGTGTGTTTGTTTTTTCCATAACACTCACGGGCCCAAACTTCAGCGCTTTGTCTGCATCTTTAATAAGCTGCTTATATGCCGGCATTACCGATTCATCTTTGTTGTAAACGGCGGCCTTATTGCTCTCCAACGCCTTTGCATTTAAAGCAAACAAGTTTAGCTTACCTGAGCGTTGTCCAATCACTTTTGTTGATTGGCAGCTCAACAAGATCAATACCGTTAATATTTTCAGACTTCCTTTCATAATTAATTTTATCATTTGATAAACGCGATCATCTTTTTAAGATCAACTCCGTTTCCTCTTACAGTAACTACGTAAATTCCCGAAGGTAAATTTGTAGCCAGCAAGTCGGTTGTAATGAAGCCCACAGGCATAAAGAGATTCTTTTTAGCTACGGGACGTCCCGACATATCAAATACAATCACATCGCCCAATTTTGGTTCATTGCTATAAACCTTTACTGATAAATTACCTGATGCATTTCTCCATGCATTCATATACTTTTCTCCTGTTCCTGTTAAAGGCAAAATGGTCAACCTTCCGTTTGCATAAATAATATTGTAGTTATTAGATGTTGCTCCAGACAATGTTATCGGATAGTAACCAGGTGCCGTGGCCGCTGTAGCAATAGTTGTTGCAACTGGTGGTGTTAGCAGATTTAAAACTGTTTGCCCCAATACAAAACCGGTAAAGGTTATTGTAAAAGGAGGATTTGCCTGGCCTACTGTTTTAACTGTGTCTATAGCTCTGATGGTAAGGTTAGCTTTGTTTACGGTAAGTGGTCTGCTAACTGGCGCAGCCGGGAAATATCCATCATTACCAGCCTGGTTGGCAGTAATGGTAGTTGTTCCGGCACCTGTAATTGTGATGGTACTTCCGCTAACTGTTGCAACAGCTGTGTTACTGCTTGTATATGTAATAGGTATTGTATTGTTTGTGCTGAACGCCCCTGCCGCAAATGGCGCATTACCATATGTTTTTATTGGCAATACATTAAAAGTAATGGTTTGGTTCTGCTTTGGAACAACCGTCATGGTGCCATTAAAATGTGTGATGGTATAGTTTGCAGCTGTTGCGCCGCTAACAGTGATCGGATACATTCCCGGAGGAGATGCCAACACCGCAGTTGTTGAAATAGTTGGCTGCGTTAATAAAACTGCATTTGTTTCGCCCAGAACAAAACCGGAATAGGTAATCGTTAAAGGCGGATTAACAACCTGCTCAAACCTGGATTTGTTATCGGCTGTTACCGTTAATGGTGCTTTATTTACATTCAGGACCTGGTCAACACTGGCTGCAGGATAATTACCATCTGAAGCCTGAGAAGCATTGATAGTTGTTGTTCCTGTTCCTGTAATATGAATTAAACCACCAACAATTGTAGCTACAAGCGGATTGCTGCTCGTATAAACAATCGGTTGCGTTGTATTTAAACTGGTAGCACCTCCATTAAAGTCAGGATTTCCATAAGTTTTTGGAGCGATAGCATTAAATATAAATGGCACAACTTGGGCAATTGCACCCGTACTGATGGGCGTAAAACTACCGATTGTTGCTGTCGCAATATTTGTGGTATTATTTGCAGTACCAATAGGGAGGTTCCATGCACTGCCATTATTTGTAATTAAACCAATTTCTATATTTGTCAAAGTAGTGTAAGTTGATCCTTCTAAAACAGTTGGCCAGTTTATCTGAACAGTTGCATTACCTGTTCCAGACAAACGGTTTACATTCCAAACTGCATCTACTACACGTTGTTTCTGAAATGGTGGTAATGGAGTCCCTGTGATCATCCCATTGGCTGTAATGCCAGTAAATGCTGCAACGGTATAATTGGACGAGGTTGTTGGTGTAATTGTAATTGGCAAATAGTGTACAGTAGTTCCAACGGGTACGGTAGTAGCGCTTGTCACACCGTCCAGCTGAATTAAACTTTGAACACCAGCAACTGTATAATCAGCAGCAATATATTTTGTATTGCTGAAGCCGCCCGTGATAATTGCTCCGGGAAATACATGTACCAAATCTGCGGGACGCAAGGTTAGCTTTCCATTAACCAATAAACGACGATATAAATTTACAGACCTGTTCACTGTTACATCTGCATTGATATCTACAAAGCCCGCATCAATAGTAGTTGCCGAAGAACCTGAGCTGATTCCAAATGGTTTGGTTGTAGCACCATTAATTATATAGTTGGTTCCAGATTGGTAACTTTTATTAGCAACTACTACTACGCTTCCGGTAAGACTATCCATCCCGTTCGCATTTGCAGTAACCATAGTTGCAGTATCACTCGAAAAATCAAATGTGGCTCCGGTTACAGTAGATAAAGCCGGCCTGGATAGCAGCACAACTGCATTTGAAGAAGAAAATCCAACTACGTTGGTATTGGGAGCAAGCCCGTTGCCGGTCACTTTTAAACCCGTATTTCCGCCTAATGTTCCCACTACATTTGATATTCTGTAAGAACCTGCTTCTGTATCACCTGTAACGGTTCCTGCAGTAGCATTTACTTTAGATATAAAATCGCCAGGGCCCGTTAACTGATTTGTAGCTCCAAAATTTACGCTTCCAAAAACATCCGACCCTCCAATTACATTTAAGGTTCTTGAAAAGGTAACATTACTGTAATTCGCTATTGTAAAATTCGGAAGATCAATTGTACCTGCACCTGAAATTGTTTGTGGTGAATTACCGCCCATTACAATTGTGTTTGAACTTCCGGCAGGTCCATTTAAGATTCCGTTCACTGTTAAATTTCCAAAAACGGGAGTAACGCCACTCGTATGTGTAATGAAAGTGCATCCGGGGTCAATAGTTAAATCGCCTATTCTGTCTGATGGACCATCAGAATAAAAAGTTGAGCCATTTTTTATAAATACATTTCCTAAGCCTTTTCTGTTATTCCAGGATGAACTGCTATAAGCTGCCCCACCGTCATATCTTCTATTGGTGTTCATAAAATACAGGTTGCTTCCTTCATCATAATTAGTATACTGCAGCGTCGAGCTGCTACCAATGGGACTTCTGCCCGTATAATAATAGCAAGACGATCCAGATAAAAACCGTACACCATCCTGAACAGATCCATTAAAGCCAGAAGTGGCAGATGAATCGGTAATATGGCAGACAGAACCTGATGCAAAAATTACCGCATTGGCTGATTTTGCTGTTATATAGCTTCTTGTATGAACCTGGGTTGATAATGGACTCAGGTAAATTGTTCCGCTGATAAGCGCAGTGGCCGGAATTTCCATGATAAGGTAAACATCATGATTATAAACAGCCGATCCGGTAGTGAGTGTACAACCTGCATCAACGATCAAATCGTTTGTGGCAGTTGCATCTCCATTAATGGTGATGGTTGAGCTACCTGCTGTTGCACGGCCAATATTAACATTGGCACCATTTTGCAATATAATCTTTCCGCTTGCAGTTGTAGATGAGGTAGCTATAACCAAACCCGTTGTTGGAACTGTGCCACCAACGTTTGTACCATCAAAAATTAAAACGTCGTCAGCAGCAGCTGCAGACCTTGTTGTTCCCGAACCATTTAACATGGTATTCCAGTTACCGTTGGCAGTATAGCTGGTTGGACCAACGCCGCCAACCCAGTAATAAGTTGTCTGACCGAACATCATCCCGGCAGCAAATAACAGGCAAAGTGTAAATAATATTTTTTTCATGTTAAAGCGTTTTATGCGTTTTGTTTATTTATTCGAATTCTATAATTTATTTGTTATTAACAAAGTCTTCCCTCATCGGACTAAAGACATCAATCAACACACCTGCCTCAAGACAAACAGCACCATGTATTGTATTTGGAGGAATGTAAAAACCATCGCCTCCGGTGAGGATTTTCTTCTCGCCATTAATTTCTACTTCAAAAACTCCGCTTTCGATATGAGTAATCTGAGAATGATAGTGCTGATGCAAAGCTCCTACGCCTCCTTTTTCAAACTCAACTTTAACTAACATCAGGTTGTCATCGTAACTCATGATCTTTCTTTTAACACCTTCAGCCATTTGTTCCCATGGTATCTCTTTGTTTTCAATGAATACCTTGGTTGATTCGGTTGTTCCCATCGTTTTAGGTTTTATTGATTATAATTTTTTATTGTTGAATAAAACGGTAAAAGGCCCGATCCAGCTCAGTCCCATTGCACTATGCACTTGCTTAGTATCTGTATTATTATTTGACTGAGCGATCATCAATTTTTTATCTCCGATCATTATTTCTGCAACAGTGTAATCGTCATCATTCTGCAATAATTTTATTTGCTTTACAGACGGATAGGCGTTTGATGAAAACTCATACACCGGATCGAACTTGCCATGGATTTCAATTACACTTATGAATGACTGGTCTTGACCTTTCTTTCTGATGATGAAAGCGGGTTCGTTACGCAGATTAAAATCAGGATCATTTGCTCCTGTTCGGGTATAAAACACCTGCGCTGTATCCTGCACTAAAGATGATACTGTATAGTATGTATGCTCATTCAGGAAAGTAAGCTGTACGAGGGTATCAGCAACTGAACCGGAGGCTACATTCCATAAATATTGATAGCCGTTCTTTTTACCAAGTGGTTCCTGCTTTTTGGCATTGGCTTTGTATTTTACCGTTGTACCTATAAGGCTTCCGCTATACTGAAACGGCAGGTCGTACTGATGTTGATTTTCCGACCGTACATTAAAAATATCAGCGATCATCTTATTTCCACCAGGCAGGTCAAGCATGTACAACGTACGCTGCATGTGGGTTCCGGGGTAAGCATTATCTTCTTTAGCCGCCACAACCTGCACTGCAGAATTTGCAAAACTGCTGAATAATTTTTCTGAATGAAATTTTTCGGCGATTTCTTCTTTACCGTTAAAATGACTTGTCTCATCCATCACGATTGTATTGTGTGCAATGGTTTGTCCGGCGTATTTTTTATTCTCAGGTAAATAACGTCCGCCATACTTTTGCTCAACTCCAATAAAACGAACAGAGCCGTAGTTGGTAATTATTTCGTTGCCTTTATCGTAAAGCATGATACCAAGCTTGTCGAAGTGGCCATGTGATAAGCCATGCGATGTATATTTAAATAAAAGGCTGCTGAGGTCAGCATTCTTTCCACTTCTGAAAATACTTACGCCACCTTCCTTTCCATTCACGCCATCGCCACTCTCAAATGATTTGTATTGAAAATAAGCAGGTACATTTTTGTTTTTTGAAATAGCTGCGGCAATAGCAGTGCCGCCATTGTTCAGCATTACCCGGTTTTGTTTTTTTGCAACGAACAATGAATTTTCATCCGGTCCGTAAACATTCCAAAAAATATTAATGGCGGTTACCAGTTCATTGGAGGTGTAATCTTTTTCCTTCAATGCATCATTAAAAGGATAAAATGTTCCATCGATATTTGTTTGCTGCAAGCAGGTAAGCAAGGCCTTTTGTAAAATTCGATCACGGTGTTCAAATATCTTTAAAGAAGGATTACTGTTGTTTAACGCATTGGCAAAAACAGCGTAAGGGAGAATGGCATAACGGGTGTAATATGGACCTTCGGTATAATAGCCATCTGGCGAAAATAAATTATCCATTAAAGCATAAAAACCCGTCTTGCCATCTTTCTCTGTTCCCTTTAATGCCATGTCTATATAGTTCAGGTTATTGGTTGCGATACCAATAATACCAACTCCGGCTGTTGCCCACACTGCATGATTGTGAATGAGGTTGAACCAGTCTTTCAACTCGGTTGTGAAATAATCAACTTCGGGTTTAAAAGCACCGTCCTCAATTTTTTTACGTTCAGCCAGCGTAAGAGAATTGTAAACAAGGTCGTAAGCCATACCTGCGTACACCATCCAGTTGGCATCGTTTAACGCCTGCCAGAAAATGCGTCCGGGTGAACTGCTTGTTGCTTCGGGATGATTTTTAAGTGTTGGATTTAAAGCGGCATATTTCAACATCATAGTCTTAACCAGCGTTGCGTATTTAGCATCGCCTGTAAGATTGTACAAAATACCACTGTTAAACATCAGTGTGTAGTTTGCTTTATGTTTATCATGGGTATATCCGCCAGCCGGATCTTTCGGAAAAGGAACATCAACATCTTTACCAACCCAATAGTCAACATCTTTTTTAATATCGATAAAAGACTTGTTGAGTAAAGGATAGAGAGCAAGATTCTTTTTAACTTCTGCGGCTTCTTTTTTAGTAAAAAAAGTATTGGGATGCTGTGCTTCTGCAAGCACAGGAATTAATAACACCAGTAGAATTTTAAAAAATATAGTCATCCTTAGGCAATCGTTTATTTTTTTCTGTTCTTAAAAAACAGGTCATTCTATGCTTCGTATCTAAACAAAATAAGTTCCGCCGTTGATCTCCACACTTTCGCCATTAATGAAAGATGAAGAATCACCGGCCAGGTATAAAACAAGGTCACCAACTTCTTCTGCCCTGCCTTCTCTTCTAAGAGGAGTTGAATTGGCAACATTTGTCCTTATCTCAGCTTTTGTAAATGTGTTGTGAAAAGTTGTATTAATCATACCAGGTGAGATACAATTAACCCGGATACCTTTTGGTCCGAGTTCCTTTGCCATTCCTCTTGTAAAAGTCAAAACCGCTCCTTTAGCCGCAGCATATGCCGAAGCACCGCCGCCGCCGCCATCTCTTGCAGCCTGCGAAGAAAAGTTAACTATTGTACCTCCTTCAGTCATATGTGGTACAACTGCCCTTGTAACTAAATAAACCGATTTTAGATTTACATCCATTACTGCATCCCAGAACTCTTCATCCAGCTCGGCTAATGGTTTACGTCCCATTAATCCGCCTGCAACATTTACCAATGTATGAATAACATTACCATACGCTGCAATACATGCGGCAACAACTGCAGTAACATCAGCCGACTTGGTCATATCTCCATAAACAGCAATCGCCTCACCACCGGCATCTTTAATCATCTTGATGGTTTCGTCGGCCTGTTCTTTATTTCCAAAATAGTTTACGCAAACTTTAGCTCCGGCTGCGGACAGTTTTAAAGACGCCTGACGGCCTATATCCCTTGCTCCACCTGTTACAATTGCAATTTTTCCTTTCATAAATCAATCTTTTTTTTATTTTAACTAAATTCTCTTGGTTAGTTTTTGTGGGGTAAGAAGCAAAGCAATTCTACGGTTAGGAAATAGCAAATTGTTAACCGAATGCACAATAGTAGGTTTAAAAAATCGGTTTTAAATTTTAAGGTCTATTCAATATTTACTAATTATATCTTAATATTATTGAAAATTATCTTGCATTTTAGTATAATTACTGAACATAAATTATTTTTTTTGTACCGAGAACGGTACCGGTAACGTTGCCGGTTTTCCCGAAAACTTTATATTGTTTAGCTTTACCTCAACAAATCTTGCAAGAAATATGACCAAGCCGCCAACCATTAAGGACATTGCCAGGCAATTGAATATTTCTGTTTCCACCGTGTCACGTGCCATTCGAAATGCTTCAGACGTAAATAAAGAAACTAAAAAGGCTGTGATTTCGTTGGTTGAAGAATTGAATTATCAACCCAACCAACTTGCACTTAGTTTACGCAATAAACAAACACATACTATTGGCGTGATAGTTCCCAATCTTGACTACGTTTTATCAATGATGGTGAGAGGAATTGATGAAGTGGCACTAGAGGCAGGATACACGGTTATGATTTGCCAAAGCAATGAATCTTTTGGCAGAGAAATTTTAAATACAAGACGATTGCTGGAAAGTCTGGTTGATGGATTCATTATTTCAGTTAGTGCAGAAACTAAAAACTTCGACCATATAAAAAAGATACAGGAAAAAGAAATTCCGATGGTAGTTTTTGACCGCGTTACTCCTCATTTAAAAGCACCAAGTGTGCGGATTGATAATGAAGATGGCGGATTTCAGGCTACAGAACATTTAATAGAGCAGGGTTACAAACGCATTGCTATTTTAGCGGGTCCAAAAAATTTAGACATCAGCAATAAAAGAATGGATGGTTATTTAGCAGCTTTAAAAAAACACGGAATTAAGGTTGATCAAAATCTTATAATGCATTGCGATTTTAACCAGGACTATGCTTTTTTTGCAACTCAAGAGTTACTGGTAATGAAGAAAAGACCTGATGCTATTTTTACGATCAGCGATCGGATGGCAATAGGCGCTATGCTGGCAATTAAAAAGAAAGGTTTAAATATGCCTGAAGATATCGGGTTGGTGGGATTTAACGATGAACCTATTTTAAGCCTTGTTTCTCCTACTATTTCAAGTGTTGAGCAACCTTCATTTGAATTAGGAAAGATAACCGCTAAACTTTTTATCGAATCAATGCATGACAATGAAGACATGAGCCATGTTGAAAAAATTCTTAAACCTAAATTATATATCCGGGAGTCTTCGCAGAGGCTGCTCAAAAAATAATACTACTAAATAAATATTATGATAAAAAAATTTCTGGCTGTATGTCTATTATTTTCTACCACAATTGTACATGCTGAAACCATCATTGCTATAAATGCAAAAGAATTACAGACGGCTAATTCTAAAGCAAAACCGGGCGATACCATACTCCTGAAAAATGGCAACTGGGAAAATATTGAAATAAAACTCACTTGTAGTGGCACAGAAGATCAGCTCATTGTTTTTAAAGCAGAAACAAATGGACAGGTTTTTATAACAGGCAGCAGTAGTCTTAGGATTGGAGGTAATCATATTATTGTTGAAGGATTAGTGTTTACAGATGGATCTGCTTCAAGTGGTCATGTATGGGAATTTAGAAAAGATAAAGAGGTTGCCAACAACAGCCGTATCACAAACTGCATTATTAAAGGATTTAACCCTAATAACCGAATGGATGATAATCATTGGGTAGCATTATATGGGAAGAATAATCGTGTTGACCACTGCAATTTTATTGATAAGACAAATATCGGTGTGTTAATGGCAGTTATGCTCGATGATGACCGTAGCAGGTTGAACAGTCACAGCATCGACAGTAATTATTTTGGATTCAGAAAACCTTTGGGTAGCAATGGCGGCGAGATTATAAGGGTTGGCGTATCGCAGCATTGTACTTTTTACAGCAACACTATTATTAAAAATAATTTTTTTGAACATTGCGATGGAGAAACAGAGATCATCTCAATTAAATCTTGCGGAAACAAAGTACAAGACAATGTATTCAAAGAATGCCAGGGGGCGGTTGTGCTGCGGCATGGCAATAATAATACCATTGAAGGAAATGTTTTTTGGGGAAATGGGAAAGAAGGTACCGGCGGAGTAAGGGTTATCAATGAAGGTAACTGGATCGTGAATAATTTTTTCTTCAAATGTGTTGGCAAAGGATTCAGATCGCCATTGTCGGTTATGAACGGGGTATTAAATTCGCCTCCAAACCGTTATTTACCGGTAAAAGATGCCGTAATTGCTAACAATAGTTTTTTTAACTGTACACCGTTCAGCCTGGGCGAAGGAAGCGATACGGAAAGAACAGAAGCTCCGAAAAATGTATTCTTTTTCAATAATCTTTTTTACAATAACCTCGACAGCAATTTATTTTTCAGCTACTGTCCTATTGATGGCATTTCCTTTGCAAATAATTTTTTCAGTAACAAATTAACAAGTAGCAGTCTTAAGGGTTTCTCACAATCCAAAGTAAGTTTTAAAAGCTGGAATGGCAGCAGCTATCCTGTTCTTTCAAAAAGATCTGAACAAATACTTCCCGATTCGTTTAAAGACCAGATGAACACACGTTTGAAATACCCTTTACCTGATAAGGTTGGAAGCGGCAACATTACTTTTTTCCGATCGCTTATTAACAATGCAGATGAACTAGGCGTTACCTGGAAACAACCTAATACAGATCAAAGGACTGCGGTCAAAGCTGCGAATTGCATTGATGCTGCTGCAGTTTATGCCGCCCTGACAAATGATGAGGCAACTGAAATTTCGATTAACCTTACTGGCTCATCTTATTTATTTACCAAACCGTTGACTATTGCTAAACCTACACATTTCAACGGAAGAGGAAGAGACTTATCTTTTGTTTCTGAATACAATATTCTCAACTTTTTTGAAATCAAGGGGAACAGCTCTCTCATTTTAGAAAACATGAACGTTAAATTAGACAGCCTGGCCATTAACCAGTTTATCAGTACAAATTCAAGCGGAAGCTGCAATCATTTTTCAATCAAAATAGATGACTGTAAATTTTCCGGATCAGATCTTCTGGCCTTTTATGATGGAGCCAAAAACTCATATGCCGATGAAATTGTTGTTACCAATTCTGTTTTCAGAGAAATGCAGGGCCCTCTTTTTAATTTAAAGGATGAACTGGACGACAAAGGCTTTTACAATACCGAGCGTATGGTGATTAACAATTGCCTTTTTGAAAATTACAAAGGACCACTTTTAAATATTTACCGTGGAGGAAATGATGAAAGCACCATGGGGCCCAAGTTAATTTTTAATGACAATAAGATTTTGAACAGCCGAAATGATTTTGAATTAATCCGTTTGTATGGTGTGCAGGAGTCGATGGTGAGCAACAATAGTTTTGTTAATTCAAATCAATTGGCACCCGTGATAGTTTACGAAGACAAAGTAAGAGCAGATCATCAGCAGAAAAACAATACACTAACCAACAGCGGGCCTATTGTTGAAAATAAATTTGTGATCAATCTCAAAAACTAAAATAAAGTGTAGCAAATTATCATGCAGAAACTTTCTTTAACAACATCATTTGCCCTAAATGATATGCATCATGCTGCAGGCAACCCATAATGAGTTCGTAATTTGTTTGTTCTTTTACAACCGAAGGTTTTTCGAGATGATCCGCATTAAAATGCATAATCGCATTACGCAACAAATGATAGGCCGATTCAAGATCTTGTTGTGCCTGCCGCCAGTTTATTTCATTGGCTTCATCGGGCAGGTGAAAATCCTGGAATGGAGGTGGATTATCAGAACCTGTTAAACGGTTAACCACCGAACTGCGCCAGTAAGTTACATGTGCGACAAGCGTCCAGATATTGTTTTTAAAGCCATCAGTCCGCTCCATCGCTTTTATATGGTCAACGCCATGCAATACTTCTTTAAAATTGGTACCAATCCAGCAATCACCATGTTCAAGATCGGCGAATAGTTTTAATATGCGGTTTATTTCATTACCCATATTTTTGCTGTTGATTTATTGTACTAAATTAGCCAGAATCGGGCAAACACACAAACGGAACGAATTAAATAACTACTACCCCGAATAAAATAATATTATGGATTTAGAATTCAACAAAAATGAAGACGCCATGAAAATGGCCTGGAGCCAGGTAAGGCGTCATCTTGACAAAATATTTGAGGGAGGTGGAAAGAAATCGGCCGAAAAGCAAAAAGCGAGGAACAAACTTACAGCACGTGAGCGTATCCAATATTTGTGTGACAAGGATAAACTCTTTGTTGAAATAGGTGCTTTTGCCGGATTTGATATGTATCCCGAAGAAGGCGGATGTCCTGCTGCAGGTACAGTAAGTGGAATTGGTTATGTGAGCGGCAGGCAATGCGTAATAGTTGCCAACGATCAAACTGTAAAAGCCGGAGCCTGGTTTCCCATCACGGGCAAAAAGAATTTACGCATGCAGGAGATGGCTATGGAGAATAACCTGCCTATCATTTATCTTGTGGACAGTGCCGGAGTTTTCCTTCCCATGCAGGATCAGATTTTCCCTGACAAAGAACATTTCGGCCGCATCTTTCGTAACAATGCAAAGATGAGTGCCATGGGCATTACTCAAATTGCTGCAGTAATGGGTGCCTGTGTTGCAGGGGGCGCCTATCTTCCTATTATGAGTGACGAAACATTGATGGTGGAGGGAAATGGATCAATTTATTTAGCCGGACCATATTTGGTAAAAGCTGCTATAGGTGAAGATATCGACAGTGAAACACTTGGTGGCGCAGATACACACAACAGCATCAGCGGTATTGCCGATTATAAATTCAAGACCGAAGAAGAATGTCTTGATCAGGTGAAAAAAATCATGAGCAAATTGGGTCATCATAAGAAAGCCGGTTTCGACCGTGTTGAAACAAAGGCACCAAGGAATAACAAAGGCGAAATCTATGGTATCATGAGTGAAGGTAATACCAAGCCCTACGATATGGTAGAAATGATAAACTGTATTTGCGACGAAAACAGCTTTGATCAGTTTAAGGAAGACTATGGAAAAACTATAGTTTGTGGATATGGACGGGTGGATGGTTGGGCAGTAGGTATTGTGGCAAACCAGCGCCTGATTGTGAAAAGCAAGAAGGGTGAAATGCAATTAGGCGGTGTAA
Organism: Sphingobacteriales bacterium; assembly: GCA_024642285.1. GTDB lineage: Bacteria > Bacteroidota > Bacteroidia > Chitinophagales > Chitinophagaceae > Ferruginibacter. The sequence goes on from JAHEBJ010000035.1 coordinate 18,309, forward strand.
TCTATAACGACAGCGCCGATAAAGCGGCCCGCTTTATTATGAACTGCAATCAAAAAAGAATTCCACTTGTTTTTTTACAGGATGTTACCGGTTTCATGGTAGGTAGCCGCAGTGAACATTCCGGCATTATAAAAGACGGTGCAAAACTTGTTAACGCTGTAGCCAATTCCGTTGTGCCAAAAATTACAATTATTATTGGAAACTCGTATGGCGCCGGCAATTATGCCATGTGCGGCAAAGCTTACGACCCCCGTTTTATATATGCCTGGCCAACAGCAAAAATTGCTGTAATGGGTGGAGAGCAGGCTGCAAAAACTATGTTACAAATTGAAGTGGCTGGGCTTAAAAAGAAAGGACAGGAAATTAGTGAAGAAGATGAAAAAGCACTCCTGGATAAACTCATAGCCCGTTATGATTCCCAAACTACTCCTTATTATGCAGCCGCCCGGCTTTGGGTTGATGAAATTATTGACCCGGGAGAAACCCGTAAATATATTTCGGAAGGCATTGCCGCTGCAGATCACAATCCGGAGATTGCTGAGTTTAAGACAGGGGTTTTTCAGGTGTAAAATTTATTGTGTGCCATGAACCAATTGCAGGATTACTTTTCAATTTTCAATTTAGTTCAGAATTATCATTTGTTTTCTGGTATTTAATCAAATAGACTGGTGATTAATGTTTTACCTCCTACACTTACGGTAATCATTTTTGGGCTAATAGCCTAACAAAGGGGTATATTTAGTACAAACCCAAACAATTCTTAAAATAGTTTTCAAGTTGTATGTTAATAATTTTGCATGTCTTTATACTCTAAAAGTTGAACTTTTAAGTTTAAAAAATGTTTACCATGTTTATAGGAAATACCATTAGTAATTCAACAAAAAGCTATAAATGAATAGTACAATAGTGAACAAGCACTTTATATCCCTTATATTCTTCGTTCTTGTAAAAATCACTGCAATTGCTCAAACAACTGGCAGTATCAGTGGTACCATACTACAGAAAAATAACCAGCGGCCATTGTCAGGTGCAAATATTACACTCGCAGGCACTAATCTTTCAACCGCAACTGATTTAACAGGAAGATTTAGAATGATGGATATTCCTGTTAAGTCATACAACCTTTTAGTTAGTTCAATAGGATTTAAAACATTTACACTTTATAATATTGTTGTAAATAGTGGCAATGAAAATGTTTATACCATAGAATTGGAACAGCAGGCTGCAGAGCTAAGTGAAGTAGTTATAAAAGCCAACAAACGCAGTGTTAGAGCAGCCACGTTGGAAACTCCTCTTAGTGTGCAACGCCTAACTGCAGAGGAAATAAGAAGCAACCCCGGTGGCGATTTTGATATAAGCAAAGTAATTCAAACACTGCCTGGTGTTGGCGGCGGGCAGCAGGGCGGTTCATTTCGTAATGATATCATCATACGTGGCGGAGGCCCCAACGAAAATGTTTTTTACCTCGACGGGATTGAAATTCCGGTAATCAATCATTTTCAAACTCAGGGTAGCAGCGGCGGTCCCCAGGGGATATTAAATACGTTTTTTATTGAGGATGTAAAACTAAATTCTTCGGCATTTGATGCCCGTTACGACAACGCACTTAGCAGTGTATTTCAGTTTAAACAAAAAAACGGCAACGCCAATAAGTTTCAGGGAAATGCCCGGATAAGCACTTCAGAAACTGCTTTAACGCTGGAAGGGCCTTTATCTAAAAATAAAAAAACAACCTTTTTAGCATCTGCTACCCGGTCATATTTTCAATTATTAAGAGCGTTGATTGACATTCCTATTCTGCCAAGCTATTGGGATTTTCAAACCAAGATAACCCATCAAATAAATGATAAAACCACCCTTACTTTTATTGGTATTGGTGCCATTGATGATTTTAAGTTTGTAGCACCAAACATGGCAACTCCCGAAAAATTATACATTATTAATTCAAATGCGGTAATTCAGCAATGGAATTATTCCGTCGGGGCATCTCTGAAAAGGAGTATCAAAAATGGCTATTGGAATCTGGCATTGAGCAGAACCAGGTTTAACAATAATATCCAAAAACATGAGGACAATGAAAATCCTACGGCAGCCAACAAAACGCTTGACCTGGTCAGCAATGAAACAGAAACCAAACTTCGGTTTGATATGAATACATTTCGCAAAGGATGGAAATTTTCATACGGCGCCTCAACCCAACTGGCACAATATGATAATAAAACTTTTGCTGTAATTAAAAAAGAAGTTAGAGATGCTGCTAATAATATTGTTCAGCCAGCCGTAGTTCAAAATTTCAACAGTCCTTTAAAGCCCTTTGCCCGGCTGGGCGCATTTGTTCAGGTGGGTAAAAGAGTGTTACAAAACAGGCTGGGTATCAGTGCAGGTATACGAACAGACATGAACACGTTTACAACCGATGGCATGAACGGTTTACAAACTTTATCGCCCCGCCTTTCTTTCAGTTACGTGTTAGCGGATAAATGGACCTTGAATGCATCTTCGGGCATATACTATAAAATTCCGGTTTACACCGTACTAGGTTTTGCAGATAACAATGATGTGCTGGTAAATAAAAATGCTAAGTACCAAAGAGCAACACACTATACTACAGGTTTTGAGTTTTTACCAAATGACGGTTTGCGTATTACCCTGGAGGGATTTTACAAACAATATGGCAATGTTCCTGTGTCGGTAAGAGACGGTATTTCGCTGGCCAACCTGGGGGCCGATTTTAATGTACTTGGTAACGAAGCTGTAAATACAAATGGTAATGGAAAAACCTATGGTGTTGAATTTTTTGTACAGAAAAAATTGACCGAAAGATTCTTTGGTATTTTATCTTATACCTATTACAGAAGCCTTTATAGCGGTACCGATAACAAACTCATACCCAGCAGTTGGGATAACCAACATCTTTTGTCGGTAACCTGCGGCTATAAATTCCCCCGTAATTGGGAACTTGGTTTAAAGTTCCGTTATCAGGGTGGCTCACCTTATACACCGTTTGATGAAACCGCATCAAGAATAAATTATTTAAGCCAGGGAAAAGGAACGCTTAACTACAATGAACTGAATACGCAACGATTGAATGGATTCAATAGCAGCGATATCAGGATAGATAAAAAATGGAATTTTAAAAAATTCACTATTGATTTGTTTCTGGATATTACCAATTGGTACCTGGCAAAAAATCCATCAATACCTGAGTATACCTGGACAAGAACGGATGACAACAGCGCTTTTAAGACAACGGATGGCCAGCCTGTTCAAGCCGATGGAAGCAATGCCATACCTACACGTGTGAAGAATGATGATGCCAATTTCAGACCAAATATTGGGGTTATTATTGAATTCTAGTGATAAAATTATTTAAACGATGAAATACCTGTTAGCCTCACTTTTAATTACTGCTACGATAAACAGTACTGTAATTTTTGATTTTAATAAGCAGGCGGATGTCAAAGGTTGGCAAATTGTGGACGATATTGTAATGGGAGGAAGATCGTCCGGAAGCTTTTCGTTAACTCCTGAAGGATACGGACATTTTAAAGGCCAAATTTCGCTGGACAATAATGGCGGATTCTCATCTGTACAATATCAGTTTGAAAAAATTAAAGTAAATAAGGACAATAAAATTATCATTAAATTAAAAGGAGATGGTAAGACCTATCAACTAAGAGTAAAAGATAATACACGGGAATACTATTCCTACATCTCTTCTTTCGAAACAACCGGTGAGTGGCAACAAATTGAAATCCCGCTCAGTAATATGTACCCATCTTTCAGGGGCAGAAAACTCAATCTGCCAAATTTTTCTAAAGATTATATTGAAGAAGTAGTTTTCTTAATCGGTAATAAAACACCCGAAACATTTGAATTATTGATAGATAAAATAGCGCTAAATTAAGAATTCAATAACCGATAACTATTTTCATTTTTCACTATTTGTTAAATCCGTTTTTTGCATCAGGAATACAAACTTAAAACAAGTTTTGTTTGGAAAAGGTGATACCACTCCCGTCTTATTCAATACCTGCATCCTCATTCTACGCTACTTGGTTGACTTGGATTCTGCAGGGTTTTTGAAAAAATAATGCCCAAAAACTGTGTTTGGGGTCCGAAGGATTGGTTTATCAAAGACCTTTCTGAAATGGGATTTCCGATTCCTGTATTTTTGGATTGGGTAGCGTTACTTAGTGAATTCATTGGCGGCATTCTTTTGATGATAAATCTTTTAACCCTTCCAGCAGTTTTGTTTAACTGCCGTGCTAAATTCACCGCCTCTTTTATTTACCATATAGGTGATATTGGCAAGTCAGCATGAATATATTTCGTCTTCCTCTTTTTATTGTGCCCAACTTCTTATTGCCAGAAACTGGCAGGCATAGCTGGGAATATGTGATTTCTAAAAAGAAATATCTATGCAGTAGATTCACATACTCAAACAAAAAAGCCCCAATGATAATCATTGGGACTTTCTCAGTTTTTCAAATCAAATTCAATATTTAAGGCAATAATACCCTATCAATTAAATGAACAACTCCGTTACGGCACATTATATTTACAGCTGTAATATTTGAAGCATTTCCTCCATTTCCATTTCCGGTAATTTTAGCACCACTTGTTAAACTCACGGTGGTATTACCTGAGGCTAACATGGTTAAGCTTCCATTAGCTAAGTCTGAAGAAAAGGCACGACCGCCCACAACGTGATATCGTAACACCGCCAATAAAGTTGCAACAGGTATATCATCAATTCTTGTTAAACTCAAAGCACTTAATAACTGTGTAAACGCAGCATTGGTTGGTGCAAATACAGTAAGCTTTGCACTACCCAGTGTTGCTGCTAATGTTGGATCTCCTCCTGGGCCATTAGTTGCACGCAATACTGCTTTTACTAGTGAATCCAGTCCACTGGCAATTGCTGTTTCCACAATATTACCAGAGGGCGGCATTAATACAGCACTTAGCGAATGAATAACACCATTGTCCGCAGCAACATCAGCAGTGTTTACCTTGGTACCATTTACGAAAACACCGTTTGCATTTTTTGTAACAAATACTGAATCACCACTTGCAGTTACAACTTTCGCATTAGGACCTACTGGTACATCAGCAGCCATGATTTTTGCACCAATAGTATGGTACAACAAAATGTTGCTAACCTGTGAGCTTGTTAAAGAATTAAGCGTGGTGGTTGTAATACCTGACGCAGTAAATGCAGCATTATCCGGTGCAAAAACTGTGAATGGCCCAGCACCACTTAGGGTTGTTTGCAAATTGGCTTTCAACACTGCTGCTTCAAGAGTAGAAAAATTGGCACTTCCAACAACAACATCAGTAATTGTGTTTGATACAGGAGCTGGATCATCTTTCTTACAACTCGAGATTAGTACCGGAATGCTCAATAACATAAGCATTGAAACTTTGAATAAATTTTTTTGGGATGTCATAATAATTTTTTTATTGTTTAATTAATTGTTGAAATAGTTAAACAGTATTATTTTATTTTTGTTCTTTGCAATCCCGTTTTTTTTAAAATATTTTTTTTGTTTAAATATTTTTTGAATAGTACTTACTTCCATTCAACAAAAACAAAAAGCACATAGGTATTTGCCAGACTCCCCTTTGTTATTTTAATTACAGAATTAGATAGTTGGCTTCAATTGTTTTGCTTTTTTTGTGACCAACGAGATTTGTTGAATAAATTACGATCAACTCTGCCAAAAGAAATTAAACAAACAATTTTAATTTCATTTTTGATGAACTTTTAGGCGACTACCCTGTTGTACAAAAAAATCTAAAAATAAAATTTATGCAAAACAAATTCTTATCATTAGTTGCAATTGCCGGATTAAGTGTAATTTCTTTAACCGCATGCAACAACAACGAATCAAAATCAGAAGAAACACCTATGATGGATTCATTAACAGAAGCGGTGGACGCTCCTCCTGCAGCACCAAAAGACATCGTGGATGTAGCCATTAGTTCACCAGATCATACTACTTTGGTGGCAGCTGTAACGGCCGCCGGTCTTGTAGAAACACTGAAGGGTGCAGGACCATTTACAGTTTTTGCCCCAACCAACGGAGCTTTCGCCGCCTTGCCTGCAGGCACTGTTGAGGGATTGCTAAAACCGGAAAGTAAAGATGCACTCACAAAAATTCTAACCTACCATGTTGTAGCCGGGGCAGTGAAAGCAGCAGACCTGAAAGATGGCCAAAAGGTAAAGACATTGCAGGGTGAAGAATTAACTGTCTCAATTAAAGATGGTAAAGTAATGATAAACGGCGCAAATGTAACCGCTGCTGATCTTACAGGCACTAACGGTGTGGTTCATGTAATTGACGCAGTATTAATGCCAAAAAAATAAACTTTTGTTTGTTTAATTTGTAAGAACGGAAAGGGAATCAGGTTGACTGGTTCCCTTTATTATTTGAATAAGGTACACGCAAATCAAATTAAAAACAAAATGACGTTTGGATTGTTAGACCTTTTTAAATCTGTTAAAAAACTTGAAAAAAACTGTATGACAAAAAAATTATCAATAGCAGATCTGCTACTATTAACTGCAGCTTTCCTTTCCCTGATCTTTTCAGAAATATTATGGTTTAAAGGTGAAGAGAATGCCGCTATTTTCGTTGGTCTTTGGGTTCCGTCCATACTTGGCTTTACCATATTTTTTAAACTCTTAAATATGTCAAAAAAATGATTGAACTTATCCCTTACTTTGCAGGATTAATCACGCTAATGTTTGGCATAGGTATGTTTTTAGCGATAAAAACCAAAGAATAAAATGAAGTCACTGATTTTAAAAATAACCGTTTGTATCGGGCTATGCCTCATGCTAGGTTTATTAAGTGGTTTCAGTACCGCCGAATCCATAAACGGTTGGTTTCGTTTTATCAACAAACCAACCTGGAATCCGCCTAATTGGATCTTCGGTCCGGTATGGACGGTATTATACATCCTGATGGGAATTGCAGTTGCTTTAATATGGCATACCCATCATCAAAATAAAAAATCTGCAATTACATTTTTTGTTATACAGTTTGTCCTCAACATTGCCTGGTCGTTCATTTTTTTTAATCTTCAAGCCATTGGCTGGGCATTCATTGAAATTATTGCTATGTTATTTTACATAGCAATAACAATCCTTTCATTTTACAAAATCAGTAAACCTGCAGCATGGCTGATGACTCCCTACCTCATCTGGGTTTTGTTTGCAACAGTTTTGAATGGAACCATCTGGCATCTTAATTCCTGATGTAGTTTACGGAGTCTTGATTTTTTTAACGGCAAAATAACCAACAACAAAAACCTTTGTCCTTCCTGTTTGTTATAATCAAAACCGTTTATCATGACAAATGAAATGAAAAGAAATTTCGACAACCATGGTTTGCTAACGCTGGAGGCACTGGATGATTTAAAAGAAAAAGGCTACAAATATTTACAGGTGCAGGGTTTTACACAGGACCACCACCCGGAATATATAGCACCCTGTTATTTGATGCTGGTGCCAAAAAAAATAATGGAATCAGGCAAAAACAAAATGGACATCTATGAAGACATATCTGGTGAAACAATCATCGATTGGGCAAAAAAAGGCGATGACGAAAATCTTCATCTTTTTCTTGCAAAAGCAGAGTAGTGTTGATTTGGTTTGAAATTTTAATAATCTAACAATCTGAGGAATAAAAAATCCATCATGAAAAATATTGTAATAGCCGGTGCAGGAAAAGGTATAGGACTAAAAACCGCTGAATTACTCCAAAATCAATATAATCTTTTTACAGTTTCCAGAAACAATACACCCGAACTGTCAGCATTAAGGAGCAGTTTTTACCAGATTAACTTTACGGAAGACCAGCTTCATCTTCTTAAGGATTTACCGGAAAATATTGATGGCCTCGTTTATTGCCCGGGTTCAATAAACCTGAAACCTTTTAACCGGTTAAGTACACAGGATTTTTTAAACGACTTTAATCAAAACGTTTTTGGTGCCGTAGCGCTGTTACAAAAACTATTACCCAACCTGAAAAGAGCCGAAAGTGCCAGTGTTGTTTTGTTCAGCACAGTAGCTGCAAAACTGGGCATGCCATTTCATGCATCAATAGCAACATCAAAGGCAGCGCTTGAAGGATTGGCCAAAAGTTTGGCGGCCGAACTGGCTCCATCAAAAATAAGAGTTAATGTAATTGCCCCTTCGCTTACTGAAACGCCGCTTGCAGCATCCCTGCTCAATACAGAAGAAAAAAAAGAGGCATCTGCCAGACGGCATCCATTGCAACGGATCGGAAATACTAATGACATGGCGCAACTCGTTTCTTTTTTATTAGGCGATAACAGCAGCTGGATTACCGGGCAGGTAATTGGGGTGGATGGTGGCATGGGCAGTTTGAAAACATAAAATATGAACAAATTAAAGCCAATCTTATTTTTTCTTCCTTCTTTCGAAACTTAACTTAGCGCAAATAATACATCTATTTGAACACAATTCATATTTATACGGATGGATCATCCCGTGGTAATCCCGGGCCGGGCGGCTTTGGTGTGATCCTAATGTGGAACAACCATCGTAAAGAAATATCCAAAGGATACCAACACACTACAAATAACAGGATGGAACTGCTTGCTGTCATTACCGGATTGGAAGCAATCACCAAAAAAGATTTGCCGATAGTTGTTTATTCCGACAGTCAGTATGTTGTAAAAGCTATTGAAGAAGGCTGGTTAAAAAACTGGATAAAAACCAACTTCAAAGGCGGCAAAAAAAACAAGGATCTCTGGGAAAGGTATTATGACCTTGCAGAAAATTTGAACGTTAAACTAAAATGGGTGAAAGGCCATGCTGATAATCCGTACAATAACCGTTGTGATGAATTAGCTACTTCGGCTGCCGATGGAAAAAACCTGGCAGCAGATGAAGGCTATGAAGAAGCGCAGGCATCCTTATAAAAAAAACACCTGCCAACAGCAGGTGTTCTTCAAAAAATATTTTATTTATTTATGCCGCAGCTTTTTTGTTGCTGAACGCATAGTTCTGAATGAGATAATAGGTTCCAAATAAAATGCCGCTGTAAACCAAATCAGCAATCAATCCTGTTTTAAGGAATGGAATTCCTGCAACCAGACTTGCTATATAACCCGTGAAGTTCTGCGGATATAAATTAAAAACAGCATTATCAAAAACAAAAAATGCAGAATTACTCAAAAAGAAAAACAACAAAGATGATCCAATAGAATACCCAGCCACTTTAAGAACGCTGATCTTTTTCATACTGAACGCTATCACGGTGATCAGTGCCAGAATACCATATCCTACCAATTGTCCCCATCCCCAAAAGCCCGGAGCGATATTAAATACTTCAAACAACACGTCACTCAGGAACATAGCAAGTAACGGCAATGCAAAAGCCAATCGCTTATTCTTTAGTACAGCTCCTGCAAAAATTGCCATCCCGATTATCGGACTGAAATTATCAGGATACATAATCACCCTTGATACAGCCGCTACAATGATCAATACCGACGCAATCAGTATAGCAGAATTAGTTTGTTTGTTCATTTTATTATTCTTTGATGCAAAAATAAGCAATTATAGTTTTTTACAGGGCATTAAATAAAGGCAATTGTCCTCAGGCTGTTAATTACGCTATTCTTTACCTTTGAGAGATGGCACAGCACAACCTGACAGGCAATAAAGGCGAAGCATTGGCGGTGCAATATCTTTTGGAAAAAGGATATGAAATTCTCCATAAAAACTGGCGACACTCTCATTGGGAAGTAGATGTGATTGCCGAAAAAGATGGAGTTCTGCACTTTGTTGAGGTAAAGACACGCCGCACCAAAAAATTCGGGCATCCCGAAGAAGCAGTAAGTAATAAGAAAATTCAGAACCTTATTAACGCTGCTGAAGAGTACATGTATCAAAAGCCGCAATGGAAGATAGTGCAGTTCAATATTCTTGCTATCACTATATTAAAAGATGAACCCGTTGAGTATTTTTTAATAGAGGATGTGTATTTGTAAAAGAGAACGATAATGGATACTGGTCAACCCAATTCCTGATTCCTGACTCCATTCACCATAATCTGCATTTTCTCCACCATTTTAAAAGTTGCCGGACAAAATTCAATATTCTGTTTGTGAACGTGCATGTAGTCTACCATCTTTTTCTTACCCAGGTGGGGAAATCCTGCACAATCTACCGGACGGATTTCATAAATGGAGCATTTATTATCTTTCTGATTCAAAAATTGGCAGGGTTCTGTTTTATTCAATACATCTCCTACCCTGTCTTTACGCAACCACTTTTTGGTAAATGCTTCAGGCGACATTGAAAAATGTGCGGAGATTCTTTTAATATCAG